>NZ_FCOI02000002.1 GCF_001544795.2 Caballeronia temeraria | reverse complement strand
TTCCCTTGCATACCCTGCGGCAGCGCGCAGCGCTGTGCCGGAACTCTTTCGTGCTGGTCCAGCGCCTTGAAACGACTAGCTTGTCAGACCGTGCGCGATCCAAGCCCGGTGGGTCCTTCGAGGGCACTCGTTAGGCGAGTGCCACGGGGGACGAGAGTACTACCCAACGTGCGTGTGACCGCGGGCCTGAAAAGCTGCTTTCTTTGGTTACTTTCTTTGCAGCAGCAAAGAAAGTGACTGCCGCCCCGCACAGGGGCAGTGCAAATAGACCGCAAAGAAATCAGGATTCCACGAAAGCGAAAGCGAAAGCGAAAAAGGCTCAGAACAACGCTTCGTCAAAATCCATCATAGGCTTAGCCCCAGCCCGAGCGGCACGAATAGTGGAAGCAGTCTCAGGCAGCAGCTTGGCGAAATAGAACCGCGCGGTGGCCAGCTTGGCCTTATAGAACGCATCGCCGGAAGCAGCATGATCCAACGCGACCCGCGCCATCCGCGCCCAGAAATACGAAAACACGAGATGCCCGACCGTACGCAGATACGGCACCGCCGCAGCCCCGACCTCGTCGGGATTCTGCATCGCCTTCATGCCGATCTCCATCGTGAGCTTCTGGACCTTCTCGCCGATATCCGCGAGCGGATTGATGAACTCCTGCATCTCCGGCTTCACGCCTTCCTGCTCGACGAAATCCGCAACCAGCTTGCCGAAGCGCTTCAGCTTCGCGCCCATGTCGCCGAGAATCTTGCGGCCGAGAAGATCCAGTGCCTGAATCGAATTCGTGCCTTCGTAAATCATGTTGATGCGCGCGTCGCGGACGTATTGCTCCATGCCCCATTCGGAGATGAAGCCGTGGCCGCCGTAGATCTGCATCGCCATGTTGGTGCCTTCGAACGCGTTGTCCGTGAGGAAGGCCTTGATGACCGGCGTCAACAGCGCGACAAAGTCGGCGGCCTCGGCGCGCACGGCCTCATCCGCGTGCGACAGTTCCTTGTCGATATTCAAAGCCGCCCAGTACGTGAACGCGCGGCCGGCCTCGGCATACGCCTTCTGCGTGAGCAACATGCGACGCACATCCGGATGCACGATGATCGGATCGGCGGCCTTCTCCGGCGCTTTCGGGCCGGTCAGCGAGCGCATCTGCAGACGCTCCTTCGCGTACACGAGCGAGTTCTGATACGCGACTTCGGTCAGTCCGAGACCCTGCATGCCGACGCCCAGACGCGCCGCGTTCATCATCACGAACATCGCGTTCAAGCCCTTGTTCGCTTCGCCGACGAGCCAGCCCTTCGCGCCGTCGAGATTCATCACGCAGGTCGCGTTGCCGTGAATGCCCATCTTGTGTTCGATCGAGCCGCACTTGATGTCGTTACGCGCGCCGATCGCGCCGTTCGCATCGGGGATGAACTTCGGCACGATGAAGAGCGAGATGCCCTTGGTGCCCATCGGCGCGCCCGGCAGACGCGCAAGCACCAGATGGACGATGTTCTCCGCCATGTCGTGCTCGCCGCTCGAAATGAAGATCTTCGTGCCGGTGAGCGCGTATGAACCATCGGGATTCGGCTCGGCTTTCGTGCGCAGAATGCCCAGGTCCGTTCCGCAATGCGGCTCCGTGAGGCACATCGTGCCGGTCCATTCGCCCGACACGAGCTTCGACAGATACGTCGACTTCTGTTCCGGCGTGCCGTGCGCGTGCAGGCATTCGTACGCGCCGTGCGACAAGCCCGGATACATCGTCCAGGCCTGATTCGCCGAGTTGAGCATTTCGTAGAGCGCGTTGTTCACGAACGCGGGCAAGCCCTGTCCGCCGTATTCGGGATCGCATCCGAGCGCGGGCCAGCCCGCATCGATGTACTGGCGATACGCTTCTTTGAAGCCGGACGGCGTCTTCACGACGCCATCGCCCTCGTAAGTGCAGCCTTCACGGTCGCCGCTCTGGTTGAGCGGGAACACGACCTCGGAGCAGAACTTCCCGGCTTCCTCGAGCACCTGATTGATGGTGTCGGCATCGAGGTCGGCATGCTTCGGCATGCTCTTCAATTCGGCTTCGACATTCAGCACTTCGTGCAGCACGAACTGCATGTCGCGAAGGGGGGCGGCGTACTGTCCCATGAGTCTCTCCAGTTTTCTCAAGCTTCTGGTTGCGCGCCGCCGAACCCTTTCGATTCGAACGGCGCCGCTAACGGCTGTCGGGTTGTTGTGATGTCAGATTCGTCGTCGCCACCGGAGCCGGTTGCGCGGCGCTTCCATTCGCGCCCGCACTCGACGTCTGATACGACACGATCGTTTTTTCCAGCGCGTCCCGCGTCAGTTGCACGGCTTCCGGCAGATGCAGGAAGCGCGCGTCGTGATGCAGGCCGAGCGTAAAGCTGTACAGCTCGAAAAGCATCAGATGCGGATCCGTCTCCGGCTTCAGATGCCCTTCGTCCTTCGACTGGCGGATCGCGCGCAACAGCGCCTCGCGCCACATGCTCACGCTGTGCACGAGCTGCTCGCGCACGGCGCTCGCGGCGCGGTCGTCATACTCCACCGCTCCGCTGATATAGATACAGCCCGTGGTCACTTCCTGGATGCGTTTCTCCATCCAGCGATTCATCATCGCGCGCAATCGCGGCAGGCCACGCGCTTCGCGCAGGCTCGGGAAGAACACTTCATCTTCGAAGCGCCTGTGGTACTCGCGCACCACCTCCACCTGCAAGTCCTCGCGTGACCCGAAATGCGCAAACACACCGCTCTTGCTCATTTGCATCCGTTCGGCCAACAGGCCGATCGTCAGCCCTTCCAGCCCGTCCCGACTTGCCAACTCCAGCGCTGCGTCGAGGATCGCGGCCCGCGTCTGTTCGCCTTTTCGCATGATGTCCCTACCGTTCTTATGTGACCCGTAAAATCGAACGGCCGTTCTATTATTGTGGCCGAACGTCGGTGTTACAAGGAAATTTTTAGATACGCGTTTCTAAAACGCCAGGACATGTATATAGGATAAATCTCAACAATGTCCGAGCCCATTGTCGCGTTTTATATACAGACTGCCTGTAAGTGACTGCCCGAGTTCCCGATTCGTGGGAAGACCCTTCTAGTTATTCTTGTAGGCGAGTATTTTCGCGCATGTGCTGCGCAAAGGCAGGTTAATCGTACTGACCGATCGTGATCACCTTCATCATCACGCGGTATGTGTTGTAAGCGAGCCAATTAAGCGCTCGCTCCGTAATAGGCCGCGATTCATAATGCTTCTCATCAATCGGGCGGCCTTCGTCAAATGCCTGAAGAATGGCGTCGTGCAGGCCGGCAATTTCCTGATGATTGACGAGCACCATATTGGCCTCATTATTGAGCACGAGCGAGAGCGCATCGAGATTCGACGATCCGATGGTCGCCCAGTCCGCATCCACGACCGCGACCTTGCCGTGAAGCATCGTCTTCTCGTACTCGGCGATCCTCACGCCGTGCTTGAGCAGATTGCCGTAGAGAAACGGCGTCGCGTAATCCAACGCTACGAATTCCTTACGACCGATCACAAGCGACACGCGCACGCCGCGCTCCGCCGCATAAACAAGCGCGCGCCGCAGCTTGCGGCCCGGCATGAAGTACGGATTCGCGAGCAACACTTCGCTCTCGGCGTTGGCGATGGCCCGCAGATACGCCTTCTCGATCGCGCGGCGATTGAGCAGGTTGTCGCG
The DNA here is from genome assembly GCF_001544795.2 of Caballeronia temeraria. Classification (GTDB taxonomy): domain Bacteria; phylum Pseudomonadota; class Gammaproteobacteria; order Burkholderiales; family Burkholderiaceae; genus Caballeronia; species Caballeronia temeraria. The sequence goes on along the minus strand of NZ_FCOI02000002.1, from coordinate 509,603 downwards.
CGCGACGAAGGCGACGCACGGACGATCGACCGCGTGAATCTCGCCGAGCCGCGCACGCCGGCGGGCCAGCATCGCGCGGCGGGCGTTCCATCGGCCGGGCGCGCGTTCGCCTTCCCGCGCTTCCTGCCCTTCCTGTGACTCGCAACCCGGCTGCGACGGTTGACTCGGCTTCACGCCGAGCCGGATGCGTTGCCATTGCAGGTCGAACGCTTCGCGCACGTCCTTGACGACGGGACCTTGCGCTTCCATCGCGAAATCCCAGCGCGGGCGCTCGAGACGTGTGCCGTTCTGATCGTAGTCGTCGACGATATTGATGCCGCCGCAAAACGCAAAGGTCTCGTCGATCAGCGCGAGCTTGCGATGCGTGCGCGACCAGCCTTGCGGCCCGAACAGCAGATGCGGGTTATAGATGCGATGCTCGACGCCGCGCTCCTGCCAGAGCGCGAACATCGGCAGATTGCTTTGCGTGCCGATGCCATCCGTGATCACGCGCACCGTGACGCCGCGCTCGGCGGCGCGCACGAGCGCATCGGAGACGGCGCGGCCGATGTCGTCGTTGGCGAAGATGTAGGTTTCGAGCGATACCGATTTGCGCGCGTTGTCGATCCGCTCGATCAGCGCCGGAAAGAACTGCACGCCGCCCTTGAAGATCCGAACGCGGTTGTCAGTCGTGAAGCACAGCCGCGGCGGCCGGCGACCGGAGAACAGCACCTGACGCAGCCGCTTGAAACTGCGCCGCGGACGCATACCGATCATCGGTTATACGCCGCGAGGCGCTCGGGCAATTGCAGGATCGCTTCGCGGTTCGACCACGAGAAGCAGCGGTCGGCGGCCTCGCGAAACGGCAGCCATAGGTGTGCGGTGTGTTCGCGCGGCGCGAGTGTCACTTCGAGACAATGCGGCACGCACAGGCTGAACTGGTGTTCGGTGTTCTGCACAACACCTTCCGCATAGCGATGCCGCCATTGCGGATAGATTTCGTACTGGATGCTGTGATGCCAGTCGAGCAGCGCGTTTTCCGGCACGAGCGCGCCGCCGATCACGATGCCCGTCTCTTCCTGCACCTCGCGCGCGGCCGTTTCGACGAGCGGCTCGTCGATGCGATCCTTCGAGCCCGTCACCGATTGCCAGAAGCCCTTGTGATCCGCCCGTTCGATGATGAGCACATCGAGTTCCGGCGTATGTATGACGACGAGGACGGATTCGGGAATTTTGGGCGGCTTCTGCATGGGCTTGTGAACGCGCGTTTCTTTATCTGTTTATGCCCAAAGACTGTAACGCAAAAAGTGAAAAAGGCGCACTCGGCGCCTTTTTCATTGCATCGACAACGAAAGCTGCTTACTGCGCCTTCTGCTCCGGCTGACGCAGACGGATGTGCAGCTCGCGCAGCTGGCGCTCGTCCACTTCGCTCGGCGCCTGCGTGAGCAGATCCTGTGCGCGTTGCGTCTTCGGGAACGCGATGGTGTCGCGGATCGAATCGGCGCCGGACATCAGCGTGACGACGCGGTCCAGACCGAACGCGATGCCACCGTGCGGCGGCGCGCCGTACTGGAGCGCGTCGAGCAGGAAGCCGAACTTCAGACGCGCTTCTTCAGCACCGATCTTCAGCGCGCGGAACACCTTGCTCTGCACGTCTTCCTGGAAGATACGGACCGAACCGCCGCCGATTTCCCAGCCGTTCAGCACCATGTCGTAAGCCTTCGCGAGGCAGCGGCCCGGATCCGTTTCCAGATATTCGAGGTGCTCGTCCTTCGGACTCGTGAACGGGTGATGCGCGGCCACGTAGCGGTTTTCTTCCTCGTCGTACTCGAACATCGGGAAGTCGATGACCCACAGCGGCTTCCAGCCGGTTTCGAGCAGGCCGGTCGTCTTGCCGAATTCCGAATGACCGATCTTCAGACGCAGCGCGCCGAGGCTGTCGTTCACGACCTTCGCGCGATCCGCCGCGAAGAAGATGATGTCGCCGTCTTCCGCCGCCGTGCGCTCCATGATCGCCGCGAGCGCCGCGTCATGCAGGTTCTTCACGATCGGGCTTTGCAGGCCGTCGCGGCCCTTGGTCTTGTCGTTGACCTTGATCCACGCGAGACCCTTCGCGCCGTAGATGCGCACGAATTCCGTATAGCCGTCGATGTCGCCGCGCGACAGCTCGCCGCCCTTCGGCACGCGCAGCGCCGCGACGCGGCCGTCCTTCGAGTTCGCCGGCATGCTGAACACCTTGAAGTCGACGTCCTTCACGGCGTCCGTGAGGTCGGCGAATTCGAGCTTCACGCGCAGGTCGGGCTTGTCCGAACCGAAGCGGCGCATGGCTTCCGAGTACAGCATGACCGGGAATTTCGCGGGCAGCTCGACGTCCATCGTTTCCTTGAAGACGTGCTGGATCATCGCCTCGAACAGATCGCGGATTTCCTGCTCCGTGAGGAACGAGGTTTCACAGTCGATCTGCGTGAATTCCGGCTGACGGTCGGCGCGCAGGTCTTCGTCGCGGAAGCACTTGGTGATCTGGTAGTAACGGTCGAAGTTCGCGACCATCAGCAACTGCTTGAAGAGCTGCGGCGACTGCGGCAGCGCGAAGAACTGGCCCGCGTTCACGCGCGACGGCACGAGGTAATCGCGCGCGCCTTCCGGCGTGCTCTTGGTCAGCATCGGCGTTTCGATGTCGATGAAACCTTGCGCATCGAGATACTTGCGCACTTCCATCGCCACGCGATAACGCAGGCGCAGGTTCTTCTGCATCTGCGGACGGCGCAGGTCGAGCACGCGATGCGTGAGGCGCGTGGTTTCCGAGAGGTTGTCGTCGTCGAGCTGGAACGGCGGCGTCACCGACGCGTTCAGCACCACGAGCTCGTGGCACAGCACTTCGATCTTGCCGCTCGTGAGGTTCGCGTTGACCGTGCCTTCGGGACGGCTGCGCACGACGCCCTTGACCTGTACGCAGAACTCGTTGCGCACGCCTTCGGCCACCTTGAACATCTCGGCGCGGTCCGGGTCGCAGACGACCTGAACGAGGCCTTCGCGATCGCGCAAGTCGATGAAGATAACGCCACCATGATCGCGGCGGCGATGCACCCAGCCGCACAGCGAGACGGTTTCGCCCAGTCGGGCCTCGGTCACCAGACCGCAGTATTCAGATCGCATCGACATGATGTTGTGTCTTTCGTTGTTCGTTAATCAACGGCTCGCGCGTTCGGGTCATGCTCTTCTTTCGGCTGACGCTCGGCTCGCGCGGCCGGCATTACATCGGCGGCTCGGTGGGGCGGCGGGCTGGCGCGACCGGCGCCGGCACGCTCGGCGCCGGAGCCACCACGCCCATCGAGACGATGTACTTCAGTGCGGCGTCGACGGTCATGTCCAGTTCGACGACTTCGCTTTTCGGCATCATCAGGAAGAAGCCGGATGTGGGGTTCGGCGTAGTGGGCACGTAGACGCTCACGTGCTCTTCGTCGAGGTGATTGAGCACGTCGCCGCCCGGAATACCCGTCAGAAAACCGATGGTGTACGAGCCTTTGCGCGGATACTCGATCAGAAGCGCCTTGCGAAACGCGTTGCCGCTCGACGAGAGCAACGTGTCCGACACCTGTTTCACGCTCGTGTACAGCGGGCCGACCACCGGAATATGACGCAGGATGGCGTCCCACCATTTCACGAGCTTCTGGCCGACGAAGTTCTGCGTCAGCAGCCCGACGATGAAAATGAACGCGAGCGTCAGCACCGCGCCCACGCCCGGCAGATGGAACCCGACGACCCGCTCGGGCTGCCACGATTGCGGCAGCAGGAGCAGCGTCTGGTCCATGGTGCCGATCACGAGCCCGAGCACCCACAGCGTGATGGCAAGCGGCACCAGCACGAGCAGGCCGGTAAGGAACACGGATTTCAGCGTAGTCTTTTTCGTCGTCATTTACACGGGGTGGTGGCTGCGCCGGTTCTCGACGGCGTGGGAGATTCGGCTTGGCAGGCGGGCCGCGCTCGCGCGAGCGCGGTCTACGAGGTCATCGGCGCGGCACGTGGCCGGACGCGCCGGCCGTCTTGCGTTCAGGCGGCGCCCGACGATGTGGACGCGCCCGCGGCGGGCTTGGCGGCATCCGTCGATGACGTGCTTGCGGGCGTCGCGCTTTCGCTCGAATTCGCGTTGCCGGAACTGGCGGCGGGCGCATCATCCGATTTCGCCGCCGGCTCATTCGACGCATTGGCGCCGTTGCTTTTGCCGCTATTGTTGTTCCCGCCACGGAAATCGGTGACATACCATCCGGAGCCCTTCAACTGGAACCCGGCGGCGGTCACCTGCTTCGAGAAAGCGTCCTTGCCGCAGGCGGGACACTGCGTGAGCGGCGCATCGCTCAGTTTCTGAAGCACGTCTTTTTCGTGGCTGCAGTCGGCGCAACGGTACGCGTAAATCGGCATGGCACTCTTCCTACAATGATCTTTCGACGCTTGCAAAGCCTTGAATTATAGCCGCAAACCAATATTGACCCGCGATTTTCGGGATCGCGCGTGCAAGATTAACCGCTCAATATTTCAGGGCGCCGGCGACGGATTTCAAGCCGGCCCGCTCAGATTCGCCGCCAGGTCATCCAGCGCTCGCGCCCGGCGAACACGGGAATCGAGTTGCTGACCTCGCGGTCTTCGATCAGCTCGAAGTACGGCGACAGCAGCGCGTCCAGCTCGGCGCGCTCGATTCCGAAAGGCGGCCCTTTCGGCGTCGACCCGATGAAAAAGAAGCCCGCGAGCAGCCTGCCCGGCTTCAGCAGCGCCGACATCCGGTCGGCGTAGTCTTGCCAGCGGTGCTTCGGCAGCGCGCAGAGAAAGGCGCGCTCGTAGACCCAGTCGAGCGGAAAAGGCGGTTCGTACGCGAAGAAATCCGCCTCTTCGACGACACCCGCATGCGCACCGAGTTGCGCGCGCGCCGCCTCGACGGCAAGCGCCGAAAAATCGATCGCGCGCACCGGCCAGCCGCGCTCCGCGAGATACAGCGCTTCGTATGCACTGCCGCATCCGGGAATCAGCACATTCTGCGCATTGCGCGACGCGACGAAGGTCTTGAACAGCTCCGGCACGCCGGCCTGATCCCACGGCGTGAAATGCCGGCCGAAACGCTCGTCCCAGAAACCCGGCGAATTCGGATCGCGGTTTTCGAAATCGGGAACGGCGGGATTCGTCGGATCGCTCATGATCTGCGCCTCTTTCAGGGATGGAGCCAGAACTGCGCGATGACGACGCCCGCGCCCGCCACCGCGACGAGACCGCCGATGAGCAAGGTCACAAGCAGACGATTCGTGCGCTTCTGCTCGGCGAGCAGCATGCGCATGAGTTCGTCGCTGCCGCTTTTCGGCGCGTCGTGATGCTCGGCCAGAATATGGTGAATCAGCCGCGGCAGTTGCGGGATGGTCTTGCTCCACTGCGGCGCTTCCATCTGCAGCCGCTCGTACCAGCCGCGCCAGCCGATCTGCTCGTTCATCCAGCGCTCGAGATACGGTTTGGCCGTTTTCCACAGGTCCAGTTCCGGATCGAGCGAGCGGCCGAGCCCTTCGACGTTGAGCATCGTTTTTTGCAGCAGCACGAGTTGCGGCTGAATCTCGACGTTGAAGCGGCGCGACGTCGAAAAGAGGCGCAGCAGCACCTGACCGAGCGAAATATCTTTCAATGCGCGATCGAAATACGGCTCGCAGACCGCGCGAATCGCACTTTCGAGTTCCTCGACGCGCGTGCTCGACGGCACCCAGCCGGATTCGAGGTGCAGCGTCGCGACGCGGTGATAGTCGCGCTTGAAGAACGCGAGGAAGTTCTGCGCGAGATAGTTCTTGTCGAAGTCCGACAACGCCCCGACGATGCCGAAATCCAGCGCGATATAGCGCCCGAAAGTCGCCGGATCGAGGCTCACCTGAATGTTGCCGGGGTGCATGTCGGCGTGAAAGAAGCCGTCACGGAACACCTGCGTGAAGAAAATCTCGACGCCTTCGCGCGCGAGCTTCGGGATATCCACGCCGGCTGCGCGCAAGGTCGCGACCTGGCTGATCGGCACGCCGACCATGCGCTCCATGACGAGCACCGTCGGCGCGGACAAATCCCAGTACATTTCCGGCACGAGCAGCAGGTCGAGCCCCTGGAAATTGCGCCGCAACTGGCTGCCGTTGGCGGCCTCGCGCATCAGATCGAGCTCGTCGTGCAGATATTTGTCGAATTCCGCGACCACTTCGCGCGGCTTCAGACGCCGGCCGTCCGCCCAGAGGCGCTCGGCCCACGTCGCGATATCGCGCAGCAAAGCGAGGTCGGAGTCGATCACCGGCAGCATGCCCGGGCGCAACACCTTCACCGCGACGGCCTTGCCCGCGTGCTCGCCGTTTTTGATCTTCGCGAAATGCACCTGCGCGATCGACGCGCTCGCCACCGGCACGCGCTCGAAATCGTCGAACAATTCGTCGATGGGCGCACCGAGCGACTTTTCGATGATCGACACCGCCACGTCCGAGTCGAACGGCGGAACCTGATCCTGGAGCTTCGCGAGTTCGTCGGCGACATCGACGGGCAGCAGATCGCGCCGCGTCGACAGCACTTGCCCGAACTTCACGAAGATCGGCCCGAGGCTTTCCAGCGCGAGCCGTAGGCGGATGCCGCGCTCGACGTCGAAGCGGCGGCCGAACGTCGTGATGCGCATGAGGTAGCGCACGCGGCGATCGTCGATGCCGCTCATCACGAGCTCATCGAGGCCGAAGCGGACGATCGTGAAAAAAATCTTGAGGAAACGCAGAAAACGCATGGTTCGAATTCGCTTCAGCTCGTTATTCGTGCGAGTCGCGCACAGACTCGCCGCCGGATCGCGCTGAGGCGCCGCTCGCCGGCCGGGATGGTTCGGTTTGCCGTTCTATCCGCTCGATGCGCTTTTCGACGCGCGCGAGCGCATCGCGTGCTTTCGACAGCTCGGCGTTGAACGCATCGAGCGCGCTCTTGCGCACGAGTTGCGGGCGCTCGTCGAGGAAATACTCGGTGAACGTGTCGAGCAGATTTCGCCCGGTGCGCTGCGCCTGCTCCTGCACCGCGCGCGCGATGCGCCCTACGCGATGCGCGGGCGCGTCGCCGATCACGCGCGCGAGATCTTCTTCGGGGTCCCAACGCAGATGTTCCGCGAGCTTGGCGAGCGTCGTCGCGAACTCGGCGTCGCCTTCGATGCGCACGTGTTTCATCACCGCCGCCTGGCCGCCTTGCAGAAACGCGGGCAGCGCGTCGAGCGGCACGGCGATGGTCACGTCGAATGCGCCCGCTTCCGCATCCGTGGTCGCGGCGAAGAGCCCGTCGGCCTGCACGACGAGCGCGATCGAAACCGGCGCGCACGACAGCTTCACGCGCTTGCCCGCGTACGGCTTCAACCGCTCGAGCGCCCAAGGCTCGCGCACGAGGAGATGATTCACGGCGGCCGCGAATCCACTGGACGCGGTCTTCAAGGCGGGATGTGCTGCGGGACGGGCGGATTCGTCTGCGTTCGTCATCGGCTGTGAGATGAAAAAACCCGCGCGGGACACTTCTCGCGCGGGTTTCTATTCTACCTTCGCAACCGCTTATCACACTGACGGTTGCCGGCGCCCTGGCCATTCGGCCAAGGGCTCGGTCAGACTTCAGCTCACCTGCTGAATGCCCGCCAGCAGCCAGCCTTCGTTGCCGACCTTCTGCTTCGACAGGTTCCAGACCTCGACGAACGGCTCCGCCGCCGCCCCTTCCGACTCGCGGATCAGGCCGTGGAAGCGCACGCTCGCGAGATACTCGGCCGGGCGATCCTCGACGCCGAGCAGGTCCGCGTTGAGCTGCACGACGTCCGTGCGGTTCGGCGCGCTGCCGCGTGCGTCGACGTCGAGTTTCACTTCGGCGAACATTTCGGGCGTCGTGAATTCACGGATGTCGTTGACGTTGCCGCGGTCCCACGCGTCCTGCAGTCGCACGAAGTAGACCTTCGCGTTACGCACGAATGCCTCGGTGTCGAAACCGGCCGGCACGTTCGGATTCGCGGGCGCTTGCGACACCGGCGATTCGATGTAGTTCGCACCGAAACCGGTCGGCTGCTGCGGCATCTGCGGCGGCTCCTGATTCAGGCTCTGACGCCCGGCTGCACCGTACGGCGAACCCGCGGCCGACCCCATGCCGGCGTAGGCCGGCGTGTTGTTGCCCTGGTTGCCCTGGCGCTTGCGCATGATGAAGCGGAACAGCATGACGGCCGCCAGCACGATCAACGCGATCATGATCATGTTGGCCATCGCGCCGGCGAACGCTTCGCCGAGCCCGAAGTGCGACAGCAGCGCCGCGATGCCCAGACCCGCCGCGAGACCCGCGATCGGACCGAGCCAGCGGTTACGCGCGGGCTGCGCGGCAGGCGCTGCCGGTGCGGGCTGCGCGCGCTGGGCTTGCGCCGCCTGACCCGCCTGGCCTTGCTGCATGGACTGCGACGGCGGCGTCGCCTGATGCTGCTGCGTCGCCGTGGCCGACTGACGGCCCATGCTGCGGCCGCCGCCCATGCGTTTGGCTTCCGCCGTTTCCGCGAAGATTGCGCCAGCCGCAATAACGCCAGCCAGCGCCAAGATTCCGGCCTTCCTGAAGAAGAGGTTCAGGAAACCCCGGGATTGGGGTTTGCGCGAATCGAACATATCGAATCCTTAAGTGAGTGGAACATCAAAATTTCGTCCCGACGTGTAACGCTACCACGCCACCTGACAAATTGTAATATTCGACTCGATCCAGGCCTGCTTGTTCCATCATGGTTTTTAAAGTTTCCTGGTCCGGGTGCATGCGGATGGACTCGGCCAAGTAACGATAGCTCTCCGCATCTTTGGCCACTTTTTCGCCAAGCCACGGCAAAATCTTGAAACTGTAGATATCGTACGGCTTCTTCAGCGGCTCCCACACTTTCGAGAACTCGAGCACGAGCAGCTTGCCGCCCGGCTTGATCACGCGCGTCATTTCCGCCAGCGCGCGATCCTTGTGCGTCATGTTACGCAAACCAAAGGCAACCGTAACGATATTGAAATAATTGTCCGGGAACGGGATCTTCTCGGCGTCGCAGAGCAGCGCGGGCGTCAGCACGCCCTTGTCGATCAGCCGGTCGCGCCCGACACGCAGCATCGATTCGTTGATGTCCGTGTGCCAGACTTCGCCCGATTCCCCCGCCTGCTTCGCGAACGCCATCGCCAGATCGCCCGTACCGCCCGCGATGTCCAGCACCTTGTAGCCCGGCCGCACCTTGGCCTGCCCGATCGTGAAGTGCTTCCAGATCCGATGCAGTCCGCCGGACATCAGGTCGTTCATCAAGTCGTAGTTGCTCGCGACCGAGTGAAACACGCCCGCTACCTTCTTCGCCTTGTCATGCTCCTCGACCGTTTCGTATCCGAAGTGGGTCTTGCTCATCGCGCTTATTCCTCGCCTGTTGTTCGTTCTATGTCTGCGCAATCGTCGCGCCGGACGTGCGGCTTTACGCCGCAGCCCTGATGCTCAGTGGCAATGGCCGCCGGATGGTTTCGCGGCCATCGGCGTGTCGCGGTCCACGCCCGCGGCTTCCAGCTTCGCCAGATACTCGCGCCACAAATCGTCCTGACGCGTCGCCAGGTCGTGCAGGATGTCCCAAGAATAGATGCCGGTATTGTGGCCGTCCGAAAAATTCAGTTGCAACGCGTAATGCCCGACCGGATCGATACCGATGATCGTCACCTCGCGCTTGCCCGTCTGCAGCGTTTCCTGGCCCGGGCCGTGCCCCTGCACTTCGGCCGATGGCGAATAGACGCGCAACAGCTCGAACGGCACGCGATACGACTCGCCGCCGTATTGCAGTTCCAGCACGCGCGATTTCGAATGCACGACGACGCCGGTGGGAATCGGCGTCGTGGAAGTGAGTCCGCTCATGATCTCGTCTTATTGATGGCCGAACGCCTGGTTCAGCTCGTTGCGCACCTGTTCGCGCAGGAGTGTGGCCTGCGCGCGGCGCTTCGATAGCTGCGACTCGGACACCGTGCGCTGGCGCGGCGCCCAGATCGGCAGAGGGAAGCGGGAATCGTTGGAAAAACGGGGAATGACGTGCCAGTGGACGTGCGGCACCTGATTGCCGAGGCTCGCCAGATTGATTTTTTCCGGCACGAGCACGCGGCGCATCGCGCGTTCGACGCCGTTCACGGCCGTCATCACGCGCGCGCGGTCGGCATCCGGCAAATCCGACATTTCGGCGACGTGCGCGCGCCAGATCACACGACACAAGCCCGGCCAGTCGGGCTCATCGGCAAGGACGACGCGCAACGCGTCGTCCGACCACAGCACTTCGCCGCCGTCTTCACGGCAAAACACACAGTCCATCTCATACCTCTAGCGAATCAAACCTCAATTTCGCTATTACACCAGCACGCGCTCGATACCGCCATTGTTCGCGCGTTCGACGTACTGTTCCATCCAGTTCTCGCCGAGCACCTTGCGCGCCATTTCCACGACGATATAGTCCGCCTCGACGTTGGCGTCCTCGTTGTAGCGCGACAGACCTTGCAGGCAGGACGGGCAGCTCGTTAGGATTTTCACGTCCTGACCATTCGGCTGAGGGCCGTCCCCGGCCTTGAGCACCGATCCCGGCTGCGCGCCCGCCGCGCCCGCCGACGCATTCGCGATATTGATCCCGTTCGCGCCCGCTTCCGCGACAAGCGGAATGCCGCGCAGCTTGGCCGCGCCCTTGCGGATCTCTTCTTCCTTGCGAAAGCGCACCTGCGTCGAAATATCGGGACGCGTGACCGCGAGCGTGCCCGATTCGCCGCAGCATCGATCGTTCTTCTCGATCTTGTAGCCGTCTCGCTCGGAGCCCATCAGATCGTTTACGAGCTTGACCGGGTCCATCGTCTTGATCGGCGAGTGACACGGGTCGTGGTACATGTAGCGCGTGCCGGTCACGCCGTCGAGCTTCATGTTCTTTTCGAGCAGGAATTCGTGAATGTCGATGATCCGGCAGCCCGGGAAGATCTTCTCGAATTCATAGCCCGCAAGCTGGTCGTAGCAGGTTCCGCACGACACGACGACGGTCTTGATATCGAGATAGTTCAGCGTATTCGCGACGCGATGGAACAGCACGCGATTGTCCGTCACGATCTTCTCGGCCTTGTCGTACTGGCCCGAGCCGCGCTGCGGATAGCCGCAGCACAAATAGCCTGGCGGCAGCACGGTTTGCACGCCCGCTTCCCACAACATGGCCTGCGTGGCGAGTCCGACCTGCGAGAAGAGACGCTCCGAGCCGCAACCCGGGAAATAGAACACCGCTTCCGAATCGACGGTGGTCGTCTGCGGATTGCGGATGATCGGAACGATCTTGTTGTCCTCGATATCCAGCAGCGCGCGCGCCGTCTTCTTCGGCAGATTGCCCGGCATCTTCTTGTTGACGAAGTGGATCACCTGCGTCACGACCGGCGGCTTGCCGACGGTCGCGGGCGGTTTCGCCGTCTGCTTCCTGACGATTTTCTTCAGCACGTCGTTGCCGAAACGCTGCGCCTTGTAGCCGAAGCCCATCATCACGTTGCGCGCGAGATTGATGGTCTGCGGATTCGTCGCGTTCAGGAAGAACATGCCCGCCGCGTTGCCCGCGTTGAACTTCTTCTTGCCCATCTTGCGCAGCAGATTGCGCATGTTCATCGACACATCGCCGAAATCGATCTTCACCGGACACGGCGTCACGCACTTGTGGCAGACCGTGCAGTGATCGGCGACGTCGTTGAATTCGTCCCAATGCTTGATCGACACGCCGCGGCGCGTCTGTTCTTCGTACAGGAACGCCTCGACGAGCAGCGACGTCGCGAGAATCTTGTTGCGCGGGCTGTACAGCAGGTTCGCGCGCGGCACGTGCGTCGCGCACACCGGCTTGCACTTGCCGCAGCGCAGGCAGTCCTTGATCGACTCGGAAATCGCGCCGATATCCGACTGCTGCATGATGATCGACTCGTAGCCCATCAGCCCGAACGACGGCGTGTAGGCGTTACGCAGATCCGCGCCGTCGAACAGCTTGCCCTTGTTGAAGCGACCGTGCGGATCGACGCGCTGCTTGTATGCGCGGAAATCGCCGATTTCCTCTTCGGTCAGGAACTCCAGCTTCGTGATGCCGATGCCGTGCTCGCCCGAGATCACGCCATCGAGCGAACGCGCGAGCTTCATGATGCGCGCGACCGCGTGATGCGCGTCCTGCAGCATCTCGTAGTTGTCGGAGTTGACGGGAATGTTCGTGTGCACGTTGCCATCGCCCGCGTGCATGTGCAGCGCGACGAACACGCGCCCGCGCAGCACGTGCTTGTGGATGGCCTGCGCTTCGTCGAGGATCGGCTTGAATTCGCCGCCGTTGAAGATCTGGCGCAGTTCCGCGCGAATCTCCTGCTTCCACGAGATGCGCACCGTGCGATCCTGCGCGACGTGGAACACGTTGGCGTCCGGCTGAATATCGACGCGATCCGCGAACTTCTCAGCGAGCGCTTCGTAGCCGAGATTCACGAGATAGTGCTGCGCCTCGCGCAAGGGCATGTCGAGCTTGTCGCCGACGAACGTCCAGCGCTCGCGCACGCGCTTGAGCAGATCGAGCGCCTGCTGCACGCGATCTTCGAGCAGCTCGGCGCTGGGGATTTCGTTCGCGTCGTCGGTCTTGCCGAGCGGCAGCTTGCCGGTGCGGAAGAACGCTTCGAGCGCATCGACGAGTTGCAGCTTGTTCTTGAGCGACAGCTCGATGTTGATCCGCTCGATGCCGTCCGTGTACTCGCCCATGCGATCGAGCGGAATCACGACGTCTTCGTTGATCTTGAACGCGTTCGTGTGCTTCGCGATCGCGGCCGTGCGCGAGCGGTCGAGCCAGAAGCGCTTCCTCGCCTCGGCGTTCACCGCGACGAAGCCTTCGCCGCTCTTGCCGTTCGCCATGCGCACGACTTCGGACGTGGCGGAGGCGACGGCATCGGCGTCATTGCCGACGATATCGCCGATGAGCACCATCTTCGGAAACGCGTTGCGCTTGCTCTTGGTCGCATAGCCGACCGCGCGCAGATAGCGTTCGTCGAGGTGTTCGAGGCCGGCGAGAATCGCGCCGCCCTGCTTCGACGTTTCGAACAGATAGTCCTTGATTTCGACGATGCTCGGAATCGCATCGCGCGCCTGGCCGAAGAATTCGAGGCAGACGGTGCGCGTGTGCGCGGGCATCTTGTGCAGAATCCAGCGCGCCGACGTAATCAGGCCATCGCAGCCTTCCTTCTGCACGCCGGGCAGACCGGCGAGGAATTTATCGGTGACGTCCTTGCCGAGGCCCTCTTTGCGGAACGTGCGCCCGGTGATGTCGAGGTTCTCGGTGCGCAAAAGCTTCTCGCCCGGCGGACGATTGCCGTCGAACCAGTCGAGCCGGAAACGCGCCACGTCGACGTCGTGAATCTTGCCGCAGTTGTGATCCAGACGCGTGACTTCGAGCCAGTTGCCTTCCGGATCGACCATGCGCCACCACGCGAGATTGTCGAGCGCCGTGCCCCACAACACCGCCTTCTTGCCGCCCGCGTTCATCGCGACATTGCCGCCGACGCACGAGGCATCGAGTGACGTCGGATCGACGGCGAACACGAAGCCCGCCTGCTCCGCCGCTTCGGTGACGCGCCGCGTGACCACGCCCGCGCCGGAGAAAATCGTCGCGACCTTGTGATCGACGCCCGGCAGATCTGTCATTTCAACGGGACCGAGCTGCTCCAGCTTCTCCGTGTTGATGACGGCCGAGAACGGCGTGAGCGGAATCGCGCCGCCGGTGTAGCCGGTGCCGCCGCCGCGCGGAATCACGGTCAAGCCCAGTTCGAAGCACGCCTTGATGAGACCGGCGATTTCGGCTTCGGTATCGGGCGTCAATACGACGAACGGATATTCGACGCGCCAGTCGGTCGCATCCGTCACGTGCGCGACGCGCGAGAGGCCGTCGAACTTGATGTTGTCCTTTTGCGTCTCCTTGCCCAGCACGCGCGATGCGCGGCGGCGCAGATCGGCCATGCTGCCGAATTCGGCGGCGAAATCGTCGACGGCGCGGCGCGCGGCCGTGATCAGCAGTTGCACGCGGCCGGCGCGCTCGCGGCTGCCGGCTTCGTCGCTGTGCGCGGTGAGATCGGCGCTGCGGCGCTTTTCGATTTCCGCGAGACGGTGATTCAGCGCCTCGACGAGCATCGCGCGGCGCTTCGGATTGTCGAGCAGGTCGTCCTGCAAATACGGATTGCGGCGCACGACCCAGATGTCGCCGAGCACTTCGTACAGCATGCGCGCCGAGCGGCCGGTGCGGCGTTCGTTACGCAGTTCGTCGAGCACGGCCCAGGCTTCGTCGCCCAGGAGCCGCATGACGATTTCACGATCGGAAAACGACGTGTAGTTATAGGGAATTTCGCGGAGACGCGGCTCGATATCGAGCGCCAAGGCGGCATGGGCGCCGTTCGGATCGAAGGCTTGAGGTGCGTTCATGTTCGACGGTTCGGTGTGCCGGCGCTCGCGCCAAGAAAGCGGCAATGCCGGCGATGCGCGTGGGGGCGCAAATTTTCGAATGAGACTTCTCTCTTGGCGAAGGGCGCCGGGCTCGTCACGGCGCCTTCGGTGTGCCCTGGATCAACGCCACGATCGCGCGTGGCGCGCATGCCTTTGCGCCGCGGGATGCGACTCGCGGGAAACATGCGCCAGAAAATCGATCCGAAGCTGCCGGTGCATCTGCCGATCCTGATTGCTGATTCGTAAAAGGAAATTCTAACCTATCGGGCGGGCGCGCGTTCGCGGGCGCTAGCAGCGAGAAGGGGCTTTTGCGTGCGAAATCGCGACACGTTTTCGGCATTTTCGACGCTTTTTTGCACGACCGTCCGGCCGGTCTGAACGCATGGCGCGCCCGGAAAGCGCGCGGTTGGCGCTATCATTGAAGCTTTCGCCCTCAAAACCCGCGTGCGTTGTCGCCGCGTGACGATTCCTCGCATGACACATCCCGACTACCTGAAAAAAGTGCTGACCGCGCGTGTGTACGACGTCGCGCGTGAAAGCGAGCTCGAACCCGCGCGCAACCTGTCCGCGCGCCTGCACAACGCCGTGTTCCTCAAGCGCGAGGACAATCAGCCGGTTTTCTCGTTCAAGATTCGGGGCGCTTACAACAAGATGGCGAACCTTTCCGCCGACGTGCTCGCGCGCGGCGTGATCACGGCGTCGGCGGGCAATCACGCGCAGGGCGTCGCGTTGTCGGCGGCGCGGCTCGGTTGCCGCGCGGTCATCGCCGTGCCCACGACCACGCCGCAAGTGAAGATCGACGCGATCCGCGCGCACGGCGGCCCGACGGTCGAAGTGGTGCTCGCGGGCGAGTCGTACAGCGACGCCTACGCGCGCGCCGTGCAGCTTCAGGAAGAACGCGGCCTGACCTTCGTGCATCCGTTCGACGATCCCGACGTGATCGCCGGACAAGGCACGGTCGCGATGGAAATCCTGCGCCAGCATCAGGGCCCGATTCACGCGATCTTCTGCCCGATCGGCGGCGGCGGGCTGGCGGCGGGCGTCGCGGCGTACATCAAGGCGGTGCGCCCGGAGATCAAGGTGATCGGCGTGCAGACCGAGGATTCGTGCGCGATGGCGCAATCGATCAAGGCGGGCGAGCGCGTCACGCTCTCCGAAGTCGGCCTGTTCTCGGACGGCACGGCGGTGAAGTTGGTCGGCGAGGAAACGTTCCGGCTGTGCAGCGAGTTGCTCGACGAAGTCATCACCGTCGACACCGATGCGCTCTGCGCCGCGATCAAGGACGTCTTCCAGGACACGAGAAGCGTTCTGGAACCGGCCGGCTCGCTCGCGGTCGCGGGCGCGAAGCTGTATGCGGAGCGCGAGGGCATCGAAGGCAAGACGCTCATCGCGGTGACGTCGGGCGCGAACATGAACTTCGACCGCATGCGCTTCGTCGCGGAGCGCGCGGAAGTCGGCGAGGCGCGCGAGGCCGTGTTCGCCGTGACGATTCCCGAAGAGCGCGGCAGCTTCCGGCGCTTCTGCGAGCTCGTCGGCACACGCAGCGTGACGGAGTTCAACTACCGCATCGCCGACGAAAAAGCCGCGCATATCTTCGTCGGCGTGCAGATCAAGTCGCGCAAGGAAACGGCGCAGATGATGACGGCGTTCATCGAGCATGGCTTCGCGACGGTGGATCTCTCGCACGACGAGCTCTCGAAGCAGCACATCCGCTATATGGTCGGCGGACGTTCGCCGCTCGCGCGGGACGAGCGTCTGTTGCGTTTCGAGTTTCCGGAGCGCCCGGGCGCGCTGATGAAATTCCTTTCGTCGATGGCGCCGGACTGGAACA
This sequence comes from Caballeronia temeraria, assembly GCF_001544795.2. Lineage (GTDB taxonomy): Bacteria > Pseudomonadota > Gammaproteobacteria > Burkholderiales > Burkholderiaceae > Caballeronia > Caballeronia temeraria. Next base: position 493,303 of record NZ_FCOI02000002.1, on the reverse strand, counting down.
TCAGCCTCTTCCATTACCGGAATCAGGGCGCGGATTACAGCTCGATTCTCGTCGGCATTCAGGTACCGCAGTCGGACAACGCGGAGTTCGAGCGCTTCCTCGCGACGCTCGGCTATCCGTGGTGGGACGAAGGCGCGAATCCGGTCTACCAGCTCTTCCTGGCCTGATCAGTCATGCCGAAGTTCACGCTCGAAGACAAGCTCGTCGTCGCGATTTCGTCGCGCGCGCTCTTCGATTTCGAGGAAGAAAACCGCGTCTTCGAGACCGGCGATCTCACGCAATACGAAGCGCTGCAACGCTCGCGGCTCGACCAGCCCGCGAAGCCGGGCGTCGCGTTCGGGCTGATTCGCAAGCTGCTCGCGCTGAATTCGGATGAGCAGCGCGTCGAAGTGGTGATCCTGTCGCGCAGCGATCCGATCAGCGGCCTGCGCGCGTTTCATTCGTGCCGCGAGCACGGTCTCGCGATCGAGCGCGGCGTGTTCACGCGCGGCCGTTCGCCGTTCGCGTATCTGAAGCCGCTGCGGGCGTCGCTGTTTCTGTCGGCGAATCCGGACGATGTGCGCGATGCGCTCGCCGCCGGTTTTCCCGCCGCGCGCGTGCTGCCGGAAACGCCGCGCGCCGCGAGCCGGTACGCGGATGAAATCCGCATCGCGTTCGATGGCGACGCCGTGCTCTTCTCCGACGAAGCCGAGCGCGTCTTCCAGAGCGATGGTCTGCGCGCGTTCGTCGGCCATGAAACGGATAAACGCGCGTCGCCGCTTCCGGACGGCCCGTTGAAACCGCTGCTCGCGGCGTTGAACAAGCTGCAACGCATCGCCGACGACAACGAAAGCCAATCGCCGATGCGCATCCGCACGGCGCTCGTCACCGCGCGCTCCGCGCCCGCGCACGAGCGCGCGATCCGCACGCTGATGGCCTGGAACATCGAAATCGACGAAGCGATGTTCCTAGGCGGCCTCGACAAGGGCGAATTCCTGCGCGAATTCGAGCCCGACTTTTTCTTCGACGATCAAATCCGCCACTGCGAATCGGCTCGCGTCGTCACGGCGACGGGGCACGTTCTCAGCGGCATAGCGAACGCAACATGACACCCGACCAATCTCCGCTCGGCAAGCCCGTCCACTACACCGAACAGTACGACGCGTCGTTGCTGTTTCCGATCGACCGCAAACGCGCGCGCGACGCGATCGCCGTGCCCGAGCGCCTGCCGTTCTTCGGCACGGACATCTGGAACGCGTACGAGCTGTCGTGGCTGAACAAGCGCGGCAAGCCGCAGATCGCGGTCGCGACGTTCTTCGTGCCGGCGGATTCGCCGAACATCGTCGAATCGAAGTCGTTCAAGCTGTATCTCGGCTCGTTCGCGCAGACGCAGTTCGATTCGGTCGACGACGTGCGCGCCGCCATCAAGCGCGATGTCTCCGCCGTGTGCGGCGCGACGGTGTCGGTGCAGCTCGCGGCGCCCGCCGATTTCGGCAAGCTCGCGATGGAAGAGTTCGACGGTTTGTCGCTCGACCGGCTCGATCTCGACTGCGACGTGTTCTCGCCCGATCCGTCGTTATTGACGGCGACGCACGACGAAGCGCCCGTCGACGAGACGCTGTTTTCGAATCTGCTGAAATCCAATTGCCCGGTGACGGGACAGCCGGACTGGGGCAGCGTGCAGATCCGCTATTACGGCGGGCAGATCGATCACGCGGGATTGTTGCGGTATATCGTTTCTTTTCGCGAACATACCGGGTTTCATGAGCAATGCGTCGAGCGCATCTTCATGGACATCATGCGGGAGTGCAAGCCGGAGCGGCTCGCGGTGTACGCGCGTTATACACGGCGCGGCGGGCTGGATATCAACCCGTTCCGCACGAATTTCAATTTGCCGATGCCGGATAATGCACGGTTGGCGCGGCAGTAAATAATCATCTTCTTATACTGGACCGGCCCACGCGCGAGTAAAGTTTTTACTTGCCGCGCGGCCGGAATCAGTTGCATTCTCGTCACTGCGCGCGTCGAAAAATTCGAACAACGAAACGCCGATCCGCGCGGCCTCTCGCGAGTAGACGATGAATCGCCTGAACCTGCCTGACGTCACCGTGTGCGCGGTCGACTGCCTGAACCCCATGCTTGCCGCGCGCGCGCTCGCACACTCCTCGGCGCTGTGCGATTTCGCCGATGTGATCCTTCTGACCGACAGCGAGCCTTCGGTTTCATCGCCCACGCGCGTCGTGAAAATCGATCGAATCGGATCGAGCGCAGAATATTCGCGATTCATGCTCAAGGAGCTGCATCGGCATATTGCAACACCCTGGGTTCTGATCGTGCAATGGGATGGCTATGTGCTTCAGCCTCGGGCGTGGCGGCCGGATTTCCTTGATTACGACTATATCGGCCCGCGCTGGCCGTGGTTCGAAGCTCCGCAGGATGTCGGCAATGGCGGATTCTCGCTTCGCTCCTTGCGCCTTTTGAAACTGCTGGCGCGTCCCGATGTCCCGACGTTCGGCGATTCGGCTGAAGACGTCGTCATCTGCCGCGCACTGCGGCCCGCGCTCGAAGCCGCATACGGCATCCGTTTCGCACCTGCCGAGATCGCGGACCCGTTCGGGTACGAACATGCGCTGCCCAACGCGCCGACCTTTGGCTTCCACGGCGCGTTCAACATGTGGCGTCACACGAGCGACGCCGACATGATCGAACTCTTTCGGGCAATGGATCGCCGCACTTTCGCTTCGCGTGAATTCGCGCAGTTGATGTTCCGCTACTTCGAGTTGAGGAAGTTCGACTGTATGGGGGCGCTCTACACCCGCATCATGGAGACGCAAGAACGCGAGCACGTGATCGCCAAGCTGGGTGAGGCCGGCGTGCCGCCCGAATTGGCGGCCGCATGCCTCGACATGTGCGCGCGCGCGGCTTGATTCGCGACGCGCGTTTGCAGCGGACGCCCGGCTTCAGGCGGCGGGCTTCTTATACGCCACGCAATCCACCTCGACCTTGCAGTCGATCACCATCGACGATACGACACAAGCCCGCGCCGGCGGATTCGCGCCGAAGTACTCCTTGAACACCTTGTTGAACGACGCGAAATCGCGCGGATCGTCCAGCCACACGCCGCAACGCACGACGTGCTCGGTGCCGTAACCCGCTTCCTTCAGAATGGCGATGACGTTTTGAATCGCCTTGTGCGTTTGCTCGACGATGCCGCCGTTGATCACCTCGCCGTCTTCCATCGGCGTCTGGCCCGATACGAACAGCCAGCCATCGGCCTCGACCGCACGTGCGAACGGCATATGCGCGCCGCCTTGTCCCTTGCCACCTTCAACGCCATAACGCTTCATCTTTCCGACTCCTTTTCCTTACTCGAACACATTCTCAAAACGCGCCGGCCGCATCCAGTTTCGATGCCGCCCCGCGCGCCACGAAACGTCCCGCGCGCGCGCCGGTCACGGCCTGCTCGCGATACGTCAAAACGCCATTCACCCACACTGCGTCGATGCCTTCGGCCGCCTGCTGCGGATTCGCAAACGTCGCGGAATCGATCACGCGCTCAGGATCGAACACGACCAGATCCGCGTGATAGCCCACCTTCACTTCGCCGCGCTCCGCGATACTGAAACGCCGCGCCGACAAGCTCGTCATCTTGCGCACCGCTTTTTCGAGCGGGATCAGCGCCGTGTCGCGCGCATAGTGGCCGAGCACGCGCGGAAACGCGCCCCACAAACGCGGATGCGGCAGCGGATCGTTCGGCAAGCCGTCGGAGCCGACCATCGTCGCGGGATGCGAGAGGATGCGCCGCACGTCGTCTTCCGACATGTTGTGATACACCGCGCCCGCCGGCTGCAAACGCTTCGCCGCTTCCTGCTGCGTCACCTTCCATTCGTCCGCGACTTCGCGGATCAGCTTGCCCGCCATGTCCGGATGTGGCGTCGACCAGGTGATCGTGATGTCGATATCGCCCGTCACCTGCTTCAGATCCAGCGTCGACGAGCTGCGGTTGTACGGATAGCAGTCGCAGCCGACCGGCTGACCGTCGCGCGTCGTTTCGATCGACTTCAGCACTTCGACGCTGCGTCCCCAGTTCGACGGCCCCGCGCACTTCAGATGCGAAATCACCACCGGCACGCGCGCGTGGCGGCCGACGCGATACGCCTCGTCCATCGCGTCGAGAATGGCGTCGAACTCCGTGCGCATGTGCGTCGTGTAGAGCGCGCCCGCTTTCGCGAGCGGTTCGGCGAGCGCCTGCACTTCCTCCGGCGGCGCGTTGAACGCCGATCCATACGCGAGCCCGCTCGACAATCCCAGCGCGCCGTTGTCCAGCGCTTCTTCGAGCTGCGCGCGCATCGCGGCGACTTCATCGGCGGAAGCGCCGCGATCCAGCCGGTCCATGTGATTGTTGCGCAGCGCCGTATGGCCGATCAGCGCGCCGACATTCACCGCCGGGCGCGCAGCGTTCACGGCATCGACGTAAGACGCGAACGTCGGGTATGCGAACGCGGCGGCGTCGCCGAGCAGGTTCATCGGATCGGGCGGATCGCCCTTGAGCGTCACCGGCGACGCGCTGATCCCGCAATTGCCGACGATCACCGTCGTCACGCCCTGCGTGATCTTGGGCATCATCTGCGGCGAGCGGATGACGTGCGTGTCGTCGTGCGTATGGACGTCGATGAAACCGGGCGCGAGCACTTTGCCTTGCGCGTCGAACACGTCGTCGGCGCTCCAGTTGGACAAGCCGCCGCGCGCCTCGATCGCGACGATGCGCCCGTCGCGCACGGCGACGTCGCGCTCCACGGCGGGCGCGCCCGTGCCGTCGATCACGCGCGCGCCGACGATCAGCGTGTCGGCCTTCAACGATTCCATGATCAGTCTCCCAGAGGTTGACGCTCGCCGCCGCCGCGATGCGAATCGAGCGCGTGCTTCATGCGGCGCAGCAGTTCGCGGCTGTGATCGGCCTGCTTGACGGCCAGTTCGGTGACGAGCAAATCGAGCGCCATCATCATCGCGTAACGCGACGACGACGGCTTGTAGATGAAATCCGTTTCGATCGCGATGACCGGAATCAGCCAGTCCGCGAGCGCGCCGAGCGGCGACGCGGGCGCGGTCAGCGCGATCACGCGCGCGCCGTATTGTTTCGCGAGCGCGCAGCTTTCGACGATTTCCGGCGTCTGCCCCGTCACCGACAGCGCGACGACGACATGTTCCTTCGACAACGTCGAGGCCACCATGCGCTGCAACAGCCCGTCCTGGTACGACGCGACCGGCCGCCCGAGCCGCACGAGGCGAAAGCGCATTTCGTCGGCGAGCGCGGTCGAACCGCCGCCCATGCCGAACGCGTAGATCATCGACGCCGCCGCGAGCGCATCGGCGGCTTCGGCGATGGGCGCGGCGGCGAGCGCGCCCTGATTCTGCGCGAGCGTCGCCTGCACGTCCTCGAAGATGCGCGCGGCGAGCGAATCGGGCGCGGCGTCGGGATCGCGCCGCAAAAAGCGCTGTCCGACGCCCGCCGCCTGCGCGAGCCGCAGCTTCAGTTCGCGCACGTCCTCGCAGCCGACCGCCTTGGCGAAACGCGTGACGGTGGCGACGCTGACTTCCGCCTTGTCCGCCAGCGCGCCGATGCTCGCGCGCGACGCACTCACGATGTCGTCGAGAATCAGCGCGGCGACCTTGCGCTCGGCGCCGCGCAACTCGGGCGCGCGCTCCGCGATGCGTGCGACGATATCGAAACTGAGCGTGTCGGCGTGGCCGTTCATGATGATTGCACGGGTTTACGAGAAGCGGATGTTACTAAATAACATTTCCTTCCCGGATGCTACTTTGGTTAACATAGCACCGTCAACCTTGACGCACATCGAATCCCGCGCAGGGTTTATTTAAACGGACGATGGAGTAGCAGCACATGAAAGTTACAAACTATCAGAACGCGACGATCGACCCGTTCGGCAAGGGTCTCGGCATGGTGCCGGGCACGAGCATCCAGTTGAACGACGCGTCGCGTCTGCAATGGAATCTGCTCGAAGAGGACGTGAGCCTGCCCGCCGCCGTGCTCTATTCCGATCGCATCGAACACAATCTGAAGTGGATGCAGGACTTCGTCGGCGAGTACGGCGTGAAGCTCGCACCGCACGGCAAGACGACGATGGCGCCGCAACTCTTTCGCCGCCAGCTCGACACCGGCGCGTGGGGCATCACGCTCGCGACCGCGCATCAGGTGCGCGCGGCGTATCGCGGCGGCGTGCATCGCATCCTGATGGCGAATCAGCTCGTCGGCAAACGCAACATGGGCATGATCGCGGAGTTGCTGACCGACGCGAATTTCGAGTTCTTCTGTCTCGTCGATTCGGCCGATGGCGTCGATCAGCTCGGCGAATTCTTCAGCTCGGTGCGCAAGAAACTGAACGTGCTGATCGAGCTCGGCGTGCCGGGCGGACGCACCGGGGTGCGCGACGACGCGCAACGCGACGCGGTGCTCGCCGCGATCGCGCGCTGGCAGGGCACGATCGAGCTTGCGGGCATCGAATTGTATGAAGGCGTGCTGCAGGACGAAACGAAAGTGCGCGAGTTTCTGAAGAGCGCGGTCGATGTCACGCGCAAGCTGATCGCGGAAGGCAGGATCGCGCGCAAGCCGGCGATTCTCTCGGGCGCGGGATCGGCGTGGTACGACGTCGTCGCCGACGAATTCGCGAAGGCCAACAGCGATGCAATCGAAGTCGTGCTGCGTCCCGGCTGCTATCTGACGCACGACGTCGGCATCTACAAGAAGGCGCAAAACGAGATTTTCGCGCGCAATCCGATCGCGAAGAAGATGGGGCAAGGGCTGAAGCCCGCGCTGCAATTGTGGGCGTATGTGCAGTCGATTCCGGAACCGGACCGCGCGATCATCGGGCTGGGCAAGCGCGATTCCGCGTTCGATGCGGGGATGCCCGAGCCGGCGAAGCATTATCGTCCGGGCAACGAAGCGCCGCGTGACGTGACGCCTGGCGACGGCTGGGAGATTTTCGGCCTGATGGATCAGCACGCGTACTTGCGTATCAAGCCGGGCGACGACGTGAAAGTTGGCGACATGATCGCGTTCGACATTTCGCACCCGTGCCTGACCTTCGACAAGTGGCGTCAGATTCTGGTCGTCGATCCGAAGTATCGCGTCACCGAAGTGATCGAAACGTTCTTCTAAGCCTTTTCTTCGAGCGCGGCCGCCGACGCAGCATTCGCGGCCGCGACTTCCTGAATGCGTCCCTCGAACATGTGCAGCGCGCTCGACAAGGCCTCGATGGCCTCGTCGGGCAACGACGCCATCGTGTCGTGAAGGAACGCGTTGCGTCGCGGCAAACCCTCCTCGGCGATGGCGCGGCCTTGCGCCGTCAACGCCACGTTCGAAACGCGATTGTCGCGGGCATCGACGCTGCGCACGATCCAGCCGAGCCCTTCGAGCGTCTTCAGCTGACGCGTCAGCGCGCCCGGATCCACTTTCAGACGTTCGACGAGCCGCTTCTGCGACAGCACGCCCGCGTGTTCGTGCAACGCGAGGAGGATGCGCCAGCGCGGCATCGGCTGGCCGACGGCCGTCTCGAACGCCGACATGAACGCGCGATAGGTGCGCCCGAATTGTTGCACCACGGCGATACGGTCCTGTTCATTCATGCTTTTCCCCTGATCATTCGGCGAGGATGACCGGCTCTTGCGGCCCTTTCAGCCGCACCGGCGGCACGCGGCGCGATTGCCACACCGACAGCACCGCGACCACCGCCGCCAGCGCAAGCCCGATGTGAATCGCGGCGACGAGCGCTTCGCGCGCGGATTCGAGCAGCATCGCGCCGTTATGACCGGCCGCGCTCAGTTGCGCAAGCAGCGCCTGCTGACCTTCACGGTTGATGAGGATTTGCGGGTCGGAGAGATCGGCGGCCCAATGCATCGCGTGGTCGTTTTCGAGCGCGAGATTCACGCCGCTCGCATAGAGATGCGCGATGAGCGTGCCGGTCAGCGCCGTGCCGATCATCCCGCCGATCATGCGCAGCGATTGCAGCAGCGCGGTCGCGATACCCAGATGCGCGCGGCCCGCGGTCTGCTGCGCGAACACGGTGAGGTTCGGCATCACGAAGCCGAGGCCGAGGCCGCCGAGCAGCATGATCACGAGCAGCAGCGAGCGCGGCATGTTGTGCGTCGCGACGACGATGCCGAGACACGACACGGCGAGCAGCGCGAAGCCGACATACAGCATCAGATTGGCGTTCTTCAGGCGCGTGACGATGCGCCCGTTCACGATGCTGCCGATCGTAATGAACACGACGAGCGGCGTGATCATCACGCCCGCGTCCTTCGGCGACATGCCGAAGCCGCCCTGGAACAGCAGCGGCGCGTAGAAGAGCATCGAGAACATCGTGAAACCGCCGAGAATCGCGAGCGTGAAGAGCGCGGCGAGCGCCTGGTTGCGGAACATGTCGACGGGCAGGATCGCGTAATCGCAGCGCATCTCCCATTTCCAGAGCGCGAACGCGGCGGCGACGCTCATCGCGAGCAGAGCGGCCGTTTCGGCGCCGAAGCCATGCTTCGGCAGCATTTCGACGAACAATTGCAGCGCGCCGAGCGCCACCGCGATCAGCGCGGCGCCGGGCCAGTCGAGGCGCATCTTGCCTTCGTGCGCGACGTGCCGCAGATGCGGCAGAAAACGCCACACGAAATAGAGCGACACGATGCCCACCGGCAGATTGACGTAGAACACCGAGCGCCAGCCGTAATATTGCGTGAGAAAGCCGCCGAGCGACGGCCCGACCGCGTTGGCGATGCCGAACGCGGAACTCATCATCACCTGCCAGCGCAGGCGCACGACGTTGTCCGGAAAGAGATCCGCGATGCACGCGAACGCCGTGCCGACAAGCATCCCGCCGCCGATGCCCTGCAATCCGCGCGCGAGCACGAGAAACATCATGCTGTTCGCGAGCCCGCAAAGCACGGACGCGACGGTGAACACGACGATCGACGCGATCACGAATGGCTTGCGGCCGTAGTAATCGCCGAGCCGTCCGAAAATCGGCACGGTGATGACGGAAGTCAGAAGATACGATGTGGCGACCCACGCGTAGAGATCGAAGCCTTTGAGCTCGGCGACGATCGTCGGCAGCGCGGTGCCGACCACGGTCTGATCGAGCGCGACCAGCATGGTGACGAAGGAAATGCCCAGCATCGCCATGAGCGATTCGCGAAACGGCAGAACCTGCCCGCTCGAATGATGCGCGGCTGTGTGAACGGCCATCTTTTGTAAGCGCAATTGTTGACTAGTCAACGGAAATGGAATCATAGCACGGGCACGCACTCTAATTCCGCGTGACCATTCACTATTCACCGGACAGAAAACATCGCATGGAACCGACGCCGATCATCACCTCACCGCTCACGACCGAGGATTTCGCGGCCCTCGCCCGCGCGAAGGAGTCGCTGGAAAGCCCGTCGCTGACGATGAAGCTGGCGAGCGTCGTCGGCGCGCCCATCGAAAAGCTGATGGGACGCTTGCCGGCGGCCGCGCAGGAAAAAGTCGACGAAGCCACGCAGCTCGCGCTCAAGAAGTGCCTGCAAGTGGCGCTGCGCACGATCGGCAAGAGCGCGCCTTCGGATTCGCTGCTCGCGCCGCCGCCCGACAAGCCGCATAACCTGATGCACAAGCTCGCCGTCGCGACGACCGGCGCGGCGGGCGGCGCGTTCGGCCTGTTCGCGTTGCCGGTGGAATTGCCGGTCACGACGACGCTGATGTTCCGCTCCATCTGCGACATCGCGCGCAGCGAAGGCGAGGACGTGCATCGCGTGGAAACGCAACTGCAATGCATGATGGTGCTCGGCATGGGCGGCACCAAGGCCAGCGACGACAACGCCGATCTCGGCTATTTCATCGTGCGCGGCGCGCTCGCGCAGTCGGTCTCGCGCGCGACCAACGAGATCGCCGCCAAAGGTTTGGGCAGTCATGGTTCGACGGCGCTGCTCAAGTTTCTGCAGACGGTCGCGTCGCGGTTTTCGGTGCAGGTCAGCGAGCAGGTCGCCGCGAAGTCGATTCCGGCGATCGGCGCGGTGCTCGGCGCGATGGTCAACACCGTGTTCATCGACCACTTCCAGCAGATGGCGCATGGGCACTTCACCGTGCGCAGACTCGAGCGTCGATACGGCGCTTCGGCGGTCGAACGCGCTTATCAGACGATCGAGGTCATGGGCGGCCGATGAGCATGAGTTGCGGCCGTCGCCGCTTCGATGAATGCGGCGGCGTGCGCGAGCGCGTCGCGCGCTTCGGGCATGAACGGCGCCCAGATCTGGAAGATGTGCGGCACGTTGCGCCATATTTCCAGCTCGACGCGCACACCCGCCGCGCGCGCCCGGGTTGCGACGCGCGTGGCGTCGTCGAGCAGCAGTTCCGTGTCGCCGACCTGAATGAGGAGCGGCGACAAGCCTTCGAAGTCTCCGAACACGGGCGACGCGTACGGATGTCGCGCGTCCGCCGCGCCGAGATACTGTGCGGCCACTTTGGGAAACACCGACGCGTGGTACATCGGGTCACGGCCGTCGTTGGTGCGCATCGACTCGCCGCTGCAGCTCAGGTCGGTCCACGGTGAGAACAACACGGCGGCGGCGGGAAGCGGATCGCGGGCGTCGCGCAGGGCGAGCAGCGTCGCGAGCGCGAGGCCGCCGCCGGCCGAATCGCCCGCGATGACGATTGATCGCGCGGGCACGTCGTCATCGAGCATTCGCCGATAAGCCGCGACACTATCGTCGAGTGCGGCCGGAAAGCGATGCTCGGGCGCGAGACGATAATCGAGCGAAAACACGCTGGCGTTCGCGCGCGTCGCCAATCCGAACGTGATCGCGCGATGACTGCGCGGCGAGCAGAAGTAATAGCCGCCGCCGTGAAGATAGAGAATGGTTGCGCGCGATGGCGTCGGCGGGACGAGCCATTCGTCGCCCGCCTCGCGAATGTCGAGCCGCCAGCCTTTCGGCACGGCCGGCGACCAGATCCGGCGTGACGCGTAGCTGCGCGCGAGTGCGACGTCGAGCGCCGCGTGCGTGCTATGCGGGCGCATGCGTCTGCTGACGATCCAGCACGCGAAAGCGCTTTGCCAACTCATCGTCGATTCGAATCAATTCGACGGCATGACCTGACCGCGTATCTCGCCGGTCGGGTTTTCCTGCGTATGGATGTTGAAGTACCACTGCCCGGCCATGAGATCGGTCACCTGCACGTCCGTCAGCGTCGCCTGTCCTTTCATCGGGCTCGCGAGCGCTTTCTTGTCGATGGGGACTTGCACCTTCGCGTTCTGTCCGACCGGCGCCGGACCGTGGAAATGCGCCATCGTCACCGGTCCCGAGAGTTCCGCGTAGGTCGCGGTCCAGGCGAGCACTTTGGTGTCGGTGTCGAAAGTGGCGTCGAGGATGCCGTGGCCTTTGCTTACGCGCGGCGGAACTTCGCTCGACGGCTGGAGATTCCCTTTCAGATCGATGGTGTCGGCCTGCGCCGTGGTCGCGGCGAGCGTCGTGAGCATCAGAACGGCTATCCAGCGGACATGTGGTCGGCATGTCGAGATCATCGTTGCTCTCCTGTTGGCGAACAGTCACCTTTTCAAGACGACGGTCGCATCGTCATGGTAGAGCATCCGGGTGCGGGGCGCATTTCGCTTTGTCGAAAGCGGGCGCCAATGCGAAAAGGGCGCCTTGCGGCGCCCTTTTCTAGCTAGTTAAAGCTTGGTACTGCTCAGACCGCTTTAGAAGCGGTGACGGATACCCGTCGTCACGAGAACCTGACGGCTGCTCGAGGAAGCTGCCACGCCGTTGATCTCGGCCGCCGGGTAGTAGCCCTTCGGACCACCGCTGGCGATCTCCATCACGCCTTCGGCATAGATGTCGGTGCGCTTCGACAGAGCGTAGTCCGTCTGCACGCCGAACTGGTGGTAGCGAACGCGCGTCGACGCATCTTCGAAGCTGTACTTGGCTTTGGTGAACGTGTACGCAGCGCCGAGCGAAAGCGCCGGGGTCAACGCGTAGCGACCGTTCACTTCGAAGTTGTTGGTGACGATCAAGCCAGAGTTCGAGTTCTGGTCCTGACGCGTTTGCGTCCACACAGCGCCGACCGTCGCTGCACCGATCGCGTAGCTCGCGCCTGCGCCGAACGTGCGCTGACGCACGTCGGTCATGACATTGCCGTTCACATCGAACGGTGCAACGTCAGTGATCGAGCCCGAGACATTGCTGCCGATGCCGTTCGCTTGCATGTATGCCGCGCCGATCTTCAGACCCGCGTTCGTGTAGCCTGCGCCGATACTGTAAGCACGGTTAGCCGCAAAGCTGCCTGCCGAGTTCGAGAAGCCATACAGGCCGCTGAACGAGAAGCCCGAGTAGTTCGCGCTCTGGAACTTGACGGAGTTGTTCTCACGGAAGAAATCGCCGTTCAGGTTATCCAGATTACCCGGATGTGCGAAATACGTACCGCCCCACGTGCCGGTCGCGCTCAGCGGGCCGAGGTAGTCGACCACGGAGTCGGTCTGCTTGCCCAGGGTCAGGGTGCCAGCGTTCGTCGACAGACCGACGAATGCCTGACGGCCGAATTCGGAGGTAAGGCTACCGCCGTTCGCCACGTCGAAGCCATTCTCCAACGTGAAGATTGCCTTCATGCCGCCGCCGAGGTCTTCGGCGCCGCGCAGGCCCCAACGGCTCATCTGGACGTTGCCGCCCGTTACGCCCCAAGCGCTCGCCTTTTGATAGCCCGCGCCTTCCGGAGCCTGCACGTTGTTGACGTACGTGAGACCTGCGTCCACCAAACCATACAGCGTGACGCTGCTTTGCGCGCTTGCAGCAGTTGCGAACGATGCGGCCACAGCGGCGACAGCCGCTACGATCAGAGTCTTTTTCATGTGTATTCCTTTTGAGTCTGGAGACTCGATGGGTTGCTTCAGGCCAAACGCCTGCCGAGTTCCGACTCCCGTCTTCTCTCGATTGGTTCAGCACCGATATTCGGCACGGCAAAGTTTATTGCCCGGTCTTTTTGAGAAGCCGACAAAGGAAACACAAAAGCCTTTTCGAATAATTCGAAAAGTTCATTTTCAGGATGGGTTAACGCTTAGGCCGCATGCACTTACGTGTCATCCGGCTCGCGCGGAGAAAAGGTGCCGACAGGCCACAGTTGCATCCATGCCACAGTGGTCGCATTGAGACACCTGCCATCGATCGGAAGCGTCCGATTCCCCCGCGTTCCATCGCGCTCTACGATCGCGCACGCGAGGCGGTGCTTTTATCGCCCGCATCGATCTGCATACTTGAAGCGTTCCACGGACGCTTCTCACCTCGCTCTCTCAATGAATCAACTCCAGGCGATGCGCGTCTTTCTGAAGGTGGCGGAGACCGAATCGTTCGGCCGCGCCGCCGCCGCGCTCGATCTCTCCAATGCCGTGATCACGCGCTATGTGTCGCTGCTCGAAGCGCATCTCAACACGCGTCTGCTGAACCGGACCACGCGCAGCGTGTCGCTGACCGAAGCGGGACGCGCGTATGCCGAGGGCTGCCGGCTCGTCATCGAGCAAATCGAAGCCATGGAAGCGTCGGTGGCGAGCAGTTCTGTCGATCCTTCGGGCACGCTCAAGCTCGTGGCGTCGGCATCGTTTTCGTTGCTCGGACTCACGCCGATGCTGCGCGGCTTCCGCGACCGATACCCCGACGTGAAGCTACGCCTCACGCTGCTGCATCGTCCGGTCGATCTCGTCGCGGAAGGTTTCGACGTGGGCATCGTCGTGCCGCATCTCGTCAACAGCGGCACGCTCATCAATCGCCCGCTGATGCGGGTCGCATCGGTCCTCGTCGCATCGCCGGACTATCTTGCGCGACGCGGCGCGCCCGCGCGCCCGGCATCGTTGACGGCACACGAGTTTCTCGCCCCGTCGACGGATATTCATGGCTCGGCGTGGTCCTTCACCGGATCGTCGGGTGAGACGGAAAGCGTCGAAATCGATCCGGCCTACGCCGTGAACAGCTCGCACATGTTGCGGCAAGCGGCGCTGTCGGGAATGGGAATCGCCGTGCTGCCGCAGAGCTACGTGGCGCAGGATATCGAATCGGGTTCGCTCGTGCGGCTGCTGCCGGGCTACACGCTCAAGGACGCGGATAAGGAAGTGTCGATCGTCTATCCGGGCCGGCGGCACGTGCCGGCCAAGACACGCTCCTTCGTGGATTTCGCGCTCGCGCATTTCCGCGACCGCGAACTCGTCGAAGCGGATTCCGCGGCGCATCCTGTGTGAAGGGCGCGGCGCTCGCGGCGCCCCTCACGACAATCAAATAATCGCCGCGCCTTGCACGTTGATCCGTTCGACGAGTTGCTCGCATCGCGCGATGAGCGCAAGCCCCTCGCGATGACGCACGGCGCGCGATTTCACATGCAGATCGCGGCGAAAATCCTCGAGCGCGGTGAGCAGCGGCCGATATTGCAGCACGCTGGCCGCCCCGACGACGCGATGATGCCAGTCGCGCAGATCGTCCACCGTGCCGCGATCCAGCAAGCGGCGCAGCGCTTCGAGATCCTCGCAGAACGACGAGACGAACGCGTCCAGCAACGCCTTGACGGTCGCCTCGCTGCCCCACAGTTGCGCCATCGCGTTCAGGTCGAGTTCTTCGTCGTCGACAGGGGACGCGTCGGTCTCTTGCGCCGGATGCGCGGCCGGCTCGGGTGCGGCGCTGTCGGTCACCCACCAACGGTGCAGATGCTCGCGCAAGGTGGCGAGCCGCGTCGGCTTCACGAGACAGTCATCCATGCCCGCGTCGCGGCACTTGCGCAACTCCTCGGGCGCGGTGCTCGCGGTGATGCCGAGAATCGGCAGACGGCGCGCCGTGCCCGCTTCATCCGCCCGGATGCGGCGCGCGAGTTCGTAGCCGGTCATGTTCGGCATATGGCAGTCGGTGATCAGAAAGCCGTAGCGCGTGTCGACGAGCGCCGCCAGAGCCTCGGCGCCGTCGTGCACGACATCGCAGGCGAATCCGAGCAGCGACAGCTGATTGCGGATCAGTTCCTGATTCACCGGATGATCCTCGGCCACGAGCACCAGCTTTCCTTTGCGCAGTGCGTCCTCGCGATCAGGCGCCGCCATCTTCGTTTCCTGGGAAAGCGCGAGGCCGGATGCGACGCGCGGCATCCCGGTGAAGGCGGCGACACAGGCCGCGCCGAGTCCGTGCCACGAGATCGGATTGACGCTCACGCGGATGTCGTCTTCGAGAATGCGGTATCCGGTCGGCTTGGGCTTCTCGGTGACGTGAATCACGCGTGATCCCGGCGGCGACGCGCTTTTGTGCGTGTCGCTCAGAAAGACGATGTCGATATCGCGAAGCGACCCTGACTTCGATCGCGCGAGTTCATCGGGCGTGCAACGCCGCAAGCTCAGGCCGAGCGCTTCGCCATAGTGCATGAGCGCGGCAGCGACGCGGTCGTCGTCGATGGCCACGATGGCCCGCTTCGCCCGCAATCCTTCGATCTGATAGTGCCGCGTTTCGATGGGCATCGTGAGGCGAACCGTCATTGACGTTCCCACGCCCAGCGCGCTTTGCAGACTCATTGTGCCGCCCATGAGCTCGACGAGACGATTGCAGATCGTCAGGCCCAGTCCGGTGCCGCCGAAGCGGCGCGTCGTGGATGTCTCCGCTTGCACGAACGGCTCGAAGAGGCTCTGCTGCGCCTCTTTGGCGATCCCGATGCCGGTGTCCTTCACGGACAGTTCGATCACCTGCTCCGACTCGCGCTGCTCGACCACGCGCACGTGGAGCGCAACGTCGCCCTTGGCCGTGAACTTGATCGCGTTGCTCATCAGGTTGAAGAGAACCTGTCTGAGCCGGACGCTGTCGCCCTTCACGGTCGCGGCCACCTCCGGCGTCACGTCGACACGCACGCGCAATCCCTTTTCATGCGCGCGTCCCGCGAGCAGGCCGACTGCGCCGTCCACCAGCTCGCGCAAATCGATCGGCATCGATTCGATCGTCAACCGGCCGGCCTCGATCTTCGAATAGTCGAGGAGATCGTCCAGAATCTGCAGGAGCGCGCTCGCGGAATCCTGGATCATGCCGAGCATCTGCGACTGATCGGCATTGAGCGACGTGTTTTCGAGCACTTCGACGAGACCGAGGACGCCGTTCATCGGCGTGCGGATTTCGTGGCTCATCATTGCCAGGAAATCGTCCTTCGCGCGCGACGCGGCCTCGGCGGCATCGCGCGCACGCGCGAGTTCTTCGGCGCGGGCATGCTCCACACTGGCGTCGGCCCAATAGCCGCTCCACACGACCGCGCCGTCGTCTTCGCGATGCGCGACGAAATCGGCACGAACCCAGCGGCTGATGCCTTCCACCGTCGAACGGAACTCGGTATGCAGCGGCTCGAGCGTTCGCGCCGAATTTTCGATTTCCGCGAGAAGACGCGCGCTGTCTTCGTCGTGGACGTGCGTGAGTGCATGAACCGGATGGTCGGCGAGTGCGGTGACGTCGAGCCCGAGCAATTGGCGGGCATCGCCGTCGATATAGGGAAGGCTATACGCGCCGTCGCTTGCGCGGCGCAACTGGAACACGACCACGGGCAGCGATCGCGTCACGTCGTGAAGACGCTGCTCGGTCTGCCGCGCGCGCGTTTCGGCGTCGCGGATATCGGTGATGTCGATCATCGTGCCGACAACGCCGGCCCGCTCCCCGTTCGACGCCAGGAACGCGCCGGTCCAGAACAGGCCGCATCGCGCGCGGTGAGTCTTATCGGCGAACTCCGTTTCGACTTCCTGACGCTGGCCGGTCGCCAGTGTCGCGCGCGTCAGATCGTGCAGCACGCGGCTATGCGCCTCGCCCCACGCCAGCGCTTCGAGACTCGTGCGCCCGAGAATGTCTTCGCGGCGCACGCCGAGCGCCTCCTCGAAGGCGCGATTCACCGCGACGTAGCGGTTTTGCATGTCCTTCGCGACGAGCGGATACGGCACCACCTCCATCATGGTTTGCTGAAAACTGAGCTGCGTGGCGAGACGCTGCTCGGTTTCCATGCGCCGGCCCATTTCCCGCTGCAGCCGAATGAACGCGCGCAGCGTCACGAACAGCACGGCTGCGACGCCGATCAGCGCCGGGAACAAGCGCACCGCGGTGATGCTCCAGCCCGACGATGCCACTGCCTGCGCTCCCGTTCGGTTGAACGCGCGCCGGATCAACTCGTCGAGCGGCTGCAATTCGGAGTGCATCGCGTAATTCAGCGTTCCGGGCGGACTAGCCGCGACGATCATCTCGATCTCGCCATGCTGGAAAGCGCGCGCGGCCTTGGGCCAATCGTTGAATGACTTTGTCTGGAACGTGACGCCCAGCGATCGCTCGATTTTTTCGAGCGCCACTTCCGGCGGCTGGAGCGACGCGCCGCCGACGCCCTCGGGCGCTTCGATCAAGCCGACGATGATCGGCCTGAGCGTGTGCACATAACCGCTATCCGACGCATCGAGCTTGAACGGTTCCGTTGCCTGACTCGTTTCGTTCCGAATGTCGGCCGTCGCGCGTGAAGCGCTGGCGCCGGAGACATGCGATTCGGCCGCATGGCTGAATGGCGATGCGATCAGGGCAAGAACAAGCAGACAACGCGCGAACAGAACTATCAAGTCGATCCCCTCGGATGCAAGCCGACGCCTGCAACGACACATGCTTTCTCCAGCCGGGCAAGACCATGAAGACGCAATCGCGGCGTTTGGCCGCTCGTCGTATCCGCGCTTCGTGCTTGCCTGTCGAGTGCAAATGTGTTGAGTCTGATCCGCAACGCATCGCGATTGAATCAGAACCGTCTCAATTCGCTCCGAAGCCGGACACCGCCGACGGCCGCGCCCTTTCAGATCAATCCGACTTGCTGGAGATAGGCGACCAGTTCTTCTTCGCTGTCGAGTCCAAGCTTGCGCATGCCGCTGCGCCGTTGCGTCGCGATCGTCTTGCGGCTGCGCCCGAAGTGATCCGCGATTTCATGAACGAGCAGACCGCGCGCGTAAAGTTGAAAGACTTCCCACTCGCGACGGCTCAATACACCCGCGCGCGCCGGCGATTCAGTCGGCAGATGGCTCACCGCCGCCTGCACGCAGGGCGAAAGAAAGCAACCGCCCGCCTCGGCCACGGAAATCGCGTCGTGGAGACATGCGAGTCCGTCGCGTTTGTCGACGACGCCGTCCACGCCAAGCTGGACGAGACCGGCGAGCATGCGCGTCTGGGAGATCATCGTGAGCACGATGACCTTTGGCCGGTTTTCCTGCCACGACAAACGCCGGAGAAAAGGGATCGAATTGCTTTCCCCGTCGATGCCGCGCATGCCGATGTCGGAGAAAACGAGATCGCACGGCGTGCTGTCGACGGCTTCCGCAAGCTCCAGCGTGTCACGGGCGGTGGCGACCACCTGGATCGCGCCGTCTCGCTCGAGCAAGCTTCGGATGCCCGTGACGACGACCGGATGGTCGTCCGCAACGATCGCCCGTTTCGGCGTATTTGTTCTCATTGTTGTGTGCGTTCCGTGGAGTCTGTCTGGCCCGCAACAGTCGTCGAATCGACCGGGCGTTGTCTCCTTGCCAGCCTCTGAGCCTTGCGGCGTACGCGCTGCGCGGCGCGTCTAGATCAAACCGCTGTCCGCGATGAATCGATATAAATCCGCGTCTGTCGACAGATCGAGCTTCCGCATGGCCGCGCACTTTTGTGCACTGATTGTTTTCACGCTACGGCCGAGTTCCCTGGCGATTACGGTGACGTTCGCGCCTCGCGCATAACGCTCGATGACTTCCAGTTCGCGGCTCGTGAGCTTTTGACGAATGAAGCGTGCGTGGCTTTCCGAGTCAGCGAGCGCCAGCGTTCGGCGCACTGCCGGCCCGAGATAGGTCTCGCTAGCGATGACCGAAACGATCGCGACGTAAATCAGATCGAGCCGGTCTTCCTTGCTCAGGAAAGCGTGGGCGCCCGCTTCCAGCGCTTGCTTGACCAGCGCGGCGTCGTCATTGCGCGACATGACGACGATGCGAACTTCGGGATACGTTTTTGCAACGTGTTGGATCAACTCGATGCCGTCGCCGTAACGTCCGCCCGGCATGTAGAAATCGATGATCGCGACGTCACACTCGCCGCGGGCGAGCGACTCTTCGAGCTGGGTCGAATTCGAACTGCGGCTCACGACCTCTACATTGGGAAAATTCCCGGCAAGCCGCTCGACTGCGAGGATGACAAGAGGATGGTCATCCGCTATCGCCAACCTTATACGTTTAGCGTGCGAGAACACTTTGCTCTCGATCCCGAAATCCATCGACTCAAACCCCTTCTCTTCCCGACGACCTAAAATCGTCTCCAAACATGAAACATAAGCATCGGGCATAGAAACATCCAGATACATAAGATGCATCCTAAATCAATTAGTTGAAACTAAATAATCATCCTAAGCCGCGCGCACGAACGAATGCAAAGAGACCGGGGTCATTTCTCACCCCTAACTTATTCATTGCATCTCTTTTCTGCCGGCTGATGGTTCTCACATCGCGATCGAGCTCTCTCGCGATTTCCGTAATCGAGTGGCCTTTGGCGAACAGGCGAACGACTTCTATCTCTCGCATCGAAAGGCGCGGCTCCTCTGACGAAAACTCCGTTTCCGTACCCGCCTCCGCAAGCGCGGCGACGAACGACGCGCTCACGAACCGGCGTCCGATACTCGCATGCCGCACGGCTGTCGCCACCAGTTCGATCGGCTCGGCCTTGTTGACGAGACTCATCGCGCCGGCGTTCAGGATGGAGCGCAAAATCGCCACGTTGCTCACGCTGGTAAGCACGACAATCTTGATGCTCGGGAAATCCTGTCGCACCTGCCGGATGAGGCGCAGCCCGTCGTTCGCATCCACGCCCGCCTCGGGCATGGCGAAATCCGTGACCAGCACATCGCAAGACTTGCCAGCGAGTTCCGGCAACAAAGTGCTGGCGCTATTCGCTTCACCGACGACTTCCATTCCATCGTGGGCGGCGAAAAGCGCTTTCATCCCTAGGAGAACGAAAGGATGATCATCTGCCAAGACTATTCGAAGCTTCAAGAGGGACCCCCGATTATTGTTGGTCTTAGTGAATTTTCTTGTGGGAGCGACAACGCGCGACAGATTAGTCCGAGTCAGCACGGTTACCACGTCTTCGTCGAATTTCGTTTACAAAAACCGCATAAACAAAATCCACTCAAAATGCCTTAACTCAATGACAACAAGCAGATAAAAATTACGTTTATTCTCTTGAATAATCGCCTTAAAAATAGTTTGTGGATAATTCGCATGCCATAGGAAAATTCCGATTCGCCCGCGGCGGAGTTTGTCTCCGCTTCGATACGCACCCGGCCATCCCTGCGATCCTGAGAGATTAATATGTCCCGGCGAAGATTTGGGCGAGCGCACGCCAGAATTCGGAAAGCGCCTTGCCGGCGCGAAAAAAATGGGCCTCGGACTATGACAGTCTGAGGCCCATCTATTCGATGCGCGAGTGATCGGCCGTTCGTCAGAACGGAATATCGTCGTCCATGTCGTCGAAGCCGCCGCCCGCCGGTGCGCTCGGACGGCCGGAACCGCCTGCCGCGCCGCCGCCGCTCGGACGTCCGCCCGCGGGTGCGCGACCGCCGCCGCCGCCACCGCCGCCGGAGCGCTCCATCGGTGCGCTGCTTCTGTAGCCGCCGTCATCGCCGCCGCCCGCGCCGCCGCGACCGCCGAGCATCTGCATCTGATCCGCGACGATTTCGGTCGAGTAGCGCTCCTGTCCCGCTTGATCGGTCCATTTACGCGTGCGGATACGGCCTTCGATATAAACCGACGAGCCCTTCTTCAGATACTCGTTCACGATCTCCGCGAGCCGGCCGAAGAACGCCACACGATGCCATTCCGTGAGTTCCTTGAACTCGCCGGAAGACTTGTCCTTGTAGCGGTCGGTCGTCGCTAGGCGAATGTTGGCCACGGCGTCGCCGCTCGGGAGGTAGCGGGTTTCCGGGTCGGCGCCCAGATTGCCCACGAGAATGACCTTGTTGACTGATGCCATGATTTCTCCGGTAGATTCCTTGCTAACTGTCAGCCGAATGATGCGATTGGACCGATCTCGTCTTCAGACGTGGATTCGGCCGCACCATGCCGGCTCGATTCGATGATTCAAATTTCTCTCAGGCCGCGCGCTCGGCTTTGCGCGGCGGCGGTTTCATCCACGCGGCCACGATGAGCCACGCGAACACCAGCGCCGAACACGCGAAGAACACCGCGCTCGCTCCGTCGAGCTTCAGCAGCCAGCCGCCGATCACTCCGCCGAGCGCGAGGCCGATAGACTGCGTCGTGTTGTACACGCCCGCCGCCGCGCCCTTTCTCGTGCCCGGCGCGAGCTTCGACACCAGAGACGGCTGCGACGCCTCCAGCACGTTGAAGCCGAGAAAGTACACGAACAGAATGGCTGCCACGGACCACAGCGTATGGGGAGCGGCGCCCAATAACAACTGGCCGATCAGGATAAGCCCGATCGCACTCAGCATGACGCTCTTCATTTTTCCACGTTTCTCGGCGGCGATGATGGCCGGCACCATCAGGACGAACGCGAGCGCCATCACCGGCAGGTAAATCTTCCAGTGCGACGCGACCGGCAGCCCGCCCGCCTCCAGAATGCGCGGCACGACGAGGAAAAGCGCGGTCTGCGTCGCGTGCAGCACGAGCACGCCGAAGTTCAGACGCAGCAGTTCGACGTTGTGGAGCACTTCCGCGAACGGCGCCTTGACGTGAACCGGATGCGCCGGCGGATCGGGCACGATCCAGAACACCACGCCCACCGCGAGGATCGACAGCACGCCGATCACCGTGAACAGCCCGCTCATGCCGACCCAGTGGAACACGATCGGCGCGCCGACGATCGCCACGGCGAACGACACGCCGATGCTGCCGCCGACCATCGCCATCGCCTTGGTGCGGTTTTCCTCGTGCGTCAGGTCCGCGATGAACGCGATCACCGCCGACGACACCGCGCCCATGCCCTGAATGACCCGCCCAACGATGATCCACGTCATCGAGTGGCCGACGGCCGCGACGAAGCTGCCGATCGCGAAAACGAGCAATCCGAACGCGATGACCGGCTTGCGGCCGAGTTTGTCGGAAATCCAGCCGTAGAAGATGTACAGCATCGACTGCGTGACGCCGTACGCGCCGAGCGCGATGCCGACGAGCAGCACGTTGTCGCCGCCAGGGATGGTTTTCGCGTAGATCGAAAACACCGGCATGATCATGAAGAGGCCGAGCATGCGCAGCGCGAAGATGGCAGCGAGCGACACGGTCGCGCGCAGCTCCGGCGCTGAGAGACGTGTGGACGTGGCAGACGGATTGGACATCAGAAACGGGAAAAGGATGAGGGACGCGTCTGGCCTGGCCTGCGGCGCAGCCAGGCGCGGCCGCCTTGTACTTGCTCGAAACGGCACTATATGGATCGCACGGCTCGGGGGCGCCGCTCGCCGCGTCAGCGCGCTCCCCGCACATGGCCGGCAAGCCCCCGCGCCGGCCCGTCGACGCGCATCCGGCCCGTGGGCTCGGGCGCTGCGCCCTTTAAAAGTCGTTATAGTAGCAGGTTTGGCCCCCTCTCTTTCCGCCCGGCTATGCCCCTGTGGCCCGTCCGGACAGATGAAAGCGCCGCTGAAAACCTCCGAAAGCATCCGAAAAACGCCGGAACGAACTCGTGGAAGAAATTCGCATTCGTGGGGCTCGCACCCACAATCTGAAGACCGTCAATCTCGACTTGCCGCGCCATAAGTTGATCGTGATCACGGGGCTGTCCGGGTCCGGCAAGTCGTCGCTCGCATTCGACACGCTGTATGCGGAAGGTCAGCGCCGTTACGTGGAAAGCCTTTCCGCGTACGCACGGCAATTTTTGCAGTTGATGGAAAAACCCGACGTCGATCTGATCGAGGGTTTGTCGCCGGCCATTTCCATCGAGCAGAAGGCGACGTCGCATAATCCGCGCTCGACGGTCGGCACCGTCACCGAAATTCACGATTACCTGCGTCTGCTGTACGCGCGCGTCGGCACGCCGTATTGCCCGGATCACCTGATTCCGCTTGAGGCGCAAAGCGTCTCGCAAATGGTCGACGCCGCGCTCGCGCTGCCCGAAGAGACCAAGCTGATGATCCTCGCGCCGGTCGTCGCGGATCGCAAGGGCGAGCACGTCGAGCTATTCGAGGAAATGCAGGCGCAGGGTTTCATCCGTTTTCGCATCCGCTCGGGCGGCGGCACGGCGAACGAAGGCGTCGCGAAAATCTACGAAGTCGATTCGCTGCCCAAGCTCAAGAAGAACGACAAACACACGATCGACGTCGTGATCGACCGCCTCAAAGTGCGGCCGGATATGAAGCAGCGCCTGGCGGAATCGTTCGAAACCGCGCTGCGTCTCGCCGATGGCCGCGCGATCGCGCTCGAAATGGACACCGAAAAGGAAAAGCTCTTCAGCTCGAAGTTCGCGTGCCCGATCTGCTCGTATTCGCTGCCGGAACTGGAGCCGCGTCTTTTCTCGTTCAACAATCCGATGGGCGCGTGCCCCGAGTGCGACGGCCTCGGCCAGATCACGTTCTTCGATCCGAAGCGCGTGGTCGCGCATCCGTCGCTGTCGCTCGCGGCGGGCGCGGTGAAGGGCTGGGACCGGCGCAACCAGTTCTATTTCCAGATGCTGCAGAGTCTCGCGGCGTTCTACGAGTTCGAAATCGACGCGCCGTTCGAGGACTTGCCCGAGAAAGTGCGCAAGATTCTTCTGTACGGCTCGGGCAAGCAGGCGATTCCGTTCTCGTATATCAACGAGCGCGGGCGCGCGTCGGTCCGCGAGCATGCGTTCGAAGGCATCATCCCGAATCTGGAGCGGCGCTATCGCGAGACGGATTCCGCCGCCGTGCGCGAGGAACTCGCGAAATATCAGAACAATCAGCCGTGTCCGGCGTGCGAGGGCACGCGTCTGCGGCGCGAGGCGCGCTTCGTGAAAGTCGGCGCGGAAGATCAGGCGCGCGGCATCTACGAAATCAGCGGATGGCCGCTGCGCGACGCGCTCGGCTATTTCCAGACGCTGCGTCTCGAAGGCGCGAAAGGCGAAATCGCCGACAAGGTGGTCAAGGAAATCGTCGCGCGGCTGTCGTTCCTGAATAACGTCGGGCTGGATTATCTGTCGCTGGAACGCAGCGCGGAGACGCTTTCCGGCGGCGAGGCGCAGCGCATCCGGCTCGCGTCGCAGATCGGTTCGGGGCTGACCGGCGTGATGTACGTGCTCGACGAGCCGTCCATCGGCCTGCATCAGCGCGACAACGACCGGCTCATCAACACGCTCAAGCATTTGCGCGATATCGGCAATTCGGTGATCGTCGTCGAGCATGACGAGGACATGATCCGCATGGCCGATTACGTCGTCGACATGGGGCCGGGCGCGGGCGAGCACGGCGGCGTGATCGTCGCGCAAGGCACGCCGGCTCAGGTGCTGAAAGACGCCAATTCGATCACCGGACAGTATCTGTCCGGCAAGCGCACGATCAGCTATCCCGCCGAGCGTACCGCGCCGGACGAGCGCATGCTGCGCATCGTCGAGGCGCACGGCAACAATCTGAAGCGCGTGACGCTGGATTTGCCCGTCGGGCTTCTGACCTGCGTGACGGGCGTGTCGGGCTCGGGCAAGTCGACGCTCATCAACGACACGCTGCAGCACGCGGTCGCGCAGCATCTGTACGGCTCGGCGACGGAGCCCGCGCCGTACGAGTCCATCGAAGGACTGGAGCACTTCGACAAGGTGATCGCCGTCGATCAGTCGCCGATCGGCCGCACGCCGCGCTCGAATCCGGCCACCTACACCGGCCTTTTCACGCCGATCCGCGAGCTGTTCGCGGGCGTGCCGGCAGCGAAAGAGCGCGGCTACGATCCCGGCCGTTTCTCGTTCAACGTGAAGGGCGGACGCTGCGAGGCCTGTCAGGGCGACGGCGTGCTGAAGGTGGAAATGCACTTTCTGCCCGATGTCTACGTGCCCTGCGACGTGTGCCACGGCAAGCGCTACAACCGCGAGACGCTCGAAGTCCAGTACAAGGGCAAGAACATCAGCGAAGTGCTGGACCTGACGGTCGAAGCCGCGCACGAGTTCTTCAAGCCGGTGCCGGTGGTCGCGCGCAAGCTGAAAACGCTGCTCGATGTCGGTCTGGGCTACATCCGGCTCGGCCAGTCCGCGACGACGCTATCGGGCGGAGAAGCCCAGCGGGTCAAGCTCTCGCTGGAACTGAGCAAGCGCGATACCGGCCGGACGCTCTATATCCTCGACGAACCGACGACCGGTTTGCACTTCCACGACATCGCACTTTTGCTGGAAGTGATCCATAGATTGCGAGATCAGGGTAATACTGTCGTAATCATCGAGCATAATCTCGACGTGATCAAAACCGCGGACTGGGTGATCGATCTCGGTCCGGAAGGCGGCGCGGGCGGCGGGCAGATCATCGCCCAGGGGACGCCGGAGCAGGTGGCGAAGTCGAAGGCGAGTTTTACCGGCAGATATCTGGCACCCTTGTTGCAACGGGCTAAATCGGCGGCCTGATTCACGGCGCCGGTCTGGCCGCCGGGGCGCTGCCGGCCGGACCGCCGGAATACGCCGCGCGCGCCGCGGCACGAATAATCGTCGTATGCAGCAGGGAAAAGGAACGCAGTCATGGCGAAGCGCAACGAAGCGGCCAACGAAGAAGCGCGTGTGCGGGATCTGCCCACGCGCCACGTCAGGCTGACGAGCGACATGAGCTTGCCGAAGCTGTCGGCGGTGGAAATCGGCAGCTACATGCTCGCGCTGCTCGCGCTGTATCTCACGCTCAGGCTGCAACTGCTCGGCGGGCTGCTCGCCGGCATGCTGGTGTTTCAGCTCACGCACATGATCGCGCCGCTCATCGAGCGGCACGTGGTCAGCCGGGGCGCGCGGCTCATCGCGGTCGGGCTGATTTCGGCGATCATCGTCGGCGGGCTGACGGGCGCGACGATCGCCACCATCGAACATTTCGAGCGCGATTTCCCGAGCCTGCAAAAATTGCTCGATCAGCTGATGAGCATCACGTCCAGCGCGCGCCTGTCCGTGCCGGACTGGATCGCGAATTATCTGCCGGTGGACGCCGGGCAAATGAAGGACAAAGCCACCGAACTGATGCACAAGCACGCCGAGATGCTTCAGCAAGGCGGCAAGGAAATGGCGCGCGGCTTCGGGCATATCGTGATCGGCATGATCGTCGGCGCGATTATCGCGGTGAGCGCGCCGCGTGCGGCGCATCATCGCTTGCCGCTGTCGACGGCGCTCGTCGCGCGCGTGTCGCGTTTCTCCGATGCCTTCCGCCGCATCGTGTTCGCGCAGATCAAGATTTCGGCGATCAACGCCGTGTTCACCGCGCTCTATCTGCTCGTCGCGCTGCCGCTTTTTCACGAGCGGCTGCCGCTCTCCAAGACGCTCGTGCTCGTCACGTTCATCGTCGGGCTGATGCCGGTGATCGGCAATCTCATCTCGAACACGATCATCGTCGGGATTTCGCTGTCGGTGTCGTTCGGCACGGCCGTCGCGTCACTCGCGTTTTTGATCCTGATCCACAAGCTCGAATATTTCCTGAATGCGCGCATCATCGGCGGACAGATCGAGGCGCGCGCGTGGGAACTGCTTCTTGCGATGCTCGCGATGGAAGCCGCGTTCGGCATTCCAGGCGTGATCGCCGCGCCGATTTTCTACGGCTATATCAAGCGCGAGCTGATTTATTTGCGGCTCGTCTGAGCACAAAAAAGCCCGCCTGAACCGGCGGGCTTTTTTTATTCCGAAGCGCGTTTTAGCGGAACACGACCGTCTTGTGTCCGTTCAGCAGGATGCGATGCTCCGCGTGCCACTTCACCGCGCGCGCGAGCGTCACGCATTCCACATCGCGGCCGATCGCCGTTAGTTGATCCGGCGTCATGTTGTGATCCACGCGCTCCACTTCCTGCTCGATGATCGGGCCTTCGTCGAGATCGGACGTCACGTAGTGCGCGGTCGCGCCGATCAGCTTCACGCCGCGGTCGAACGCCTGATAGTACGGCTTCGCGCCCTTGAAGCTCGGCAGGAACGAGTGATGGATATTGATCGCGCGGCCGGACAGCTTCGCGCACAGTTCCGGCGACAGAATCTGCATGTAGCGCGCGAGGACGACGAGATCGGTGTCGTGCTGATCGACGATTTCCATCACGCGCGCTTCCTGCGCGGCCTTCGCCTCGGGCGTCGACTTGAGCAGCGGCAGATGATGGAACGGGACGTCGTAGCTCGCGGCGAGCTGATAGAAATCCTTGTGATTCGAGATGATCGCTGCAATCTCGATCTGCAACTGGCCGGTGCGATAGCGGAACAGCAGATCGTTCAGGCAATGGCCGATCTTCGACACCATGATGACCACGCGCGGCTTCACCGATGCATCGTGCAGCTCCCAGCGCATGCCGAATTCATCGGCGAGGTCGCTGAAGGTCTTGCGCAGCGCGTCGAGGCCGGGGTCGCCGCCGACCTGCTGGAAATGCACGCGCATGAAGAACTCGCCGGTGCGGCTGTCGCCGAACTGCGCGGAGTCGAGGATATTGGCGCCGAGGTTGAACAGGAAGCCCGACACGGCATGCACGATTCCCGGACGGTCCGGGCACGACAACTTCAGATAGAAACTATGTTCGGTCGACATGACCTTTCCTCGTTCGGTTCTTTTTAAGTTTGCGGCGGCTCGAACAGCGCATGGAGGCCTTCGCACGCGTCCTCGTCGATCCACTGATGGCGCAGCATGCAATCGAGCGTCGCGAGACTCGCGTCGACGGTGAGCTTGCCCTCTTCGATCCAGCGCGCGACGTCCTCGATGCGCGCGAGGCGATGCTCGCCGACTTCGCCGTCCTGATTGCGCGGCGCGAAATCGGGCGGCAGCGAGACGTCGTAGACGAAGATCTGCTCGGCCTGCGTGCCCTCGGGCAAGGATTGCAGCACGTGAAAAGTGCGGCCGCGTTCGGCGGTCCGCGCGAGTTCGGCGCTCATGCCCGCCTCTTCCCAGCATTCCTTCACGAGTGTCGGCATGAGTTCGAGTCCCCAGCCGATACCGCCCGCCACGACGTTGTCGAGCATGCCGGGATCGGTCGCTTTCGTGTCGCTGCGGCGCGCGATCCACAACTGCGGCACCCTATCTCGATATTTTACGATGCCGTTCAGATGCACCGCGTAGGTCATCGTGCCGAAGAAGCGCGACGCCGCACGCTCGATGAACGCGAGCGGCGGCCCGTCGAAATCGTTGCGGATCGCGTAGGTTTCGTCGCGCCAGCCGGGGATTCTGCCTTCGGCGAAAAGCGCGCCGATGACCGCGCCGAGCGCGGCGCTGCGCGCGTTCACATCGGCGAGCGAGGCGTGCAGGCGGACCGATGCCGCATCGATTGCGAAGACGTCGGGCCAGCGGCGCAGCGCGTCGACGTCGGAGCGGCGAATCCAGCCGACGCGTTCATCGCCGATAAGAAACGGTTGATGTGCGGTGCGGTCGAAATTGCGCGCGGCAACGATCG
This sequence comes from Caballeronia temeraria, assembly GCF_001544795.2. Taxonomy (GTDB): domain Bacteria; phylum Pseudomonadota; class Gammaproteobacteria; order Burkholderiales; family Burkholderiaceae; genus Caballeronia; species Caballeronia temeraria. The sequence goes on along the minus strand of NZ_FCOI02000002.1, from coordinate 464,771 downwards.
AGGCGAGCGGCATATCTCAGTCCTTGAGCGCGACGCGAATGCCGAGCGCGATGAACGTCACGCCCGCGAGCCGGTCGAGCCACACGCCGAGGCGCGGACGGCGCTTCAGCCACGCGCCGATCATCCCCGCGCCGATGCCGAAGAGCGAAAACACGACGACCGTCTGCAACATGAAGAGCCCGCCGAGCTCGAACATCTGCAGCATCACGCTTTGCGCGCCGTGCGGATCGACGAACTGCGGCAGGAACACGATGAAGAACAGCGTGACCTTCGGATTCAGCATGTTGCCGATCACGCTCTGACGGAACACGGTCGCAAGCGGCTGGCTCGGACGCGCGTGCGCGGTCGCGAGGCCGTGACTGCGCAATGCCTTGATGCCGATCCACACGAGATACGCCGCGCCCGCGAGCTTCACCGCCTGAAACGCCATCGGCGACGAACGCAGCAGCGCCGCGATGCCGAGCGCCGCGAGCGTCGTATGAAAGATCACGCCGAAGGCGAAACCGAACGCCGCGACGACGCCCGCGAGCCGCCCTTGCGAGATGCCGCGCGCGAGCACCTGAAGATTGTCCGGACCGGGCGCGACGGTAATCGCAACGGACGCGGCGAGAAAAAGCAGGAAGTTGGGCATGTCAATGTCCGGCGAATTCGCATACGGTGTAGAGCGGCACGCCGTTCTCGCGCAGCAGTTTCGAGCCGCCGAGATCGGGCAGATCGATGATCGCCGCCGCTTCGACCACTTCCGCGCCGAGCCGCTCCAGCAGGATCTTGCCGGCCATCATCGTGCCGCCGGTCGCGACCAGATCGTCGACGATCACCACGCGATCGCCCGGCTTGCACGCGTCCTCGTGAATCTCGACGGTCGCGCTGCCGTATTCCAGTTCATACGATTGTTCGAGCGTCTTGTACGGCAGCTTGCCCTTCTTGCGAATCGGCACGAAACCGAGGCTCAACTCGTACGCGAGAATCGGCCCGATGATGAAACCGCGCGCGTCCATGCCGGCGATCACGTTGACGTTTTCGTCGATATAACGCTGCACGAACAAGTCGATCAGCATGCGCAGCGCGCGGCGATCCTGCAGGATCGTGGTGATATCGCGGAACTGAACGCCGGGCTGCGGCCAGTTATCGACGGTGCGCACGCGCTCCTTGATGAAACGCGCGGCATCGAGCTGGGCGTGCGAAGGGGTAAGGGACATGACTTCTCCGGAGTCCGCGCCGTGAGGCCGCGCGTTCGCCTTGATGACAAAAGAGGAAATTACGCTGCCCGGCGGTTGCGCGAGAGCCGTTCCTCGGCAAGCGCCAACACTTCGGGCAGGCCGCGCAGCACGACGATATCGTTCGCGCGCAGCTTGGTGTCGGGGTCGGGTGCGACGCCCCGGATGCCGTGGCGCCGGATCGCGGTCACCTCGACACCGTTGCCGACGAGACCGAGATCATCGAGCGAATGCCCGACGGCTTCGGAATTCGCGTCGATCGGTACGGATTGTAGCCGGACCTGCTCGTGGCCATCGTCGTCATCGACGTCATCCGCGCCGTGAAAGTAGCCGCGCAGCAAGCTGTAGCGCGCGTCGCGCATTTCCTCGACACGCCGCACGACGCGGCGCATCGGCACGCCCATCAGGACGAGCGTGTGCGACGCGAGCATCAGGCTGCCCTCCACGATCTCAGGAATCACTTCCGTCGCGCCCGCCGCCGTCAGCTTTTCGAGATCGGCGTCGTCGACCGTGCGCACGATCACCGGCAGGGTCGGCGCGAGTTCGTGGATGTTGTGCAGCACGCGCAACGCGGACGGCGTGTTGGCGTAGGTGATCGCGATCGTCGCCGCGCGATGCAGGCCCGCCGCGAGCAGCGACTCGCGCCGCCCAGCATCGCCGAAAACGACCGATTCGCCCGCCGCCGCGGCCGCCGCCACGCGATCCGGGTCCAGATCGAGCGCGACGTAGGAAATGCCTTCCTGCTCGAGCATGCGCGCGAGATTCTGCCCGGCGCGGCCGTAACCGCAGATGATCACGTGGCCGCTCTGCTTCAGGCTCTGCGTCGCGATCTTCGTCATCTGCAGCGATTGCAGCATCCATTCCGTCGACGACAGCCGCAGCACGATCCGGTCCGCGTTCTGGATGATGAACGGCGCGGCGAGCATCGACAGCAGCATCGCGGCGAGAATGGCTTGCAGCACCGTCGAATTGACCAGATGCGAATCCAGAATCAGGTTCAGCAAGACGAAACCGAATTCGCCCGCCTGCGCGAGACCGAGACCCGTGCGCATGGCGACGCCCGGCGTGGCGCCGAAAGCGCGCGAAAGACCGGTGATCATCACGGCCTTGAGCAGGATCGGCACGACGAAGAATCCGAGCACGAGCAACGGATGCTCCCAGATCACGCGCGGATTCAGCAGCATGCCGGTCGTCACGAAGAAGAGACCGAGCAGCACGTCGCGAAATGGCTTGATGTCCTCTTCCACCTGATGCCGGTACGGCGTCTCCGCGATCAGCATGCCCGCGATGAACGCGCCGAGCGCGAGCGACAGCCCGAACTTGTCCGTGATGAACGCCGCGCCCAGCGTGACGAGCAGCAGGTTCAGCATGAATAGCTCTTGCGAGCGGCGCCGCGCGACGAGATCGAACCAGCGCGTCATGAACTTCTGGCCGATGAAGAGCAGCACCGTCAACGCGACCACGATCTTCACCGCCGCGATGCCGAGCCACATCGCCAGTTCCGACGACTTGCCGTTGCCGAACGCCGCGATGATGATGAGCAGCGGCACGACCGCCAGATCCTGGAACAGCAGCACGCCGAAGATGTTGCGGCCATGCTCCGATTCGAGTTCGAGCCGCTCGGCGAGCAGCTTGCTGACGATGGCCGTCGACGACATCGACATCGCGCCGCCGAGCGCGAAGCTCGCCTGCCAGGACATTTCCGTCCAGAAATTCGTGATCCAGCCGAAGATCATCGCGAGCGCGATGGTCGCCGCGACCTGGCTCGCGCCGAGCCCGAACACGATGCGCCGCATCGTACGCAGCTTGGAGAGCGAAAATTCGAGCCCGATGGAGAACATCAGGAAAACGACGCCGAATTCGGCGAGATGCTGCGCGCGGTCCGTGTCCGGCGCGATGCCTGCGGCATTCGGTCCCACGATGATGCCGACCGTCAGATAGCCGAGCATCGGCGGCAGGTTGAAATAGCGAAATACGACGACGCCTGCCACCGAGCAAAGCAGCAACAACAGCGTCATTTCGAGCGGAGAGATCGTCATCCGTCTGGCGTCCTCGTTCGTCAGCGTTCCGAGGCGCGTGCGTCCGGCGCTCCGGCATCTTAAAAAGGCCCCTGACGACAGGGCTTGCGGGGGCGGATAGGCGGCGGCGCGCCGGGCGCCCGGCGGGGCGGCCCGAAATCGCCTTTGCTATACTCCGCGCATGATAGCGAAAATCAATGGCGACCGGGCGCTGGCGCTGGCTCGCAACGTAATTCAGATCGAAGCCGACGCCGTTCGCGGACTCTCCGAACTCCTCGACGACAACTTCACGAACGCAGTCGAAACGCTGCTCGGCTGCCGCGGCCGCGTGGTCGTGTCGGGCATCGGCAAGTCGGGTCATGTCGCGCGCAAATTCGCCGCGACGCTCGCCTCCACCGGCACGCCGGCCTTCTTCGTGCATCCGGCCGAAGCGAGCCACGGCGATCTCGGCATGGTCACCGCCGACGACATTTTCATCGCATTGTCGAACTCGGGCGAAACCGAGGAGCTCGTCGCCATTCTGCCGCTCATCAAGCGGCTCGGGGCGAAGCTGATCGCGATCACCGGCCGTCCCGAATCGAGTCTCGCCCAACTGGCGGACATGCACCTGAACGCACGCGTCGAAAAGGAAGCGTGCCCGATGAATCTCGCGCCCACGGCCAGCACGACCGCCGCGATGGCGCTCGGCGACGCGCTCGCCGTCGCCGTGCTCGATGCGCGCGGCTTCGGTCCCGACGACTTCGCGCGCTCGCATCCGGGCGGCGCGCTCGGGCGGCGCCTGCTCACCTACGTGCGCGACGTGATGCGCGTGGGCGATGAAGTGCCGGCCGTTTCGCTCGACGCAACGGTGTCGGACGCGCTCTTCCAAATCACCGACAAGCGCATGGGCATGACCGCGGTCATCGACGAAAACCGGCACGTGCACGGCATTTTCACCGACGGCGACCTGCGCCGCATCCTGCAGCGCGACGGCGATTTCCGCGCGCTGAAGATCACCGATGTCATGACCCGTAACCCGCGCTCGATCGCGCCGGATCATCTCGCGGTCGAAGCCGTGGAACTGATGGAGCGCCATCGCATCAATCAGATGCTGGTCGTGGACGCCGATGCCACTTTGATCGGCGCACTGAACATGCACGACCTCTTCTCCAAGAAGGTAATCTGAATGGCGCAGAAAGCTCCCACCGCCGCCGAACGCGCGAGCCGGCTCAAGTTGATGGTGTTCGACGTCGACGGCGTCTTCACCGACGGCAGCCTCTACTTCACCGCCGAAGGCGACGCGATGAAGTCGTTCAATTCGCTCGACGGTCACGGCGTGAAGATGCTGCAATCCGTCGGCGTGCAGACGGCGATCATCACGGGACGGCAATCGGGCATCGTCGCGGCGCGTGCGCGCGAACTGGGCATCACGCATCTCTATCAGGGTGTCGGCGATAAAACCGTCGCGCTCGCCGAACTTCTCGAGGCCACCGGCATTGCCGCCGGCGAATGCGGCTACATGGGCGACGACTGGCCCGACCTCGCCGTGATGCGGCGTTGCGGCTTCGCGGCGGCGCCCGCCAACGCGCACCCGGAAGTGATCCAGCGCGTGCACTGGGTCGCGGAAGCGCGCGGCGGCCACGGCGCGGTGCGCGAAGTCTGCGACGCGATCCTGCGCGCGCAACGTCGCTACGACGAACTGCTCGCCGCGGCGCTCGGAGGCTGACGCGATGCCGCGCCCCGGAAAGCTCGCCTCGCTCCTGCCGCTGCTCGCGATGGCGGCGCTGGCCGGCATCACCTACTGGCTGTTGCAGGCCACGCTGCCGCCGGCTCAACCGGCCGCCGCGCCCGAAAAGCGCCATACGCCGGATTACTTCGCCAATAATTTTTCCGTGTCCGAGCTCGACGCCACCGGCACGACGCAATATCGGCTGACGGCCAAGTCGATGGTGCATTACGAAGACGACGAGATCAGCGACCTCACGCTGCCCGCCATGCGCATGTTCCAGCCGATGAAACCGACCGTCACGGCAACGGCCGAGCGCGGCACGGTCAACGGCGACGTTTCTATCGTCGATCTCTACGACAACGCCCGCATCCTGCGCGCGGCCGGTTACGGAGATCCGCAGATGCAGGCAGATTCGCAGCATTTTCGCGTGCTGGTGAACGACGATGTCATCGAAACGGAAAAACCGGTTAGACTTCAGCGCGGCCCGTCCGTGATGACGGCCTCTGGCATGAACTACAACAACGTGACCCGGGTGATGAAGCTCTTCGGTAACGTGCGCGGTGCAATCGCCGCCACGGATATCAACGGCGGCTCGTCCAAGTAATCCCGGCACTCCCACCCGAATTGTGACTGCATGAACGAAAGGTTCCCTCGTCCCGAAGGCGGCCATGCGCGCGCAACGCTCGCGCGCCGCGCCACGCACGCCGTGCGGGCCGGGCTCGCTGCCGCCCTGAGCGTCTGGTTCGCGCTGGCCGGGCTGCCGGCGCACGCCGAAAAGGCCGACCGCGACAAGCCGCTCAACATCGAAGCGGACAACATGTCCTACGACGACCTCAACCAGAAGAACATCTTCACTGGTCACGTGGTCGCGACCAAAGGCACGATCGTCATCAAGGCCGACCGCGTCGAGGTGACGCAGGACCCGCAGGGTTATCAGTACGCGACCGGCACGTCGACCGGCAACAATCTCTCGTATTTCCGCCAGAAGCGCGACGGCGTGAACGAGTACATCGACGGCAACGCGGTTCGCATCGATTACGACGGCAAGAACGACTTCACGAAGCTCACGACGCGCGCCGTCGTGCGCCGCCTGCAAGGTCTGACGACGGTGCAGGACGAAGTGCACGGCAGCGTCATCACGTATGACGGCCAGAAGGACTTCTACACGGCGAGCGCGGGCAAGGACCAGGCCGGCCCCGGCAATCCGGGCGGCCGCGTGCGCGCGATGCTCGCGCCGCGTTCCGGCGGCGCCGCGCCGCTCAACGGCTCGCCCGCCACGCTTTCTCCGTCGAACACCATTCAAGGAACGCCGCCGCAGTGAATTCGCCCGCCATGCCCCACCGTAAGCCGGAAGGCGAGTCGAGTTCGCTCGTCGTCCGCAATCTGAAGAAGCGTTACGGCTCGCGCACCGTGGTGAAGGACGTGTCGCTCGATGTGAAGAGCGGCGAAGTGGTCGGACTGCTCGGCCCGAACGGCGCGGGCAAGACCACGTCGTTCTATATGATCGTCGGGCTCGTGCCGCTCGATGCCGGCGAAATCGACCTCGACGGCAACTCGATCAGCCTGCTGCCCATCCACCAGCGCGCGCACCTCGGCTTGTCGTATCTGCCGCAGGAAGCATCGGTGTTCCGCAAACTCACCGTCGAGCAGAACATCCGCGCGGTGCTGGAACTGCAGACCGATGAATCCGGCAAACGCCTGTCCAAAGACGCCATAACCGAGCGCGCGGAAGCCCTGCTCGACGAATTGCAGATCGCGCATCTTCGCGAGAATCCGGCGCTGTCGCTGTCGGGCGGCGAGCGGCGTCGCGTCGAGATCGCGCGGGCGCTCGCGACCAATCCGAGCTTCATTCTGCTCGACGAACCGTTCGCGGGCGTCGATCCGATCGCGGTGCTGGAAATCCAGAAGATCGTGAAGTTTCTGAAGCAGCGCAACATCGGCGTTTTGATCACCGACCACAACGTGCGCGAGACGCTCGGCATCTGCGATCACGCGTACATCATCAGCGACGGCAGCGTGCTCGCGGCGGGCGCGCCGAGCGAAATCATCGAGAACGAAAGCGTGCGCCGCGTCTATCTCGGCGAGCATTTCCGCATGTGAGCGCGGCGTCGCAAAAACGGCGCGCATCGTGCGCCGCATCATGCGAAAGTTGCAAAACTTACGTGCCGCCCGCTGGGCGGCATGTGCTTTTTTGGAATCCCCGCGAGGTTTCGCGCGCGTGGCAAACTCTCTACAATGAATAAAACTTTGCCATGAAAGCCAGCCTCCAACTCCGCCTCTCGCAGCATCTTGCGCTGACCCCGCAACTTCAGCAGTCGATCCGGCTGCTGCAGTTGTCGACGCTCGAACTGCAGCAGGAAGTCGCGATGGCGATCGCTCAGAATCCGCTGCTCGAGAACGAGGACGACTGGATCGCGAGCCCGCTGCGCGTCGCCGCGGACGGCTCGCTGATCGCGTCGCCGGCAACGTCGAGCTCGCCGTCCGAGTCGATGATGAGCAATGGCTCGGCATCGAGCACTTCCAGTTCCGAACGGTCGGAAAACGGCGAGCCTCAGGGCGTCGACGAATACAACGGCATGGGTTCGGACAGCAGCCAGGATTCGAGTTCGTGGAATCTCGAAGACTACGGCCGCTCGAACAACGCCTCCGACGACGACGACCTCCCGCCGCTGCAAATCCACGAATCGACCACGACGCTGCGCGACCATCTGAGCGCGCAGTTGCGCATGACCGCGGCGAATCAGCGCGATCGCGCGCTCGTCACGTTTCTCATCGAATCGCTGGACGAGGACGGCTATCTCACGTCATCGCTCGACGAAGTTCAGACCGATCTTCCCGAAGAGCTCGAAGTCGATCTCGACGAACTGAGCGCGGCGCTCGCGTTGCTTCAGAGTTTCGATCCGCCCGGTGTGGGCGGCCGCTCGGCGTCGGAATGTCTGAAGCTGCAGTTGCTGCGGCTCGATGGTTCGCCCACGCGCACGCTGGCGCTCGAGATCGTCACGAATCATCTCGAACTGCTCGCGGCGCGCGACTTCACGCGTCTGCGCAAACAACTCAAGGCGAGCGACGATTCCCTCCGGGACGCGCATTTGCTGATCAAGTCGCTGGAGCCGTTCCCGGGCGCCGCGTACGGCAAGAGCGAAGCGGACTACGTGGTGCCGGACATTCTCGTGCGCAAGACGACGGGCGGCTGGACGGCGGAGCTGAATCCGGAGATCGTGCCGAAGCTGCGCATCAATCATCTGTACGCGAACATCCTGCGCAACAATCGCGGCGATCCGGGCAGCGGCTCGCTGCGTCAACAGCTTCAGGAAGCGCGCTGGCTCATCAAGAACATTCAGCAGAGGTTTGAGACGATTCTGCGTGTCGCGCAGGCAATCGTGGAGCGTCAGAAGAACTTTTTTGCACATGGCGAAATCGCCATGCGGCCCTTGGTTTTGCGGGAGATTGCTGATACGCTGGGATTACACGAATCGACGGTATCTCGTGTGACCACAGGCAAGTACATGCTCACCCCATTCGGGACGCTTGAATTTAAGTACTTCTTTGGATCGCACGTTTCGACCGACACAGGAGGCGCGGCATCGTCAACGGCGATCCGGGCCCTCATCAAGCAACTGATAGGAGCGGAAGACCCCAAAACTCCTCTTTCAGACAGCCGCATCGCCGAACTGCTGGCGGAACAAGGATTCGTGGTCGCGCGGCGCACCGTCGCCAAGTACCGCGAAGCCCTCAGGATCCCGGCAGTGAATCTGCGCAAGTCTCTATGACCCGTCTCTGTAGTCCATCGCGTGTTGCGGTGGGCGTTTACCGGCCGCAACGCGAAAGCGCGGACGTGCCGGCCGATGCGCCCCTTTTCAAGCGCGCCAGAATGACGCGCTGACGGGACACATTGCCGACCGGTATCGGACGAGCCGACGTGGCCTAGCGGCCATTAGCTTGGAGAGCAACTATGAATCTGAAGATCAGTGGACACCACCTCGAATTGACGCCTGCGTTGCGCGAGTATGTGATCACGAAACTGGACAGGGTGCTCCGTCATTTCGATCAAGTGATCGACGGCAACGTTGTCCTCTCGGTCGACAATCATAGAGAAAAGGAAAAGAGGCAGAAGGCGGAAATCAACCTGCATCTGAAGGGCAAGGACATTTTTATCGAGAGTTGTGACGCTGATATGTACGCCGCCATCGACCTGATGGTCGACAAGCTGGACCGGCAAGTCATCAAGCACAAGGACAAGATTCAGGGCCATGCGCACGAGTCCGTGAAGTATCGCGGCGAGCCGCACGAAGTAGAGGCTCCGTCGCCGTAAGCAGGTAACAAAGCATGCCTTCCGGCTGATCTGCTGATATGAGCAAACCCGTCGCCACAGGGTGACGGGCACGATTGGAGCAAACCCTCGAATTCACGGAACCGGCCGATCCGGGTATGCACTGCACCGAAGCCGCCCCGACTGGCGGCTTTTTTGTTGGATTTTCGCCGTGGCGTGGCACAAGCCATTGATTTTCTAAGGCTTGTCCTGCACATTGGATCGCCGGACGGTGCCATTGCGCGGCGCACCATCGGGCGGCGCCCTGTTCTATAATGATCCGGTAATTTTTCGGGTTGCTCGACAGGCACGCTGCAGGAAACGCCGCCAGCGCACTTTCCGAATCACCATCGCCGTGAGCGCTGAGTCAGCGGCCACGACGAGGAGCTATCAGGCCACGCATCAGCCTGCAAACATGAATCGTTTAGCCAAATTTCTTCCCATCGAGAACGTCGTTCTCGGACTGTCCGTTACCAGCAAGAAACGCGTATTCGAGCAAGCGGGCCTGATTTTCGAGAATCAGAACGGCATCGCACGCAGTACTGTCACCGACAATCTCTTCGCGCGTGAGCGTCTCGGCTCGACCGGCCTCGGCGAGGGCGTCGCTATTCCGCACGGCCGCATCAAGGGGCTGAAGCAACCGCTCGCCGCCTTCGTGCGTCTCGCCGAACCCGTCGCGTTCGAATCGCCCGATGGCCAGCCGGTCTCCCTGCTCATCTTCCTGCTCGTGCCCGAGCAGGCGACGCAGCAGCATCTTGAAATTCTCTCGGAGATCGCACAACTGCTCTCCGACAGCGAGGCGCGCGAGCGTCTGCACAAGGAAGAAGATCGTGACGCGCTTTATCAAGTGCTCACGCAATGGCAACCGTAATAGCCACACGAACATAGCGATACGCGTCAGAGGCGCGTCCGTGCCGCATTTGCGCCGGACGCGCCTCGCGCGCGTTTTGCTTCTGGGGCACAATCGGTCAAACGCGGCGCCAAGCGGCGTATCGAAGCAATCCGCTTCGTCGTCACGCAAAGGCTGCTCCCGGCTTCCAACGGAGTTCCGGTCTCATGGATACGTCCAGCATCAACGCCCAAAGCATTTTCGACGACAACGCCGCCGCTCTGAAACTCAGCTGGCTCACGGGGCATGAAGGCTGGGAACGCGGCTTCTCAAGCGAGACGGTCGCCAACGCGACGTCGAGCGCCGATCTGGTCGGCCACCTGAACCTGATTCACCCCAACCGTATCCAGGTGCTCGGCGACGCCGAGATCAACTACTACCAGCGCCAGTCCGACGAAGACCGCTCGCGCCATATGGCCGAGCTGATCGCGCTGGAGCCGCCGTTTCTGGTCGTCGCGGGCGAGGTAGGCGCCCCGCCGGAACTCGTTCTGCGCTGCACGCGTTCGTCGACGCCGCTCTTCACCACGCGCATGTCGGCGGCGGCGGTGATCGACAGCCTGCGCGCGTACATGTCGCGGATTCTCGCGCCGCGCGCGACGCTGCACGGCGTGTTCATCGACATTCTCGGCATGGGCGTGCTGCTCACCGGCGATTCCGGTCTCGGCAAGAGCGAGCTCGGGCTGGAACTCATCAGCCGCGGTCATGGACTCGTCGCGGATGACGCCGTCGATTTCGTGCGCCTCGGGCCTGATTTCGTCGAAGGACGCTGTCCGCCGCTGCTGCAAAATCTGCTCGAAGTGCGCGGTTTGGGCCTGCTCGACATCAAGACGATCTTCGGTGAAACCGCCGTGCGCCGGAAGATGAAGCTCAAGCTGATCGTTCAGCTCGTGCGCCGCCCGGACGGCGAATTCCAGCGCCTGCCCCTCGAAAGCCAGTCAGTCGACGTGCTCGGCCTGCCGATCAGCAAAGTGACGATTCAGGTCGCGGCGGGCCGCAACCTCGCCGTGCTGGTCGAGGCCGCGGTGCGCAACACGATTCTGCAACTGCGTGGCATCGATACCTTGCGCGACTTCATGGATCGTCAACGCCTGGCGATGCAGGACCCCGACAGCCAGTTTCCCGGCAAGCTGATCTGAACGCGCGCTCCGGAACGTCGCGCGGGCCGAAACGAATCGGGCACAGGTGTTAAGCTTAAGAGATAGCGAAGCCCTCAAGACCCATGCGCATCATCCTGATCACTGGTATCTCCGGTTCCGGCAAGTCCGTGGCGCTGAACGCGCTGGAAGACGGCGGCTACTATTGCGTCGACAATCTGCCGCCGCGCTTTCTGCCCGAACTGGCCGACTATCTCGCGAAGGAAGGCCAGACGCGCCTTGCCGTCGCAATCGACGCGCGCTCGAGCCTCTTGCTCGACGAAGTCCCGTCCATCATCGATACCCTTTCGAAGCACTACGACCTGCGCGTGCTGTTCCTCAACGCGAGCACGCAGTCGCTGATCCAGCGCTTCTCCGAGACGCGCCGCCGTCATCCGCTGTCCGGTCCGCCGATGCGCGAAGCCGATGTCGGCGTGCTCAACTCGCTCGCCGAAGCCATCGAGCGCGAGCGCGAGCTGGTCGCGGGTCTCGCGGAATACGGCCATCAGATCGACACGAGCAATTTGCGCGCGAATGTGCTGCGCGCGTGGGTCAAGCGCTTCGTCGAAACCGACGCCGCCGATCTCACGCTGATGTTCGAATCGTTCGGCTTCAAGCGCGGCGTGCCGCTCGACGCCGATCTCGTCTTCGACGTGCGCACGCTGCCCAATCCGTACTACGACCGCGAGCTGCGCCCGTTCACGGGCCTCGACAAACCGATCATCGACTTTCTCACCGCGCAGCCGCTGGTCGGCGAGATGATCGACGATATCGGCACGTTCGTCGGCAAATGGCTGCCGCGTTTTCGCGACGACAACCGCAGCTATCTCACCGTCGCGATCGGCTGCACGGGCGGCCAGCATCGCTCGGTGTTCATCTCGGAGGCGCTCGCCGCGCGCTTTCGCGAGCAGGCAAACGTGATCGTGCGGCATCGTGATGCGCCCATCTCTGTGGATGAGAGCGCGATCCACACGCGAACCTGATCGCCGCGCCGGCGGTCCACCCTGGAGGGACGCGATGTCTGCGAATCCTGTTCTGGCCGACTTGCCGCTGTTTCCGCTCCACACCGTGCTGTTTCCCGGCGGTCTGCTGCCGCTCAAGATTTTCGAGGCACGCTATCTGGACATGGCGCGCGAGTGCTTGCGCGAGAAAACGCCGTTCGGCGTGTGTCTGCTGAAAAGCGGGCACGAGGTTGCGTCGCCGGGCGATCCGTCGGTGCCGGAGAATATCGGCTGCCTTGCCGAGATATCGGAATGCGATGTCGATACCTTCGGCCTCCTGCTCGTGCAGGCGCGCGGCACCGCTCGCTTCAGGCTCACCGATCATCGCGTGGAGCCGAGCAATCTGATCGTCGGCACGGCCGAGTTGCTGGGCGAAGATCAGCCGCTGCAAGGCGCCGAAGCGCTCGCGAAATTCGGCGCGTGCGCGGAAGTGCTGGAGCGCATCATCGACACGATCAGGGAGCGCGAGCCGCAGAACCTGCCCTTCGTCGAACCGTTTCTATTCGACGATCCCACGTGGGTTTCCAACCGCCTCGCCGAAATCCTGCCGATTCCCATGCGCGCCCGCCAGAAGCTCATGGAACTGATGGACGCCGGTGCGCGCATCGACGTCGTGCATCACTACATGCAGCATCATCAACTGCTTTAGATGAGCGTGCCCGTCAGCGCGTCGAGCAGTTTGCGCACGGGCGCGGGCAAGCCATAAGCATCGATCTTCGCGAACGGCGCCCAGACGGTTTCGATGTCCGTGAGTTCGCGCGGCGGATGAATCGCCTGACCGAGACGCGGCTCGATGTCCAGTTTGAAATGCGTGAACGTGTGGGTCAGCGGCGCGAGATGCTCCAGCTTCCAGCCAGAGCCGAGGTTCCGCGCGACTTTCAACAACGCGGCTTCATCCTCCGCTTCGGGCAGACTCCACAGCCCGCCCCAGATGCCCGTCGACGGCCGCTTTTGCAGCAAGACCGAATCGCCATCTTTCAGGACCAGCATCCACGTCTTGCGTGTCGGCACGGCTTTCTTGGGCCGCGCGGCGGGCAGTTCGCGCTGGCGCCCTTCGACCTTCGCCACGCAATCCGATGCGAACGGACAGCGCGCGCAATCCGGCTTGCCGCGCACGCACAGCGTCGCGCCGAGGTCCATCAGGCCTTGCGTGTACGCGGTGACGTCGTCCTTGTTCGCGGCGTCCGGCAAAAGCGATTCCGCGAGCGTCCACATCGCGTTTTCGACTTTCTTCTCGCCCGGAAATCCTTCGACGCCGAACACGCGCGCGAGCACGCGCTTCACGTTGCCGTCGAGGATCGTCGCGCGCGCGCCGAACGCGAACGACGCGATCGCCGCCGCCGTCGACCGGCCGATGCCCGGCAGCATCGCGAGTTCGTCGACAGTCCGCGGAAACGCACCGCCGCGCTCGTGCGCGACGACCTGCGCGCAGCGATGCAGATTGCGCGCGCGCGAGTAGTAGCCGAGCCCGGCCCAGAGCGCCATGACGTCGTCGATGGGCGCATCGGCGAGCGCGGTCACCGTCGGAAAACGTTCGAGGAAGCGCGCGTAGTACGGGATCACGGTCGAGACCTGCGTCTGCTGCAGCATGATCTCGGAGAGCCAGATGCGATACGCATCGCGCGTGTTCTGCCACGGCAGGTCGTGGCGACCGTGAATGCGTTGCCACGCGATGAGGCGCGACGAAAAATCGGTGAGAGCGAGCATCGGAATTAGCGTTGGCAGCGCGGACAGAAGTAAGTCGAGCGCTGTCCCTGGACGATTTGCCGGATCGCCGTGCCGCAAACATGGCACGGCAGGCCCGCGCGATCATAGACGAAATAGTCGAGCTGGAAGTAGCCGGATTCGCCATTGCTGCCGACGAAATCGCGCAGCGTGCTGCCGCCCTTGTCGATGGCGGCGGCGAGCGTCACGCGCACCGCGTCCGCGAGCAGATCGTAGCGCACGAGCGAGATGCGCCCAGCGGCGGTCGTCGGCCGGATGCCCGCGCGAAAAAGGCTCTCCGACGCATATATATTGCCGACGCCCACCACGATGCCGCCCGCGAGCAGCGCCTGCTTCACCGACACCTTGCGCCCGCGCGTCTCGCGAAACAGCAGCGCGCCGGAAAACTCGGGCGAAAACGGCTCGACGCCGAGGCTCGCGAGCAGCGGATGATCGAGCACGTCGCCGTCCGCGCGCGGATGCCAGAGAATCGCACCGAAACGGCGCGGATCGCGAAAGCGCAGGATGAAATCGTCAAACACGATGTCGACGTGATCGTGCTTCGCGGCTTCGGGGGGCTTCGGCACGTGACGCAGCACACGCAGCGTGCCCGTCATGCCGAGATGCACGATCAGCCAGCCTTCGACGGTCTCGAAGAGCAGATACTTGCCGCGCCGCTCGACCTTCTCGATTTTCAGATGATCGAGCGTCTTCGGCAGATGCTTCGGGATCGGCCAGCGCAGCGCGGGCGTGCGCACGTCGACGTGCTCGACGCGCCGTCCGGCGACATAGGGTTCGATTCCGCGGCGGGTGACTTCGACTTCCGGCAGTTCGGGCATTTTTCTGGAGAGCGTCTTGCTGGGACGAGTGTGCCGGTATTTTAGCGACCGCGTTACAATCGACCGAAACATCGTCTGGATTTCCATGAACTCGTTCGTCATGAAGCTGTTTGCGAAGCGTCGGGCCGGCTTGACGCATTCGTTCGCCATGCCAATGTCGCGAATCGCCGGCGCCGTTTCGCTCGCGATGGCCGCGCTCGCGTTCGCGCCCGCGCACGCTCAGGAGCCGAACGCGACGCCGGTTCCGAGCGCCGACGATCAGGCCGACGCGCAAAACGCCGCCGATCTGCTGACCGCGCCGGTCAGCGGCGCCGAGACGCAGGATCTGCCGAATGTGGCGATGTCCAGCCAGATCGTGTTCCAGGTTCTGGCAGCCGAAGTCGCGTTGCAGCGCGGCCAGCCGGCGCCCGCATTCCAGACCTATCTCGCGCTCGCCCGCGACACGCACGATCCGCGTTTCGCGCAGCGTGCGACCGAAATCGCGATCGCGGCGCAAAGCCCGAACGACGCGCTCACGTCGGCGCAACTCTGGCAGCAGTTCGCGCCGCATTCGGATCGCGCGGCGCAACTGAGCGCATCGCTGCTGATCGTGGGCGGCAAGCCCGAAGACGCGAAACCGACGCTCGAGCGCGAGCTCGCGAAGGTCGCGCCCGATCAGCGCGGCGACGCCATTCTGTCTCTGCAGACCTTGCTCGCACGCGGACCGAATCGCGTCGGCGGGCTGAACGTGCTCAAGGATCTGACGCAAAACGATCTGGACCGCCCCGAGACGCAACTCGCGCTCGCGCGCCAGCAACTGATCGCCGACGATCCGCCGGGCGCGAAGGCATCGCTCGAAAAAGCGCTGCGGCTCAAGCCGGACTATTTGCCCGCCGCGCTGACGCTCGCGCGCATGGGTCCGGAGGAGCGCAAGGAAGGCATCGCCTCGTTCGAGAAATACGTCGACAAGAATCCGAAGTCGCATGACGCACGGCTCGCGCTCGCGCAGTTGTATCTGTCGGCCGACCGGCTCGACGACGCGCAGAAGCAGTTCGAAATCATGCGCAAGAACGACCCGAAAGACCTGACGCCGCTGATGGCGCTCGCGCTCATCAACATCCAGAAGAAGCAGTTCGACAAGGCGCAGGACTTTCTGAATCAGTACGCGAAGGCAGCCGAAAACACGCCGGGCGCGGACCCCGGCCAGGCGTACATCTATCTCGCGCAACTGGCGCTCGAGCAGAAAAACGACGACGCCGCGAGCCAGTGGCTCGACAAGATTCCGCGCACGAGCCAGCAGTACCTGCCCGCGCAGATCACGCGCGCGCAATTGCTCGCGAAGCAAGGCAAGGTCGACGACGCCCGCGCGTTGCTCGGCAGCCTGCAAAGCTCCGATCCGCGCGATCTGGCGCTGCTCGCGCGCACCGATTCGGCGATTCTGTTCGAGGCGCATCGCTACAAGGAAGCGGAAGCGAATCTCGCGAAGGCGGTGGCCGCATTCCCCGACGACCCCGATCTCATCTACGACTACGCGATGGCCGCCGAGAAAAACGGCCACTACGACGTCATGGAGACCCAGCTTCGCACGCTGATGCGCACGCAGCCGAGCAATCCGCAGGCGTACAACGCGCTCGGTTATTCGCTCGTCGACCGCAATCAGCGGCTCGACGAAGCGGTGAAACTGATCGAAAAGGCGGTCTCGCTCGCGCCGAACGACGCGTTCATCATGGACAGCCTCGGCTGGGCGCGCTTCCGTCAGGGGAACGCCGCCGAAGCGGAGAAGATTCTCAAGAACGCCTATAACCTTCAGCCGAATGCCGAAATCGGCGCGCATCTGGGCGAAGTCCAATGGAAGTCCGGGCAGCAGGATCAGGCGCGCGCCACGTGGCGGCAAGCGCAAAAGCTCGAACCCGACAACGACACGCTCGTCAAAACGCTGAAACGACTCCAGGTAAACGACCTTTGATGGCATTCGATTTTTTCGCCGGCGCATCGTTTCGACGCGGCGCGCTCGGCTTTGCGGCGGCCGCCGCGCTGGTGATGTCCGGTTGCGCGGTCCAGCCGCGCGTTCCCACGACGACAGACGCCTCCACGTCGCTCGCGACGCAGACGAGCCGCATGTACCACGGGCGCTTCGCCGTGCAGTACAACGACCAGAACGGCACGCAGCGCAACGCCTACGGCAATTTCGACTGGCAGGAGACGGGCGACACAGTCACGCTGCAATTGCGCAACCCGCTCGGCCAGACGATGGCGATCGTGACGTCGTCGCCGTCGCTCGCCACGCTCGAGTTGCCCAACCGGCAGCCGGTGAGCGCCGACAACGTCTCCCAGTTGATGCAGAACACGCTCGGTTTCGCCTTGCCGGTGGAAGGCTTGCGCTACTGGCTGCAACCGTCGGCGGCGCCGAGTTCGCGCGCGCAGACCACGCTCGATCCCGAAGCGAACAACGGCCGTCCGAAGGAAATCAGACAGGACGGATGGACGATCGACTATCTGGCCTATGCCGACGCACCCGCAACCGGCGTGAAGCGCGTGAATCTTTCGCGCAACGAACCGCCGCTCGACATCAAGCTCGTGCTCGATCAATAACCTTGCCGCATTGTTTCAAAGCATCACGCATGTCCTCATCGACCGATTCGCTCCGTGACTGCCTCGCGCCCGCGAAGCTGAACCTTTTCCTGCACATCACGGGCCGCCGTCCGGATGGCTATCACTCGCTGCAAACGGTCTTTCAGTTGCTCGACTGGGGCGACCGTCTGCACTTCAGGCGACGCGACGACGGCGTCATCACGCGCAAGACGGACGTGCCGGGCGTGCCCGAAGATCACGATCTCGTCGTGCGGGCCGCGCGCCTGCTTCAGCAGCACACGGGCACGAAGTTCGGCGCGGAGATCGAGATCGACAAGCGTCTGCCGATGGGCGCGGGCCTCGGCGGAGGCAGTTCCGACGCGGCGACAACTCTTTTAGCGTTAAATCGTCTCTGGGGTGTTGATCTTTCGCGTGAGATTCTGCAGAATCTCGGCCTGCAACTCGGCGCGGACGTGCCAGTTTTTGTCTTCGGGCAAAATGCTTTCGCAGAAGGTGTGGGTGAGGAACTCAAGGCGGTCGAACTGCCGAAGCGTTTCTTCCTCGTAGTAACACCTGATGTTCACGTCCCCACCGCGGCGATTTTCTCCGAAAAAAGCTTGACACGGGATTCGAAAGTCGTCACAATGATGGACTTTCTTGCACAGCAAAGGTCAGACACAAACTGGCCAGACAGCTTCGGTCGAAACGACATGCAGGCTGTAGTTGCAGGAAAGTACGCGGAAGTTGCAAAGGTGCTCGAGTGGTTTTCCAATCTCGCACCGGCGCGAATGACTGGATCTGGAGCGAGCGTGTTTGCCGCTTTTGCCAGCCGAGCCGAAGCAGAAATGGCGCAAGCCAAACTGCCGGCAAGCTGGAAGAGCGTGGTGACAGCAAGTCTGGATTCTCACCCTCTCTTCGCTTTCGCGTCATAGGTTTTGTTTTGTCGGGTATGTCCTACACTTCCCGGCAAGACTCAGAGTTGTGTAGGGGAGTCGCCAAGTTGGTCAAGGCACCGGATTTTGATTCCGGCATGCGAGGGTTCGAGTCCTTCCTCCCCTGCCATTCCTTTTCTCGCGTTTTTCCTCTCGTTTTCCAGCCGCAGACAGGTGCACGATGAGCAGTGACGGCCTGATGGTTTTTACTGGCAACGCCAATCCCGCGCTTGCACAGGAAGTCGTCAAAATCCTTGGAATCCCTCTCGGCAAAGCAATGGTCAGCCGCTTCTCAGACGGCGAGATCATGGTCGAGATTCAGGAAAACGTTCGGGGCAAAGACGTATTCGTTCTGCAGTCCACCTGCGCCCCCACGAACGACAACCTGATGGAACTGATGATCATGGTCGATGCGCTCAAGCGCGCATCCGCAGGCCGGATCACCGCAGCCATCCCCTACTTCGGCTATGCGCGCCAGGACCGCCGTCCGCGTTCCGCGCGAGTGGCCATCTCGGCGAAGGTCGTCGCGAACATGCTGGAAATTGCCGGCGTCGATCGCGTGATCACCATGGACCTTCACGCCGACCAGATTCAAGGTTTCTTCGACATCCCCGTCGACAACATCTACGCGACGCCCGTTCTGCTCGGCGATCTGCGCAAGCAGAACCATGACCATCTGCTGGTCGTGTCGCCGGACGTCGGCGGCGTGGTGCGCGCGCGCGCGCTCGCCAAGCAGTTGAACACGGACCTCGCGATCATCGACAAGCGCCGTCCGAAGGCGAATGTCGCCGAGGTGATGAACGTCATCGGTGAAGTGGAAGGCCGCACCTGCGTGATCATGGACGACATGGTCGATACCGCCGGCACGCTGTGCAAGGCCGCGCAAGTGTTGAAGGACCGTGGCGCGAAACAGGTTTTCGCCTACGCGACGCACCCGGTTCTCTCCGGTGGCGCAGCGGCGCGTATCACGGCATCGGAACTGGACGAACTCGTCGTCACCGACACGATTCCCCTTTCGGCTGAATCGCTCGCGTGCCCGAAGATCCGCCCGCTGTCGAGCGCGGGTCTGCTCGCGGAGACGTTCTCCCGAATCCGGCGCGGCGACTCGGTGATGTCGCTCTTCGCCGAAGGTTAAACAGAATTGAGCAAGGAACGCGAAGCACACGCTTCGCGTTTTTGCATGATCGGCGCGAACGGACGAAGGTTCGCGTCGCTTGTTGTGGGATCACACCTTTTCGATGATCCCGGTTTCCCTGCCTGGTCGCGGGCAGATATAGGAGTGAAACATGAAAGTCGTCGCTTTCGAGCGTAGCAAGCAAGGTACGGGTGCGAGCCGCCGCCTGCGTAACTCGGGCAAGACCCCGGGTATCGTGTACGGTGGTGAAACGGACGTTCAACTGGTCGAACTCGACCACAACGCCCTGTGGCACGCCCTGAAGAAAGAAGTTTTCCACTCGTCGATTCTCGATCTGGAAGTGGCCGGCAAGTCGCAACAGGTTCTGCTGCGCGACGTGCAATACCACCCGTTCAAGCAGCTCGTGCTGCACGTGGACTTCCAGCGCGTCGACGCGAAGAAGAAGCTGCACACCAAGGTGCCGCTGCACTTCATGAACCAGGAAACCAACCCGGCCGTGAAGCTGTCGGGCGCGGTGATCTCGCACGTCGTGACGGAACTGGAAGTGGAATGCCTGCCGGCAGACCTGCCTGAGTTCCTGGAAATCGATCTGGCGAAGATCGAAGCCGGCCAGACGATGCACGCGAAGGACATCCCGCTGCCGAAGGGCGTGAGCCTGACGATCTCCGTCGAGACGGAAAATCCGGTGGTGGCTTCGGCGACCATTCCGGCTGCCGTCGTGTCGGAAGAGGCTGGTGAACCCGCTGAAGGCGAAAAGCCGGCAGCCGAGTAAGCACGCGGAACACCGCTATCCTCTCGATCCGTTCGCAAGGACGGTCGACGTGACCCGCCGGCGCGCAAGCCCCGGCGGGTTTTTTTTCGTTCTACAAGATTCGACATGATCAAATTGATCGTCGGCCTGGGCAATCCGGGCGCCGAATACACCGCGACGCGGCACAACGCGGGCTTCTGGTTCGTCGACCAGTTCGCACGCGATGCAGGCGCGACGCTGCGCGACGAGCGCCGCTTTCACGGTTTCTACGGCAAGGGACGTCTGCACGGCCACGAAGTGCATCTGCTCGAACCGCAGACGTTCATGAATCGTTCGGGGCAATCGGTTGTCGCGCTTGCGCAGTTCTTCAAAATTCTCCCCGATGAAATTCTGGTCGCGCATGACGAACTCGATCTGCCGCCCGGCACCGTCAAGATGAAGCTCGGCGGCGGCAGCGGCGGGCACAACGGGCTGAAGGACATTTCCGCGCATCTGTCGTCGCAGCAGTACTGGCGGCTGCGTATCGGCATCGGGCATCCGCGCGATCTGATTCCCGAAGGCGCGCGGGCGGGCGCGAAACCCGACGTCGCCAACTTCGTCCTCAAGCCGCCGCGCCGCGAGGAACAGGACGTGATCGATCAGTCGATCGAGCGCGCGCTCGCCGTGATGCCGTTCGTCGTCGCCGGCGAAACCGAGCGTGCGATGATGAACCTGCACCGCAATTCTTGATTTGGAGCCGACCGTGAGCCGTTTCTGGAGCGATATCGTCCATCGTCTGACACCGTATGTGCCGGGCGAGCAACCCGCGCTGGCGCATCCCGTCAAGCTCAACACCAACGAGAACCCGTATCCGCCGTCGCCGCGCGTTCTCGAGGCGATCCGCCGCGAACTCGGCGAGGACGGCGCGTCGCTGCGCAAGTATCCCGATCCGACCGCGCGCGCGTTGCGCGAGGCCGTCGCGAAGCATCACGGGCTGCGCATCGAGCAAGTGTTCGCCGGCAATGGCTCCGATGAAGTGCTCGCGCACGCGTTTCAGGCACTGCTCAAGCACGACCGGCCGATCCGCTTTCCCGATATCACGTACAGCTTCTATCCGGTCTACGCGCAGCTTTACGGCGTCGAATACGAAACGATGCCGCTGAACGCCGATTTCGCGATCGATGTCGACGATTACCGCGCGCCGTGCGGCGGCGTGCTGCTTCCGAATCCGAATGCGCCGACGGGCCGCGCCCTGCCGCTTTCGGAAATCGAAGTGCTGCTGAAGGCGAATCCGGATGCGCCCGTCATCGTCGATGAAGCGTATGTGGATTTCGGCGCGGAATCGGCCGTGAATCTGATCGATGCGTATCCGAACCTGCTCGTCGTGCAGACGACGTCGAAAGCGCGTTCGCTCGCGGGCATGCGCGTCGGCTTTGCGTTCGGCGATCCGGCGCTGATCGAAGCGCTCACGCGCGTGAAGGACAGTTTCAACTCGTATCCGCTCGATCGCCTCGCTCAAGTCGCGGCGCTCGCGTCGTACGAGGATCAGGCGTGGTTCGAGGAAACCTGCGCGAAGGTTATCGCGAGCCGTGACAAGCTCACGTCGCAGCTACAGACTTTGGGATTCGATGTCGTGCCGTCCGCCGCGAATTTCGTCTTCGCGAAACATCCGTCGCACGATGCCGCGACGCTCGCCGCCGCGCTCAAGGCGAAAGAGATTTTCGTGCGCCACTTCAAGCTGCCGCGCATCGATCAGCATCTGCGCATTTCCATCGGCACGCCTGCCGAATGCGATGCGCTCGTCGCGGCGCTGACGGAAATCGTCGCTTAGGAACGGCCCTTGGCGGCCATCAGCGCGTGGTACTTGGCCATGAGCTGTTCCGGCGATTCGACGTGCGCCGGATCGCGCGGAATGCATTCCACAGGGCAGACTTGCTGGCACTGCGGCTCGTCGAAATGGCCGACGCATTCCGTGCATTTGTTCGGGTCGATCACGTAGATTTCCGGACCCATCGAAATGGCGTCGTTCGGGCACTCGGGCTCGCAGACGTCGCAGTTGATGCACTCTGAAGTGATATGCAGTGACACTCTGGCCTACTTTTACCTTAATTTTCAAGAACTTAGCCGACCCTAGCTGAAGGTCGAAGCTACGATTTCCAGACGATTCCTCGCCTCATTTGCACTGCTGTTGCACCACTTGCACAGCGTCCCGCCTGTGCAAAAGCGCTGTGTACCTTGCGCTTTCCGCGTGCTACATGCAGCCCAAGCCATCTGATAGCATGAATATGGCAAGGCATCAAGTGTAGCCTGAATTTTGACATTCTGCACGGCGCTAGGCATTATCGACCCATAACAAAAATAATAAAGGGTCGATAATGACAATTACAAAGAAAGACCGGATCGCATATAACAGCCAGAAAGGTCACGCGAAAAGACGCAACGTTGAATTCAAGCTTACTTTCGAGCAATGGTGGGACTGGTGGCAATCCACCGGTCATTATCACGAGCGCGGACGCGAGAAATACAACTACGTCATGGCACGCTATGGCGATAAGGGAGCTTACGAACTGGGAAATATCTACTGCTGTACGGTGCAAGAGAATGCGCGGACTAGCAATAAGCTTAATCCGCGCACAATCTCACAGAAGACACGTCAGGCAGCATTGACAGCGAACACTGGCCGAACACATAGCGAAACCTCGCGCGACAAAATGAGCGCATCTCAATCCAAATGGAAAAGGAAGCCTGCACAGTTTGTGAAGATGGTAGCTACGCGAGCAGCAAACCGAACTAATCCTTCGGGTCGAAGCGCAGTTTAAACAGAACGACGTTACTGTCTTTCGTGAGCTTCACGAAAATACGGTAGTCAGCGGGAGTTACGTCTGTATTGCCGTAAATCTCAACGCTACCGGCTTCATCAGTCTTATCGACACAGTCTTTCCACCATTGCCGCAGTTCGCGCAAGAGCGCATACGTGTTCGTCCGTGCGCCTTGACCGGAGAAGAACGCCGTGTATTCGTGCCCGTTCCCGCTTCTGACGCGGGTAAGTCGTTCGCTCAACATTGCTTCTCCCCGATAGTTTCATAGCCGTCTGGCGCAAATTTGAATCTGAAGTCGATATTGTCCGCGTCGCCCTTTACGTCGAGAAGAATGTGGTAGACGTGGATATAGTCGCTAGGTTGATACTGCTGCCGCTTGAAGTCGAAGGTGTACAGCTTCGATTCTTCTCTAGTGAACATCGGCAAGCGTCGCTTCTTTGGGTATCGTTCCGAGAACCAATCGAACACTTCTTGAGCGTATAGCCGGAATGCGGTGATCTTCGCAATGTCGTCCGGTCGTAAAACCGATTTACACTCCCACATACTCACGCCATTCTTGCGTTCTGCGGGAAGACACCGCCATCTAAGTTCGTTGCTCATTTCTGCGTTTCTCCTTCGTCGTTAAGAGAGACGCATCATGCCAATACGTATGGCCGACCACAATGAATAAAACCACCTTTTCGAAAATCGAAAAAGGTGGTTCTAGATCAACGAGTTATCGCGTTGTTTTTATACAGCTGAAAATTTTACAATCTTCAATACATGCCGGGCAGCAGAAAGCCGGGATTCATTGAACCGCCATTACCGGGCATGAACCCGCTGGATAGTCCGGCCATTGGTGACTTCTGCTCATTTGCAAGCATATTACTAAGCAGTGTCTGGTAGCTGCTTGTCGAAGTAGGCAGTGCTGCTCCCATTGTGGGCATAGGCATAAATGACGCAGCAGGTGTGCCCACTGACGCCATTGGAGCAGGAACGTAACCAGCAGCAGTACCGCCAGCGCGTCTTGCCGCTGGCGCTCTTGCCACTGGGGTTTGTTGCTGACCCCCTTGCCCTGCTGAACTTGCGGCTGACGCTTTCGCACCATAATTTGCGACGGTCATAGCCTTACCGAGCAATGGACTATTCGCCCACCCGCCCATCGTGCTAGTTGCGCCTGTACCGTAACCAATACCTGCACCACCATCCACAGCACCGGACAAACCACCACCCAAAGCGCCTGAAGCGTCCGTACCCATTGGAGCGAGACCGCCCAATGTGGAATTGAATGCGCCCAGCGAACTACCCATGTCACCGGCCATTGCGCTGTTGAGTCCTGTAGAGCCAAGACCGACCGTGCCTGTCAAACCGGAGTCGCCGTATAGCGCTGCGCCATTCATAGCACCTTGAAAGCCAGTACCGACTGTGCCTGCACCTTGGCCCAATGCACCACCAATTGCATTACCAACACCAGTGAAGCCAGGGGCTGCCATTGACGCGCCTGCTGCACCTGCTCCCATACTAGCGAGACCAGCGCCTAATCCGCCTGTTGCGCCAACTGTTGAACCCGCTGTTGCTGCTGCCAGTCCACCAACGCCCAATTCCGTTCCTGCTGTACCTGCGAGCAAACCAGAACCAAGCCCTGCTGCTGTACCAACGTCAGCAGCACCAGCGCCAATAGCTGCGGCAGTACCTGCTTCTGCTGTAAGTGCGCCGGTCGCGCCAGCGGTTGCTCCTGCTGTTGCTCCAAGTCCGCCCATTGCACCAAGAGCTGCACCGCCAGTGAAGTATGCAGCAGCGGCAATTGCCGCTGCTTCCGCTGGGTGAGATTCGATGGTGTCCATCGTGTTGTCGATGAAGCCGATTCTGCGAAGCGGATTGATCTTTTTATCAATCCCGCCCAGAGTCTTTGTTACCGGCGATAGCAACTCGTCAGCGCCGTGAAAGACGCTACCGATTGCGTTACCGGCCGAATTAACTGCTGAACCCATATCGTCTCCTTAGTTCGCGATCTTCATTACGAAGCAAACGCCGATATATGGCGGGATGACTGTAAACGCAGCGCCTGAGCCGGTGTTATTCAACCAGATGCCTGTACCGGAACCGTAAATGCCGATACCTGTACCTGCACCATAGATGCCAATGCCTGTGCCACTTCCGTAAGTGCTTTGCGCACCGCGTGAACCATATCCATTAGGACCTGATGCAGCGGTAACACCACCGTTATCGCTACCTGCTTGACCAACACCGCCGTTTGGCATGCCGTGAGCATGGCCGGGATCGGAAACACCGTGAGCGTGCTGTGGGTCATAAACACCGTGAGCATGGCCGGGGTCATTCACATAATGTGAGTGAGCGGGCATGTTCGCTACTGACAGCGCGTAAGTGGTTGTGCCACCTGCTGAACCTGTCGCATAGCTACCGCCTGCTGCGATAGGCATACGGTCAAGGAAGTTTGGTGTACCGTTAGCACCATTACATAGCGCCCAGTTTGTACCCCATGCAGCTTGTACAGCCGCATTAGTAGCTGTACCCCACCACATCTTGATCGTGCCGATTGGCTCGTATGTCTTAAGCTGGTTCAGGTTGACCGCATCATTAGCTGCCGTACCTGCTGCAACGTTATTGATTTGGTAGTTATTCATTGACAGCGCTTTCGTCATGTTAAGCGCTGTGCCATCGCGAAGCTGTGCAATGAATCCAAAGCCTGCTTGCAGATACAAAGCCAAGTTATTGCCGATTGGCTCGTTACCGGGCGGGCTATTACTTGCAAGCGTTTGGCTTAGTGCCGTAATTGATTGTGGAACTGACATTACAGGTATCCTCCTTGTGCCAATGAACCAAGCAGGCCTACGCCAGACTGTGTTAAACCTGAAGTAACCGCAAACGGGCTTGCTGATTGTGTTGAATTTGTTACGCCTTGCGCACCGTTACCCAATGCTGCACTCAACCCTGACTCTTCAACACCCAAGTTTTCATACGGTGCCATAGCAGCCTGATACCATTGTTGGTACTGGGCGTTAAGCGCGTTCTGATCGTTTGTTTGCAGAGCCGTACCGCCTGTGTATGCAGCGTTAAGCTGTGACAGCGTATTCGCATCCAATGTTGGAGCCAATGACGCAGCAGTAAGCGCACGACCTTGAGCAGTGTTGTAGTTGCTACTGTTCAAGCTATCCGCTTGCAGGTTTGCGGACTGGTTCGCCAAGCTCGCTTGGGTTGCCAATGCTGCGTTGCTGCTAGCTGCTGACACTGCTTGGTTATACGCATTGCCATACATGTTGGCTGAGTTATTAGCCAACGCGTTTGCAAGTGTTGTGTTCGCGTTGTTCGCTGCATTCTGGTAAGCACTACCACCGAAAGCACCGCTGTTCGTAAACTGCGAATTGATATTCATCGCGTTCTGATTGAACGCTTGAGTAGTCTGCTGGTTAGCAGCGTTCACCATTTGCTGTGTGTACGGATTGACCGCAGTCGCATATGGGTTTTGTGCTGCTGTTGCTTGCGTTGCTTGAACGGTGCCGTAGTTGTTGCCACCGTTATTAGCAGTGTTGGCAACTGAGCCGCTAACTTGACCACCCACACCACCGCTATTCGCGAGATTGGTCATCCCCTGAATAGCGTTGGTTTGAGTATCATTCGCTTGCGCGTATGTTTGACCAGTATATTGTGGTACGCCAGAGTTAGCTAGGTCGGTACTCTTTGTGAGAATGTCCTGAGCAGTTGGCTGTGCATAGCCGGGCAACTCCTGTGTGGTAGTTGAACTACCACCGCTGCTTGGGCTTGAGCCACAAGGCACATGGCCTAAGGCTTTTCTTTTTAATAGGAAAATCGACATCTTGTTCCCTTGTTGTTATTGTTCTTTGGGATTGCAGCGAATTACTTGCGCTTATCCTCGTCCGTGTGTGTAAGCTGACTTGCGATAATTGCGCCAAGCAAACCAGTTGTTGCCTTGGTAGACTTCATCTTACTTATCAGGTTATCGTTGATTACCTTCTTATCTGCGCCCGCCTTTTCCATTGCTGTTAGTGCATGAGACAGACGCTTTGGATCAAGCAACAGTTGTTCGATAGCTTGGCGGTTTGCTGCTGTCTTCTGAGCGAGTATTTCTTGTGTCTCACCGCCAAGGCTCTTACCGATTACTGGCGCAAGCTTTGATACGGCCTTGTCGGATACGTAACCAGCTAAGATGCCGGGTAGCCCGCCGAAGTGAATACCTGCAAGACCCGCAGCAGCATCAATACCTACACGGGCCATACGTTGACCTTCCTCGGTCATCAAATAGTTACCAATGCCCTTGCCACGTTCAGCATTTACGAGCTTGTCGAAGCCTTCGCGCTTTGCAAAGTTTGACGCAGTATTGCTGCCGGTTACTTGCTCTGTACGTGTTGCATAACGGCGCAAGTTTTCGCGCACGTCGCTCATACGCGTCATGTGGTCCGCCGAGAAGTCGTTGCTGTTAGCGTGAATGTTTTTCAGGTCATTCCACGCAACATTGCCGTCTGGTCGGGTATCAAACTTCTTAACTAGGTTGTTGAAGTTCTCTTGATGTGCGATCTTTTGCGTGCCTGCTTCGTTGTCTGCGTAGAACATCTTGTAGGACAAAGAGTTGTCTTCCAAGTGTTGACGCATCTGTGCCGCTGCTTCTGGGTCTTTCTCTGCTGCTTGACGCAAGTAGTTGTAGGAATCGCCACGCAAACCTTCAGCGCTTTTGCGGCTCAATGACACAACAGCGTCATCACGAAGCTTCTCAAGTTGTGCTAACTTTCCGTGCGAAATTGACTTGGCTGCATCCATTGGATTGTTATTGGCTTTGCCCGCTTGTATTGCCTTAACCAACGCGTCGAGCTTGCCGACGTTCAACTTACCTAGCGCGTTAACCATGTTTGGGTCCGTCAAAAAGTGGCTTTCTGCGATTTGCTCGGAGCGACGTGCGAACTCCTTGTTGACGTCTGCAAAGCCCTTGACTTTGTTCTCAAGCAGGTTGTTAATCTGCTTGCGTACATCTAGGAATGCGCCTTGTTGCCACTTGTCCGCTGATGCTGCATCCATTGGATTGTTCATACGCTGGATGTAGCTGTCCAAATGCATCTTCGCAATGTTCAAGTCTTGCGGAGCAATAGCGCCGTTGTTGATAACAGGAGTCTTATCACCAGCGTTCAGCTTGTATGTCTCGACTTCCTTCAACGCCCTTTGCATAACAGGACGGTCAAGCAAATCTGCTAGTTGACCTTGAACTGGCAGTGGCTTCGCTGCACCGAGCACGTTTTCGTACATCGGTGAAGTAACGAGGTTGCGTTCACGTTCAAGCGCAGCCGTCTTTTCCGCATTACCTGAAAGGCCATGCCATCCTGCGACTAGATCGTCGTTAGGCGCATCAAACGCACGCTGGATTGCGGATTCACCATCGTTCAGTGCCATTGTGTTAGCACGGCCCAAGTTCTTCTGCATTGCGGGTGTATCGAACACTGACTCGCTTTGCGCTGCTGTTACCGGCCCTACTTCTGCATTCCCTTGCGCAGCTAGTCTTTCTTGTCCGTGCTCGAAAGCGTCTCTCATCGCTTGCAACTGTGCGTCAGTCGTAGCTTGACCTTGTAGGTGCGTTGTATTGGCTTCTGCGTTTGCCTGCGCTCTTGCTGCCAGTCCAGCGTTGTTCTCGCTCTTGTCCAATCCTTGCTGCGCGGCTTGAACAGTTGGGTTGTTTGTAGCTTCCGCTGCTGTACGCTTATAGCCGGGAACGTTGCTGTCTGCGTTTGCTGCCAGATCGTTTGCAACGTCGGAAGCGTTGGCACCGTTCGCGTTAATGTCGTCAGCGACTTTTGAAGCCATGCCTTGTTCAGCAGGTGAGAATGCTGCGCCCGTTGCTTTGCCTGCGTCTGCTGCCGTTGCATCAACACCAGCAAGCTTGCTACCTGTACGTGCGTATGCCTTTACTAGAGGCTTCAGAACAGTACCGGCAACGTGCCCGGCGACTCCACCAGCAGTACCCCAACCAGCACCCTCGAAAGGATGATCAGGGTCGCTTAAAAATCCTTGCGCGGCAGTTTGAACAACTGTGCTACCCAGTCCGCCACCTGTCATTGGTGTGAGCGCTACGGAACCCGTTAAGTCCGATGCAATGCGACCAGTGGAATCAACCCAGTTGTGGTCTGCCTTGTTGTAAGCGGCTTCAGCAGTAGCTTTTGTGGAAGCCAGGTCTTTCAACCCTTGTGCAGAATTCTGCGCGGCAGTTCCAGTACGTGGGCCATCGCCAAAGTCTGGTTCTGGCACCATGTCAATCAGCTTGCTGATAAAGGGGTGTGCCTCTGCTGCCTTGTGAATCCAGCCAACGATAGGTTGCACTTTGCTCTCAATGGCATCACGTGCGCCCATCAGGATTGGGTTAGTGGTTGTTCCGACTGTGCCGGGTGCTTTGTCAGAAGTTGCAGTGTCGTCCGTAGCTGTGTCGTTACCAAGTCCAGTCAATGATTGGAACTTGTTGACGTACTTAAGCTGTTCGTCTGGAATCTTGGACAGATCACCGCCGTTCTTGACCCACTTATCAACGTTGCCAGGACCCCAGCTATATGCGAGCGCTGCTGTTTGGTCATCACCGTACTTCTTCTGAAGCGCTGAGTAGTAGTCGCGACCGACACGAGCATCGTCCTCGCGGCTGCCGTCTGATGGCTTGACACCATAGCCGGGATCGCGACGAGTACCAGATAACACCTGCATTGAGCCAGCGGCTGATGATGCTGGGTTTGAAACCGCAGCCTTGTCCGATGCACCACTGCTCTCTATCTGCTGAATGGCTTGGACTGGCGACAAGACAGCAGGTGCTGTCCCATCGCTTGAGTCGTTTGCCTGACTATACAGCGATTGCAGTTGTGCGTCGCTGAGTTGGCTAATATCTGGTGTCATGCTCATTTAATTAAACCTCGACGCTTCATTTCTGCTTGCAAGTCAGACTTATTGAATACTGGTGCATTGGCTTGCTTCTTTGCTTCTGGTAGACCAAGCGCGTTACCCTTCTGTGTACCCATGATGTAGTTCTCACGAGTAGAACCACCGGGAATCACAGTACCGTCGTTCAGCTTCATGTCTTTGCTTACGGAGTTTCCAACAACCTGGCTATCCCAAGCAGCAGTGCGGGAGTTGCGCTCGTATGAGTCCTTGGATTGGTTGTAGATCATGTTCGCAATCTGCAACTTCTGATCAAGTGGCAATGAACGAACGTCTAATGAACCTTCCATAACTGCTTGCTGAACTGGTCTATCTAGCTTGCCTACACCACTACCTAAAACGGTTGTAAGCGTCTTTGCTTTGTTGAGGTCGTTGATCTGCGCGTCGATGATGGCAAGCGGATCAGTCTGCATACTGTACTTGGACTGCAAATAGGACTTAGCCTTACCAAGCAGGCCGTCCTTCATAAGCTTCTGGTATGCTGGGTCGTTATATGCTTGAATCGCTTGCCCTGACATATCCATAGTGGTCTTTGCATCAGCAGCTTTATCGCTAGCGTCGCGTGCTGACTTCTGCTGGTCTAACGGAACGCCACCGTTCGCAACAACAGAAGCATTGCCACTAGCATCAGGAGCTTGTGTGTTGACAAGCGTATTTCCAGCAGACAGTGAAGTAGGAGCAACAGCTTTCGGATATGCTTGGCCAATGAGTTGACCTGTCTTTGTGCGGTCCTGAACCATTTGGATGCCGGTCTTTGGGTCCATGTATTCTTGCGGAGTCCCCAACTCAGGTGCCCATCCTTGCATCGCAGATGTAATCTCGTCTGGCTTCATACCTGTTGATGCCAATGCTGCGCCGACGCGTGGGTCCTTTGGACTGACCTTGCCAGCTTGAATCTGGCCGAACACGTTCATACGCAGGCCAGTTTGATCGTTGGCGATCTTCTTGCCGCGTGTTTCTTCGTCCTTTGCGTCAATCTCAGACTTGTCTTTTGCTGCTTGACGTTGGTATTGCGCTTGCGCCATGTTATTCGCAATCTGCTGTTGCAAACGGGCTTGGTAGTACTTCTGTCCTTCTTGCATACCTTGACCAAGCGCTGATGCACCGCTTGTGCCGTAATTGGCGTGTGCCAATGTGCCTGCTCCCGCTGCCATCATGGACTGGAACAAGTTTGGATCGGACATTGCTCGGTTGAAGTCTTTCTTCAGAAAGTTGATAAGCTTTGTGCCAAAGCCGTCGGAGCTTGAACCATCAGCGGAAGCACTACCAGCGTCACTAGAAGACGCGCCATTGCTTTGGTTTGCGTCGCTAGTAGCTGTGCTAGTGCTGTCGTCCGAAGCGCTTGGTGCGTCTGCCGTGTCGGTCTGTGACGCTGCTTCTTCTGCCTTCTGTGAGTCGGTTGCGTAGCTTGGATTGGCATCGCTGCCTTGATCGTCGCTTGAACCCTTCTTGATTGCGTTCAGCAGAGTTGGCTGTGCGTCGTCCGCGGGTGCAGCTTCTGCTTCTGTTGGTGTGTCGCCAGCATCAACACCCATAAGCGCATTAACGCCAGATGTTTGTTGTGCTGCTGCTTCTTGCTGTACTTGCAGCGCTTCGTTCTCGTCGTCCGTCAACGTTGTTGGCTGACCTGAAGCTTTGAGTAATGATAGTAAAGATGCCATTGCTATCCTTGTTGTTCTTGTTATTTATTGCAGATGAGGATTAGAACGGCCCCACTACGCTGTAGCACGCTTGAAACGTTGGTGGAGTCGAAGTACCTGCGTTGCCACCCACAGTACAAACCCAACCCTGCAAGACATACGTGTGCCCGTTTGCAGTGGTCACAGTAGGCGTCTTTGCTGGAATGAAATCGCCCACGTCCCACGTAATACCAAACACCTGACCCGTTGGATTGGTCGTGATTGTCTTACCAGTGCCAGTTGGTGGAGCAGAAGCAGCGGAGTACTTTGCTGCCATCTGACCACCTGACAATGAATCAAGCTGCGCAACGATCTTGTTCAAGATGTTTTCAAGCTGTCCCGTATCTGCGTAAGTTACTGTCTCGCCGTCTACGTTGGTTGTCTTCGTAGGGAGAACTATCTTTCCGATGCGTGCCATTAGTTCTTCCCTGTTGTTGACAGCGTTACGAACCACTCCATGATCTCGAAGTCGCCAGTAAGTGTTAGGTCTAAGCCGTGCCAACGTGCGTTTTGATCCACGTCGATACGGGAGTCTGCGGGTACAAATGCGCCAGTCTTAGCGGTCGCAATTGATGACGGATCGCTTGTACCTGCTGCCGTTACGCCCTTCCATACAGCCGTGCCAGATGCGGGTTGCTGCTTGCTCATTAGGAAGAACTGCTTCAGCGTGGAGTAGTAACGCGTATCGCCAAATGTATTCGTAGAGATGGTCGCGCCCTTTGAGGCACCAGCTAATGCATACAGGGTGTTCGTATTGTCGAAGTAACCCGGTGTAATGCGGAAGTTGATCCAGAATGACGAGTCATAGCTAATAGCTGGCAACGCGTCGTATGTAACCCACTGATTACCGATACTGTTGAACGTGATCTGACCGTTCAGAATCTGCATGAACCCTTGCATGTTCAGGTTCATTACGCCCCAAGTGCCCGTCTTCCAGTTATATGTGATGCAGGAGTCGAAAGCACCATTTGCGGAGTTGTTAGATACAAACGCCCAATAGATAACTTGCTGATCTTGATCGTAATAGCTGCTGATTTTGTTCTTGTACGCTGGACTGATTGTGTTGAAGAACCAACGACGCACATTGCCGCCAATTGGTTGTGGCAGGCTATTGTTCTGATATGCGTAGAAGTCGTCAGAGCCAATAAAGAACAATGCGGAACCGGTATTGACTACCGCTTCTTGACACAATGCGCCTACTTGCTTGCTGATTGCTTCAAAGCCCCAACCTGTTGGATAGCCTTGCAGCGTTCCAACGTACATGGAGTTAGTCTTGAACAGGATTGCGTTTGGACCTAATGCCGTACCTGCTGTAATACCGCCGGCCGTGTCGCCCAAAGGAGCGTAGGCGCAAAGCGTTTGCTGGTTCGTGTAGTCCCATTGCGTATGGTCGCCTACGCCTGAGCAGTGCCAGTAGTGCGGGCCGAATTGTCCACCCGGTGCTGCGGTTGTATTGCAGACGAACACTTGGTAGTTGGCAACGAATACGATCTGACCTGTTGGAGAGTTCGCAATGTCAGCAAAGGCGCCGTCAAGCGCCGCTTGCATTAGGTTTGTTCCGTTCACAGCCAAAGA
Source organism: Caballeronia temeraria (assembly GCF_001544795.2). Classification (GTDB taxonomy): domain Bacteria; phylum Pseudomonadota; class Gammaproteobacteria; order Burkholderiales; family Burkholderiaceae; genus Caballeronia; species Caballeronia temeraria. The sequence goes on along the minus strand of NZ_FCOI02000002.1, from coordinate 431,615 downwards.
CATGTTGCCGAACGCAGTAAAGCGCCACTGTGCTGTGGAACCGAGCGCGTAGCTGCTAGAGCGGCTAACGTCCACCCATGTACCGTTCTGGTTCTCGTAGAGCTTTGACGCTGTGCCTGCAAACTGGCGATCGGTGCCGTTCAAGCGTGCGATCAGTGCGCTACCAACTACAGGAGCGGGAAGCGCAGCCATGTTGGAGCTAACGGGACTAGCAGCGGACTTGAAGCCTTGTGCTGTTGGAATGATGTTGTTGCAAGTGCGGAAGATGCCGGGTGTAGCCGGGTCTAGGTCAGGAGCAAAACCAACCAGCTTTTGCGGGTCTAATTGTTGTTCTTTTGCCATATCTCTTACACCAGTCTACGACGCAGCATTGAACCGCGTGGAATGCGTGCTTTGTGAATGCTTGTCACTGCATCGCTAACCGCACCTTGTAATGCCATATTCCACTTCTGCGCTGCATCGTCATCCATCATGTACAAAGCCGCTTCCATAAGCGTTGCATACAGGTAGATCGTTGGATAATCTTCGAGAAGCCAATTGCTCTCGTTGAAGTCGCTGAGGTTTTGCAGCTTTGAGTAATAGTAGATAGTCAGCGTGCTTTGTCCATCAACTGCTGTCTGCAACAGAATGCCGTTATCTACCAGTGTATAGTTGCCGCTCTCAAATGTGTTGCTTGTGCTGCTTGCTTGCTCGGGCGGGATAAACTTCATCTGCTTGCCCTTGTACTCAAGCTTAGAGATCAGCGAGCAGTCTGATGGCAATGCGATGAATGTTGTTCCCGCGGATGGCACGATTGAGTATGGCTGTGCGAACTGCTGCGGAAACTTCAGCAGCACGTTCTTAAGCTTGTCTTCCGCCATTTTGATGAACAGCGGAATCTCATCCCCCAAGTTGTTACGTTGCAGGAATTTGGCGACTACTGCTTGCAGATTGTCGTAGGAGTCAAAGTCGAAACTCATTACTCACCTTCTTATTATTGTTTTGTTTTGATAGCTTTTCCGTACTTTTCGCGCTTGGCTTTCAGCGATGCGCGTAAGGCTTTGATACCTTCCAACGAGATACGTGTGTCGGCCAATACATGAACACCATCCGGAGTAACGAACTCGATCACGTGCTCGTTAATCTCCGTGTACTCTTGCATCTTGTTATCCACGCTTACTTCTTTGTGAAGTATGGGTTGATCACAAAGGCTTGCAGGTTTGGGTCTGCCATCATGCGCATAACATGAAGACGCTTGTCCGCTTCAAACTCTGCAACTGTGACGTTGTAGGCGTGCAGATAAGCCGTAATCGCTGATGGAGGAAAATGTGCAAGGTGACGCAGGCTTTTGCCGTATGTGTTCTGTCCACCAATCTCTGCGCGGATAGCTTTTGCTTCCTCAAGCTCTTTGGTAACGTCTGTCTCTTGCTTTACGAACAGGGTATAACCTGATACGTCCTTAGTGACTGCAATATCAGTTTTACTTCTGTCCATTCTTTGCTCGCTTGCTCTTGATTGTTTCTGCTGCTGTGCCTGCGTTTTGAATAGCAAGCAACTTCTTCTTCAACTCACGTACTGCGCGGGTCAAATGCCACTTCTGTTCGCGTACATCTGGGTTAAGAGCTTCAACCATCTCGTTTGTTGCTGTCTGCTCAATCTCGTCAAGCGCCTTAAGCAGAGTTGGGTTGTTAAGCAATTGGCGAGCTTCCTCGCCAGTGTAAATTGCTGTGTCTAGGATGCCGTCAGGGGCAAAATTAACATTTGACATTCTTATTCCTTATTGTTGTGGGCCTACATCTGGCTCTGTTGGGTCTGGAGCTTGCGCAATAGTGTTAATGAGATCGTCCATCTCGCCACTCATGTGCATGTTGATGCCAGTAAGCGCAGACTTGTACGCTTCTTCAGTGGATGAGAATGTCTCGTTAAACATTGCTTGCTCTGCTTCTGGGCTTACACCAGCTTGGAATGCTGCTTGTTCACGTTGCGCAGAGATAGCCAGAATTGCCTTCAACTGCTCAATCTCTTTCTGCTTCTCAAGCAATTGCATCTTGTACTGGAAGTCCATGTGACGCTGCTCGTTATCTGTCTTTGCTTGCGCTTGAATACGCATTGCATCCAACTGAGCTTGACGCTCTTGTTGCTGTTGGTTAGCTTGTGCCTTTACGGTCTCCAATTGCATCTGCATCTGCATATCTGGCGATACGTGTGGAGGTGGTACTTGTGGCATTGGTGAAGGTGGTTTGTGTACGAACTCGCCCACGTTGGAAACACCCAAAGCCTTAACAATGCGTTCAGCAGTGTTGTAGATCAGGTTCAAATCGACCATTCCAGTATGCATCTGCATGGCTTGCATCTGCAGTGCCATAACTTGCTGCAATGAAGCCAATGTACGGCCCTTGTCGCCTGTTCCCAAACCAACTTGAGGGATAAGGTCGATGTTTGCGCGTGCGTCGAGTGGGTCTGCTTCCATTGTTTGACCGTTCAAGCGGATTTCCAGCTTTTGGTCTGGATGCTCTGCAAGCAACTGCTTGATACGCAACACAGCAGGCTTAACACCTGTCTCTGCAAAGTGGCGAGCAACTAGCTTCTCTCGTTCCTCTGCACGGTCTGTCATCTGCATGTAGCCGGTGGCAGTCTCGTTGACAACGTCCGCATCGTTACCGCGTGTTAGCTTTTGGACGCCTGTACGTTCTTGCTTGATCGTGTCGAACATCTCAAGCAACTGCACTACTGCTGCAATGTCACCGCTGCTGCTTGGAACCACGCCAATTGACTCGTTACCGTCGCCGTCTACTGGCACCATTGAACCGGGGCCAACGTCTTGCACAAAGGTCATATCCACTTTGTTCTCGTCAAACCAGATAGCAGCGTTAGCACCAAAGCTGACGTTGTCGATCAGTGAGCGGACCAAGTTTGTGTTCTGCTTCTGCACGTTCATTGCCAACTCACCCACTGACAAGCCAAACAGTGTGTGGCTAATAGGCACGCTGACCATTACGCAGAATGGATTACCGTCGCATGGTTCGTTAAGAAGGATTGTGTTGCCTGCCTTAACAATCTTGCGCCACTCTGCAAAGCCGTCTCCGTCATAGTCCATCAAGAGATAAGCCTCTACTACTTCTACTTCACGCAATGACTCGTCGTAAGTACCAACAGCAAAGTCGAATGCGTTGGCTTGATCCATACGGTTACGTGCCAGATACAGTTCCGTTAGCTCTGGGTTGTCTTCAGTGCTGTTTAGATCGTCTAGCTTGTCATCATCGAAGCCCATTGCACGAAGCTCTGAGATGGTCTTCTTAGAGACGTGCGCTGCATACTTTGCGTCTTTGATGCGACGTGCTGATGGATCGACGTAGAACTCGTCCAATGGCACGTTAATGATCTTGATGCTGCCTCGCTTTGGGTCGGGCAGAATGGCAATCTTGACGTCATGCAGTGTTTGCGTGATCGCAGGCAGTTGTGGATCAATCTGTGTCTGCTGCGCTACCTGCATTGGATCGACGCCAGCTTGCGCTTGTTGCTGCACTTGTGGCGCTACTGGTGCTGACTGAATACCGGAAGCGTTCGCACCTGCTAGAGCCAAGCCATGTTGCAACATGGTCAACTGTTCAAGCTGTGGATTTGGGTATGTGTCGTGGGAAACAATGATGCATTCACCCATCTCTGCGGAGAGAGCGATTGCCGCATACTCTAGGTCTGAGACGCCTTCATACAACTCAGTCTTAGTCTCGCCGTCTGGTTCCCAGAAGATCTTGATAACGCCACCGGGTGTGAGCAATGCGTCATTGATCCATGCACGCATTACTTCGTAACCATCGTTCTGTTGCCATACGTAGTTGACCATTGCCTTAGTCATCTCAGCAGCCCGGTCTGATGCCGAATTGCGAGCTACAAAGTCAACAATGTCGTTAGTGCCGCAGAACGCGTCTACCAAACCAGTTTCGATCCAGCGCACTGTGTCCGCAACTGAGCTATCAACGAAGTCTGAGCGGCCTTCACCACTTACACTGAAGTCGCCTTCTGGCTGTGCGTAGAAGTATTCAAGGGTCTTTGTTGCGCGGTGCATGATCCTGTTGCGGACATGGTCTTTCGCGCGCATTTCAAGCTGGTTGACGACTGCAAGAACTTCTTCTTCCGTCTTACGCTTGCTTTTGCTTGTGAGGTCTACTGATGCGTGGATGCCTTGTTGGTCATCCTGTTCTGGCAATACGCCGGGCAGCAGCGTTCTAAGTTGGTTCTCTAGCTGTTGCTTTACGGCTTCTTGATCTGTGTCTTCTGCGATAATCTGCGGAGGGCTTTGTTTTGTTCTTTTCGCCATTTACGAGCTTCCCTTCTATAAGGTTTACCCGTTATTTAGTTGGCTAGAAATGGTGAAAGGGGCCGAAGCCCCTTTGTGATAGTACTAACCTACTAGAGATTAATAACCGCTCAGGTCGCGAATGACGAAGCTTGCTTCTTCAGCGCGTGATTCAAGAGTCAGTTCCCAGTTGATCATGTACTTGTCGTATGTACCAGTACGTGCCAGCTTTTCCATGCCGATTGACTGCTTTTCAGCAACAGCAAACTTTGTCAGGTCGAGACCGTATGCGTTTGTTGAGCTTACTTGTGCCAGAACAATGCTTGGAACGATGCTGATTGGACCGAAGTCTGAATCATAAACGTCGATAGCTGTGTGGTAGACCTTTGAGTCATCAGCCACGTTTTGCATCTTAGCAACGCGAGCGTTGAAGCCTGACACTGTCATCTTACCCAGTGGGGAGACGAGCAATGTAGTGACCTTGCCGCCCTTAACGAAAGACTGTTGCATACCTTGGGTAAGCAATGCTTCTGTCAGTGGACGTGCTGTACCGGCTGTCACTGTTGGGTTTGTGAATGTTGATGCGCCTGAGCCTGCAACAACGGAACCACCTGTACCGCACAGTGCGTTAGTGACGATAAAGCCTGCAACGCCCTTCATTGTGCGTGCTGTGCTTGTGTCGCCTACTGCGCCTGATGTACGTTCCAGCAATGTAGCTTCTGCATCCAGCTTGATTGCCTTCTGGTTGTTGTATGTCAAACGTGCCAGTTCTGTCAGACCAGCTTCGTCGGAAGCCTTTTGACCATCTGATACTGCGAATACTTTTTGCAGGTTCTGTGTATAGTTACCGATACGTGAAACTGCTGTCTGTGCTTGGGTTACTGCGTCTGTACCTTCAACGACTGCGTTAGTCAGTGATGGTGTTGGCAGTGAGTCGTGCAGCCATTCATGCAAGTTGTTACTTGCTGAAGTCTTCTTGGCATTGTCCAAGAGGAATGTGTCGTGTGGAGCGATGTTCCAAATTGTATCGCCCAAGTCTTCACGGTTGTGAATCTTTGCGTCGTATGATGTGACGATGTTGTTAGCCATTTCTTATCCTTATAATTGGCTTGATGGTTTTAACGAGTGCGCATCTTGTTCTTGAACATTTCGATAAACGCGTCTTCTGATTGTTCGCGTTTAAAGTTGTCCTGAAGCGCCTTCGTTTGACGTGCGTTCTGTGTCTGCGCCTGTCTCTTCTGGAAGAGAGGATCAGCAGCTTGTGATACGCCCGATGTCAAAGTTTTGCCAGTTGTAGGCTTTGCCTTCTTCTGGTCTTTAGCTTTCATAGCTGCATCGTACAAAGCAGCCTTATGCACGACTTCAAGCATACGGGCATCATTCAGCCCTGCTTGTTCGTCCTTACTGAATCCTGTTGCGTCCAAGAATGATTCAATACGTTTTGCGTCGTGTTGTGCCTTCTCAGGATTCTTCCACTGTGGAAACTTCTCGAAAACAATACGTTGTTGTTCTTTGAGATGTTTCTCAGAGGCCATCTTACGTTCAGTTTCTTCTTGTGAACGAATCTGTTCCTGAAGGAGTTTAGCTTGATAGATCTCTTGCTGTTTTGCTTGGAACATCTTTTCCTGCCTAATGTATTCAGCGGGATTAGTGTCAAGCAGTTCCATCGTTGGAGGTTCTATCTTGTACGCTTGCTCAATAAAATTCTGATATTGTGCTGCCAAGCTTTTCAATGTATCTCGGTCCCTTGTGTAAGTGGACTTGATCTCTTCCGCTTCTTTGCGCATTTCAGAAGCAGCTTGAAACTTCTTATCAGCCGAGGTCGCCTTTTGCGCTCGTTTGATCAACTCAGATTGCTTAACTTTTTCTTCTTTTCCATCTACCTGAATAGTGAGTTCTGGGTCAACGTCGGTTTCATCAGGTTCGCTTTCGTTGGTATCGTTAGAATCGCTGTCAAGCTCTGCTGTGTCTGCTTCCGTTGCTTCGTCATCACTTTCACTAATGTCAACGATATCAGCATCTAGGTCAGCATTTGTTTCTGCCGTCTCTGTTGCCTTTTCTACTGGTGCTTCTGTTTTAGCTGCACCGTGCTTCTCGTTGAAATAGCGGATAAAGTCATTCTCGCTAAGGGCACCGCCAACATTACCGCCTTGGCTTTCTTGGGTTGCGCTCCCAATTGGCTCACTGGTAGGTGAATTATTTTCTGGTGACATATTATTTATATTCCTATTGATTATCTAAAGACCGTATGATTACGGCGCAATGGTTGACCGGTGTACTTTTGCTTTTGTGTGTCGGTCAGTTTTTCTCGTTCTAATGCCAGATATCTGAATGCATCTGCACCGTGTGAGAATATGTCGTGGACTACAGTGCTAAGACTGCCGTCCGGATTTTCTTTGTATCGATATCGCTTCAAGCACTCAATTAGCTTGCCGCAGTCACGGTCAATCCATACGTTCGGGAACATCATGCGTGCTGCACGAATACCCACGTCTGGGTTGCTTGGTGGCATGATCGCTGTCTTCCAACCAAACGCCTTCATGTAATGCTCTGGCGTGTTGCCAGACATATCTCTATGGGCGCCATCGTGTGGGAGATATGCAGTACCCCAGCTTGTTACGTGGTTCTGTCTTCCCCACTCTCTGATTTGCTCGTTGTACCAAGCTATGTTCTTGCCACGGTTCTCGATATAGCCAACAATGCGGACTTCACTCAGGTGTGTTTGGACGAGGATAATTGCCGTGTTGTCGGCCATACCCAAGTCCCATACCTGATGCACGGCTTTCAGTGGGTCAACGGATACGCGTGTGATGCGGTTCTGTTCGACTGCTAGTGATACTTCGTTGAAATACACGGAACCAACCAATGCTGGCAGTACCTTGCCTTCCCATATCCACTCATACTGTTCGACAGGTAAGCGGTTCTTATCCTCTTGGCGTTCTTCATCAATTGCGTCGATGAACCAAGGGTTGTGCTGGAAATTCACCCAGATATCGCATACGCGGTCGCTCTTGTTGAGCACGTAGCGTTGATAGACTGCGTCGCTGTCCTGTTGTGGGTTCCATGTAAAGAAGAAGCGTGCGCCTTCATTACGGACTACCGTAGGGATAAGCACTTGCAGGCTTCGTTCTGTTAATGCCCTTGCTTCTTCGCCCCAACATACATCTACGTCTGAGAATGACTTGACGTTTTCTACTGTTTGATCTCGCAAGCCCTTGAACATGAAGATAGAGCCGTTCTTGCCTCTGATCTCGTTCTCGGTTGAGTCTTCGAAGAAGCTTTCTAAGCCAAGCTTCTCGATCATCTTCTTCAACGTGGCATATACCGACTGCTTGATACTGTTCTGCACTTCCCGGAAGCAGAGAATACGGAGTGGTGTGTAGTAAGACATAAGCAGCAGGACCAAGCCTGTTGTGTCTGTCTTCATACCTGCACGTCCACCACGCATGGATACGAAACGGTATTTCTTATCAAACAGAGGCATGAAGTTCTCTGTGATAGTGATACCGGCGTCGTAGTCCATCCCTTCTAGCTTGTTTCCGAAGGCGTCGATTACGTATTTCAGCTTGCCCTTGCGGGATGCTTCGAACACGCCAATGCGAAACAGGCGTGGTTTGTCTACTGCGTCTAAATCTTTGTGGGTTTGTTCAATGACTTCAAGACGCTTCAATAGCGCCTTATTCATTGTCACCTGCTGGCTTAGTTTGTCGCGCTAATGCGTATGCTTCCAACTGCTCGATGCGTGCTACTAGCTCGGATTGCTCGTACACCGCTGCCGTGCTCTTGATCTGATTGATAATCTCGCTGCCTTCGTCCGGGCTTAGTTCGCCTTTGGAGACGGCTTCAATGATCAACTCGCACTTCTCGTGGTATGGCAGGCTTCTGTCGTACTGGAAGGTTGTATTGGGGAGTTTGCTGCGTGTAGTGGGTACAGCAGTCTTCAAGAACAGTTCCATCATGTCCTTGTCGCTGTTGTGGAACGCCTGATCTACGATGTATTCGTAGAGGTCGTCTTCGCTCTTGCCTGTCACCGCTTTAAGCGCTGCTAGGGAACGTGTCTTTGCAGATTTGCCGCGTGTGTTGCCCGGTGTGGGTTGGTTCTGCGGAGTGAATGCGTTTGTGGGAGCTTTCGTATTGCTCATCTAGTGTCCTCGCTATGACCGCCCGCGGGTAGGTCAAGTGGCTTTTAGTATTTCTATTTAGCTAGCGAGAACGACAGATGAAAAAAAGGCTCCCATTGCGGGAGCCAAACGAGAGTACTACTGGGGTACTTAGAGGATGCGCATTGCTAGGAAGTAGCCAACACCAAGCAGGAAGCCTGCAATGATCAGCGGCAAGCAGCGCAGGAATATGACAAACGCAGCAGCTAGCGCGATCAGCAACGGTCGGATGATCGCCATCCAACCAAAGTAGAGACCTACCGGAGCACCAACTAGACCAATGACCCAGTAGTCGCTAGTGCTGCGTACTGGTTCGGTGAAGATCATGTAGATCACGCAGAAGCCGGTGAACACATAGATAGCAAGCGCGTATATCGCTGCTGTTTCTAGTGCTTCCCTCCACCAGTTATTGCTTGTTGCTGTTTGCATCTCGTCACCCCTTGCGTTTATCTGTGTCTTGAGATTACATAAGAGCCAACTGAAATCAAGACATTAGTCGATGGCTCTGTATATTTCTCGTGCCTCCGTGTGCGTTGCTGCATACTCGCGTAGCTGCTCCCAGTTCCGTATAAGCATCTGCGTAAGTGCTTCGTCCTTCCCGCTCGTCTCAAACATCAAGTTGCTGAGTACAAACAGCGTGATGATGACGCCGGCTGCGTCTGCGCTTACTTCCCCTTCGTACCCGTTGCCTGCTACTTGTAGCCGCATACGTGCGGGGTTGACTGGTGCTGCGTAGCCTCCCCTAGTACTGAGCTTCATGTACTCCCAGTACCCGCCCTTGTAGCTGTCTGCTGCAAGCTCTTCTGCCGTGTGGTAGAGCATTGCTTCCGCTTTCATCATTAGCTTGAGGCCGAAGACCTTGGGGAGGAACGTCATGCGTTCGACCATCGGTACGGGCTGTGCGGTTACTTTCATATGGACTCCTTGCTATAGGAGCCAGAGGATATAGCCTTGCGCTAGCCAAATCACCTAACGAAAAAGGCCCCCGTTGTGGGAGCCTTGGTGCTTACTTGATGATGAACTTCTGGAACAGATACCAAGCAACTGTACCCAATGCGATGACCACGACATAGACAGCGTTACTGCGGAAAGTACGCAGTTCAGCAATCTCGCGGGACATATCTTCGATACGTGCGCTTTGCACGGCAACCACCTCACTAAGCTCGATGATGATCTCTTTTAAACCTTTGATCTCATCACGTAGCTCCAGCAGGCTTTGGCGACGTTCAACATCAGCAATAGATACGTTGCTCATGCTTACCTCCCAACCAATACACCTTCTATACTTATCATTTGGTGGTTACAGGTGGACACAATCGGAGGCAGCCATGCTTAGTAGCGGTGAATGGCAGCAGCGCACGGTTGATGAGGGACTTGTGCGCTGCCCTGCTTGTGATTCCGGCAATGTCTCTATGGGTGCTTGCGGTGTTGGTGCGTTCACCGTTTACCAAGAATACGTTTGCGAAAGTTGCGCATATGAGTTCCAAGCGGTATTCGCGCTAGCGGGTTTTTCAGGATCGTCGGTCGGAGGCCATTGATATCTTCTACCGATAGGTAGGGGTGGAACATACCGCTGATATGGTAGGCGTGATGTTCGCCTAGCCAATCAATGGCATTGTCTCTCTTCTCCAAAGCGTCCTCCTTACGCATCTTACTAACCCCGAAAAATGCATCGGCGCTCGACGCGTTGATCTCTTTGCTGAACTTCTCGATCGAAGTAGCAGTTGAGGCGATCTCAAGGAGGTATTCGTGTATGTCATCGCCTAGTAAGAATTGCGACTTTCTAACGGCTTGCAAGAAGCCGTCCAGATTGGTGCCTGACGTACCCTGCGTTGCTAGCACGTCGTTCACGAAGTCCATAGTCGTCTCGTACACCTCGAAGCGCTTGTCAAAACGGTCCACCTTCAACTTGGTGCGGTTGATCCGCATCTGCTGGTACGCGATCCATCCACCGAAAGCTGCTACAAGCAGTGTTAGCAGCGCCACCATTCCCGTTAGCATCGTTTCGCCCTCGTCAGGTACAGACCGGAAACGATTGTACGATGCAGTCCGCTAACAGTGTACGCCAACGCTCCAAACAAAAATGGCGCCCCTAAGGACGCCAAAGCCGAGGACTACAAGTGCTTCAGTAGCCGTTGGTGTAGACGGTGTTGCCGATGCGCGTTGACGACGTGTTGCTGTACGTCGTGTGACCTTGACCGTCGCTGTAGCTCTGGTTCGTGTACGTCGTATTCCCGATCTGCGTCGAGCTCGAATTCATCGACGATCCGTTCGGGCCAGAGTAGCTACCGTAGCTGTTGTTTCCGATCTGCTGTTGCGACCCGTACCATTGCGCATGTGCAAGCAGCGGCATGAGTGCTGCCGCACAAAGAATGATCTTTTTCATTGGTCCCTCGTCTTGTTGTCGTTGCCCCATATGTAGGCGCTACGATTCTATGTTCCGACAGATACCACGGCAAATCCGCTTTGTGCGTTCAGCAACTATGTGCAGATCATTCGCCTCGCTTGCGGCAGTTGTGGCATTGATCGAGGGAGTGGTAATAGCCAAGATCAAAAGCGGAATGCTTGCAGCCAGCGTCTCTACAGAATTGGTCGTAGGCCGCACGAGCTTGTTCGAACACAGCGCGTGGATGATTGTCGCGTTGCTTGCCGGTCTCGTTAGCGTGTTGCTGGAACTTGTCTACAGCGTTGGAAAAGCCTAGCAGAGCAGCGTTCAGCAGAATCGCGCCGCTATATTCGCCACGAGCGATCAACACTAAGGTCTCCCGATCCATTGCGAGATCAATTGACGCATAAATCTCCGTTTGCGTTTCAGCTTCTGGATCGACCTTATGCAGCAGTTCGATAAGCTTTTTAACCTTCATTTTGTCTCTCCCTTGTCTTTGTTCTTTTTCTTGTATGGCCCTCTGGTCTTGCCTAGCTTGGCCTGTCGCATCTTCTCTTTTGATTCTTCGCTGTGAGTCGTGCCTGTGCGATCCATCTTTTCGGCCCAGCGTCTCAATTCTTCTTCTGTCATTACCACGTTCCTTGACTTGGACTGATTGCCTGCCACTGGGTTGTGTCCTCGATATACTCTCCGAATTGCAGCTTGAACATCAATGCATCGTCTTCGCGCTCTGGCGGAAAGTACAGTTCATACGTAACTGGATCGCTGAGCCAGTTTGTTCTAATACTGAACAGAGAATCAAGCGTCTGCTTTACTTCAATGCCTTCAGGCACTTCGATACGGTTCAAGTTACGTTCATCTATCTCAAATTTGGTGAAGACCCAAGGCTTCGTCGCTTTCTTCTCAAAAAAACCGAACATGTTGCTATTCTCCCGGAGCACTATCGCCCCGCATTTCTATTTATACTTTTAAGATGCAAGTTGATAGCCACAAAAAAGACCGCTGTAGGCGGCCTTCTCTGTTGTTGCTCTCATGACAGAGCACTCTCTGAACGGACTATTATTCTGCTGTCTGCCTAATCTGGCGTCAAAATGTTATTGCTTCTTCTTTTTACGTGGCTTTGGTTCTGGCTTTGGCGGTTCCGTCACTAGCTCGCCAACAGTCAGCTTGTACACGGCAAACTTGTCTGTCTGGAATCTGGCATTGAGCTTTTCAGCCAAATTGAACGCATGGCCGGGATTAGGGAACGACACCTTCTTGTACTTTGGGCCGGGATAGTCGTAGGCGCTACAGCGTTCGCGTAGGTTGACTGGACGACCATCATAGAAGACCGCATAGATAGCCTCTGCTTCTAGTATCTCTACTATGTGATGCTTTCTGTTCGCTGGCATCACTGCTATTACTGTTGGTTTTGGTCGTGACATTACAGCCCTTCTACTTGTTCTACTAGGCGTTGCGCATCTGCTGTCTTGTCGAACAGCAAGCAAGCCTTCTGTGATGCGGGCCAGAAGTGAATCTCAACCGCTACATGGTTTTCCACCAACCAAGCAGCGATTGCTAAACGGTGCTTGAAAAAGCGTTCAGCAGTGGTCTTGAGCTTCATCTTTGGCATACACACACCTTCACACGGCTTGATTGCCGCTATGTCACGGTATTTATGCCGCAAACAGAAAGAGCGACTCGAAAGTCGCTCCGTCTGCTCATAATCGAGACCACAGTACCGCGCTATTCGCAGTAGCGTTGGTCGATATGTGTTTTCTGCGTTAGCCGATTTCCCGCGCAGAACGGGCTGTTCTATGACCGGGTGCGTCAATCCCGCCGCATCGGCAATACGGTAATTCAATGAGACGCTTGCCAATATTTATGCACCGTGTTGGTGCATCGCTCATTTTGACGAATGTCGGGAATCTGCGGTATAACGGCTCAATTCACTTTCAAGAACTAGGCACCAGCCGCTGAAAGCTGCTACCTGAGGAAGCGAAGCCACCGAAGGTACCTGCGAAGCAGGACGAAGTCACCCAGATAACGGCAGAAAGCCGGAAAGAAATCTGCACTTTGAGCCTGCGAAAAGTGCGTTTCTTATTCCTTCTATATCTATATATTAGATGGTATCTTGAATAAGAAACGCACTTTTGACGTGCGACGAGTATTTTGACGTATTCGCAGGTGTCCCGTAGAATCCAGATAAATAAACGGACAGCCGGTGCAATGCCTGCTGGTCATTTCTTGTCGTAGCTGGCAAAAGTGCTGGATGGGGACTGTGGTGGTCCCCATCATTTTGACTAAATCCCCGCGATACCGCAGAATACCGCTATAACGCATTTTTCTCGCTTCTTTGCTAAATACGAAGGCGAACGACGCACAGCACGACCTAACCAGTCACCAAACTATTATAAGAAGAAGAGATGACCACATTCTCCATCACCGATTTTCTATCCGGCGTCACAGAAGACGACCGCGCAAAACAAGCCGCTAAGAAGACAGCGCAACAAATCCAAAAAGAAGAGAAGTTCAAAGCAGCAGTCGAACGTGCAGAAACGTTTGAAGACAAGCTGATGACCGACGCATTCCGCATTACATGGTTGCGTGCTCAGTTCTTCGACAACACCGCTCACTCAACACGTGGTAAGGCCAAGTATGTATTGAAGGTCACGTACTCTACCACCAAGAACCCAGAGCAACTACGCTACAACCTGAAGACTTGCTTCTTCTACATGTACGACTTCGGTAATGACCTGCATCGTCCTTCACGCACGTTGATGGGCGAGAACGACGCATGGGCCGAATACAAGGCGCAAACAAGCATGATCGGTGAAGCAGTCAAGCAGAACCTGAAGAAGCACAAGAAGCAAGACGAGGTCGAGCACTTCTTCCCAAAGACCAAGTTCGGCTTTCAATACGCCAATGTGTTCAAGCAGGGTCGCAAGGGCTTCCACACGCACCAAGCGACGCTTATCCCTTGCTTCAAGAAAGACGGCACGCCATACGTTGAACTGATCTTGACGATCAACGGCGAGCAGTTGCAAGTGCCAGTAGAGATGCGCAGACCCGAACCTAACCCAGAACGCAAGCTGAAAGCTGCGGTCATGTACGGCTTCTACGACACCATCGGCGTACACCCTGCTTCATCACAAGCCACACTAAAACAAATTATGGAGACACGCTATGACACCAACATTTCTAGAAACAGTCAACACGTTGAGAGCCATGAATGGTCACCCGCCGTTGACGCCACAGCAGTACCAGAAGTACGAATCGCTGAGAACGTCGCGGGAGATAGCGAATCAAGCGCAAGCGGAGATGCGTGCGGAACGAGATGCGAAGTTTCGACAAACGCTGAACAATGCGCGTCAATGGGCGCAGACCAGTTCTTTGCCAGACTTGCAGGGTTCGCAGAAGCAGATCGAGTACGCGCAGATCATTCGTCACAGATGGATGACGAAGCTTTGGGATACAACTGCGATGATGAATTTGATTACTGAGAGCCAGGAAGAAGCGTTTGCGTCAATCCTCTTTCAAGAAGCAGATGCGGCAGTCTGGTTGAACGCCAGCAGCACATACGGTTCACCATATGACTACCTGTCAGCAAAGCTAGAAGAAGACGGACGCTTCGTTTTCCAACTTGCGTTTGAAGAACTAGAACTATCAAAGAGAGAACAACAATGAAAAAGCCAACAACAAGAGTAGCAACACCCAAAAGAATGAAATACAAGATGAGCTCAACGCGCAGGTACTATGAGCAGACGTTGGCTCGCATTAAAAAGACCATCAGCCATTCCCGATACGTTATGAGTATGGACCTCCACGGAATGCTTGACGAGGATGTCTTCAGCTTTTCAGCAGACTTGAATGCGCGACGCATCAAGCATCAATGGTTCATGGGTTCACTGTATCTGTGGAAAGACAACGACGCGCTCACAGTTAAGCTGCTGTACAGTGACCGCATTACGGGCGTGCAGCGGTTATATCCCGGCAAGCGGGATCAAGCTGCATCTTAAAAACATAAATAGAAGAAAGGGTGTAGCAGCGCTGATGCTGCTACTTTCCGAGAGAATAACAACATGACTAACGACTACCCAAAACTGCTTGAAGACAGCTACGCAATGTACACGGACCTATGCGAAGTTCGCGGTGGTGAGCCAAGTAAGTTTGCCTTCTTAGGCGACCATCTATTTGATTTCACGACTTACGACGACGAAGTTAGCGCACTGTTCGCTAACGTTGCCCTACAAGTTTGTAAAGTGATCACACGCAAAACGACCTTTAAGTTTATCGAGGACGAAAGCAACTATCAGCAATACTTGCTTATGTGCAACACGACGTTCTTTGCAGGTAGGCTTGATTGGGGCGGTTCGATTCGAGGCGCTTGGTGGAATCAGGATGGACAGGAGCTTGATACTTGCGGCTTCTTTGTAGGAAGGCAGCAAGTGTGTTCATGGACTTTCACAGAAGAACAATGGAAGGACTTCATGGAGGCAGTGTTCGCCTTTGCAGCGTCACAGGGAGAAGGACAGTAATGCCAACATGCCTAATCATTATTCTTGCTGTTGTTGTCCCTCTGCTTGTTTTGAAAGCCTGCAATGACGTAAAGCAAGGGAACATCGAAGAAGAACAAAGCAAGTCAAACACTGAGCTATACAAGTACGAGTTGAAAACCGTTAGGGAGAAGTTCTTCTCAAACACTAAGCCCCACTACCTTGCTAACGGCGCAGTTCGTTTCGAGAGCGAAGCAACCCTGCGTCGCTTCGGCACTAGTGTGTTCAGCGGAGGCACTTTGTATCTTGTTTTGACTGATCGCACACTAACAACATCAGAATTCACAATAACTGAGAATCCGAAGACCCCATATATGTTTCGGACGGTTTAACGAGAATAGAGCCGCACGATAAGCGGCAAAGAATGGAGAGAGAACAATGTATTACGATAGCAATTCCCAACAATGGTTCAACAGCGAGCATGACTACCTTGTCTATAAAGCTGCTAACGGGCCGGAAAGCAGTGGCATGAACACGCTTCTACATGAAGTAAGAGAATTAAAGGCGATGGTTCAACAACTGCTGAACGCATTCGGGGGCGCGCAATGAACGATCACAATAACCATGTATGGAGTGAATCGCTTGACAGCCACGGCTTGTACATTTTCAAGACATCAGTGAACCCAAAGTTAAAGCTGCATAAAGAGCTTTATGACTGGCTTACAGAATCGTTTGGTGACGGTAACAGTAAAAGCTCCGACTCCAGAACACCGGAATGGCAGAAGCGCGTCGCGGAAAAAACGCATTGGGGTTTGCATTTCTTCGAGACAGAACCTGTAGAAGCTGTCCAACGCAAATGGGACTTTGAGACAAACACTTGGGCTGGCTATAAGAACAAATACTATTCCTACGCAACCGAATTACACCTAGTTTGCCAAGAGCAAGTAGCAGTAATGTTTAAGCTCAGGTATATGTGATCTCGCCCGCCGCAAACGCTCTCCTGCACTTTGGTAAATACGAGTGCAAACGGAGAGCATTATGCAAACAACATTTGAAATTATCCTAACAACGCAGAACGTCCAGGAGGTAAACGACGCAATTCATTGGTGCGAGGAAAATACTCCAGATTTTGATTACGGCGTGCCGTTGGTCGGCGGCTGTATTGGTCCATTTCTGGTGTACTCCATCCAAGCACCTTTCTACTTCTTCAACGAGACAGACGCTATCCACTTTAAATTGCGGTGGAGCGATTACCTGTGACTAAACAACTACCAAAGCGGCCCCGCTACACTTGCGCTAACTGTGGCAACGAATACACGAAGTTCTATTTCAATGCTTATCACGGTCCAAGATGCACGCTGAAGAAAAGCAAGCATGGCATCTTCAAGCGACAACGACCAAAAGTAACTACCACCAGCACTTGCGAACATTGCGGAAGAACAACGCAGTCAGGTTGGTACTTCAACACCACGCATGGTGACAAGTGTAGGTACAGACCCGGTGGACCTGCTGAGATGGAAGAAAAGCAGAAGAACGGTGTAGACAACGATGTAGTGAAGCTGACATACAGAGAGTACATCAGGATACTGAAGACAATGAAAGACGATCAGCGAGCAAAGCTGAACGGATGGAATGTAGCGCGATAAACAGAAAAGGCCCGGAATTTCCGGGCCTTCGCTTTAGAGAGAATATACAACTTCATGGCCAATGAACGGGTTCCATTGGTCAATCTATTTATATCCATCACAGAAACCTAAGTTTGAACATTGCTGCAACGTTATCGCTTTTGCATTCGACAATCAAAACGGTGCAGCAGTTATGCAATTCACTCACCGTCCAGCCACGCAGAACCACTCGTTCTGTAGTATGGTCCTGCTTCTGAAAATATACGTTCGCAACGTCATCGCTTCCGTAGGCGGCGTCAAACCATTCTGTGACCTCAGACACTCTAGCGTCTGACACGTTTTCAACGAGTAGACCAAATGTACTGTTGCTTACGATCCAGTTCGAATTCATAGTCTCACTCCGCATCGTAAATCTGGTACTCGAAGCGGGTACCGAAGATCATTTTGAACTGTAGCGCATGGTACTCGTCACGGAACTCCCATGATGGAGCTTCAAACGCAATCATCTTCTTAGTGACTATCTGGCGTGGTGGTTGGTACTCGACAAGGTCTCGTAGGTCGTTGTCAGTAATCCACTCGTTAATCTGCTTGTTTAGCTCGAATACTGCCAGTCCATCTTCAGCTAGCTCTTTGAGCGTCATCTGTTCTGCTTCGCGCATCTGGAATACGAATAAGTGTCGTTCTTGCATGTTGTGTCTCTCCTTTTCTAACACACAAGTATTTAGCGCAGTTGAGTTGCAACTTAAAACTCACTAGAACGCCGACGCTAAATACGGTGGCATTTTTATGGAGACGATATGCAATTCGACAATACAAGGGCTAACAACCTGATCCTTATCACGAAGGATGAAGTACCAACGTTCTGGCACGTAATCAAAGCTGGTCTTGACTACATGGTCAAGGAAGGCCGTAACCCAGACGGTTGGATGCCAGCAACGGTTTTCAAAGACCTGTACGAGGGACGCGCTACATGTGTCTTTACTTCCATCGCACGAAGCGCAACCAAGAAGCGCGGCAAGAAAGCAGAAGCGGAAGCACCAACACTGTACGAGACACGCGAGCAAGCAATTGAAGACAGTTGCGGGTTTGGCATCGTCACAGTACGCGAGACTGCACGCGGCAAGACATTCCACATCTGGATCGCAGTCAGCAACGAGACAACCAACAAGAAGCAAGCCCCTTCAATCCTGACCACCTTCCATAAGGAAGTATGGGAACTGGCGAAGGCATGCGGCTGCACGCACATCGCATTTGGCACTAACCAAGACTGGTGGGACGACCTAGCACCACGCTTTGGATTCACAAAACAAGAAGTAATTTGGACAACGGAGATCAAGTAATGGACGAACTCGCAATTCAACTCAACGCATTGACAACATACCCAACAGTATCAGACCTGCACAAGCTAGCTGAAAAGCTTAAGCAATACGCAGAAGCAGACATTGCAGCAACGTTGCTGCCAGCACTGACAAACAAGCTGTTGGTTGAAGATATCAAGAAGTTGCTGAAACACCCTCCTAGCCTGATCTCAGCACCGATCTTCTCTCCACCTACTGCACCGACCGATCCTAATTACCCAGGTGTCGATCCAACGCAGAACCCAGGTGTTGCTACAGATACAGAATGAGTGAAGGTGAATCAGTCTTCAACGTCAAGGTAATCGCAAAGCTAAACAAGGACGGCAAGAGTTGCACTTTCGAGATGCAAGTTCTTGACGACCTACAGCAAGACATTACTGACATGTTCCGCTTCTATGCCAGATTCGAAGAAGAAGACATAGGCAACGCAAGAATAGATGCAGTGATAGTAAAGCGAAAAACAATTTGACAACAGGCCACCGTTATTTTCCGTTCCGGTGGCTTTTTCATCTGCGAAATAAATAGAAGAGACGAGCGGATTGCAGCTCTCGATGAACGGAAAAAGCAAATGACTACACTTACACAAGAGAGACTTAAGAGTCTCCTCCACTATGACCCAATTACAGGTCACTTCACATGGCTAACCGGCCGCGCCCACGTTATTAATCAACGCGCAGGATCAAAAGCAGACAAAGGCTACCGCTGTATCACAATCAATGGGAAACACTATTATGAGCATCGTCTCGCTTTCCTGTACATGACTGGCGCATTTCCAAAACAGCTAGTCGATCACATCAACCGTGTCCCATTCGATAATCGCTGGGAAAACCTCCGCGAAGCAACACCTGCACAAAACGCCCGCAATGCAAATCTCAGCAAGCTGAATACATCTGGCTACGCAGGCGTGTCAAAGGTCAGCAGCGGTAAATACCAAACATACATCAACTTTGAGAACAAGCGCACCTACTTGGGTACGTATGAATCAGTTGAAGCAGCGGCAGCAGTAGTGGCGAAAGTAAGACGTGCCTGCTACGGCGAGTTTGCGCCAAAGAAATAAAACTACAAGGCGAACAATGGCAGTCGATTTTTTCGTTGGAAACACTTTCAACTACGCAGGAACACTGATGCTTGATGGCGACGTTGCTGGCGGGACTTATGGTCCCAATGGCAACCAACCTGACTGGAGCCAGTGGAACATTCAAGCAGCGTTGTTTGACTCCGACGCAGAGAACCAAATCGGTTCTTTCACGGTAACAAACCTCTCAGACCCGACCGTACCGGATACGAACGGGCTTTATCAGATTACTGCGTCCGCTGGTGATACAGCGAAATGGCCTGTTGGCAAAGCGCAGTTCTGGATTTCAGCACAAGGGCCAAACGGCGTAACGATCACAGATCAACCGTTCTGGATGCGTCTACGTGCAAACCCACTCAGCAAATACGGCGCATAACAATGACAACGACCCCACGCCTTATCTTCACATTGAAGGGTGACGGCAACACGCTAGTCGCCAACTTCGGCCCTTTCCTTCCACTGCCAATCGACAGCACGATTCAAGACGTTATCGCAGCAGCGGCAGCAGTAGACGGCAAAGTAGATGCAGCGGCAGCGCAAGCAGCGGCAGCGTCCGCATCAGCAGCAGCGGCGGCAACTAGCGAGACAAACGCAGCAGCTAGCGAATCAGCAGCCAGCGCATCAGCAGGTACGTCCGCAACTCAGGCAAGCAACGCGTCGGCAAGCTCCCTGGCTGCTGGTAATAGCGCTACACAAGCGGCTGGCAGTGCGGCAGCGGCATCAAGCTCCCAGACAGCAGCGGCTAACAGCGCAGCGGCAGCATCACAAAGCCAGACGGCGGCAGCAACGTCCGAGACAAATGCAGCGAACAGCGCAGCAGCAGCGGCACAAAGCGCTACCGCAGCTAGCCAAACGTTCGTAAGTCTCGCGCCAGTGGCGACAAGCGGTAAGTATGCCGACTTGACAGGCGCACCAGCTATTCCCGCAGCACAAGTCAATGCTGATTGGAATGCTGCTTCAGGTGTTGCACAGGTTCTCAACAAGCCAACTCTGTTCTCCGGCTCATATACCGACCTGACGAACAAGCCAACGATTCCTGCGGCATACACGCTTCCAACTGCATCAGCATCAACACTGGGTGGCGTGAAGGTAGGTAGTGGCTTGTCTATTACCAGCGGCGTATTGAGCGCTACAGCAGCGGCGCAGGTTAATAGCGATTGGAACGCAGTCAGCGGCGCAGCGCAGATTCTGAATAAGCCAACTATCCCTGCTGCATATACGTTGCCAACAGCATCTGCTTCAACGCTCGGTGGTGTAATGGTCGGTAGCGGCTTGTCGATCAGCAACGGTGTATTGAGCGCTAACGTCCAGTCATCCGGCGTAACGACATTCAACACTCGTTCAGGTGCAGTGACACTCACCGCTTCTGACATTAGCGGCGTTGGAAAGATTAGCATTACTGACATTACGGCAGCTACTTCAACGACAACAGGTGCGTTGACGGTAGGCGGTGGTCTTGGCGTAGGCGGTGCAGCTTACATCAATACGGGCGTTACTACAGGTTACGGCCAGTTCTCCGGCTCTGTTTCATGCCAAGCAACCACTGGCACAGGCTTGTGGGTCAACTCCTCTCAAGACTCAACGTCTAACTCCACAGGTGGCGCAGTAATTCTTGGCGGCTTGGGCGTCAACAAGAACGTGAACGTTGGCGGCACGCTCAACGCTTGGCGCATTACTTCTTCAAACGCGATTCCAGTCTCAAGCGGTGGTACTGGCATTACGTCAGTCGGCACAGCAGGACAGGTGCTCGGTTCAGACGGCACCAACATGGTCTGGACTACACCAAGCAGCGGAAGCGGCTCTGGTGGTGTTGCAGGCGTTTCATCATTCAACGGTCGCACTGGCGCAGTAACGCTCACATCTGGTGACGTTACAGGTGTTGGTGGCGCATTAACCGCTGCTCCGACATTCACAGGCACGACCAACGCCGCGAACTTAGTTCTCACAGCAGTTCCATCAGCGACCTCGCCACAGTTGACTGTGAAAGGCGCAAACGGTGCAAATAGCACTAATGCAGCGATCGGGCTGTGGGGTACGTTTGGCGGTACGGTCAGCGATTATGGCTCACGCCTTGTCTCAACGATCAGCAGCGGCTTCAACGGTGGCGCATGGGGCAATGAGTACATCGATTTTGCCATCAACAACACGACAAACGACACCGCAACTACAGCTAACCAAGCATCTGCAATGCGCTTGGTGTACGGCAACCGTCTGCTGGTCAATACCACTACAGACGACGGTGTTTCAAACCTGCAAGTAAATGGCGCGATCACAGCCAGTACTCCGACAGCCGGTGATAACTCAACAAAGGTAGCGACTACTGCTTACGTGCAGAACGCGATCAGCGGTTTAAGCGGCGGCACGACAGGCACCATTCCTGTATCGCAAGGCGGTACTGGCCTTACTAGCTATACGACCGGCCAGATTCTTTATGCATCTGCTTCCGGCACATTAGCTGGCTTGAGCGATGTTGCTGCGGGTAACGTCATCATCTCGGGTGGTGTAGGCGTAGCTCCTTCATACGGCAAGGTGAGTCTAACGACAGCCGTAGCAGGCACTTTGCCAGTTGGGAGCGGCGGTACTGGCCTAAGTTCCTACACGTTGGGGCAGCTCCTTTACGCATCAACCGCCACGTCACTCGCTGGTCTTAGCGCCGTTGCGACCGGTTCTGTCCTGTTATCGAAAGGTGTTGGTGTAGCGCCAGCATGGGGCCAAGTACCTCTTGCTTCAGCAGTAACCGGGACCTTGCCATTAGCTAACGGCGGCACTAGTACAGCAACAGCACCAACAGCGGGACAGGTTCTGCAAGCGACTAGTACGACAGCAGCAGCATGGACTTCACAGCCCTACGACATTGCGCTTTATATCGAAGGAACAACGACCGCGAGCGAAGTTGTTTTCCGCTTTGCTGCACCACGTGCATTTACATGGCCGGCGTCACTGACTAACTCCAAGGCAATTGCAGGCACAGCAGCAACGGCGACAACGACCTTCACGATCACCCGTAACGGCACGTCTATCGGTTCGTTCGCGTTTGCGGCAGGTGCAACTTCTTCGACCTTCACATTTAGTACTGCTACGACATTTGCGGTCGGTGATGCTATCCAGATCACTGGCCCCGCGACGCCTGACGCGACGCTTGCAAACATCGCTATTACGTTTGCAGGTACACGTTAATGGCAACTCCAACAGTAATTATTCTAACTGCTGGTTCGTCATGGATAGTACCGAGCGATTGGAACCCAAAGAGTAACCGAGTCGAGGTCTGGGGAGCAGGCGGTGGTGGCGGCGCTGATGGTAACTATGGCGGTGCAGCAGGTGGTGGTGGCGGTTACTCAGCTATCACCAACCTCACATTGACGCCCGGCGCAGCGATCAAGTATGCGATTGGTGCTGCTGGTATCGGCGGTAACGGTACAGATGGCACAACCGGTGGAAACACATACTTCAACGGCACGTCCCTTTCCGTTTCCTCCGTGGGTGCGTTGGGCGGCGCAGGTGGTTTGTACAGCGCAGAGCCAGGCCTAGGTGGCGGTGCTGGTGGTTCTACAACTACGGCAATCGGTTCGACCAAGTACGCAGGTGGTAAAGGCGGTGGTGGTGGTGGTCTATCAGGCTATGACGTTGGCTCAGGCGGTGGTGGTGGTGGTGCTGCTGGCCCTGACGGTGTAGGCGTCGCCGGTTCAAACGGCAAGGACAACACAGGCTCAGGGGTAGCTGGCGGAAACGGCGGTGCTGGTGACAACGGTGTTAGTGGTGGTGCAGGCGGAACAGGCGGCACAAGCACATCGAAGAACGGCTCTGCTGGTGCTGCTAACGCAAATGGCGGTGGTGGTGGTGGTGGTAGTTATTCCGACAATGCAAGCGGCAACGTGGGCGGCGCAGGTGGCTTCCCCGGTGGTGGTGGTGGTGGCGGTGATAACGGCGGACCAAACGGCACAGGTGGTAATGGTGCAGCAGGTCAAATTCGCATTACCTACATTCCTCAGCAGTACGTAGTTCTAACGTCAGGAACAAGCTGGACAGTCCCTGCTGATTGCTCCGGGACGTTAGACAAGGTCGAGCTTATTGGTGGTGGTGGCTCTGTCTTCGGTACTGGCTATGCTGCTGGTGGTGGTGAGTACCGCGCAGATGTTGGTCTCACAGGCTATACAGCAGGTTCCAAAGTCACATATACCATCGGTGCGGGCGGCTCGTCATTCGGTGGACCTGGTGGTGACACATCGTGGAACAGCGGTCTTATTGTCGCTAAAGGTGGTGGTGGCCTCGCATATGGTGGCACTGCTCCAACGACACGCATACTCGGCGGCACGGGCGGCACTGGCGGCAGCATTCACTATGACGGTGGCGCAGGCGGCAGCGGTGGTGACTTCTCAAGCTCCTTCTCATGCGGTGGTGGTGGTGGTGCGGGCGGTCCCAACGGTCCCGGCGCAAATGGCGGAGACGCGTACAACCTCAGTTTCGACGCAGGTGGTGGTGGTGGCGGTGCAAGCGGTGGCTCGCCGGGTGCTGCTGGTACAGAGACTTCGAACGGAACCGGCGGCAATAACTATCTTGGCACAGGCGGTGGCACTGCTGCACCAGCAGGCAGCACGACGATTGTAGGTACTGCCGGCACAAACGGTGGTGGCGGCGGCGGTGGTGATGACAATAACGGCGCTGGAAAGGGTGGCGACGGTACTGATATGGCTAACGGTGCTGCTGGCGCGGGCGGTGGCGGTGGTGGCTCCTTCAATGCTCCGGCTAGTGGAGGTAAGTATGGTGGTGGTGCAGGTGCCGGTAATGCATATCCGTCTCCTTCTGGCGGCCAAGGGGTTATCGTTATTACGTACTCCCCACCCTTAACGACGACTCCCGCTGTAGTAACAACTAGAAAACGCAGACTGATCTGCATTATGGGGTAGTAAGAATGAGCATTACAGCAGCATTTGTAGACAACGGTGTCGTGGCCAACATGGTCGTGATGCCCGACGACTACGACAACAGCGATCCAAACGTCATCGCATTGCCAGCCGACTCAACAGTCACCTTCGGATGGCTGTATGACGGCACAACGTTCACGATGACGCAAGACTTAATTACAAATACCTACAATGGTTTAGCGGCGTCAGCTAACGTCGTGATCAAACGTCTGACAGCAAAGAATGATCCGTCACTAAGTGTTTGGCAGAGCTATCTCGCTGAACTGGAGAACATGGACTTGTCCGCAAATAATCCTCCGCAGTGGCCCACACGTCCATAAGCTAGCAGCAACGTTAAATAAAAAGAATAACAAGGTAACGTTCCATGAACATCTATACAGGTGCCTCATTCAACTATGCAGGCACGCTAAGAACAAGCGGATCAGTTGCTAGTGGCACGAGCGGAGTAAGCGGCGATCAAGCTGACTACTCCCTCTGGCAAGTCAGTGCAAACGTCTTCACCGAAGACGGCGAGTACATTGACAGCATCACGGTCACTAACAACACCAACGCTGTACTGCCCGACACAAACGGCAGGTTCCAGCTAACAGCAACACCATCGCAGACTGCTCTATGGCCTGTGGGTAAAGCGCAGTTAGTTTTCAAGTGCGTAACACCAACTGGAGACGTTGAGTATGCAAAGCCAATCGAGTTCCGCATTAAACCAATTCCAAAGGGACCAACGATCTCCTCATGAGCACAGAACTAATCTTTACACTGGATGGCGATCAAGGACAGATCGCAGCAAGCTTTGGCGCATTCCTTCCAATCGCAATGTCTGGCACTCTGCAAGACACGCTAAACACAATTGCAGCCGCTGAAACATCAGTAGCCAACGCTGTTCAAGCATCCCAGAACGCGATTCAAGCATCAGCCGCTGCCACACAAAGCGCATCGGATGCCGCAGGCAGCGCGACGCTCGCAACCACGCAAGCTAGCAATTCTTCCGCAAGCGCATCAGCAGCAAGCGACAGCGCCATACAAGCGGCTACAAGTGCGGGAACCGCGAATACAGCAGCATCACAAGCGTCAGCGAGCGCGACAGCAGCGGCAAACTCAGCAGCAAGCATCACGCTTCCATTGCCGGTCACAAGTGGCGGTACAGGCACGACAACAGTAAGCGGCGCACGCTCTGCTCTCGGTCTTGGCACAGCAGCAACGCAGAACACAGGGACAAGCGGCGCAAACGTGCCTTTGTTGAACGCTGCTAATACTTGGGCGAGCCAGCAGACGTTCTCTGTACGTCCAACGTTCAATGCACAGACGCCTTGGGATAGCGGCAACTTGGCTAACCCAATGACGCTCGACACCACGCAAACTGTGTCTGGTGCAAAGACGTTTAGCCAAGGCATCGTTTCAAATGGCGCATCAAACACGCTCGGCGGCACTGCATCAACGGCTGGTCTTGAGTTGGGTGGCACTACGACAACCACTTCTTTCATCGACTTCCACTCAGTGGGCGGTTCTGGCAACGACTACGACTGTCGAATAATTGCATCGGGTGGTACTGCTGGAACGCTGGGTAAAGGAACCCTGAACTACACCGCAAATACACATCAGTTCAATGGTGCGGCCCTGTTCGGTACTAATCTGACCATTCAGAACTACAGCAACCTCGCACTGAGCGGCCCGGCATACACTGCCTATCTACGTGCGGATTCAACCGGACTTGTCGGCTTTATCAACAATGCTGGCAACGCATGGAATCTCCAGATCACTGATGCAGGCGCTGTAATTGCACGCGCCAACATTACTGGCTACTCAGACGAACGCCTGAAGTACAACTGGGAGCCGCTTCCATCCGACACAATCAGCAAAGTCGCTGCGCTTGAAAAGAGTGGAACGTTCGACCGAACAGACATTGAGGGGCGCTTTGTTGGCGTCGGTGCGCAGTCGTTCCAAGCAATCATCCCTGAAGCTGTGAAGGATGTGAACGGCACACTCACTGTAGATTATGGTGGTGCGGCGCTTGCGCTATGCGTGGAGCTTTGCCGAGAAATTGAGCATCTGCGTGAGCGCATCGCTCAACTGGGAGGTGCGCAATGACTCTCCAATCTAGCGGCGCTATTTCGATGAGCGACCTGAACAACGAAGTTGGGTCTAACAGGAACAACCTCGATGACGGCATCCTTCGCGCACTTGCGAATAAGGTAGGTTCAGGTACACCAATCTCGTTCTCCGACTTCTACGGCAAGACGGGCAAGATTGCCAAAGGCATCACCATGTCTGCGTCCACGTCAAGCGTAGGTTTTAGTGGAACCCCTTGCATGGGTGGGACTGCGGATCAGTTGATTGTCAATGCGAGCAATGGCAATTGCGAACTGGACTTTTCTGTCGCCCCAATTTGGCAAGGCAATTACACGATCACCAACAATACGACTGGTGTCAGCAGCGTGCTCTACTGGCAAAACTCCCGAAGCTGGCAGGGAGCGAACTACGCAAACTTGCTGCGCGCAAACACTGGCGATTACTTCACGATCATTCCTTCGTAAAGGCGAAGCTCCGTTTTTTCTTTTGCGGCTGTCACTCTTTTGTTGATTCTGCACCTGGTGAAATTACCATCTGAGCGTGGTAATTAACAAGGAGAACGAAGTGAGCTACGAAATCCCACGCGTTGCAAAGTTGAAGAAGGAAGTCGAAAGCAAGTACATCGGCCTGAGCGCTGGTCGCACGCACAAAGCTGGCAAGAAGGTCAAAGTGCAACGCAGTCCCGCAGAACCCGGTCTGTTCATCATCTGGTTTGGCAAGACGGAGATTGCAAAGGTACAAGCGCTCGACCTGAGTAGCACGATCGAGTACACGGACGGACGCGAACAATACTGAGGCAATCATGCAGATCGACTTCTACACTGACCGCTATTTCTTTAGTCATGCAAAGTCTCCCCGCGGGTTTGGCTGCTGGGTCTTCGAAGCGCACATCGCAGGTGACAAGATGCAGTACAGCACCGGCCCGGTCAGCTACGCGGTAGCGAAGAAAGCAGCTACCAACTGGGTGCGCGAGCAGGTAGCAGCAAAGCAGTCGCAACAAGGTGTCGTGCGCATCATTGTCATGCCCTAACTGTGCTATAACTACAAGGAGCGCACAACGTGAGAGAGCAGATGGACATTCTCAAGTTCGAGGCAGAGTTGGAAGTGCTGCGTGCAACCAACTCGAAGCTGATCCAAGAGACAGCTAAGATCGCAACTGAACGACAGTGGATGCCCTTTGTCTGGGGTGCTGGTTTTGCCTCAGCAGTGTTCGGGATTGTGATCGCGCTGATCAAAGTGCTGCACTGACTGATAAATACTGCGTCTTTTCTTGCCAGGTCCAGACGCATTATTAACTTCAATTTGCAAACAACAAGGGGAGCTTCTAGCTCCCCTTTTTTCATTCTGCTACGGTGTATTCCAACTGTGGAAATTGAGACTTCAACGCATCAACATCGACCTCGTCATATAGCTTGAAAACGACTTGGAATCTGCGGTATGTGCCTGTTCTTGGGAACAAGGTCAGTTCAAAGTTGTTGAGTTTGTGTAGCAGCGCCTCGATCTCGGGACGTGTATAGACCAACCCGAGTGTGGGCGCTTCTTGATCAGTGATGATGTATGGAATTGTGCAGATGTAAGTTGTTTGCATGAATTTCTCCGTGTCAATGACACGGTATTTAGCCAATCTTCAGCGCAAGTTCCTCTGGCGTCGTATGGTAGTACCGTGCAAGCATCTTAGGATTGCTATGCCCCGTTACAGCAGATAGCTCAATAACGTTAGGCAGCTTCTTAGCAAGACGTGTAGTAGCCATGTGACGCAGGTCGTGGAAGTTGAAGTCTTCGATACCTGCACGCTTGCACAGTCTCCACCAAGCACTGTCAACAACAAAGCTACTGAGCGGAAACACACGCTTATCAGTACGCGGCAACGCAGCCATTATCTCAGCAGCTTTGCTACTAAGTGGGACAGTACGTGACTTGCCATTCTTAGTGATAGGCAGGTGCGCTGTACGTCTTTCCAAGTCCACTCGATCCCAAGTTAGCGTCAACAACTCCCCACGTCGCATAGCAGTCTCAAGCGCTACTTGAACAAGCGGATACAACAGCGGGTTACGTTTTGCATGGCTACCGGGACGAAGCTCATGCAGCAAGATAGCCAACTGCTCGTCAGTAAGTAGCCTGTTTCTGCCCGGTGGAAGCTTTGGCTTTTTGACCTTCAAACAGGGATTTTCGACCTTCAATCCCCACTCTCTACAAGCGTGGTTGATGATGCCTTGAATGTTAGCTAGCTCACGCGCAACAGTGGCCGGTCCTACTTCTTTTATGCGTTCATCGCGATACTGTGCGATGACCATAGGCGTTAGGTTGTAGACGCTGTACTGCCCTATGAAGCTTCTGGCGATCTTGCCAAGCCTGAAGTATTCGCTCTTATTGTCGTAGTTGCGCTTTGGTATTTCCAGACTGCGATAACGCTCTACAAGCTCCCCAAACAGCACGTCCTTAGCCTCAGAAGCATCAACAAACGTCCTGCTGTACATGGCCGCTTCTACCTCTGCCGCCCATGCCTTTGCCTCAGCGTGTGTGTCGAACGTTTTGTTCTGCTTAGGGTATCCCTTAACCGCAATGCGTGCCATCCACTTGTCGCCACGCTGTACGAAGCTAGCCATATGATCCTCAGTTGCACTCTAGTTGCACTTTCGAGGAATTTTCGGCTGGAAACTTGGTCTAAACCCTTGTTTATTAAGGTGAATCCGCAGGGTCACTAACGTCGCAGTTGATGCACTCGTCGGTAATGATCAGGGACATGCTTCACTCTCTTGCGCCGGATGGTGTCCGGCATAAACCCGCGCAACCTCGAAGATGAGTGCGCGGGCCCGGCGTATCAAGGCGCCGCCGGATCTTTCTGAGTCTGCTCGGTGACTTTGTCGATCAGCCGCTTTTCCACCGATGGGAACACGAACTTGCTCACGTCGCCGCCGAGCTGCGCGATCTCGCGCACGATGGTGCCGGAGATGAACTGGTACTGGTCGGACGGCGTCATGAACATCGTTTCGACGTCGGGCAGCAAATAGCGGTTCATCCCGGCCATCTGGAACTCATATTCGAAATCGGAGACGGCGCGCAGTCCGCGCACGATCACACGCGCGTTGTTCTTGCGCACAAAATCCTTCAGAAGCCCGGTAAAGCTGCTCACCTGCACGTTCGGATAGTGCCCGAGCACCTCATGCGCGATATCCAGCCGCTCCTGCAGCGAGAAAAATGGCTTCTTGGCGCGGCTGTCCGCGACGCCCACGACGAGCTGATCGAAAATGCTCGACGCGCGCCGGACGATGTCCTCATGCCCGCGGGTGAGCGGGTCGAACGTACCCGGATACACGGCGACAACCATGAGCTTCTCCTCTTCTATTTACATGGGGCCGCGTGGCTGCGACGACCCATTCTCCTCAATCCCCGCGACCTTGGCAGCGCCAAAATCGGGGAACGCGCATTATTCCTCATTTTCGCGGCGCAGCAAATGATAGCGGACGGCGCCCGCCTTGCCTTCGCGCACGACGCTCCAGCCAGCGAGCGCATCGATGCCCGATACCTCCAGCGGATCGCCGCATTCGACGTAAATCGCTCCATCCCGCGCAACGAGCGGCGCGGCCAGCGCCAGCGCGCGCAACAGCAACGCGTGATCGCCGAAGGGCGGGTCCAGGAAGACGACATCGAATGAACCGGGGGCGAGGCTGGCGACGAGCCGCAGCGCGTCCGCTTCCGCGATCTCGATATTGCGCGCGCCGAGCTTCGCCTGATTCGCGCGGATCTGTGCCGCCGCCTTCGCGCTTCGTTCGACCATCAGCACCCGTGCCGCGCCGCGCGACGCTGCTTCGAAACCGAGCGCGCCGCTGCCGGCGAACATATCGAGGCAGTGTTGTCCGGAGAGATCCTGGCCGAGCCAGTTGAAGAGCGTCTCGCGCACGCGATCCGGCGTGGGCCTGAGGCCGTCGAGATCGAGCACGGGCAGCGGCGTGCGTTTCCAGTCTCCGCCGATGATGCGGATCGTGTGCGGTTTGCCTCCGCGCGATGGCGTATGGCTGGGCAAGGTACAGCGAGTAGCGGACGTGCGAGGCATAAAGAATTGTCGGAGTCGGGCGCGCCGGGCTTGTTTTACTCGAAGATGAGCCGGCGCGAACAATGAAAGCCAACGTTACCACACGCGCACGCCGTGCCGGGGGCCGCACAGGCGCTGCGGGCGGCGCCTGATAAAATACGCGGCTTCCATCCCATCGCGCGGGCCTCGCGCAAGCGGCTCGACAACGCGCACGGGGCCGCCGGATCACGCGCATCATCGCCAGACATCCATGTTCAGCTTCTTCAAGAAATTCAAAAAGCCGGCTGACGCGCCGCTCGACGAACCTCAGGACGAATCCGTCGAGGCTGCCGAGGACGACGCAATCTCCGACGCCGAGCTAGAACGGCAGGCGCTCGGCGCCGATGCGCCGCTGGAAGAAGCGCGGCCCGAAGAACCCGTCGCGCCGGCGGCTCCGAAGTCCCCTGCCCCGACGCCACCGACGGATGAATCGAAGGAATACTGGCAAGGCCGCACGCAATCGCAATGGGCGCGCGGTCCGGAAACCGATCAGGCGAGCGAGGAAGTCGTGCCGCCGCCCACGCTCGATCCCGCCGCGAAAAAGTCGTGGATTTCGCGTCTGCGTCACGGTCTTTCGAAGACGAGCAACAATCTGACGGGCATTTTCGTCAGCGCGAAGATCGACGAAGATCTCTACGAAGAACTCGAAACCGCGCTGCTCATGTCCGACGCCGGTGTCGATGCAACCGAATTCCTGCTCGAATCGCTGCGCGAGAAGGTGCGCGCGGAGCGTCTGACCGAAGCGTCGCAGGTGAAGAAGGCGCTGCGCGAACTGCTGGTCGATCTGCTCCGTCCGCTCGAAAAATCGCTGATGCTCGGCCGCGCGCAGCCGCTCGTCATCATGATCGCGGGCGTGAACGGCGCCGGCAAGACGACGAGCATCGGCAAGCTGGCGAAGCATTTGCAGCGCTTCAACCAGTCGGTGCTGCTCGCCGCCGGCGATACGTTCCGCGCCGCCGCGCGCGAACAACTCACCGTCTGGGGCGAGCGCAACAACGTGACGGTGATCGCACAGGAAAGCGGCGACGCCGCCGCCGTGATCTACGACGCGGTCGGCGCGGCGCGCGCACGGAAAATCGACGTGATGATGGCCGACACTGCCGGCCGTCTGCCGACGCAATTGCATCTGATGGAAGAGCTGCGCAAGGTGCGCCGCGTGATCGCGAAGGCGATGCCCGACGCGCCGCACGAAGTGCTGCTCGTCATCGACGCGAACACGGGTCAGAACGCGCTCGCGCAGGTCAAGGCGTTCGACGACGCGCTCGGCCTGACGGGTCTCATCGTCACGAAACTCGACGGCACCGCGAAGGGCGGCATTCTCGCCGCGATCGCGCGTCAGCGGCCCGTTCCGGTGTATTTCATCGGCGTGGGCGAGAAAGTGGAAGACTTGCAGCCGTTCAGCGCCGAAGAATTCGCCGACGCTTTGCTCGGCTGAACGAAAAAAGAGCGCCTGCGTGGCGCTCTTTTTTTATCGCGCGAAGACCAGGGAAGCCGCGATCCACACCATCACGCAGCCGACGATCACATCGAGCACGCGCCACGACACGTCTTTCTCGAACCACGGTTCCAGCAGACGCGCGCCGTAGCCGAGCGCGGTGAACCAGACGACCGACGAACACATCGCGCCGGCCGCGAACCACGCGTTGCCCGGCCAGCCGCGTTGCGCGCCGATGCCGCCGAGCAGCACGACGGTATCGAGATAAACGTGCGGATTGAGCAGCGACAACGCGAGCACGGTGGACGCCGCGCCGATCGCCGTCTGCGAATCGCCATCCGATGCGTTCAGATGTCCCGGCCCGCGCCACGCCGCGATGAACGCGCGCAGGCCGTACAGAAACACGAAGATCGCGCCAGCCCAGCGAATCACGTCGAGCAGAAAAGGCGCACGCGCGATGAGCGCGCCCATGCCGCCGACGCCGAGCGCGATCAACATTACGTCGATGAACGCGCAGATCGACACGACGATGCCCACGTGCCTGCGCTTCAAACCCTGCCGCAACACGAACGCATTCTGCGCGCCGATCGCGACGATCAGGCTCGCGCCCAACCCCGCACCCGACAGATAACTCGACAGCGCACCCGCCGATACCGCAGCCGTCATTCGGCGTCCGGCTGCTGCGCGGGCGCGGCTCGCGCGAAGGCGTCGAGCGTGCAGGCGTGATCGGCGATGCGCGCGATCGTCGGATAAGGACTCGTGTCGATGCCGAAGCGCCGCGCGTTGAACACCTGCGGCACGATGCACAGATCGGCGACGGTCGGCGTGTCGCCGAAGGTGAACGAACCGACGCGCTTGTCGGCGGCGAGCCGCTTTTCGAGCGACGCGAAACCCGTTTCGACCCAATGCCAATACCACGCGTCCTTCACTTCATCGGGCACCTTGACCTGATGCTTCAGGTACTTGAGCACGCGCAGATTGTCGAGCGGATGAATCTCGCACGCGACCTGCATCGCCACCGAGCGCACGAACGCGCGGTCCAGCGGCTGCTTCGGCAAAAGGGGCGGCTCGGGATGCGTCTCTTCCAGATACTCGATGATTGCGAGCGACTGCGTGAGGATGTCGTCGCCATCGACGAGCGTCGGCACGATGCCGTCCGGATTCATCGCGCGATACTCGGGCTTCAGTTGCTGGCCGCCGTCGCGCAGCAGATGCACGCCTTCGTACTCGTAATCGAGCCCTTTCAGATTCAGCGCGATACGCACGCGATACGCCGCCGAGCTGCGGAAATAGCTATAGAGCTTCATGATCGCGGACTCAGACCACGCGCACGGAGAATTCGCCGATGCCCTCGACGCCGCCCTTCAGCACGTCGCCCTTCACGACCGCGCCGACGCCTTCGGGCGTGCCGGTGAAGATGAGATCGCCGGGGAAGAGTTCGAAGAGCGTCGACAGATACGCGACCGTCTCGCCAACCGACCAGATCAGTTGCGAGATGTCCGAGCGCTGCTTTTCCTCGCCGTTGACGGTCAGCCAGATCGCGCTCTTTTCCAGATGCCCGACCTTCGATACCGGATGGATCGGGCCGATCGGCGCGGAGCGGTCGAAGCCCTTCGCCGTGTCCCACGGACGGCCGAGCTTCTTCGCTTCGGCTTGCAGGTCGCGGCGCGTCATGTCGAGGCCGAGCGCGTAACCGTAGACGTAATCGAGCGCTTTGTCGGCGGGAATGTCCTTGCCCTGCTTGCCGATGGCCGCGACGAGCTCCATCTCGAAGTGCAGATTCTTCGTCTGCGACGGATACGGGAATTCGGCCGTCGAACCCGGCGCGACGTTCAGCACGGCGTCGGCGGGCTTGCTGAAGAAGAACGGCGGCTCGCGGTCGGGATCGTGGCCCATTTCGCGCGCGTGAGCTTCGTAATTGCGACCGACGCAATAGATGCGGCGCACGGGAAACTGCTCGTTCGAACCATCGACGGGCACCGCTGCTGCCGGCGCCGGGGGAAACACGTAACTCATCCCGCTCTCCTGTTTGCTGTTTTGATTTGCAGATTCATGGACGAATGCGCTGGCCCGGTCGGCCGGCGAGAACAAAGAGTTTAACGTGCGCGCGCAAATCGTGGCGAAGCTTGTCCGGCTTGGCTTCGCGAGCTTTCGCGCGGCCTTCGGGCACGGCTCTGGCACAGCGCTTTTAGTAAGCATCGGACGAAAACGGGGCGAAACGCGCGACCGGGAAACCTTGCCAGCGCTCTTCAAATGCGGTACTCAATAGCATTCCTGCACCTTGAAACGCGCAACGGCGTCGCTCGAAGCCTGCAATCGAGCGCCCGAATACGCACCTCTCCATGACCGACTCCGCTTCCCCTACTTTCGCCTGCGCACGCTACATCAAGGAAATCGGCCGCGGGCCGAACGGCGCGCGCGCACTTTCGCACGAGGATACCTACGCGCTCTACGAAGCGATGCTCGACGATCGCGTCCCCGAACTCGAACTCGGCGCCGTGCTGCTCGCTTACCGCGTCAAGGGCGAATCCGCCGCCGAACTCGCCGCGATGCTCTCCGCCGCGCATCGCTCGTTCGAACCGCTACACGTGCAGGATGGCCGCGAGCACGCGCGCCCCGTTTCGATTCCGAGCTACAACGGCGCACGCAAGACGCCCAACCTCGTGCCGCTGCTGTCGCTGCTGCTTGCGCGCGAAGGCGTGCCGGTGCTGGTTCACGGCGTCACCGACGATCCCGGCCGCGTGACGAGCGCGGAAATCTTCGCCGAACTGGGCATCGCGCACGCGAATTCGCACGATGAAATCGAGGACAGTCTCGCGTCGCGCCGCCTTTCGTTCGCGCCGATCACCGTGCTCGCGCCGAAGCTCGCGCGGCTGCTGGCGCTCAGACGCCGCATGGGCGTGCGCAATTCGACGCATACGCTCGTGAAGATCCTTCAGCCGTTCGCCGATCCCGGCCTGCGGCTCGTCAACTACACGCACCCGGAGTATCGCGAGAGTCTCACCGGGCTTTTCACCGCGCATCCGGACGCGGCGGCGGGCGGCGCACTGCTCGCACGCGGCACGGAAGGCGAAGCCGTAGCCGATACGCGCCGCCAGGTGCAGGTCGACTGGTTCCACGACGGCCACGTCGAGACGCTGATCGCGCCGGAGCATTCGCAGCCGCACGCGCCGCAGGTCGAATTGCCCGAAACGCTCGATGCCGCGACCACCGCGCGATGGATCGAATCCGTGCTGCGCGGCGACGTGCCGGTGCCGCCCGCGGTCGCGCGTCAGGTCGAAGTCATCGCCGATGTGGTGCGCAAACCGGCCACCGGTCAGGCAAATCCCATTTGACACGGAATTCAACGCTGGTTTAAAGTCGACCGCATGAGCTTCACCCAGCACCCCTCCCTCCGAATTATTTCGGGCCGCCTAGCGCGGCCCCTATCGCTACGTCTAGCGTAAGTCGCCAGACGTAGCGCCGCGCGTCGCCGGTTTCCCCAGCAAGCGCGGTCCTCCAGAAGTTCCCGCAGTTCCTTTCCTTACCACCTGTAGTCGTCAGCTTTTCGTTCGCGCATCCCGCGAATCGGAAACGCGAGGGTCACATGCACGCTGCTTCGCGCACGTTCACGTTGGTCGCAGGCGTCACCGTCGCTGGTGGCTCCGTGACACGCGCGCGCCGCCCGGTCTTACGTGCATCGCGCCACGCCCGGCCAGCCGCCGGACACGGCCTCTCCCGCAGACGCTACGCACATCGCCCGAAGAGAGATCGACGATCATGATGCCGAACCCCGCCGAGAAATACCGCCCGTTTCCGCAAGTCCGTCTGAATGGCCGCCGCTGGCCGAACCGCACGATCGAAAAGGCGCCCATCTGGATGAGCACCGATCTGCGCGACGGCAATCAGTCGCTCATCGAGCCGATGAGCATCGCCGCGAAGCTCGAATTCTTCGAGATGCTGGTGAAAATCGGGTTCAAGGAAATCGAGGTGGGCTTCCCGTCGGCATCGCAGACCGATTTCGATTTCGTGCGCAAATTGATCGACGAAAAGCGCATTCCGGACGACGTGACCATCGAAGTACTCGTACAGTCGCGCCGTGAGCTGATCGAACGCACGTTCGAAGCCGTCGAAGGCGCGAGCAAGGTGATCGTGCATCTCTATAACGCGATCGCGCCGTCGTTCCGCAAGATCGTGTTCAATCAGTCGAAGGAAGAAGTGAAGGCGCTGGCCGTCGAAGGCACGCGCATCATCAAGGAATGCGCGGCGGCGCGGCCGGACACGCACTGGGTCTATCAGTACTCGCCCGAGACGTTCAGCATGACGGAGCTCTCGTTCGCGCGCGAAGTCTGCGACGCCGTCGCGCAAATGTGGCGTCCGACGCCCGATCACAAGATGATCGTGAATCTGCCCGCGACCGTGGAAGCCGCCATGCCCAACGTGTTCGCCGATCAGGTCGAGTGGATGGACCGCAACATGGGCTTTCGCGACAGCATCGTGCTGTCCGTGCATCCGCATAACGATCGCGGCACGGCGGTCGCGGCGGCGGAAATGGCGGTGCTCGCGGGGGCGGATCGCGTCGAAGGCTGTCTCTTCGGCAACGGCGAGCGCACCGGCAACGTCGATCTCGTCACGCTCGCGATGAATCTCTACACGCAGGGCATCGATCCGGGCCTCGATTTCTCCGATATCGACGCCGTGCGCCGCGTCGTCGAGCGTTGCAACCAGATTCCGGTGCATCCGCGCCATCCGTATGCCGGCGATCTCGTGTTCACCGCGTTTTCGGGTTCGCATCAGGACGCGATCCGCAAGGGCTTCGCGCAGCGCGTGCCGGGCACGGTGTGGGAAGTGCCCTATCTGCCGATCGATCCCGCCGATCTCGGCCGCAGCTACGACGCCGTGATCCGCGTGAACAGCCAGTCCGGCAAGGGCGGCTCCACGTATCTGCTCGAACGCGGCCTCGGCTTCACGCCGCCGCGCCGCGTGCAGATCGAATTCAGCCACGCCGTGCAGAAAATCACCGATGCCTCCGGCGCGGAAATCGGCGGCGACGCCATCTGCGAGCTGTTCAAGCGCGAGTATTTCGACGCGGGCGGCGCGGTCTCGCGGCTCGATGTGTCGACGTTTTCGGTGTTCGAGCGGCGCGTGACGGTGCCGCCCGCAGCGAGCGCGACGAGCGGCGACACGTACGCGCAAGCCGTTGCCGCGGCACTCGGCGTGGACGCGAACGTGAACTGGTTCGAGACGGCCGTGACGGCGAGCGGCGACACGGCGGCGTTCGTCGGCTGTCGTGTCGGAGACGGGCAGACGCGCTTCGGCGTCGCGGTGCATGCGAATCCGGCGCTCGCGGTCGCCGATGCGGTCGTGAGCGCGGTCAACCGTTCCGGGCGCGTCACGGCCTCCGTGCGGCAGGACGAAGCGGTCGAAGCGTGATGAATAGCGGCGCGCGCGGCTATTCGAGCGCCACGCGCGTCGCCTGCAGCGCGAGCAGTTGCCACTGGCCCTCGGTCTGCACGTGAACGGCGGTGTAGGCGATCGGAAACAGCAGCGCGCCGTTCTTCGACTCCATCTCGATCAACGCGCGGCCCGACACGAGGCACGTATCGCGGCCGGCGGGCAGCACGTCCTGCGACTGAATCTCGATCTGGCGATAGCGGCGGCGGCCGGCCGTGATGGCGTCGATGAACTGGCGCTTCGTCTCCCGCTTGCCGTTCGTGTGGACGTAGCTGACGTTCTCGGCCAGCAACGCGTCGAGCGCCGGGCCGTCGCTCTCGACCATCGCACGGAAGCGGTCGCGCTCGAGGCCGCGGATGGCCTCAATGGTTTTTGCGGGCATCTGTCGATTCCCCTTATGTCGAGGAACCGATGCGCCGGCGCCTCGTCAGAAGTTGTATTGCAGATATAGCTGGCTGAAATTTATACCAGGATTCGGCTCTTTGATACCGCCGTTCGACAGATGCTGGAAACGATATCCGACCTGATAGTTCTGCCTGTCCCCGAAGATCATGCCGACGCCCACCATGTCCGCGAACTGGAACGCCGTCGCCACGCTGAAATCTTCGGTGATGCGCGTGTGCGAAAGCAGCCGCACGCCCACGCCCGCCTCGATGAACGGCCGGAAATAGCCTCCGCTCTTCACGAAGCGCACGACCGGTGTGATGCCGACTTCCCAGATGTTCGGGTGCACGGCGTTGTCCTCGGTCGTGTGCCAGTACGACACGTGCCCTTCGCCGACGAGCGTGAAGTGAAACCCGCCGATTTCCCACCAGGTCAGGCCGGGGTCCCAGGACACGCCGATATCGGCCTTCTTGATATCGCGGTCGGCCACGCCGGCGGCAAACTGGACGCCGAACCGGTCGGCATGCGCCGCCGCCGACGCAAGGCCGAAGGCGGCGCACACCGCCACACGCGAGAGCGGCTGATGCCACGAACGCTTGTTTTTTTGCATTCACACCCCAATTTACTCGGAAAGGTGGCCGTGTTTCATTTTTTGGATGCGTCCGGGGAATTGTAGTGAGCTTCCGCGGAGGTTGCAGAAAGCGCATCCGTTTGCCGTGTTTTGTTAAATTATCTTTCGCTGCCCCGCACCCAATCGGTACTACATTCGAACAGGCGCTGTCGCCCGGTCATTTTTTCCTACATCGGCGCAACAGTCCGTCCTATTAATCCCGCAAATTCGATAGTTTTTGTGGGAACTCACACATTCCCGTAGCCTCTAACACTTAGCACTCGATGAACCGGAGTGCTAATATCGTGTCTGACTTTGCCGCTGCCGTTAGCGGCACATGAATTGTTGATAAGGAGCTTATGAGCGTGACCAATGCGATGACCCTTCCGAATGTTGTGAACTCGGCACCTGCCAAGGCATGTTCGGCAGGCGCGCTGACGTACGCACAGTCTTCGATGCTGACCGGCCAGATCGGCAACATCGATTCATACATACAAGCAGTGAACCGTATTCCTATGCTTTCGCAGGCAGAGGAACGTCAGTACGCCACCGAATTCCGCGAGCAGGGCAACCTGAACGCCGCGCGCCAACTGGTGCTTTCGCACCTGCGGCTCGTCGTGTCGATCGCCCGTAACTATCTCGGTTACGGTCTGCCGCACGCGGACCTGATCCAGGAAGGCAACATCGGTCTGATGAAGGCGGTGAAGCGCTTCGACCCAGAGCAAAACGTGCGCCTGGTGTCGTATGCCATGCACTGGATCAAGGCCGAGATTCACGAGTACATCCTGCGCAACTGGCGCATGGTGAAGGTCGCGACGACGAAGGCGCAACGCAAGCTGTTCTTCAACCTGCGCAGCCACAAGACCAGCCATTCGGCGTTCACGCCGGACGAGATCGAAGGTCTCGCGAGCGAACTGAACGTGAAGCGCGAGGAAGTCGCGGAGATGGAAACGCGCTTGTCGGGCGGCGATATCGCGCTCGAAGGCCAGGTCGAGGACGGCGAGGAAGCGTTCGCGCCCATCGCCTATCTGGCGGATTCGCATAACGAGCCGACCAACGTCATTGCGGCCCGCCAGTTCGACAAGCTGCAGAGCGACGGCCTCGCCGACGCACTCGAATCGCTCGACGAACGCAGCCGCCGCATCATCAAGGCGCGCTGGCTCGACGTGGAAGACGACGGCTCGGGCGGCAAGACGCTGCACGAACTGGCGGACGAGTTCGGCGTGTCGGCGGAGCGCATTCGTCAGATCGAGGCAAGCGCAATGAAGAAGATGCGCTCGGCGCTGCACGATTATGCGTAACAATTGACTGTGCTTTTGCAGGGATTGCAAAGCCCGCCGTTCGCAAGACGGCGGGCTTTTTCTTTGGCCACGCGCTGAAAAGACAAACGGCACCCGGAGGTGCCGTTTGTTTTCGATCGTCGATTACCGCATCAGGCGGGCATCGGCGACGCGCCGCCGCCGCTGCCGCTCAGGCGCGTGGACAGTTGCGTTGCATAGCGCTGTGCCGCCGCGCCCACGACGATGTGGAATGTGTCCGCCGACACCCACGCGACATCCAGCGACGACAGACGCTGACGATCCACCGACGACGGATCGCGCACGACCACGCGCAGACGCGTCTGAGCGACTGCGTCGAGCGAAACGACGTTGGTCGCGCCGCCGAACACCGCGAGCCAGCGGAACGGGTCCGGATCGAGCGGGCCGGGCGTCTGCTCCGCACTTGCCGCTGCCACCGGTTGCGCCGGCGTGGACGATGCGGGCGTTGCGCCGCGCGTCGACGAATGTTCGAGCTCGCTGCGGATTTCATCGGCGATCAGGTCGGCTTCCGGCCCGATGATCACCTGCACGTTGGTCGCGCCGCGCTTCAGCACGCCGCGCGCACCGATGGTCTTCAACTGCGCTTCCGACACCTTTTCCGTATCCGCGACCGACAGACGCAGACGCGTCGTGCAGGCATCGACGAGCGTCAGGTTCGACGCGCCGCCGAGCGCCGCGATGTACTTCGCTGCGCGCGTGTCCGACACGGCAGCCGCGCCCGGAACCGGGGGAATCAGACCGCCATCGACGGTTTGCGCCACGTCGGTTTCGGCGTCGGTCGTGGCCGGCTCGCGGCCCGGCGTCGCCATGTTGAACTTGCGGATGAAGAAGCGGAACAGGCCGTAGTAGACGACGAAGTACACCGCGCCGACCACGAGCGCCAGCCAGCCGCGCTGCGACAG
Organism: Caballeronia temeraria; assembly: GCF_001544795.2. Lineage (GTDB taxonomy): Bacteria > Pseudomonadota > Gammaproteobacteria > Burkholderiales > Burkholderiaceae > Caballeronia > Caballeronia temeraria. The sequence continues at coordinate 391,116 of NZ_FCOI02000002.1, read as the reverse complement.
ACCGTAGTTCAGCACGTAGTCGATCGCGCCCGCCGAGAACGTGAAGCCCAGATGGATGCCGAGCGCCGAACAGATGGCGAGCGACAAACCCGTCAGCACGGCGTGAATGCCGTACAGCACCGGCGCCAGGAACATGAACGAGTATTCGATCGGCTCCGTCACGCCCGTCAGGAACGCGGTCAGGGCCATCGAGAACAGCAGGCCGCCGACGACCGCGCGGCGCTCCTTCGGCGCTTCATGGAACATTGCGAGGCAGGCTGCAGGAAGGCCGAACATCATCACCGGGAAGAAGCCGGTCATGAAACCGCCCGCCGTCTTGTCGCCCGCGAAGAAGCGATGCAGGTCGCCGTGCACGATCGCACCGCCGTCGGGCGGCGTGAACGAGCCGAACACGAACCAAGCGAGCGAGTTGATGATGTGATGCAGACCCGTCACCAGCAGGATGCGGTTCAGCACGCCGAACACGAAGGTGCCGAGCGCGCCGGCCGTCGTCAGCCAGTTGCCCGCGCCGTCGATGGCCGCCTGCACCGGCTGCCAGATGTAGCCGAAGAGGATGCCGAGCACGAGACACGCGACGCCCGTGACGATCGGCACGAAGCGCTTGCCGCCGAAGAACGCCAGATACTCGGGCAGCTTGATGTCCTTGTACCGGTTGTACAGATAGCCGGCCACCATACCGGCGATGATCCCCGACAGCACGCCCATGTTGAGCTTGTCGTTGATGTCCTTCATCACGGCCACTTCGATGAGATAGCCGATCGCACCGGCGAGACCCGCCGTGCCGTTGTTGTCCTTCGCGAAGCCCACCGCCACGCCGATCGCGAACAGCAGCGGCAGATTGGTGAAGATCGCATCGCCGGCGTCGGCGATCATCTTGATGTTGAAGACGTCGGGCTGGCCGAGACGCAATAGCAGGCCGGCCACCGGTAGTACGGCGATCGGCAGCATCAGCGCGCGGCCTAGTCGCTGCATCTTTGCAAACGGGTTGGCGTCCATCGGGTTCTCCAAAAAATATAGGTCTTGTCTTTGCTGCTTGGGGATTGCTAAAAAAGGCTCCGCGAATCGTTGGCAAGCCGAACGTTCAGTCCTGCGGCCAGATTTCGCGGCTTGCCGCTCTTACTGCCTGAGCCGATTCGAGCGCGAGACAGTCCTCGGCGCGCTGGCGGCACAGTTGGTAATCGAGATTGCGCACGCGCGCCTTGATGCCCGGCACGGACACCGGATCGACCGACAATTCCGTCACGCCGAGCCCGATGAGCAACGGCGCCGCGACCGGATCGCCGCCGAGCGCGCCGCACACGCCGACCCACTTGCCGTGCTTCTCCGCGCCCTGCACCGCCGCCTTGATGAGACGCAGCACGGCCGGATGCAGCCCGTCGGATTGCGCGGCGAGATCGGGCTGGCAACGGTCCATCGCGAGCGTGTACTGCGTGAGATCGTTGGTGCCGATCGAGAGGAAATCCGCGTGCTTCGCGAGCTGATCGGCAAGCAGCGCCGCCGACGGCACTTCGATCATCACGCCCACTTCGACCGGATCGGTGCGGCCCGCTTCGCGCGCCAGTTCGTCGATGCGCGCACGCAGGCGCTGCAGTTCGCCGGAATCGGTGACCATCGGCAGAAGGATGCGCACCGCGCCCGCCGGCTTCACGGCGAGCAGGCCGCGCAACTGGTCGTCGAGCAGATCCGGGCGCACTTGCGCGAGACGGATGCCGCGCAGACCGAGCGCCGGGTTCTCTTCGGGCGGCAGCGTCAGATAGTCGACTTCCTTGTCCGCGCCGACATCGAGCGTGCGGATGATCGCGGTGCGGCCCTGCAAGGCATCGACGATGCCCTGATAGCTCTCCGTGTGCTCCGCGACCGTCGGCGCCGACTGGCGATGGATGAACAGCAGCTCCGTGCGCAGGAGGCCGACCGCATCGGCGCCGTTCTCGACGGCGGCTTTGGCGTCGTCGAGCGTCGCGATGTTCGCGGCGACTTCGATCGCGCGGCCATCTTTCGTCGATGCCGCTTCGCGCGACAGTTTGCGATTCGCTTCTCGCACGCCCGCGAGCCGGTCGCGTTCGTTGCGCGCGCGTTCGACGTCGATCGTGCTCGGCGCATGTTCGATGCGCCCCGCCGATGCATCCACGACGACTTGCGTGCCTTCGGGAATCGCGTGCAACGCATCGCCGATCGCGACGAGCGCCGGAATGCCGATCTGCCGCGCGATGATCGCCGCGTGCGAAGTCGCGCCGCCGCGCGCCATCACGAGCGCGGTGACACGTGTGCGGTCGAGCGACGACAGATCCGACGGCGTGAATTCGATAGCCGCGAGCACGGCTTCCTGCGGCAATTCGCGCGCCGCCGTGTTCGTGAGACCGAGCGCGCGCAACACGCGCTTTTCGATATCGCGCAGATCGGCCGCGCGCTCGGCGAGCAAGTCGTCCTGCACGTTCGACAGCAGCGCGATCTGCGCGCGGATCGCCTCGCGCCACGCAAAGCCCGCGCTCTTGCCGAGGCTGATCAGATCGCGCGCGGCATCGACGAGCGTCGGGTCTTCGAGCAGCACGCGATGCACCGCGAAGATGCCCGCTTCGCCGACCGCGCCACGCTGCGACGCGGTGCGCACGGTTTCGCCAAGTTCGGCGTCGACTTGCGCGATGGCTTTATCGAGCGCACGGCTTTCCGCCGCCGACTGACCGCTCGCCTGTTCCGGCGGCACGATGTCCTGATCGTCCCAGCGCACGAGCTTGCCCACCGCGATGCCCGGCGCGGCGCACACGCCCGCGAGCGTGTTCGGCGGCAACGGCTCGCCCGTTCGCGTGGCCTGCACCACCGGCGCGGGCGACTTCGCGCGCGCGGGCGTCTCTTCGACTTCGCCCTGCGCCGCGCGCAGCAATTCCGTCGCGACCGCGTCGACGGCCTCTCGCGCCTTTGCGCCGATGCCGACCAGCTCGATGGTCGCGCCCTCGCCCGCACCGAGACCGAGCAGCCCGACCACGCTTTCCACCGGCGCTTTCTTGCCTTCGTAACGCACTTCGACCTTCGCATCGAAACCGCGCGCGGCTTCCCGCGCCCGCGCCGCCGGACGTGCATGCAGGCCGCCCGCGTGCGCCAGCGTGAGGCTGCGGCGCGCTTCTTCCAGCACAACCGCGCCCGTGCGCGCCGACTCGGCTTTCTCGCCGTCTTTCGCGCGCAGCACCAGCAAGCGCGACCCGGCTTTCAGCACGCCGCGGCCGGCGCGCTCGGCGACGTCGAACGCATCGCCATTGGCGACCGCGATCACCGAAACGAGGCTCGGCGCGTGCTGCGCGACGAAATCCGCGTCGAATTCGATCAGCGGCTCGCCCGCGCGCACCGTCGCGCCTTGCTGAACCTTCGGCGTGAAGCCCTTGCCGCCCAGCTCGACGGTGTCGATGCCAATATGCACGAGAATCTCCGCGCCTTCCTTCGTGCGCAGCGTCACGGCGTGATGCGTGCGCGCGAGATGCGTGATGGTGCCGTCGCAGGGCGAGACGAGCACGTTATCGAGCGGATCGATGCCGATGCCGTCGCCGAACATGCCTTCGGCGAACACGGGATCGGGCACGTCGGCGAGCGGCACGACAGGACCGGTGAACGGCGAGAGCAACACGACGTCGTTCGGGTTATCGATGGAATGGTTCAACAGTGACTCCTCGGCACGGCGCATCGGCGTTTCTCACTCAATGGGTTTCGGTGACCTTGTTCAGGTGGCGCGGCGCGTCGGGATTGCGCCCGCGCGCGGCGGCCAGACCCGCGGCCATCACATAGAACGACAGAATCGCGGCGATCGGATCGAGCGCCGGGTGATCGGTGGCGACGAGCGGCAGTTCCGCCTCGGCGACATCGGCGGGCGCTGCGAGCAGCACGCGCGCGCCGCGAGCGCGCATGTCGGCGGCGAGCTGGACGAGCCCCGCCTGCTCCGGCCCGCGCGGCGCGAACACGAGCAGCGGATAGTCGCGGTCGATGATTTCCATCGGCCCGTGACGCACTTCCGCGCTCGAAAACGCCTCGGCCTGGATGCCCGATGTTTCCTTCAGCTTGAGCGCGGCTTCCTGCGCGATGGCGAGACCGAGGCCACGGCCGATCACAATCATGCGATCGACGTTCTTCAGTTCGTCGACGGCGCGGGTCCAGTCGAGCTTGCCCGCGGCGCGCAGCTTTTCCGGCAGCGATTCGAGCGCCTTCAGCAATTCGACGTCGCGCTGAACGTGCGCGATCACGATGGCCGACAGCGACAGCATCGCGATATAGCTCTTGGTCGCGGCAACCGACAGCTCGGGACCGGCGAGCAATGGCAGGAAGTATTCGCACGCGCTTTCGAGCGGCGAACCGGTGACGTTGACGGCCGCGACAGTGAACGCGCCCGCGTCGCGCAGCGCCTGCATCGTGCCGACGAGATCGGGGCTCTTGCCCGACTGCGAAAATGCGACGGCGAGCTGCCCGGAGACACGCAGCGGCGCCTGCTGCAACGTGGCGACGGACATCGGCAGCGAGGCGACCGGCACGCCGATGCGGCTCATCGTCAGGCTTGCGAAATAACTGGCGGCGTGGTCCGAGCTGCCGCGCGCAACCGTCAGCGCGACATTGCGCGGCTGCTCCTTGAGCTTCTCCGCGAGCGCTTCGATGCGGGAGGTATCGGCAAGCTGGGCCGCGACGACGTCGGCGGACTCCAGCGCCTCATTAAGCATATTCGACAATTGATTCTCCTTCGACATACGTGGCGGTCAGCGCGTGTTCCCGGTCGAGCACGACGAGATCGGCCCATGCGCCGCGCGCGATGCGCCCGCGGTCTTCGAGTCCGAGATAGTCGGCGGGGAAACGCGACAGGCGATTCGAGACGTCCGCGAGCGGAATGCCCAGCGAGACGAGATTGCGCAGCGCCTGATCCATCGTCAGGGTGCTGCCGGCGAGCGTGCCGTCCGCGAGACGCACGCCGCCCATGCATTTGGTGACGTGCTGGCTGCCGAGACGATATTCGCCATCGGGCATGCCGGCCGCCGACGTGCTGTCGGTCACGACATAGAGACGCGGGATCGCGCGCATCGCGGCGCGGATGGCGCCCGGATGCACGTGCAGCAGATCGGGAATCAGTTCCGCGTATTCGGCGTGCGCGAGCGCCGCGCCGACCATGCCGGGATCGCGGTGATGCAGCGGCGACATCGCGTTGAACAGATGCGTGAAGCCGCGCGCGCCGTGCTTGAGCGCGTTGACGGCGTCGTCGTACGTGCCGAGCGAATGGCCGAGCTGCACGCGCACGCCGCGCGCGGCCAGTTCGGCGATGATATCGAGATGGCCGGAAATCTCCGGCGCGATCGTGACGACGCGGATCGGCGCGAGCTCGAGGTACTTGAGCACTTCATCGCGCACTGCGACGGCGGCCGCGTCCGGCTGCGCGCCGAGCTTGCCGGGATTGATGTACGGGCCTTCCAGATGCACGCCCAGCATGCGCGCGCCGCCCGCGGCACGGTGCTTCGCCTGTTCGCCGAGCCCGGCGACGACGGCCATGAGCTCGTCGCGCGGCGCGGTCATCGTGGTGGCGAGCAGGCTCGTGGTGCCGTGCTGCGCGTGCTGCCGCGCGACGGTGTCCGCCGCGTCGCCGCCTTCCATGATGTCGCGCCCGCCGCCGCCGTGCACGTGCAGGTCGATGAAGCCCGGCAGGATGAAGGGCGCGTCGTTGCCAAGCGGATCGACGATATGGCCTTCGAGCGCCGTCACGCGGCCGTTCTCGATGCGGATCGAGCCGTGGATCCAGCCGTCCGTCGTGAGTATGTTTCCTTTCAGCATGAATTTCTCTGGAAGTACGCGATGCATGGATGAGGTTCAGTGCCGTCCGCGCCGTGCTGCGAGCAGGCTTTCGTCGCGAAAAAAGCGAACGGCTTCCTTGGGTCCTCTCGTTCTCTTGTTTGCTCTGTTGATGCGTCTTGAGTCATGCGCGTCTGTGCCGACGCTTATCGATGCAGTTCCGCGACGAAGTCGTAGTAGTCGTCGCGGCAGTAGGTATCGGTCAGTTCGATCGCGCGCTGATCCGCCGAATAGCCGATGCGCGTGATCACGAGCAGCGCCGCGCGCGGCGCGACGCCCATCAGCCGCGCAATCTCCGCGCCGGCGTTCACCGCGCGAAAGTGCTGCAACGCGCGCACCACCGACAACCCGCGCGTCTCCAGATACCGGTACAACGACGCGCCGATCGCCAGCGGATCAGGCACCGCGGCGACCGGCAAGGTCGAATGCTCGACCGCCATCACGATGCCGTCCGCGCACCGCAACCGCCTGAGGCTCGCCACAGCCGCGCCCGGCGACAACCCGAGGCGCACGGCTTCGTCGCGATTCGCTGCCCGCAGTCCGCGATCGAGCCAGATCGAGTCCGGCTTGAAACCGCGCTGCTCCATCTTCCGGGTGAAACCGGTGAGCCGGGAAAGCGGATCTTCGACGCGCGGCGTGATGAAACTGCCCGCGCCGCGCACGCGCCGGATCAAGCCTTGCTCGACGAGCAGCGCAATGGCTTTTCTCGCCGTGATTCGCGAAACACCGACGCCTTCAGACAGCGTGCGTTCGGACGGCAAAGCCTCGCCGGCCGACCAGTTGCCCGCGTGAATCGCGGTCGCAAGACGCGACGCCAGTTGCAGATAAAGCGGCGTGTCGCTTTGCGCGTCGGGCGCAAGGTATTGCCAGCGATGCTCCATCGAGCGCTCTCATCTCCCAGGTTGGAGCCCATTATATAACCAACATAATACCAGTCAACGCTCAGGCAACACCTCAGGACAAAGGTCAAATTTATCTAAAAATCAATGAGTTATGGCAATGTTTAGCGAGATGGATAATACAAGTTGACCATCGGGACTTACCCGAATGGCCGATCCACTTAGCGAACTGGTTCCTTAACTGCGGAATAACGCATTTTTCGGGCATTTTCGTATTCGCACGATCGTTCTTCTTTGGCACAATGGGCGCGTTAATTCGGATTCAAAAGTAATTCCAACAAATCCTCTGAGAGACTTTCGAGATGGGCAGTTCCGACCCGAGCCGTGCCGTAGAAGCGGTACGCCGCTTTAACCGTTTTTACGCGCGCCATACCGGCGCGCTTCATGAGCGGCTGCATAAAAGCTGCTTCTCCCTGACTGAAGTCCGCATTCTTCATGAGCTGGCGCAACAGCGAGCCACCACGGCTGCGGATCTGTCACGCAACCTCGGCCTGGATACGGGTTATCTCAGCCGGTTGATCAACAACTTCCAGAAACTCGGCCTCGTCGTGCGGCGAAAGAACGAGTCGGATGGCCGGGCGCATTTGCTGCATATCACGCCCGAGGCAAAAGCGCAGGTCGACGAAATCGATCTGCATGTGTCGGCGGAGGCGGCCACGCTGCTCAAGCGGCTGACGGCGGCCGAGATCGAACAGCTCTGCACGGCGATGGCGGACGTCGAGCGCCTGCTCTCGCCTGTGAACGTCGACGGAGAAACGCGGCTGCGCGTGCCGCGCGCCGGCGACTTCGGCTGGATGATCGAACGCCAGGCGCATCTCTATACCGGCGACAGACCGAAGCTTTTCAGAGAAGCGCGTACGGCGAAGGTGATCGCCCGCTTCCTTTCCGAGATGCAGACGAGCACGCCGCGCATCGCTTGCTGGGTGGCCGAGCAGAACACTGCCACGCGCGTCGGTGCGGCGATACTTACTGCGGAGTCCGAAACCCGCGCGCGCATCGAACTGCTGTTCGTCGAACCGGGCGCTCGGCGGCGCGGGCTGGGCGAGCGACTCGTCGCGGCATGCACGAACTTCGCGCACGGCGCCCGTTACGATCAGGTGATCTGCCGTCTCGATGAACCTCACGAAGATCTCTGCGCGCTGTTTCATCGAACGGGTTTCTCGCCGGTGCAGGAAGACTCCACGGGCATCCTGTGGCAGCGCGAGTTGCAGCACATTTGCGTCGACTGAAACACGGCGGCGCACATGAAAACGGCGTCCCGAGGGACGCCGTTATGCGTGCGTCATGCAATGACGCTCAGAACGAAGGCACCACCGAGCCCTTGAATTCGCTCTTGAGGAACTGCCGCACGTCGTCGGACTGATAGGCCGCGACCAACTTCTTCACCCACGGCTGATCCTTGTCTTTCGCGCGCACCGCAATCAGATTCGCGTACGGGCTATGCACGTCCTCGAGCGCGATCGCGTCCTTCGTCGGTTGCAGGCCGGCCGCAAGCGCGAAGTTCGTGTTGATGGCGGCGGCATCGACGTCGGCGAGCGTGCGCGGCAGTTGCGCGGCATCCAGCTCGACGAGCTTGATCTTCTTCGGATTGTCCGCCACGTCGAGGGCCGTCGCGCTATTGCCGTTCGTGCCGGCGCCCGCCTTCAGCTTGATCACGCCCTGCGATTGCAACAGCAGCAGCGCCCGATTTTCGTTCGACGGATCATTCGGCACCGCGACCTTCGCGCCTTGCGGCAGATCCTTCAGCGACTTCAGTTTCTTCGAATACACGCCGAGCGGCGAAATATACGTCAGCCCCGCGTTCACGATCTTGTAGCCGCGCTGCTTCACCTGACTGTCGAGATACGGCTGATGCTGAAAACTGTTCGCGTCGAGATCGCCGGCGTCGAGTGCTGCGTTCGGCTGCACGTAGTCGTTGAACTCGATCACTTTCACATTGAGGCCTTCGCGCTTCGCGACCTTCTGCACGACTTGCCAGATCTGCGCGTCAGGGCCGCTGATGGTGCCGACCTTGATCACCTTGTCATCGGCGTGAGCGAGGCTCGTGACCAACGCGGCGGACGCCGCGACGGCGGTAATGGCTTTAAGCAAATTTCTGCGCTGCATGGTGTTCCTGTTTCGATGATGCGTTCTTGCTGGGGTTGCGTGATTCCTCGCCGGCGGGTTTTCAAACCGGGTGACGGATGTTCGCACAACCGTGGTGCGACGTGAAATACAGAATGCTCATGTGAATATCCGCTGCGGCGAGGGCGGGGATAGAATCGTGACAGAACGTCACAAACCCTTTGCGCCGGAGCCGAACCTCATCATGTACGTGATCAATCTCCGATACACCGGCGCGCTCGCCGAAATCGACGATGCCCTCGACGCGCATCGCATCTATCTCGAACGCTATTTCGCGGCGGGCGTGTTCGTCATGGCCGGGCCGAAGGTGCCGCGCGAAGGCGGCGTCATCGTGGCGTCGGGTATCGAACGTGATCGGCTCGATGCGATCATCGCGGAAGACCCGTTCTCGCAGCAGGGACTCGCGCACTACGACATCATCGAATTCAAGGCGACGCGGCTTGCGCCCGGCCTGAATCTGCCCGAGCCGTCTTCGGAGCGCTGAAATGAAAAGTGGCCCGTAAGGGCCACTTTCGCAATCAGTCGATCAACAGCTTCAGGTCGTGAACCCAGGGCTCCACGCCTTGCCCGTCGCGCGCGAAGAGACGCAGCTTGCCGTCCTTGTCGAAGACATAGCTCGCGGCGGTGTGATCCATCGTGTAGTCGCCGGGTGTCTTGCCCTGCGACTTCGCGTAGTACACCCGAAAGTCTTTCGCGATCTTCGCGAGCTGCGCGTCGTCGGCGGGACGCAAGCCGATATACGACGAGTTGAACGCCGCCACATATTGACCGAGCAGATCGGGCGTGTCGCGCGCCGGATCGACGGTGACCATCAGCACCTGCACGTCCTTCGACTTGTCGCCGAGTTGCTGCATCGCTTGCGAGAGTTCGGCGAGCGTGGTCGGGCAGACGTCCGGGCAATGCGTATAGCCGAAAAACAGCACGACCGCCTTGCCCTTGAAGTCCGCGAGCGTGCGCGTCTTGCCGTGGCTGTCGGGCAGCGAGAAGTCGCTGCCGAACTGCTTGTTGCCGGTGATATCGAGATTCTTGAAATCGGGCGCCTTCTCGCACGCCGAAAGCAGCGCCGCGAAAACCAGCAGCGCGAATACGCGACGAAGAACGCTCATCATGCGCCGATCACCGTGCGCACGTAATGATCGACGAGCAACGCGCCGAACAGCAGCGACAGATACACGATCGAATAGCGGAAGGTCTTGCGCGCGAGCGCGTCCGAATACTCGCGATACATCTTCCACGCATAGCCGATGAACCCCGCGCCGAGCGCGATCGCGCTCGCCAGATACACGACGCCGCTCATGCCGGAGATATACGGCATCAGCGTGACCGCGAACAGCACGAGCGTGTACAGGAAGATGTTGAGCAGCGTGTATTTCTCGCCGTGCGTGACGGGGAGCATCGGCAGGCCGGCGTTCTCGTAGTCCTTACGGCGATACAGCGCGAGCGCCCAGAAATGCGGCGGCGTCCACACAAAGATGATCAGCACGAGAATCCACGCGTCGCCGGGCACGTGGCCCGTCACGGCGGCCCAGCCGAGCGCCGGCGGCATGGCGCCCGACGCGCCGCCGATCACGATGTTCTGCGGCGTATAGGGCTTGAGCAGCAGCGTGTAGATGACCGCATAGCCGACGAACGTGGCGATGGTGAGCCACATCGTGAGCGGATTGGTGAACGTGTAGAGCGTCCACATGCCGACGCCGCCGAGCACCGCCGAGAACGTCAGAATCTGCGCCGGCGTGATCTGTCCGCGCGCGGACGGACGCCATGCGGTGCGGCGCATTTTCGCATCGACTTTTTGCTCGACGAGACAATTGATTGCAAATGCCGCGCCGGCCAGCAACCAGATGCCGACGGCGCCGCCGATCAGCTTGTCCCACGGCACCATGCCGGGCGTGGACAGGAACATGCCGATGACGGCACAGAACACGGCGAGTTGCGTGACGCGCGGCTTGGTCAGCGCGAGATACTGCGACGCGCGGCTGCCGAGAGGGGAATTGAGTGTCGTGCTATCCATGATGTGGAGTCACGCTGAAACGACGTCGCGCGCGGGAACTGCGGCGCGGCCGGGACGGCTGGAAGAGATTCGAAAGTTTAGCATAACGAGTAGCAGCAACAGGATCGCGGCCCCGCCGTTGTGCGCCACCGCAACAGGCAGCGGCCACTGCAGGACGATGTTCGACATGCCCGTCAGGAACTGGAGGACGATCAACAACAATACGCCGTTTGCGGGCTTGCGAAGTGACTCGAAACGTCGCAGCCGCAGCGCGAGCCAGAGCAGATACAGGACGACGACGACCGCGAACGTCCGATGCGTCCAGTGAATCGCGACGAGCGCATCCTGCGAGATCACGTCGCCGTCGCCGGTCATGCCGAGCGCGCGCCAGAGATGGAAGCCGTGCTCGAAGTTCATCGGCGGAATCCATTGGCCGTTGCACAGCGGAAAGTCCGTGCACGCGAGCACCGCGTAGTTCGTGCTGACCCAGCCGCCGAGCGCGATCTGCACGACGAGCAGCAGCAAGCCGAACGCGGCGGCGGGCATCCAGCGCGCGGCGGCGGAATCGAGCGACGGAATCGGCGTCATGCGCGCCGCCAGCCAGCCGAGCACGCCGAGCAGCGCGAGTCCGAGCAGCAGGTGCGTCGTGACGATCACCGGTTGCAGCTTCAACGTGACGGTCCACGCGCCGAACGCGCCTTGCAGCAGGATGAGCAGCAGAATGCCGGTAGGCCACCACGGCGACACGTGCAGCGGACGCTTCTTCACGCGCGCCGTCCACGCGATGATCACCTGCGCGATGATCAGCACGCCGATCGCCATCGCGAAATAGCGATGCAGCATCTCGATCCACGCCTTCACCATGCTGACGGGGCCGGTCGGCATCGCCTGATACGCGGCCGCGATCTGCGCATGCGCGATGAACGGCGACGACGTGCCGTAGCAGCCCGGCCAGTCCGGGCAGCCGAGGCCGGAATCGGTCAGGCGCGTGAAGCCGCCGAACATGATGAGATCGAGCGTCAGAAACGTCGTGAGCCAGACGAGCTTCCTGAACTTATCGTCGTCGGCTTTCACCCACACATACGAGAGCGGCAACAGCGCGATGCAGATGCCGATCATTCCCAGTTGCAATACATAACTCATGCTTCACCTTCAACCGCGTTTTAGCCAATGCGCGACCACTTCAGAAGCTTCGCCACATCCGCGTTGATCTTCTTCGGATCGGGATTCTTCGGGAAGCGCATCATCAGATTGCCGTTCGGATCGACGAGAAAGATGTGATCCGTGAGTTTTGTGCCGCCGTCGACAGGCAGCCACGCCGCGATCGCCTTTTCGTCGGCGACGAGCATACGCGTGTCGGGCTGCGGGTACGCGTTTTTGATGACGTCGGCGACCGGCTTGCCATCGGTGCGCAGCCAGACGTTCACGACGCGATCGCGCTCGCCGTTCTGCAACACGCGCACTTGGCGCATGAAATAGAGACGCGTCGCGCATTGCTCGTCGCAGTCGCTGCCGTTGACCATGATCATCAGCCATTTGCCTTCGAGCGACTTGAACGGCAGGCTCTGCCCTTTTTCATCGGTGACGGCGAGTTGCGCCGGAATCGGACGTTGCGGCTCGATCAGCGTGCCGTAGCTCGACGTGCCGCCCGCCGGCTTGATCACGTAGTACATGAGATAGGACGCGATTACCGGCGCGGCGCACACGAGGGCGAGCAGCACGAGCATCCATCGGCCGCTGACCCAGGAGCCTTTCTTCGTCGGGCGTTGCTGCGCGTTGGCAGCGGAGCGTTGTGATTGCATCGGTAAAAACGTCTCTCTGTTCGTCAGTGTTCAGGCGTGGTGCTCGGCTTCTTCATCGGATTCGCCGCCTTCGTCTCCCGCGTCGCGCTTCTTCGCGGCACGGCGCGCGGCATACAGGCCGAATGCGATGGCCGCGGCCGCCATGCCCCACCACTGGAGCATGTAGCCGTAATTGCGCTCGACGCCGAGTGTCGGCGCGGGCCAGTCGCGCACGAGCTTGTCGCCGGTGTCGTTGGTCTGCTGGATCACGAACGGCTGGAACGCGAGCCCGGTTTCGGCCGCGTACGCGCGGACGTCCAGGTTCTGGCGAATCTCCTTGTGCGCGGCCGATCCGCCGCTGCCCAGTTCGAACGCCTGCGACGCATTCGCGCGCGCGATCCCTTTCACGTCGACGACACCCTTCGGCGTCTCGTACGGCTCGATGCCCGTGCGGTCCGCCATGTTGCGCGGCAGCCATCCGCGATTCACGAGCACGTAACCGCCGCCCTCGAGTTTAAGCGGCATCACGACATAAAAGCCTGGCTGGTCGTTATACGGACGATTGTCCAGATACACGACGCGCTCCGGCATGAATTCGCCGCGCGCCTCCACGCGATGGAATTCGATCGACTTGAGCGGCATCGGTTCGACGCCGACTTCCTGCGAGGGCGCATTCTCGAACGCGACGATCTGCGCGTTGAGCGCCTCTTTCTGATGCGCGCGATCGCGCTGCCAGAAGCCGAGACGTACCGTCACCGCGACGACGATCAGAATCAGGAGCGCGGGCCAGAATCGAATCTTCATGCCGCGCACCCGATCGCCGGCATCCGGCCGGGCGCTGCACGGCACGATCCGTCGAGTGAGATAATGAGATGATCCGAATTCATACCGCTCACTGTGGTTCCTGAGCAAAATCGCTGGCTGGTTTCATGCACATCATCGTTGCTATTGCATTCATCCTTATCATCGGCAGCCTGGGCTCGGCGCTCTACTTCATGATGACCGACCGCGGCCGGACGAAGCGCATGGTGTGGTCGCTCGCCGCCCGCGTCGGGCTGTCCATCTCGCTTTTCCTCTTCATCCTGTTCGCGCACTGGATGGGCTGGATTCAGTCGTCCGGCATTCCGATGGGACGCTGATCGCGACGATACGCGCAACGCGCGCACCGCCCCACGAGGCGAATTGTCGCGCGCGGCATCAACACGCACCGATTCTTCAAACGACAACGCCGCCCCTTGAGACATCGAGGGCGGCGTGTTGATCACTGCTTCTTTGCTCTCGGACCGGCGTCGCCGCCGGCCTTGCATCGCGGACGGCGCATCGCGCCCGCCCGCTCCGGTATTCCCTTACAGCCAGTAGACGACGACGTACAGACCCAGCCACACGACGTCGACGAAGTGCCAGTACCACGCGGCGCCTTCGAACGCGAAGTGGTGCTCCGCCGTGAAGTGGCCGCGGATCAGGCGGATCATCACCACCGCCAGCATCGTGCCGCCGAGGAACACGTGGAAGCCGTGGAAGCCGGTCAGCAGGAAGAACGTCGAGCCGTAGACGCCGGAGTTCAGCGTCAGGTTCAGTTCGTTGTACGCGTGGAAATACTCGTAGCCCTGGCAGAACAGGAAGATGATACCGAGCAGAACCGTCGCGCCCAGCCAGATGATCGCCTTCCTGCGATGATCTTCACGCAGCGCATGGTGCGCCACCGTCAGCGTCGCGCCGGAGGACAGCAGGAGCGCCGTGTTGATGGTCGGCAGGGGCCACGGCACCATCGCGCGGAAATGCGGCACGAGCGCGGCGGGGCCGTTGTTCGGCCACACGGCGGTAAAGTCCGGCCAGATCAGCTTGTAGTCGAGGCTGCCGAGTTCGTGCATCGCGATGGCGCGCGCGTAGAACAATGCGCCGAAGAACGCCGCGAAGAACATCACTTCGGAAAAGATGAACCAGCTCATGCTCCAGCGGTACGACACATCCACGCGCTTGCCGTACATGCCGCCTTCGGATTCGGAGATCGCGTCGCCGAACCAGTGCCACAGCACGAACAGCACGAACAACAGGCCGATGAACGTGCCGACCGGCCCGAAGCTATGACCGTTCACCCACGACGCCAGCGAGGCCAGCATGATCAGCAAGCCACTTGCAGCCATCACCGGATGCCGCGACGGATGCGGCACGAAATAGTACGGGCTCTCGTTTTGACCGCTCATTGTTGATTCTCCACTTCGATCCAGTTGCTTGAATTTTCTTTCGACGCCGATGCTCTCGACGTTCCGTCTATCCCACTACCGCGCGCACGATCAGCAGCAACACGACGATGAACAGCACCGCCCCGATGACGCCCGCCGCGATCAGATGCAGCGGGTTCAGCTGCGCCGCGTCGCTTTCCAGGTCCGCCCGGCGGCGTACGCCGAAGAACGACCAGAACACCGCCTTCACGAGCTTGAGAAAACCGCCCTTGTTCGGCGTGTTCGCGCTCATGGCCGTCACGAACCCTTCGCGACCGACTTCGGCGCGTTCAGCTCGAAGAACGTGTACGACAGCGTGATCGTCTTCACGTCCTTCGGCAGCTTCGGATCGACGACGAACACGACCGGCATGCGCTTGGTCTCGTTCGGTGCGAGCGTCTGCTGCGTGAAACAGAAACATTCGATCTTCTTGAAGAACTCGGTGGCCTGCTTCGGCGCATAGCTCGGAATGGCCTGCGCGTTCACCGTGCGGTTCTGCTCGTTGGTCACGTCGTACATCACCGTCATCACTTCGCCGGGGTGAATGTCCAGCGCGTTCTGCTCCGGCTTGAACTTCAGCGGGCCGCGCGCGTTCGCATCGAATTCGATCGAAATCGTGCGGCTCATGTCCACCTGCGTGTTCTTCGCCTCCCGCGCGCCCACATCCTTCTGCACGAGGTTGTTGATGCCGGTGATCTGGCAGATCGCGCGGTACATGGGCACGAGCGCGAAACCGAAGCCGAACATCAGCGCGGCAACGACGAAGAGCTTGACCAGCATCGACCGGTTGAACGACCGGTCGACGTGCGGATTTTCCTGCTGAGTGGACACGTTGCTTTCCTACCCTCGCGACAACAGGTATTGCCTGACGACGATACCCAGAAAGAAGACGGCGGCAATCAACATCATGATGATTCCGAGCCGCTTGTTGCCCGCGCGGATTTCCTCGGGCGTGCGTCTTTTTTGTGGATTCGGGGCCATGCTTTCCTGACTTTTCATTCGCGGGACATGCTCGATGCACGTCCCGCGAATCGTACAAACGACTTATTCGACCGTCGGCGGATTTTCGAACGTATGGAACGGCGCCGGGCTCGGCACGGTCCATTCGAGGCCTTCCGCGCCATCCCACGGCTTGTCGGACGCCTTCTCCAGCTCGCCGCCGCCGCGATACGTCGGCAGCGCGACCGCGAACAGGAAGTACACCTGCGCGAGGCCGAAGCCGAATGCGCCGATCGTCGCGACCTGGTTGAAGTCCGTGAACTGCGCCGGGTAATCCGCATAACGGCGCGGCATGCCGGCGAGACCCAGGAAGTGCATCGGGAAGAACGTGATGTTGAAGAAGATCATCGACGCCCAGAAGTGGATCTTCCCGCGCATTTCGTTGTACATCCAGCCGGTCCACTTCGGCGCCCAGTAGTACCAGCCCGCGAACAGCGCGAACAGCGAACCCGCCACCAGCACGTAGTGGAAGTGCGCCACCACGTAGTAAGTGCCGTGCATCTGGATGTCGAGCGGCGCCATCGACAGGATCAGGCCCGTGAAGCCGCCCATCGTGAACACGAACAGGAAGCCGATCGCGAAGAGCATCGGGGTTTCGAACGACAGCGCGCCGCGCCACATCGTCGCCACCCAGTTGAACACCTTCACGCCCGTCGGCACGGCGATCAGCATCGTCGCGTACATGAAGAAGAGCTGGCCCGTCACCGGCATGCCGGTCGCGAACATGTGGTGCGCCCACACCATGAACGACAGAATCGCGATCGATGCGGTTGCGTACACCATCGAGCTATAGCCGAACAGCGGCTTGCGCGAGAACGCCGGGATCACCTGCGACACGATCCCGAACGCCGGCAAGATCATGATGTACACCTCGGGGTGACCGAAGAACCAGAAGATGTGCTGGTACATGACCGGGTCGCCGCCGCCCGCCGCATTGAAGAACGACGTGCCGAAGTGACGGTCGAACAGCACCATCGTGATCGCGCCCGCCAGAACCGGCATCACGGCGATCAGCAGATACGCGGTGATGAGCCACGTCCACGCGAACATCGGCATCTTCATGAGCGTCATGCCAGGCGCGCGCATGTTCAGGATCGTCACGACGATGTTGATGCCGCCCATGATCGACGACGCACCCATGATGTGGACCGCGAAAATCGCGAAGTCCATGCCCGGGCCCATCTGCGTGGAGAGCGGTGCGTACAGCGTCCAGCCGGCAGCGGTTGCGCCGCCCGGCACGAAGAACGAGCCGACGAGCAGAACCGCAGCGGCCGGCAGCAGCCAGAAGCTGAAGTTGTTCATGCGCGCGAACGCCATGTCCGATGCGCCGATCTGCAGCGGCACCATCCAGTTCGCGAAACCGACGAACGCCGGCATGATCGCGCCGAACACCATGATGAGGCCGTGCATGGTGGTCAGCTGATTGAAGAACTCGGGGCGCATGATCTGCAGGCCCGGCTCGAACAGCTCGGCACGGATGCCGAGCGCCATCACGCCTCCGGAGAGGAACATGATGAAGGAGAACAGCAGGTACAGCGTACCGATGTCCTTGTGGTTGGTGGCGAAGAGCCACCGGCGCCAGCCATGCGGCGTCTCGTGCGCATGGTCGTGCGCGTGGTCGTGACCTGCGCCTACATCGTGTCCGATGCTAGACATGACAATCATCTCCTAAAGCGAATACTCGGGGCACTTGGCAATGACGCGTGCGCTTTCCGTTGCTATGCGGCGAAGGAAAGCGGCACGCTCGGCACGTCAAGCAGCCGGACTGATTTCCACGCGGCGGGCTTCCTTGTTATCGGCGCCGCCCGTGATGGTTTCCGGTTTCTTCAACACAATGCGGTCTTCCGACACGCCCGCTGCCTTCAGCGCGTCACGCACGGCTTGCGCGCGGCGCTTGGCGAGATCGGCGTTCTTGTCGGCATTGCCGGTCGCATCCGTGAAACCCGACAACGCGATCTTCGCGTCCGGATGCGCCTTCGCGTAGGCCGCTGCCGCGTCCACCGCGCTTTTCGCGTCGGCGGGCAGCGTGTCCTTGCCCGTCTCGAAATAGATGCTGGCAGGCAGAGCGGCGGCTTGCGACGCCTCCGCACCCGACGATGCAGCCGGTGCGCTCGCGTCCGCTGCCGCGGGTGCTGCGCTCGCTGCTTCGGGCGCCGGTGCCGCCGCCGCTGCCTTGCCGCCGCCTTCGGGCATCTTGCCCGCCTTGGCGTCGATGACTTGCTTCGGTTGCAGCAGGTCGCCGGTGTGGTTGCTCCAGCTATTGCGCTCGAACGTGACGACCGATGCGATCTCGACATCGTTCAACACGCTTTGCCACGGCGGCATGGCGCCCTTGCCGTGCAGCACGATATTCAGATGGTCCGCAATCGAGCCGTTCGCGATCTTTGAGCCGTCGAGCGCCGGGAACTGGCCCGCGCCCTTGCCGGTCGGCTGGTGGCAGACCGCGCAGTTCGACGAGTAGACCTGCTGGCCGCGCGCCATCAGTTCATCCTTCGTGTACGTCTTGAGCGGATCGTCCTGGCCGGCGGCCATCTTCTTCTTTTGCGCATCGACCCACTTCGCGTAGTCGTCAGCCGACAGCACTTCGACGACCACCGGCATGTACGCGTGCTCCTTGCCGCACAGTTCCGTACAGAAGCCGCGATACGTGCCCACCTTTTCGGCCTTGAACCACGTGTCGCGCACGAAGCCCGGAATCGCATCCTGCTTCACGCCGAACGCCGGCACGTACCACGAGTGCACGACGTCGTTCGCCGTGGTGATGATGCGGATTTTCTTGTCGACCGGCACGACGAGCGGGTTGTCGACTTCCTGCAGATACAGCGTGGAGATCGGCTTCTGGCCGTTGGTTTCGCTGCGCGGCGTGGAGAGCGTGGAGAGGAAGTTGATGCCCTCGCCCGGACCCTTCACGTAATCGTAGCCCCACTTCCACTGATAGCCGGTGACCTTCACGGTGAGGTCGGCGTTGGACGTGTCCTTCATCGCGACGACGGCCTTCGTGGCCGGCAGCGCCATCAGAATGACGATGATGAACGGCGCAATCGTCCAGATGATTTCGACCGTGGTGCTCTCGTGGAAGTTGGCCGGCTTGAAGCCTTTCGACTTGCGATGCATGAACATCGAATAGAACATCACGCCGAACACGCCAACGAAGATGACGGTACAGATGATGAGCATGAAGATATGGAGGCCGTAGAGCTCCTCGGCGATCTTCGTCACGGGCGGCTGGAAGTTGATCTCGTTGACAGCGGGACCGCCTGGACTGTTTTCGACCGCCAGGGCAGCGCCGGCGGTAAGCAGTGCGCCCGCCGCCAGCACGCCCGAGAGGGCTCGCTTGATTGTTTTCATAGCATCCTTACCCAAATTTTCCATTCAAACCCTCGACCCCCGTGGCATCGCACCCGCCGGCTCCTCTCAAAGACGTCTCAGCGACGCCTGCAACTCGGCAGCAAATTGTTTGCGACGATGCTGTGCAAGGTGTTGTCCGATTTTCACCGATTGACCGCGCGATACGATCGTGAGCGGCTCTCTCGGCGTCGCGCCCGCTTCGACCCGCACCCAGCGCGGGTTGAACTCGAACTGCGTCAGCTCTTCGGCGTTCATCTGTTCGATCAACAACCGGTTTTGGTACAGCCGGATTCGTTCGTAGTCGACGGCATGGCGCGCGTAAATCAGGAACGCGACACCCACGACCGTCAGCTCGATTCCGGTGAACGGCAGCACCAGCCAGGCGCCGTTCAGAAACAGCAGCGTTGCGATTGCCAGCGAAAACAGCGCAAGCGACACATAGAAGCGCACGAACTGACGCGGCGAGACCGAGCAGTTTCGCTTCATCATCCAGTCCTTGATGACCGGCCCGGACTCCGTCAGCGTCTGGCTGGCTTGCATCGCTGCCTCCCTCAATCCGCACGCAATCACATACATTTGCTCGGATTTCGCCCAAATTTGTATCGGTTCAGGCGACAAACTGACGCATTATAGGCGTCTTAAGTGGCATCCACAAGCAAGGGTCGTAACCTCGCAAAGCCAAGCGCCACAAGCTTCTGCGCCCTTTTGACGCACCTTTTTGCACGCTTTTTCCGCGCAAATTTCAGACATAACAACCGTGCTCTTTACCGATTCATCGTTTCGGTCTGGAGCCTTTTCCAATATCTTCCAGACGAACGATGCCGTGCCCTTCGGCCGTCGTGCGCGGCACCGCCTTCCAGGCGTGGCCGTAGATCACTTCGAAGGTGAGCGGGATCGTGCCGTCGTCGCGGCGCAGCGCTTCGAGCGCCTGATGCACCGCGCCGCGCACGGTCTTCACGTCCGCGCGGCCTGCGTCGAACGCGCGCGCGAACGGATAGGCGCCCCAGCGGGATACGTCGGCGAACAGCGATTCGGGCGATTTGTATGTGATGGTCAGCACCTCCTGATCCATCACCGGAATTTCGAAGCCGCTTTCCACGAGCATGTCGCCGAGATCGTGCATGTCGACGAAATCGATCGTATGCGGCTCGGATGTCAGCCCGAGCGTGCGCTCCGCTTCGCGATACGCGGCGCGAAGCTCGCGCAGCGTGTCCGGGCCGAACGTGCTGAACATCAGGAGGCCGTTTACCTTCAGCACGCGCTGCCATTCGGGGAACACGAGATCAGGCCGCGCATGCCAGTGCAGCGCGAGATTCGACCACAGCAATTCGAACGCGCCCGACACGAACGGCAGCTCGGAGAAATCCGCCTGCGCGAGTTGCGGGCCGCGTGCGCCGAAGGCCTTGGCGAGCGTAGAGGGAAGAAAGCGCCGCCAGCCCGCGCCGTTGTCGGCGTCCGCGGCTTCGGCGGCGCGGGCGCGCGCGAGCATCGCGGACGAAATATCGACGCCGGTCACCGACGCCTCTGCGAAGCGTTCCCGCAGACCGCCCAGGTCCGCCCCGGCGCCGCACGCCGCATCGAGGATGCGCGTCGGCGCGACCTTGATGTATTCGAGCCGCTCGCGCATGCGCTCCGCGATCTCGCGCGGCAGGAACGCGACCTCGTCGAAAGCGGCGGCGCGACCGTCGAAGATCGCGCACAAAAGGCGCGGATCATAGGCCGGACGGCTAGTTTTAGGGGATGTCGGGGGCATGTCGATCTTTTTGCGGAGAGTGCGAAGTATACTCGGTCGTCTCGAAAACGACCCATGCGAAGTGCTGATACGAGGCATAAACACTTCGTAAGGCGCAACGAATGCGCGTGTTTAGCGCATCGAGCCGCGATTTTTCCGCTACCGCAGTCATGAAAACCGACAGTCTCCGCCCTTCCTTCCGGACGCCCGTTACCACGCGCGCTCGCGGATTCGCGTCGGCGGCGCAACGGCTCATGTCGCGCGCGCTGCCGGGTCAGTGCGCGTTATGCGGCAATTTGTCGCAAGATGTGTTGTGCGCCGGATGCGACGCGCAGTACTGGAACGAGCCGCGCCTGCGCTGCGCGACGTGCGCGCTGCCGCTGGCGGCGTCGGTCATGAGACGCGAACGCGAGGACATCCGCGTGCATTGCGCCGCGTGTCTCGACGCGCCGCCCGCGTTCAACGACACGCTCGCGCTCGCCGACTATCGCGCGCCGCTCGATACGCTCGTCGTCGAATTGAAGTTTCGTGCGCGCCTCGCCGCGGGCGAAGCATTTGCGCGGCAGTTGCATGCGGTCTTCGAGGACAGCAATCTGCCCGCGCCGGACGTGATCGTGCCGATGCCGCTCTCGCGTATGCGCCTCGTCGCGCGCGGCTATAACCAGGCGTGGTCCATCGCGCGCCCGCTCGCCCGCATGATGCGCGTGCGCGGCGACGCGTCGATGGTCACCCGTGTGCGGCATACGTCGGCACAATCGCGGCTCGATCAGGAAACGCGCCGCCGCAATGTCGCGAGCGCGTTCGCCGTTTCGGGCGATGTGCGTGGCAAGCATGTCGGCGTCGTCGACGATGTGATGACATCCGGCGCCACGCTCGACGCGCTCGCCCGCACGCTCAAGTTATCCGGCGCGCGGCGCGTCAGCAATTTCGTCGCGCTACGCACGCCGAAAGATTAATCACCTCATTCAGAAGCAATCCATGTTCAACGTCGTACTCGTCGAACCCGAAATCCCGCCGAACACCGGCAACGTGATCCGCCTGTGCGCGAACACGGGCGCGCGCCTGCATCTGATCGAGCCGCTCGGCTTTCCGCTCGACGACGCGAAGATGCGCCGCGCCGGTCTCGACTATCACGAGTACGCCGAAATGAACGTGCACGCGAACTGGGATGCCTTCATCGCGAAGGAAGCGCCTGACGCCACGCGCATGTTCGCGTTCACGACGCGCGGCTCGTCACCGTTCTTCGATCACGCGTTCAAGCCGGGAGACTGGTTCGTGTTCGGCGCGGAAACGCGCGGCCTCGCGCCCGATTTGCTCGCGCGCTTTCCGAACGAACAGCGCGTGCGTCTGCCGATGCGGCCGGGCAATCGCAGCCTGAATCTGTCGAATACGGTGGCGATCGTGACGTTCGAGGCGTGGCGACAGGCGGGCTTCGAAGGCGGCGCTTAAGCCTTGGCCGCGTCGAGTTCGGCGCGATAGCGCGCGAGCATGTCGTCCTGAAAGCACACGAAAACGACGCGCTGCACGGCGGGCGTGGAAGGCAATGTGTCGATGACCGTGCGCACCGCGATCTTCACGGCTTGCTCGGGCGGAAAGTGATAGATGCCGCAACTGATCGCGGGAAAGGCAATCGATTCGCAGCCGGCTTCCTGCGCGAGTTCCAGCGAGCGCCGGTAGCAGTTCGCGAGCAGTTCGGACTCGTTTTTCCTGCCGCCGCTCCAGCGTGGCCCAACTGCGTGAATGACGTGCTTCGCGGGCAGATCGTAGCCGCGTGTGATTTTCGCGTCGCCGGTTTCGCAGCCGCCGAGCGTCTCGCACTCGCGCAGCAAGCCTTTTCCCGCTCTGCGATGTATCGCGCCGTCGACACCGCCGCCGCCGAGCAGCGACGTGTTCGCCGCATTGACGATGGCATCGACGTCGAGCGTGGTGATGTCGGCTTTCAGCGCTTCGAGCTTGGCCATCGCACACGCCTCCGATTACTCTGCTTTTGCGTCCCGGCTGAGTAGCGCCTGCACGGCATCGCGCGGCGTCACGTTGTCGAAGAGCACGCGGCATACCGCCTGCGTGATCGGCATATCGATGCCGCGCGATTTCGCGAGCCCGAGCACGGCGCGCGCGCATCGCACGCCTTCCGCGACATGGCCGAGCGCCGCGAGAATCTCGTCGAGCGTGCGTCCGCTCGCGAGCTGCATGCCGACGGTGCGGTTGCGCGACAGATCGCCCGTCGCGGTGAGAATCAGATCGCCCAGGCCGGTCAGCCCGGTGAAGGTTTCCGCGCGGCCGCCGAGCGCGACGCCCAGACGCGACATTTCCGCGAGCCCGCGCGTGATCAGCGCCGCGCGCGCGTTCAGGCCGAGGCCGAGGCCATCGGAGATGCCGGTCGCGATTGCGAGCACGTTTTTCACCGCGCCGCCCACTTCGACGCCGATCACGTCGTCGCCGGTATAGATGCGCATCGCGCCGTGATGGAACGCCGCGACCGTGCGCGCGCCCAGTTCCGCCGATGCGCTCGCGACCGTCAGCGCGACCGGCAAGCCCTGCCCTACTTCGCGCGCGAAGCTCGGACCGGACAGCGTGCCGTTGCTCCGATGCTGGGGCAGTTCGGCTGCGACGACTTCGTTAGGCAGACATTGCGTATCCGCCTCGAAGCCTTTGCAAAGCCAGACGATATGCGCCGGCACGACGCCGGCCTCTCGCATCGCGCGGCACAGCGCACGCAAACCGGCGACGGGCGTAGCGACGACACACAATGCATCGTCCGCCGATGCATGCGCGAGCGCCGCGGCGAAATCCGCCTCGAATGCAAGCGCGTGCGGCAACGCCACGCCTGGCAGATAGCGCGTGTTTTCGTGCGTGCGGGAAAGAGATTCGATGAGCGCGACATCGCGCGCCCAGAGCTTCGTGTCGTGCCGGGTCGCGAGGTGGCCCGCAAGTGCGGTGCCCCACGCGCCGGCGCCGAGAACGGCTACTTTCATGCTCGGCTCCGGTCCGGCAGCGTGAGCGTCAGTGCGTCGCGCCGTTCGCCGCGCCTTCCTGGGCGCCTGCGAGCTGGGCGATGCGTTGCTCGTACAGCGCCTGGAAGTTGATTTCCGCGAGGTGGATCGGCGGGAAACCAGCGCGGGTGATCGCGTCGGCGATATTCGAACGCAGATACGGGAACAGGATCGTCGGGCATGCGATGCCGACGAGCGGGTCGATCTGCTCGCCCGGAATATTGCGGATATCGAAGATGCCTGCCTGCTTGGCTTCGATCAGGAACGCGACCTTGTCCGTGACCTTCGCCGTGACCGTGCCCGTGACCAGCACTTCGAAGACGCTTTCCGCGAGGCGGTCGGCCTTCACGTCGACTTCGACTTCCACCGACGGCATTTCCTGCTCGAGGAAGATGGCCGGCGAATTCGGCTGCTCGAGCGACATGTCCTTCAGATAGATGCGCTGGATGTTGAAAAACGGCTGGTTGTTCTCGTCAGACATAATGATTCCCTAGGTATTTCGGTATGCGGTGCGCTCTTTGTTTTGAATCGCGCGCCGCGAGCGTGTGTTCAGACCGATTCCAGCAGCGGCACGAGGCCGCCTTTGCGGTCGAGCGCGGACAGATCGTCGTAGCCGCCGACGTGCGTTTCGCCGATGTACACCTGCGGCACGGTACGCCGTCCGGTGCGCGTCATCATCTCCTCGCGCCGGCCGGGCTCGCGATCGATCAGGATCTTCTCGATCGTTTCGACCCCGCGGGACTTTAAAAGACGTTCGGCCATCTGGCAATACGGGCACACGACCGTGCTGTACATCAACACTTTCTTCACTTGACTGCTCCTTGTTTCACCACCGGCATGCCTGCTTTTTGCCAGGCGTCTACTCCACCTTGCAAAACGTGGACCTCGGCATAACCCGCCTCGGACACGCTGCGGCTCGCGCGCTGCGATTCTTGACCGGTTTGGCAAACGAGCACGACCGGATTGCTCTTATTCTTCGCGATCTGGCCGATTTTTGCTTGAAGCTCCGTCAATTCGACGTTTCGTGCCGACGGCAGATGCCCCTTCGCGAATTCCGCGGCGGGCCGCAGATCGACGATCACGGCGTTGCGCCGGTTGATGAGCGTCGTGGCTTCGGCGGCGGAGATGCCGCCGCGTCCGCGCCGCGTGATGGCAGGCCACAGGAGCAGCGCGCCGGAAACGAGCGCGATAACGATAAGTGCGATATTCGTGTAATCAGTGAAAAACTTCACGTCGAGGGCCGCCGAAATTGAGTAGGAAAGGAAGAAAGGGAAATGAGGGCAATCAGGGCATTATAAAATAACCGTTTCCCGCGATGGCCTCCGCCGTCCGGCCGATGGCGGCACCCCGCCCGCTCGGGCAGGATGACGGGGTGCGATCGGCGCACCGCTTTTCCAACTGACCGACCGATATCATGTACAAGCTAGTGCTCATCCGCCACGGCGAATCGACGTGGAACAAGGAAAACCGGTTCACGGGCTGGGTCGACGTCGACCTGACCGAGCAGGGCAACCGCGAAGCGCGCCAGGCCGGCGTGCTGCTGAAGGAAGCCGGCTACAAGTTCGACATCGCCTACACGTCCGTGCTCAAGCGCGCGATCCGCACGCTGTGGCACGTGCAGGACGAAATGGACCAGATGTATATCCCGGTCGTGCATTCGTGGCGCCTGAACGAACGCCACTACGGCGCGCTCGCGGGCCTGAACAAGGCGGAAACCGCGAAGAAATATGGCGACGATCAGGTGCTCGTCTGGCGCCGCAGCTACGACACGCCGCCGCCCGCGCTCGAACCGGGCGACGAACGCGCGTCGTTCAACGATCCGCGTTACGCGAAGGTGCCGCGCGAGCAGTTGCCGCTCACCGAATGCCTGAAGGACACCGTCGCGCGCGTGCTGCCGGTGTGGAACGAGTCGATCGCGCCGGCCATCAAGTCGGGCAAGCAGGTCGTGATCTCGGCGCACGGCAACTCCATCCGCGCGCTCGTCAAGTATCTGGACAACATCTCCGATCAGGACATCGTCGGACTGAACATCCCGAACGGCGTGCCGCTCGTGTATGAACTCGACGAAAACCTGAAGCCCATCCAGCACTACTATCTGGGCGATCCGGAAGCCATCGCGGCGGCGCAAGCCGCTGTCGCCAAGCAAGGAAAAGCGGGCTGACACCCCGGCGCGGGCGGTTTTTTCAGCCGCCCGGCAAGCAATTCGCTGCACGAGAGCGCCGGTCGCGGCGCTCTCGCCGCATTCATGGCTGGCGGCTGACGAAGCACGGGCGGCGTCGACAGGATGCCGTCTGAACGTGCGCGAGCCGACGCTGCAAGGCATGAAAGCCTCAGGCATTTAAGTTGCGTTTAAGTCGATAATCGAAGTGAGCGGGTATACTGGCCCGTCACCAACGATGCAGCCCATCCGATTCCGACCGCACTATCTATGCGAAAGAACCTGAAAAACTTCGGCCTGGTAGCCGTTGGCGTTGCTGCCGGCGCGCTCGCCACCCTGCAGATCTCCGCATCTGCACAGCAAGCTGCTTCCTCGCCTCTGCCGCTCGAACAATTGCGGCTTTTCGCCGAAGTTTTCGGTCAGATCAAGCACGAATACGTCGAACCGGTCGACGACAAAAAGCTCCTCACCGCCGCGATCAAGGGCATGGTGTCGAGCCTCGACCCGCACTCGTCCTATCTCGACAAGACCGACTACGAAGAACTTCAGGAGCAGACCAAGGGCCGCTTCGCGGGCCTCGGCATCGAAATTTCTTCGGAAGACGGCCTGATCAAGGTCATTTCGCCGATCGAAGACACGCCTGCGTTCCGCGCCGGCATTCGTCCGGGCGACCTCATCACGCGCATCAACGACAAGCCGGTGCGCGGCATGACGCTCGACAAAGCCGTTAAGCAGATGCGCGGCGAACCGGGCACGAAGGTCACGCTCACGATCTTCCGCAAGAGCGATGACCGCACGTTCCCGCTCACCGTGACGCGCGCCGTGATCCGCGTGCAGTCGGTGAAGATGAAGGTGCCGGAGCCGGGCTACGGCTATATCCGCATCACGAGCTTCCAGGAGCGCACGGTGCCGGACCTCGCCGCGAAGCTGCAGGATCTCGCGCGCCAGCAACCGAATCTGAAGGGCCTCGTGCTCGACCTGCGCAACAACGGCGGCGGCCTGCTGCAAAGCGCGGTCGGCGTTGCGGGCGCGTTCCTGCCTGATAACGCGGTGGTCGTGTCGACCAATGGCCAGATCGCGGACGCGAAGCAGACCTTCCGCGACACCTACGACAACTACCGCCTGCCGTCCTTCGATTCCGATCCGTTGAAGAATGTGCCGGAAATCTTCA
Organism: Caballeronia temeraria; assembly: GCF_001544795.2. GTDB lineage: Bacteria > Pseudomonadota > Gammaproteobacteria > Burkholderiales > Burkholderiaceae > Caballeronia > Caballeronia temeraria. The sequence goes on along the minus strand of NZ_FCOI02000002.1, from coordinate 363,894 downwards.
AGAAGGTGCCGATGGTCGTGCTGACCAACGCTTACTCGGCGTCGGCTTCGGAGATCGTCGCGGGCGCGCTGCAGGATCATCACCGCGCGTTGATCGTCGGCAAGACCACGTTCGGCAAGGGCTCGGTGCAGACCGTGCGTCCGATGACCGCCGACAGCGCCCTGCGCCTGACGACCGCCTACTACTACACGCCGAGCGGCAAGTCGATCCAGAATCAGGGCGTGCGCCCGGACGTCCCGGTCGATCAATACGCGGACGGCGATCCGGACGACGCGCTCGTCACGCGCGAAGTCGATTACTCGAATCACCTCGCGAACACGCAGGATCCGAACGAGAAGAAGGAACAGGAGCAGCGCGAAGCGGATCGTCTTGAGCAACTGCGCATTCTCGAAGAGCAGAACGACAAGAAGACGCCCGAGCAGCGCCGCAAGGATCGCGAGCGCAAGCCGGTCGAATTCGGCAGCGCGGACGACTTCATGCTCCAGCAAGGCCTGAACAAGCTGGAAGGCAAGCAGGTCGTCGAGTCGAAGTCGTACAGCGAACGCAAGCTCGCGCAGAACAAGCCGGCGCGTTCGGCATCGGCGCCGGTCGTCGCAGCGCCTGCGCTGCCGGCCACGCCGGGTTCCGCGCCGGCGTCGGGCGCACAGCCGGCTTCGGCGCCGACCGCGCAGCAAACGAAGTAAGTTTGCCGCAGTCCTGCAAAAGGCTTCGCAGCGTAAGGCTGCGAAGCCTTTTTCTCTTTTGCGCGCTTAGAATGCTTCGTTCGAGCAGCCGATTCTTTCCGCGATGAACGACGATCAACTCCTTCGCTATTCCCGCCATATCCTCGTCGATGAAATCGGCATCGAGGCGCAGCAGCGCTTTCTCGATGCGCACGCGGTCATCATCGGCGCGGGCGGACTCGGCGCGCCCGCGGCGATGTATCTCGCGGCGGCGGGCGTCGGAAAGATCACGCTGGTCGATGCCGATACCGTCGATCTCACGAACCTTCAGCGGCAGATCGTGCACATGACGCGATCGGTCGGCGTGCCGAAGGTGGAGTCGGCGCGCGAGACGCTGAGCGCGCTGAATCCCGGCATCGAAATCATCGCGGTGAACGCGCGCGCCGACGCCGGATGGCTCGATATCAACGTGCCCGGCAAATCCGTGGTGCTCGATTGCAGCGACAACTTCGCGACGCGCCACGCGATCAATGCGGCGTGCGTCGCGCATCGCGTGCCGCTCGTGTCGGGCGCGGCCCTGCGCTTCGACGGACAGATCAGCACCTTCGACTTCCGCTCGCCGGACTCGCCGTGCTACGCGTGCGTGTTTCCGCCGGATCAACCGTTCGAGGAAGTCGCCTGCTCGACGATGGGCGTGTTCGCGCCGACGGTCGGCATCATCGGCGCGATGCAGGCGGCGGAAGCGCTGCGCGTGATCGGCGGCTTCGGCGAGACGCTCGCGGGCCGGTTGATGTTGCTCGATTCGCTGCGCATGGACTGGAACACGATGAAGATCGCGCGGCAGCCGGATTGTGCGGTCTGCGGAAACACCATCGATCGCGAAGCGGCGCGCTAATTAAGGCACGTCTTACGCCGCCGCGACGACCGTCCACTTAAGCTTTCCGACTCTTCCATCCGAGACCGGATCCTCCTTTGGGCATCGCCATTTCGCCAGCAAGCGCGCAGCGTGGGCTCACGCATAGCGCGTTCGTGCGGCCATCGCCTCCCCGGTTCATCGGGCCGGAAGGCATCCTTTACGATTTCAATTATGGTTGCCGGGTGCAGGTTCCCGTCGATGGCTGGCGCGTGCGCATGGTCGATCTCGATACCTTCAGCCTGGTCTTCGACGAGCACGTCGAAGCGAATTCGATCATCGCGAGCCGGCGCAAATACTTCGTGCGCTTCGAGCTTCAGGTGTTCGACGGCGAGCGTCTCGTGTTTCATCACGCGTACGACGCGCGCGGCCGCAACGTGCTGATCCATCCGTCCGGGACGGCGCTCGGCGATACGCTCGCATGGATGCCGGCCGTGGAAGCGTTCCGGTTGGAGGAGCAGTGCGAAGTCCACGTCGCGCTGCCGGCGCATCTGCGAGCGCTATTCGTGAACGGCTATCCGTCGATACGCTTCATCGCGCCCGAATCCGCCGATTCGATCGATGAACCGTTCTACGCGACCTACCATCTCGGATTCTTTTCGCCGTACACCGATCGCGATCACCAGCCGACCGATCCGCGCGTCAGCAGCCTCCAGGACGCGGCCTCGTATATGCTCGGCGTGCCGTGCGAAGAGCGCCGGCCCAATATCGTGATCGCGGATTCGGCTCGGACCGTGGCTGAGCGCTATGTCTGCATCGCGACGCAATCGACGGCGCAGTGCAAGTACTGGAACAATCCGCGCGGCTGGCCGGCGTTGATCGATCATCTGAAGTCGCGGGGATATCGCGTGTTGTGCATCGATCAGCATCGCGAGCACGGCGCGGGCGACGTCGTGAACACGATGCCGGAAGGCTGCGAGGATTTCACCGGAAATCATCCGCTCGAAGAACGGGTGAATCTGCTGAAACACGCGGATTTTTTCGTGGGACTGAGTAGCGGCCTGTCGTGGCTCGCGTGGGCGGCAGGCGCGCCCGTCGTGATGATCAGCGGCTTCAGTCACCCGCATTCGGAGTTCCGCACGCCGTATCGCGTGATCAATTTTCACGCGTGCAATAGCTGCTTCAACGACACGACGTGCGACTTCGACAACCGCGATTTTCTATGGTGTCCACGACGCGACGGCAAATCCGGGCGCTTTCAATGCACCTCGGCGATCTCACCCGAGCAAGTCATCGCTCAGGTGGATCGGTTGATCGCGGATCACGGACTGGCCTAAACCTTCTGCAACGCCGTGAGCGCGGCCTGCAATTCGGCCGGCTCGTAAGCCGCGAGCACATCCGCGACCGGCTTCTCCAGCGCCTTCAGATTCGAGCGCAGGATTTCCTGCTTCACGATCAGCAACTGGCTCGGATGCATCGAGAATTCGGTGAGTCCGAGCCCGAGCAGGAGGCGCGTGACGGCGGGATCGCCCGCCATTTCTCCGCACACCGACACCGGCACGCCCGCGCGCTTCGCCTCGCGCAACGTGAACGCAATCAGATTCAGCACCGCCGGATGCAGCGGATCGTACAGATGCGCGACGGCGTTATCGGCGCGGTCGATCGCGAGCGTGTACTGGATCAGATCGTTCGTGCCGATCGACAGAAAATCGAGCCGGCTCAGGAACAGCCGCACGGCGATGGCCGCCGCGGGAATCTCGATCATCGCGCCGACCTGAACCTGGCGATCGTACGCGACGCCTTCCTCATCCAGTTGACGCTTCGCCTCGCGGATCAGATCGAGCGTCTGATCGATTTCCTGCGCGTGCGCGAGCATCGGAATGAGAATCTTGGTCGGACCGAACGCCGACGCCCGCAGAATGGCGCGCAGTTGCGTGATGAACATCTGCGGTTCCGACAGGCTCCAGCGAATCGCGCGCAGACCCAGCGCGGGATTGGGCGCGGTTTCGTAACCGTCGCCGCCGCTCATCGAATCGAGCGGCTTGTCCGCGCCGACGTCGATCGTGCGGATCGTCACCGGTTTGCCGTTCATCAGCTCGACGGCGCGCTTGTACGCCTCGAACTGCTCCTCTTCTTCCGGCAACTGATCCTTGTGATTCATGAAGAGGAATTCGGTGCGGAACAGGCCGACGCCCATCGCGCCGGCTTCGACGGCCACTTGCGCGTCGTCCGGCAACTCGATGTTCGCGCACAGCTCGATCTTCGTGCCGCAGAGCGTCTGCGTCGGCGAGAATTTCAGGCGCTGGAGCTTGCGCTGCTCCAGCACCTTTTCGCTCTGGCGATACGAATATTCTTCGAGAACGATCGGCGCCGGATCGACGATCACGATGCCATGATCGCCGTCGACGATGATCAGATCGTTCTGGCGGATCAGCGCGCTCGCCTGCTGCACGCCGACGGACGCCGGAATGCCGAGACTGCGCGCGACGATCGCCGTGTGCGACGTGCGCCCGCCGAGATCCGTGACGAAGCCCTTGAACGCCTGCGTCTTGAACTGGAGCATGTCGGCCGGCGCGATATCGTGCGCGACGACGATCATCTCGTTGTGCCCGTTGCTCGCGGCCGTGTGCACGACGAGCGACGCGGCCGTCGGCGCGCCCGCGAGCGCCTTCAACAGCCGCTCGACGACCTGCTCGACGTCCGCTTTGCGTTCGCGCAGATATTCGTCTTCGATCTCGTCGAAATAGCCGCCGAGAATCTCCAGTTGTTCGGTGAGCGCCCACTCGACGTTGTAGCGGCGCGTGCGGATCAGGTCGATGGTTTCCTGCACGAGCATGGCGTCGTTCAGGATCATCGTATGGACGTTGATGAAGGCGCCCATTTCGCTGGGCGCGTCGGCGGAGAGGTCTTCGCGCAACGCTTCGAGTTCGGCGGCGACGGCCGCCTGCGCCGCGTGAAATCGGTCGATTTCCGCGTCGATCTGATCCGGCTCGATCAGATAATGGTCTACGTCGAGCGCCGCCGGCGCGATCAGATAAGCGCGCCCGATCGCGATGCCGCGCGAGACGGGAATGCCATGCAGCGTGAAAGACACGCGCCCCTCCTCTAGTTATTGATTGTCGCGGTCTGCCAGGAGCCCCCTCGACGGGCACAAACCGCGCGTCCATTATAAGTTCGAATGTGCCGGCAAGTCCCTGAACACCGGGTCGCGATAGGGCCGGAACGGTTGCACCGAATTACGCGAATGCGTGATGCGGATATGAAAAAGCCGCGTCGAAAACGCGGCTTTTCATTGAACGGACATTACGGCGATGCGCTTACTGCCCTTCCCCGAATTTATCGGCGATGAGCCCGAGAATGGCCTGCATCGCTTCGGATTCGTCGGCGCCTTCGGTTTCGATCGTCACCGTGCTGCCGATGCCCGCCGCCAGCATCATCACGCCCATGATGCTCTTCGCGTTGATCCGGCGGCCGTTGCGGCTCATCCAGATTTCGCATTGAAAGTTGCCCGCCAGCTGTGTGAGCTTGGCCGAAGCGCGTGCGTGGAGCCCCAGCTTGTTCACGATTGTTGTTTCTTGTTGCAGCATGATGCTCCGAAGCGCTAGGTGGATGAAATGAGCGGCGTCAGTGGCTGGCGGCCTTCGCGCTGACGAGATCGGCGCTTGCCGAGCATGCCGGGTCGGGCGAACCGGCGGCCTTCGTCGCGAGGGCGCAAGGATTGAGCGGCGTGGACGCATCCAGTTCCTGGATGCCTTTCGAGCCGCCCTGAAGGATCTTTTCGGTCAAGGTGTCGAGCGGCGTCGCGCGGTAGCAGACGGCGCGCACGAGCATCGGCAGGTTGCAGCCGGCGATCACGCGCACGTCGGTATCGTGCAGGCTCGCCGCGATATTCGCGGGCGTCGCGCCGAACACGTCGGTGAGCACGATCGCGCCGTTTTCTTCCTTCAGACGATCGATTTCCGAGCGTGCGAACGCGCGGACTTCCACCGGGTCGCAGTCGGGCGACACATCGATGACGCCGATGCGCGCCGGCAGACCGCCGTAGATATGCGCCACGCATTCGCGCAGCGCGGTGGCGAAAGGTGCGTGCGCGATGATCAGAATGCCAGCCATGTCAGGTAATGCCTCAGCGACAATTCAACGACAAAAATCAGACGATTGAGTCGGAGTTCGCTCGAAACGCGCGAGCGGCGCGGATACAACTCTAAAGTGGGCGCTGGTCGGGCGGAAATCAACCGCATTCCGCGCCACGATATTCGACCGCACTTGAAATGCGATCGCGCCCCGAAAACGCCAACACCGGGAAGTCAATTCTAACAGTCTCGCAAAAGCGAGTTTGGCGCGATGTACGCACGCGCTCCGTTCGTCGACCGGCTCAATGCGCCGCGCGTTCGAGCGCGTCGATGAACATGCCCGCCACGTCAAAGCCTGTCTGATCCATGATTTCGCGGAAGCACGTCGGGCTCGTGACGTTGACTTCGGTGAGATAGTCGCCGATCGCGTCCAGACCGGCGAGCAGCAGGCCGCGCGCCTGCAGCACCGGCCCGAGCGTCTCGGCGATTTCGCGATCGCGCGCCGACAGCGGCTGCGCACGCCCCAGACCGCCCGCCGCGAGATTGCCGCGCACTTCGCTGCCCTGCGGAATGCGCGCGAGCGAATACGGCACCGGCTGGCCGCCGATCACGAGAATGCGCTTGTCGCCGTCCGTGATTTCGGGGATGAACTTCTGCGCCATCACCGTGCGCGCGCCGTCCTCGGACAGCATCTCGACGATCGAGCCGAGATTCATGCCATCCGCCTTCACGCGGAACACGCCCATGCCGCCCATGCCGTCGAGCGGCTTCAGGATCACGTCGCCGTGCTCGGCGTGGAAGGCGCGCAGACGCGCGGCGTCGCGCGTGACGAGCGTCGGCGTGACGAACTGCGGCCATTCCGCGATGGCGAGCTTCTCCGAGTGATCGCGAATCGCCTGCGGCTTGTTGAAGACCCGCGCGCCGTTGCGCTCGGCGATCTCCAGCAGCCAGGTGGCGTTCACGTACTCCATGTCGAACGGCGGATCTTTGCGCATCAGCACGGCATCGAAATGCGTGAGCGGCAGATGCTCGGCCTGCTCGGCCGCGTACCACGGCCAGCGATCGCTGTTCGCTTCATCGCCGACGATCGCGATGCGCCGCACGCTCGCCTCGACCTTCGCGCCGTTCCACGCGAGATGCTGCGGCTCGCATGCGTAGAGCACGTGGCCGCGCCGCGCGGCTTCGGCCATCATCGCGTAGGTCGTGTCTTTGTAGATCTTGAAACGATCGAGCGGGTCGGCGATAAAGAGGATGTTCATGACGATTGGCTAATTCAGTGCGCGGCCTGCGAGCTTACCGCAAGCCGCGAACTCATACCTGAATGGCTTCCGGATCGGTCTTTTCGAGTTCGAGCGATGCCGCCAGCAGCCCAAGCCGCGCCACCACGCCATACATGTAGAAGCGGTTCGGCGGCGCGGCGCCCGGCTTCGCGTGCGTGTCCGGCAGCGCCGTATGCTCGAAGCCGAGCGGCACGAAATGCATGCCCGGCGCATTGAGGTTCTGATCGCGCTCGCGCGAATCGTGCACGCGATAAAACCCGCCGACGACATACCGGTCGATCATGTACACGACCGGTTCCGCGACCGCATTCTCCACGCGCTCGAAGGTATGCACGCCTTCCTGCACGATCACGTCGTGGACTTGCAGGCCTTCCTTCGCGTCGTTCATCTTCGTGCGCTCGCGCTTGGTCAGCGCGGCGACTTCGCTCGCGTCGTGCACGGTCATCACGCCCTTGCCGTAGGTGCCGGCGTCCGCCTTGATAACCACATACGGACGCTCGCTGATGCCGTACTCGCGATACTTCTTCGCGATCTTCTTGAGCACGCCGTCGATGGCTTCGGCCAAGGCTTCCTCGCCCGTGCGCGCTTCGTAGTCGACGCCTTCCACGTGCGCGAAATACGGATTCACCATCCACGGATCGATCTCGACGAGCTTCGAGAACTTCTTCGCGACGTCGTCGTAGCAGGAGAAGTGCGTCGACTTGCGGCGCACGGCCCAGCCCGCGTGCAGCGGCGGCAGCAGATATTGCTCATGCAGATTTTCCAGCACGGGCGGAATGCCGGCCGAGAGATCGTTGTTGAGCAGGATCGAGCAGGGATCGAAGTTCTTCAGGCCCAGCCGGCGCGGCGTGCGCTCGAGCGGCTCCAGCACGATCTTCTGACCGTCCGCGAGCGCGATGGTCACCGGACCGTGAATGTTTTCGTCGAGCGTGCCGAAGCGGATATTGAGTCCGGCCTGCCGCATGATCAGCGCGAGGCGCGCGACGTTCTCGAGATAGAACGCGTTGCGCGTGTGGCGCTCGGGAATGACGAGCAGATTCTTCGCGTCCGGGCAGATTTTTTCGATGGACGCCATCGCCGCCTGCACCGCGAGCGGCAGCACTTCCTGCGGCAGATTGTTGAAGCCGCCGGGGAAGAGATTGGTGTCGACGGGCGCGAGCTTGAACCCTGCGTTGCGCAGATCGACGGAACAGTAGAACGGCGGCGTGTGCTCTTGCCATTCGAGCCGGAACCAGCGCTCGATAGCGGGCATGGCCTCGAGAATTTTCCGCTCGAGGTCGAGCAGCGGGCCACTTAACGCCGTAACAAGGTGCGGAACCATGTATTACTCGCGGACGGAAGAGAAAAGATTGTAGAGCAATTGCTTTGCCTAATTGGGTATGAACCGCCAATTGACAAGGTTTCCCGGCCGTTGCCGCGCGTCCTTCCGGCGAACTTCGCGCGCACGTTCGACGAAAACACGACGAAAATCCCGCAGTCAAAAAAATGCCCGCCATGAAGGCGGGCGAAGTCGCTGCGCTCGTTCTTGCCGCGATCCGGTGCGCCCTCTCGCGGCGCGCCGGTCGCGGCGTGAGACTTATTCGACGTGCTCGCCGTGCAGCGTGACGTCGAGACCTTCGCGTTCCTGTTCTTCCGTGACGCGCAGACCCATGGTCATGTCGATGACCTTGAGCAGGATGAAGCTGACGACGCCGCTGTAGACCAGCGTGACGAGCACGCCCTTCGCCTGCACGAGCACGCTGCCGTCGAAGCCGCCGATGTCCTTCACCGCGAACACGCCGGTCAGGAGCGCGCCGATGATCCCGCCCACGCCGTGCACGCCGAACGCGTCGAGCGAGTCGTCGTAGTTGAACTTGTGCTTGAGCCACGTGGCCGACCAGAAGCAGACGACGCCCGCGACGATGCCGATCACGATCGCGCCCGTCACGCCGACGAAGCCCGATGCCGGCGTCACCGCCACCAGACCCGCGACCGCGCCCGAGATGATGCCGAGCACCGACGGCTTGCCCTTCGTGATCCACTCCGCGAACATCCAGCCGAATGCGGCGAACGCGGTGGCGATCTGCGTCGTGAGCATCGCGAAGCCGGCACGGCCGTCAGCCGCGACCGCCGAACCCGCGTTGAAGCCGAACCAGCCCACCCACAGCATCGATGCGCCGATCAGCGAGAGCACGAGGTTGTGCGGCGCCATCACTTCGCGGCCGTAGCCGACACGCTTGCCGAGCACGAGACAGCACATCAGACCCGCGATACCGGCGTTGATGTGAACCACCGTGCCGCCCGCGAAGTCGAGCACGCCAGCGGATGCGAGCCAGCCCGTCGGTTCCCAGACCATGTGCGCGACCGGCGAGTACACGATCAGCGACCACAGCGTCATGAACACGAGCATCGCCGAAAACTTCATGCGGTCGGCGAACGCACCGGTGATGAGCGCCGGCGTGATGATCGCGAAGGTCAGCTGGAACGCGAAGTAGACCGACTCGGGGATCGTCGTGGCGAGATGGCTCACGGTGAGCGTCGTCGCCTTGTCGCCCTTGATGTAGGCCATGCCGTGCAGGAACACGCGCGAGAAGCCGCCGATGAACGACCCGCCCGGCGTGAACGCGATGCTGTAGCCGACGATCGTCCAGAGGATCGTCACGAGACAGCAGATCGCGAAGCTCTGCATGGCCGTGGCGAGCACGTTCTTCTTGCGGACCATGCCTGCATAGAACAGCGCGAGGCCCGGAATCGTCATGAACAGCACGAGGGCGACGGACGTCAGCATCCAGGCCGTGTCGCCCGAGCTGATCTTCGACGAGTCGATCATGACCGGCTCGGTCGGCGCGGCGGGCGCGGCATCCGAGGCGGCGGAAGCAGCGTCGGCGGCCGCGGCCGGTGCGCTTGCGGGTGCAGCGGGTGCAGCGGGAGTGGCCGAGGCGGTATCCGCGGGTGCCGAGGCAGCGGCCGGAGCGGACGCATCCTGGGCGAGAGCGGTGCCGACATTCGCGCCGATCAGCGCGCTCGCCACCAACAGTGACATCAAAAAGTTGCGCATTCTTCTGGTTCCTCTTATCGCCAATTTCTTGTTAGAGCGCGTCGGCGCCGGTCTCGCCGGTGCGGATGCGGATGACCTGTTCGATCGCGGTGACGAAAATCTTCCCGTCGCCGATCTTTCCCGTGCGCGCGGCGCGTTCGACGGCTTCGATCGCCTGATCGACGATGTCGTCCGAAACGGCCGCCTCGATCTTCACTTTCGGCAGAAAGTCGACGACATATTCCGCGCCCCGATAAAGCTCGGTATGCCCCTTCTGTCGGCCAAAGCCTTTCACCTCGGTCACCGTGATGCCCGAGACGCCGATGGCCGACAGCGCTTCACGCGCTTCGTCCAGCTTGAACGGCTTGATGATTGCGGTAATGAGCTTCATGTATCCCTCGCTGTGGTGTGCTGATCCTTCGATGCCGTCCATTGAAGCGTGCAGAAAAGGTCGCGCCAGTTATGCAACTCGTATGCCATGCGAGTGTTCATGCGGGTTTGCGCGATTTCGCGAAACATTCGCGCGAAGGGTAGGCCGAACGGCTAACGTGCGCCGCGCGCGCTGGCGCGGCGATAAGTTCGTTGTTAGAGTGGTCCCGAGGTCCCGCAAAAAGGGGCATGGGCGGACAACGCGAGGCGGCGGCAGCGCTAAAATCGCGGCGCCTCAAAGGTGCTTCGGATCGCGCCGGCGGAAGTGCCGGCACGCACCAATATCGAACATTCGATACTTCGGGGCACTGACCTAACAATGAATGCACTTTTTTTGTGCAAGAAGGGAGAAACGATGAAGCAGCCCAACGACGTTTTTAATGATTTGCAGCAGAAGATGAGCGAGCTCTTCAAGAATTCGCCCGCGAAAGACGTCGAACGGAATATGAAAGCGATGCTCTCGCAAGGCTTTTCGAAGCTGGATCTCGTGACGCGCGAAGAATTCGACACGCAGACGCAGGTGCTCGTGCGCACTCGCGCTCGTCTGGAAGAACTCGAAAAGCGCGTCGCGCAACTGGAGCAGCGTCTCGCGGGCGGCAGCTCCGCCGCGCAAGACTAAGGCGCCAGCAACGCCCTACCGCATACCTCGGCTAGCGAGCCGTGAGTTTCTAGTTTTATTGCCGGCGTGCCCGTCGCGCCGATCCAGGTGAAATCATGTCGCTTGCCGTGGTACGCAGCCGCGCGCCCGCTCCTGGGCGCGCGCCCGAAGTCGTCGTCGAAGTCCATCTCGCCAACGGGTTGCCGTCGTTTTCTATCGTCGGTTTGCCCGATCTCGAAGTCCGCGAAAGCCGCGAACGCGTGCGCGCCGCGCTGCAGAACTGCGGCTTCGATTTCCCCGTCCGCAGAATCACCGTCAATCTCGCGCCCGCCGATCTGCCGAAGGAAACCGGCCGCTTCGATCTGCCGATTGCGCTCGGCATTCTCGCCGCAAGCGGTCAGATTCCGGCCGAATCGCTCGAACATCGCGAATTCGCCGGCGAGCTATCGCTGACCGGCGCGCTGCGTCCGATGCGCGGCGCGTTCGCGATGGTCTGCGGCGCGGCCCGCCACTACGCATCGATGCGCGATGCGGCCGCGCGCATCCCGGAAATCTACGTGCCGCTCGCGAGCGCGGCCGAGGCGGCGCTCGTGCCGGGCATCGAAGTCTTCGGCGCGGCGGACTTGCCGACGCTCTGCGCGCATCTGAACCGCGTTCCCGATGCGCGCCTGCGACCGGTCCACGCCGCGCCGTTGCCTCTAACCGCCGCGCCTTGCGCCGATCTCGCCGATGTCATCGGTCATCCCGCTGCGCGCCGCGCGCTCGAAGTCGCGGCGGCGGGCGGGCATCATCTGCTGATGGTCGGTCCGCCCGGCGCGGGCAAGTCGATGCTCGCCGCGCGTTTGCCCGGCCTGCTCCCGCCGATGAACGACGACGAAGCGCTCACCTCCGCCGCGATTCTTTCGGCGAGTTCGATCGGCTTCACGCCCGAGCAGTGGCGGCGGCGGCCGTTTCGCGCGCCCCATCACTCGTCGAGCGCGGCGGCGCTGGTGGGCGGGCGCAATCCGCCGCAGCCCGGCGAGATCACGCTCGCGCATCTCGGCGTGCTCTTCCTCGACGAGTTGCCCGAGTTCGATCGAAAAGTGCTGGAAACGCTACGCGAGCCGCTCGAAGTCGGCCAGATCACGATTTCGCGCGCCGCGCAGCAGGCGGAGTTCCCAGCGGCATGCCAACTCGTCGCGGCGATGAATCCGTGTCCGTGCGGCTGGCGCGGCGATCCGGGCGGCCGATGCCGCTGTTCGCCCGACGTCGCCGCGCGCTATCTGCGCAAGTTGTCGGGGCCGCTGATGGACCGCATCGACATTCAGATCGAGTTGCCGGCCCTGTCGCCCGCGGAATTGTCGGCGCGCGGCACGGAGCGCGGCGAGTCGAGCGTCGTCGTCGCCGGCCGGGTCGCCGCGGCCCGCGACATACAGACGCAGCGGCAGGGCAAGATCAACCGCGATCTCGACGGCCGCGAAGCCGACGCCGTCTGTCGCCCCGATGCCGCAGGCGAAGCCTTGCTGCGCACGGCGGGCGAGCGCTTCGGCTGGTCGGCGCGCGCCTACTACCGCGTGCTCAAGGTCGCGCGGACGATCGCCGATCTCGCCGGCTCGGACATGCCGGATGTGTCGCACGTCGCGGAGGCCGTTCAGTACCGGCGGACGCTGACTGTCGCGTGAAGCCAGCGCGGACGCGGCCTGGTCCGCCTCTGCTCGGTAGAAAAGTGCTTGTCAAGTCTTGACTTATACACACTGAAGCGATCTGGGGTCTTCTCCCATCTGATCAAACCCCGGTTTTAGGCTCATTTCACAGACCATTGATTTTATTGAACTATTTAACTTGCCGCGAACGGAGGCAAACTAACGTAAACCGCGTGAAATGGGCTTTAGCGCGCTACCGCACAGTGTTTTCCACAAAGTTATCCACAGACACTGTGGATAGCGGAAAAAGTCCATACGAATCCGTGGATTAGCGCGTAAACTTCCGAAGGAACTTCGGCTCTTTCAGCCGGACTAAGACGTTTCTTAAGTCAGTACACACAGAATTCGAGTCCTTCCTCTAAAACAATTTGAAGGACGTAAAGAACTGCTCGGCCTGCTCCCGCGGCGGCGTCTTGTCTGACACGATCGCCAGTTGATAGACATGCACACCCCGCGCGACGAATCTCGCGTGAATGGTCCGCGACTGGCGCTTTTCCCCGCCTTCTCCTTTTACTTCGATCTCGCTACCGAGCACGCGGCCGCCCGCCGCAAGATCGATCTGCGTCGCACGCGCGTCAGGCGTCGCATTCACGTTGCGCGCGAGGCCTTGCTGCAGGAAATCGAGCGCTGCACGCTGCAATTGCGGATCGGCGCTCGGCAGCACGACCGTGCCGACGGCGAACACGGCATCGTTGGCTTCGGCGGTCTGCATGCGCATCGTCATCGACTGGCCGGCGATTTCGATCTTCCGCTCATCGGAACGCGGCTTGGCGGGCAAGGTGACCTCGTAGCCGTCGTCGTTGTTCATCACGGTGCGCCAGTCGTACGACGGCGTGCACGCGAGCAACGCGCCGCATGCGACAGATGCGCACACCAGTCTGTTAGCCGAAGCGAAGTTGGGAAGAAAACGCGCAGCAGCGCGCGGCAGGCGGAAAGAAAACACGGAGAAAACTCGTTTCATGACGAACCACTGCGTGAAAACCGTCATTATCGCGCTGCGATGCCGGGCTTATCGGCGCGTCACGAACTCATCCCGAAATTGGCGCTAAAATACGCAGCAGTCTCCGTTCGCCGGAGAGCCATTCGAGGTTCCACATGTCCCAAGCCACGCAAGATTCATCCACGCGCGCCAAGAGCCCGCTGCGCTACATCGTGATGACGCTCGTCGCGGGCGTGATCGCGTGCACCGGTTATTTCGCTTTCGGCGGCCAGCAGAAGGTGCCGGACGCGACTTTCACGCTGCTGTCGGGACAAAAGATTTCGACTTCGGGCGACCTCAAGGGCAAGGTCTATCTCGTCAATTTCTGGGCGACGAGTTGCGAGACCTGCATGAAGGAAATGCCGCAGATGATCGACACGTACAACAAGTTCAAGGGCCGCGGCCTGGAATTCGTGGCGGTCGCGATGAACTACGACGCGCCGATGTACGTGAACAACTACGCTCAGACGCGCAACCTGCCCTTCAAGGTCGCGATGGACGACGGCAGCGCCGCCAAGCAGTTCGGCAACGTGCAACTGACGCCGACGACCTTCGTCATCGACAAGAACGGGAAGATCTTGAAGCGCTATGTCGGCGAGCCGACGTTCGCGGAGCTGGATCAACTGCTCGACAAGGCGCTCGGTTCGGCTTGAACGCGTCGACATCGACCAGAAAACACAAAACCCGCTGGCTGCAAACCAGCGGGTTTTTTATCGCTCGGACGACTCGCCTTTCACGGCGATGCCATATCGCTTGATCTTCTCGTACAGCGTCGCCTTGCCGAGTTGCAGCCGGTCCGCCGCCACCGCGACCGCGCCGCCGCACTGCTCCAGCGCCTGCCCGATCACGGCACGCTCGAACTGCTCGGTGCGTTCCTTGAGCGATTGCGTCGAGGTATCGAGCGCGGCCGCCGCGCCGCCGTCGTCGAGAATGCCGAGCACCATGCGATCCGCCGCGTTGCGCAACTCGCGCACGTTGCCGGGCCAGTCGCGCTGCATCAGTTCGGCGCGCTGACGATCCGTGATGAGCGGCGCGGGCCGCTCGTAGCGCACGGCGGCATCGAGGAGAAAATGCTCGAAGAGCGGCACGATGTCTTCGCGGCGCTCGTTGAGCGGCGGCAGCGTGATCGTCACCACGTTCAGCCGATACAGCAAGTCGCGGCGAAACGTGCCGTCGGCGACGTGCTCGTTCATGTCGCCCTTCGCCGCCGCGACCACGCGCAAGTTCGCGCGCACCGGCTGATTCGAGCCGAGCCGCTCCAGCACGCCGTCCTGCAACACGCGCAGGAGCTTCACCTGCAATGAGAGCGGCATGCTCTCGATTTCATCGAGAAAGAGCGTGCCGCCCGACGCATGCTCCAGCTTGCCGACGCGCCGCTTCTGCGCCCCCGTAAACGCGCCCGCTTCGTAGCCGAACATCTCCGATTCGAACATCTGCTCCGGCAGCGCGCCGCAATTCACCGCGATGAACGGCTTGTCGCGACGCGGCGACATCTCGTGCAGGCTGCGCGCGATCAGCTCCTTGCCCGCGCCCGTATCGCCGTTGATAAGCACGGAGGCGTCGGTCGGCGCGACGTTCGCGATCAGCCGGCGCACCTGTTCGATCGCGAGACTGCGCCCGATGATGCGGCTCTGCCCCGCGCCGGCCAGCTCGCGCCGCAGCGCCTGATTCTCCAGCACGAGCTTGCGGCGTTCCAGCGCGCGCCGCACCGCTTCGATCAGGCGCTCGGACGCGAACGGCTTTTCGATGAAATCGTAGGCGCCGTCGCGCATCGCCTGCACGGCCATCGAGATATCGCCGTGGCCGGTGACGAGAATCACCGGCACTTCGGGCGCGCGCTCGCGGCATTGCGCGAGCAGATCGAGACCGCTCGCGCCGGGCAGGCGAATATCGCTCACGATCACGCCGGGAAAACTCGCGTCGATCACACGCGCGGCGGATTCGACGCTGCCGTGGCCGGTCACGTCGAAGCCCGCGAGTTGCAGACTCTGCACGCTCGCGCGGCGCACGAGCTCGTCGTCTTCGATGAAGATCACCTGCAAACCGGTGGTCATGTCTTGCCTCTGCAAAGTATTACGCGCGCCTCAAAGTCAGCACGAATTCCGCGCCGTGCGAATGATCGGCGTCAGCCTGCGTGCCGCCTTCCGGCCCGTCCGCGACGATTGGCGCCTCGCGATTGCGCGCGACGAGCGTGCCGCCGTAATCGCGCGCAATCGCCGATGAAATCGCGAGCCCTAGCCCTAGGCCCTGCCCCATTTCCTTCGTCGTGAAGAACGGCTCGAAGAGTTTCGGCAGCGCGTCGACGGGAATGCCGGGACCATTGTCGCGCACGACGAGCTCGATCGTGTCCGCGTGCGCATTCAGTTCGATGACGATGCGCGGCTTGTCGCACGACGCGACCGCATCGATCGCATTGCCGATCAGGTTGATGAACACCTGCTCCAGCCGCAAATCCTCGCAGCGCACGAACACAGGCGCGCGGCCTTCCGCGAGTTCGGGCGCGATATCGATGACGACGTTCTTCATGCGCGGACGCAGCATCGAGAACACCTGGCGCAGCGCCCGCGCGACGTCCGCGCGCGCGTTCTTCGGCCGCGCCTTGGTGACGAACAACTTCAACTGGTTCGTGATGTTGCCCATGCGCTCGGTCAGCGACGCGATCGCTTCGAGATTCTCGCGCGCCGCCGCCTGATCGCCGCGATCGATCAGCACGCGCGTGTTGTCGGAGAAACTGCGCAGCGCGGCGAGCGGCTGATTCAGCTCGTGCGTGATGCCCGCCGCCATCTGGCCGAGCGCGGCGAGTTTGCTCGCCTGAATGAGCTCGTCGTGCGCGGCGCGCAAATCCTGTTCGGCGCGCGTGCGCTCGTTCACTTCCTTCGTGAGCTGCGCGTTCGCCTCCGACAAATCCGCCGTGCGTTCCGCGACCCGTTGATTCAGCTCGGCATACGCGGTTTGCAGCATTTCGCGGCTGCGGATCATCTCGCGCACGCGCGCGCGGCGCATGCGCCAGTAGAACGCGAGCAGGCACAGCGAGACGAAGACGAGCGCGGTGACGATGACCGCGTTCTGCGCGGCGCTCTCGACGGGATCGAGCGCGGCCATCGTGATCAGTTGCCAGTCGGGTTCGCCGATGGAGCGATGCGTCGCGAGAAACGCCGGCGCATTGCGGCCGTCCCGCCCGCCGCCTCCGCCGACGCGCACGATCTGCGCGCCGCCTTCGAGCGTCTTCACGATGGTCATCGGCAGCGGTGTGATCGCTTGTTGCGCGTACTGGCGTGTCGCATAAACGGACGCCTCGATGTTCTGCGGCAGCGGCCGCACCGTGTGATATTTCCACGCCGGCACCGACGAGAGAAAGATCACGCCGTGATCGTCGGTGACGATGAGCGGCTCGGACGCATCCGCGCCCTGCAGCCATTCGAGATTCAGCTTCACGACCGCGACGCCGATGATCTCTTTCGTGCCCTCGCGATACACGGGCTGCGAGATGTAATAGCCAGGTTCGGTCGAGATCGTCCCAATGCCGAAGAACCGGCCGACGCCGCCTTTCATCGCATCGATGAAATACGGCCGGAAGTTGTAGTCCACGCCGACGAAACTGTCCGTCGCGTTCCAGTTGCTCGCGGCGACCGAGATGCCGTTCGCGCGGATCAGATACGTGACGGTGGCGTGCGCGCGCGCGTTGAGGTCTTCGAGATAGCGGTTCGCGCGCTCGACGTTCGCATCGTCCGGATGGTCGAGCGCGTTCTGCACCACGGGATGCCGCGACAGCAGATAAGGCAGGTATTCGTAGCGGTCGAGCGTGCTCTTGAGCGTGTTCGTCGTGCGATCCACGCGTGCGGCGGCATTGAGCCGCAACTCGTCGATGCCGCGTTGCCACGCGATTTGCCACGTGAGCGCGCAGCACGCCACGAGCGCGGCGACAAGCGCGAAAAACACGAGGATGCGGCGCGTCACGTGAGCAGAATCCCGCGAAAGAGGATCTGTCATTGTGTCATACGCGCCCGGGGAATCAGGCGCCGGAAACGACTGCGGCGAAGCACTCGCAGACTGAGGCTTCGCCGCTTGCATGATCGCTTCCTGCTTCGGTTGCGACTTAAACCGACTTCGCTTCTTCGGCGTCGGTCACGTCGACGTCACGCGACAGCGCCGCTTTCAGCTTGCTGCGGTCCAGCTCCTTCTCCCATGCCGACACGACGACCGTCGCCACGCCGTTGCCGACGATGTTCGTCAGCGCGCGGCATTCCGACATGAAGCGGTCGATGCCGAGAATCAGCACCATGCCCGCGAGCGGGATCGTCGGCACGACGGCGAGCGTCGCGGCGAGCGTGATGAAGCCCGCGCCCGTGACGCCGGACGCGCCTTTCGACGTGAGCATCGTCACCGCGAGCAGCGTCAACTGCTGGCCCCACGAGAGGTCGGTGTTGGTCGCCTGCGCGATGAACAGCACGGCCATCGTCATGTAGATGTTGGTGCCGTCGAGGTTGAACGAGTAGCCGGTCGGCACGACGAGACCCACGACCGAGCGCGAGCAGCCGAGCTTTTCGAGCTTGAGCATCAGTTGCGGGAGCGCCGCTTCCGACGACGACGTGCCGAGCACGATCAGCATCTCTTCCTTGATGTACGCGACGAACTTCAGGATGTTGAAGCCCACCATGCGCGCAATTGCGCCGAGCACGAAGACGACGAAGACGATCGACGTCAGATAGAACGTGCCGACGAGCTTGAGCATCGGCAGCAGCGAGCCGATGCCGTACTTGCCGATGGTGAAGGCCATCGCGCCGAACGCACCGATCGGCGCGAGCTTCGTGATGATGCCGACCATGCCGAACAGGATGCCCGACAAGCCCTCGATGAAGTTCGTCACGACCTTGCCGCGCTCGCCGATATGCGCGAGCACCGAGCCGAACAGCAGCGCGATCAGCAGGATCTGGAGGATTTCACCCTGCGCGAACGCCGACACCAGCGTGTCCGGGATGATGTGCATGAAGAAGTCGACCGTGCTCTGGCCGTGCGCCTTCGTCGCGAAGGAATCGACGGCCTTGTGGTCGAGCGTGGCCGGATCGACGTTGAAGCCGACGCCGGGCTTCAGAAGGTGCGTCGCGGCGAGACCGAGGATCAGCGCGAACGTGGACACGACTTCGAAGTACAGGAGCGCCTTGCCGCCGACGCGCCCGACCTTCTTCATGTCCTCCATGCCCGCGATGCCGGTCACGACGGTGCAGAAGATGATCGGCCCGATCACCATCTTGATGAGTTTGATGAACGCGTCGCCGAGCGGCTTCATGTCGGTCGCGAGCGCGGGATAGAAGTGCCCGAGCGCGATACCGATGATGATGGCCACGATCACCTGCACGTACAGGACTTTATGGATAGGTTTTTTCACGATGTTTCCAGGCAATGACAAGCAGTTGGCGGAGGTACGGCCAGCGGCGAGCGTTGACGTGCGAAGCATTCTGGATGCGCGGGTGAATCTGTGGGATGCGCATGCCGAATCGCGCCGCGTAAGCGATAGCCGCTTCGTCGACGGAATCAGGGACGTTGGGATGCGAGAGGGGTCATCGGCTTGTCTCCTTGACTTTTATGGGCGGCTCATGGGCCGTGCCGCTTATGTTGCAAGGGCGATGCCAGGTTTAAGTTTCGCTTAAGCTTTTGATTCTTTTGAGCTTTTTTGAGCTTCGCACGACGGGAAATCCGGGATTCCGGAAATCCGGAATCAGGGTGTCCGGGGTTCTGGACGGTGGCTTGCGGCGCGCGTCAGGTTGTCAAATCTTTCTTGAAAGCTGAATCGGCTCGCAGCGTTCCTCCTCCAAAGCGTTTTGGACGCGCAAGCGCTGCCCCAACAAAAAACCCACGGTCGCCCGTGGGTTTTCCCTGCCAGCAGAACTGCCGACAATGCTCAAACCACGCCGGCCCCATGCGCCTGCAAATCCGCGTGATAGCTCGAGCGCACCATCGCGCCGACCGCCGCGTGCGTGAAGCCCATCTTGTACGCCTCTTCCTCGTACATCTTGAACGTATCGGGATGCACGTACGCCCGCACCGGCAGATGATGCTCCGACGGTTGCAGATACTGCCCGATCGTCAGCATGTCCACATCGTGCGCGCGCAGATCGCGCATCACCTGAAGAATTTCCTCTTCCGTCTCGCCCAGACCGACCATCAGGCCCGATTTCGTCGCGACTTCCGGATGCAGCGCCTTGAAGTCCTTCAGCAGCTTCAGCGAATGGTGATAGTCCGAACCCGGACGCGCTTCCTTATAAAGACGCGGCACCGTTTCGAGGTTGTGGTTCATCACATCGGGCGGAGCAGCGGTGAGAATGCCGATCGCGCGATCCAGACGGCCGCGGAAGTCCGGCGTCAGAATCTCGATGCGCGTTTCCGGCGAATGCTCGCGAACCTGCCTGATGCACTCGACGAAGTGCGCGGCGCCGCCATCGCGCAGATCGTCGCGATCGACGGACGTGATCACCACGTACTTCAGCTTCAGCGCGCCGATGGTGCGCGCGAGATTCAGCGGCTCGTCCGCGTCGAGCGGATCGGGGCGGCCGTGGCCGACGTCGCAGAACGGGCAGCGGCGCGTGCACTTGTCGCCCATGATCATGAACGTCGCGGTGCCCTTGCCGAAGCATTCGCCGATGTTCGGGCAGCTCGCCTCCTCGCACACCGTATGCAGGCTGTGCTCGCGCAGGATCTTCTTGATCTCGTTGAAGCGCGAGTTGCCCGTCGCGGTGCGCACGCGGATCCAGTCCGGCTTCTTCAGCTTCTCGATCGGGATGACCTTGATCGGAATTCGCGACGTCTTCGCTTGCGCCTTCTGCTTCGCAGTGGCGTCGTAAGCGGTGGGCGACGAAGCAGAAGCGGCGGTATCGCCAGCCAGGTTTGCGGTTGCGTCAGTCATTCGGTCGATCCGGTTGTTGCAGCGGCAATTGCGGGGAGGCCGCCGATTTGAAGTGCCAGCCGTTCGGCCAGCACGAGAGCTACGTCGCGCCAGTCGGCCGCGACGCCGAGCGTCGCCATGTCGACCGTTTCGAGCCCCGCGTAGCCGCACGGGTTGATTGCGAGGAAGGGCTGCAGGTCCATGCGCACGTTGAGACTCACGCCGTGGTAACTGCAGCCGTTGCGAATCTTGAGTCCGAGGGCGGCGATCTTCGCGCCTTCGTGCGCCCGAGTACGATCGTTCGCGCCTTGAGGATGCGGCGCCACGTAGATGCCGGGCGCGCCGGCCTTGCGGTCGGTCGCCAGATTATACGTCGCGAGGGTTTCGATCACGGCCTCTTCGATGCGCCGAACCAGTTCGCGCACCATCAGCTTGCGCCGCTTCAGGTCGATGAGCAGATAAGCGACGATCTGTCCCGGCCCGTGATACGTGATCTGTCCGCCGCGATCCACCTTGACGAGCGGAATGCCGCTTTCGGCGAGAAGCAGATGCGCGGGATCGCCGGCAAGACCGAGCGTGAACACCGGAGGATGCTCGACGAGCCAGATTTCGTCCTGCGTGTCTGGCGTGCGGGCGTCGGTGAAGGCGCGCATCGCGTCGAAGCTCTGGTTGTACGGCTCGAGGCCGCGCCAGCGCAACGCGACCGGAAACTCACCGGAACTGAGCACGGTGTCGGGCGCGTCTTGAAATTCTTGTGAAACTGCGAGCGGTGTGGCGGACATGGTGCCGTTAGTTTACCGAAATAGGCCCATGCCCGCCGATGGTGAATTCGCATGCCTCCGATGGCAAATACGAATACTTGGGGTCAGACGGGGTCAGACGGTCCGCCAGCCCGAGCGGAAACGCTGCGCGAGGCGCTCGATGCGCGTCGAAACCCAGTGCATTGCGCGCTCGTCGCAACGCGGCAGGATCGTGAAGACGACATAGGCCGGACGGTCGCCTTCGACAGAAAGCCAGAGGCGCTCGCGTTCGCGCAACTTGAGGTTGTCGCCCGGAACGAGCCAGTAATCCTCGATATCGTTGCTGCGCGTCGCCCAGACCGGGCTGCCGTGAACCATGAGGCGCGTGCCGCGCGCGATACGCATCGGCACCGTTTCGCCAGGCTTGATTTCGAAGGTGACGCTTGTTGAAATTTCTCGCATGATCGACTCCGCCAAGGGAACGTTTCGATGACTACAATCCTAGGCGTGGCAAGGCATCAGGCAAAACGATCAATTTTCACCGCTATGTGAGCTGTATTGACAACGACACCGCCGACCATCCATATGGACCTCCGCCAGCTTCCCGCCCTGAACGCGCTGCGTGCCTTCGAGGCCGCCGCCCGTCACGAGAGCTTTTCCCGCGCCGCCGACGAGCTTTTCGTCACGCACGGCGCGGTCAGTCATCAGATTCGCGCGCTGGAGGCGGAGCTCGGCGTCTCGCTCTTCGCGCGCGACGGCAAACGCGTGCGTCTCACCGATCGCGGCCGGCAGTACGCAGCCGAAGTGCGCGCGGCGCTGCTCGCGCTGGCCGAATCGACGCGCCGCATCCGTTCCGGCGATCGGGACCGGCGGCTGATCGTATCGACGATTCCGTCGTTTTCGGCGCGCTGGCTGACGCCGCGGGTCGGCAGATTCATCGAGCAGCATCCGGATGTCGATCTGGAATTGCTGACGACCGCCACGCTCATCGACTTCAATCGCGACGACGCGGACGTGGCGCTGCGCTTCGGCTACGGCAAGTACGCCGGCCTGCACACGGAGGAACTGCTGGACGAGGTTTTTTTTCCGGCGTGCTCGCCGAATTTTCGCGGCGGCGCGCTGCCCCGCGTGCCGCGCGATCTCGCGACGCTGCCGCTCTTGCGCTCCGACGACGAACTCTGGCGTCCGTGGTTCGACGCCGCCGGGCTCACCGATCTGCCCGAGCCGAAGCGCGGCGTTTTATATGAAGATTCGTCGAACTTGCTGCAGGCGGCCATCGACGGGCAAGGCATTGCGCTCGTGCGCCGGTCGCTCGCGATGCAGGAAATCCTCTCGGGACGGCTCGTGCGGCTTTTCAATGTCGACGGCCCGAGTCCCTGGAAGTACTACTTCGTGTGTCCGGCGGCGCTTCTGCAGTCGAAGCGCGTACAGGCGTTCAGAACGTGGGTGTTCGATGAAGCCGAGCAGTTCAGGCTGCTCTACGAGCGCACGCCGGCCGTGTGCGATGCGCCCTGCGAGATCAGAGCACTACCTTGACCATCGGATGGCCGGTGAGCGCGCGATAGATATCGTCCAGATGCGCGCGATTCTGCGCGCGCACGGTGCAGGTAAGACCCGTGTAGTTGCCGCCCGACGACGGACGCGCTTCCACACGCGATGCGTCGAAATCCTTGTCGAATGCCTTGAGCACATCGACGATCGTGTCGTGGAATTCCGGATGCGTCTTGCCCATGACCTTGATCGGGAAATCGCAGGGGAAATCGAACAGCTCGTCGGCGCTGTGCTTGGCGCTCTCGGTCGGATCGGTGGATTGTGGCTTGTCAGTCATGATGCTCTCCTTCACTTGCCGCGCTCGGCCTCTTCGGCGAACTCGCGCGCTTTGGCCCGCTGGTAGGCGTCGTACAGTGCAGCATAGACCGGACCGGGGCGGCCGTCGCCGACGCTGTTGCCGTCGAGCGTCGTGATCGGCATGACTTCCTTGGTCGCGGAGCTGATCATGACTTCGTCGGCGGAGCGCAATTCGGCTTCGGTGATGTCGCGCTCCTCGAACGCGATGCCCGCCTCGCGCGCCAGTTCCTCGATCAGCCCATATCGGATGCCTTCGAGAATGCGCGGGCCGCGCGGCGCGCCGAGCAGCGTGCCGCCCTTCACGATCCATACATTCGACGACGATCCTTCGGTCAGCAAGCCGTCGCGCAACTGGATGGTTTCGAGCGCGTTGTTTTCGGCGGCGTGCTGCGCCATCAGCACGTTGCCGAGCAGCGATATCGATTTGATGTCGCAATGCAGCCAGCGCTTGTCTTCGGCGGTGACGGCCACCGCGCCGCGCGCGCGATCCGCCGTGCTCGGGAACACGAGCTGGCCGAGCATGACGAACACGGTCGGCGTGATGCCCGCCGGAAACGCGTGCCCGCGCCGTTTCGCGACGCCGCGCGTCACCTGAATGTAGACGAGCGCGTCGCCCGTGCCCGCATTCTCCGCGATGACGCGATCGATCAGCGCGCGCCAGCCGGCGTCGTCGAACGGATTGTCGATGCGGATCTTGCCGAGACTCCGGTTCAGCCGCGCGAGGTGCTGCCTGAGCCGGAACGGAAGTCGCGCGCCATCGGCTTGCGCGTAGAGCGGCACGACTTCATAGACGCCGTCGCCGAAGATAAAACCGCGGTCGAGCACGGGAATGCGCGCTTCGGAAAGCGGTCCCCACTCGCCGTTCAGATAGACCGTTGGATCGAATGCTTCGGCTTGGGTCATCGCAGGCTCCTTACTTACGCTTCTGCCACCACAGCAGCGCCGAATCCCACAGGCGGCCGAAGATGCCCGCTTCCGGCACGTCCTGCAGCGCGACGAGCGGGAAACCCGCGACTTCCTTGCCGTCGGCCATCATCTTGACGGTGCCGATCTGCTGACCCTTCTTGATCGGCGCGACGATCAGGTTGTCGTGCGTGACGGTCGGCTTGATCTTGTCGCCCAGACCCTTCGGCACGGTGATGTACTGATCCGTCGACACGCCCGCCTGCACGCTGTCGGCCGCGCCCTTGTACACGCGCGGCGATTCGATCACCTGATTCGCCTTGTACAGGCGCACCGCGTCGTACGCGGTGTAGCCGTAGTTCAGCATCTTCAGGCTGTCCTGCACGCGGTTGTGCTCTTTCGGCTCGCCCATCATCACGGCGACGAGACGGCGGCTCGCGTCGGGCACGCCAACGAGCGAACGCTTCGCCGTCGCGATCAGGCAGTAGCCAGCGGCCTTCGTGTGGCCGGTTTTAAGGCCGTCGACGGTCGGATCGAGCCACAGCAGGCGGTTGCGGTTCGGCTGCTTGATCTTGTTGTACGTGAATTCCTTCACCGAGAAGATGCTGTAGTACTCGGGGAAGTCGCGGATCAGGCGCGTGGACAGCACGGCGAGGTCGCCGGCGGTCGTGTAGTGGTTCGGATCGGGCATGCCGTTCACATCGGCGAAATTCGTGTGCTTCATGCCGATGCGCTTCGCCGCCGCGTTCATCAGCGTGACGAAGTTGCCCTCGCTGCCGCCGACGAGTTCCGCGAGCGCGATGGCCGCGTCGTTGCCCGACTGAATGATCATGCCGTACACGAGGTCATGCACGGTGACGGGCTTGTTCGCCTCGATGAACATGCGCGACTCGTCGGTGCGCACGCGGCGCACGGCCTCGCTCGGCATGACGGTCTGGTCCATGTTGATCTTCTTCGACTTGAGTGCGTCGAAGACGAGATACGCGGTCATCAGCTTGGTGAGCGATGCCGGTTCGACACGCTCGTCGGGATTGCCGGACGCGAGCACCTGATTGCTGGTGGCGTCGACGAGCACCCACGAATGGGCGGTCACGTCGGGCGGCGGAACTTGAGCAAAAGCGCTCGCTGCCGCCAGCATGGCGGGCAGAACGAGAGCGGTTTTGGCACGAACGGAAACAGAAGGAAGAGACAAGCCGGAAGGGACAAAGCGCATAGGATCGATCGGCGGAAAAAGCACGCTGCGACGATGACGATCGAGGATCGGATGATCGGCGAAGCACGGGTTGAACAGGCTGACCGTCGCTGTCGGTCGGGCGTTTCGCCAGGACTGCGGCACACGCGGCGCCGCGGCGAAAAAGCGCTCGTTCGACAAACGGACGCGAAAACGGTTCTCAGAAGCGGGGATTTCGACGGCCGCGATACGTGAAAAGCGAGATCACGCGGCCGGAACCCATGAAAAAATTCTGCGCCATTATACGCGCGGGCTGCTTCCGTTTTCCTTCGAATATGGGCAGTTGCCGCTCGTTTTAACGTTTTTCAGGCTGGGCTTAGCCGGTTTTGCCGATCGATGAGCAATGCGCGCGTCGAGCCTTTCGAATGCTCAACGCCATGCATCGACGATCACGCGCTTGAGGATATGCAGCTTGCGGTGAAAGAAGTGCTCGCCGCCCGGAATCACGACGACCGGCAGTTCCTGCGGGCGCGCCCAGTCGTAGACGGACTGGATGGGCACGGTGTCGTCGACTTCGCCGTGGATCACGAGCGTCGTGTCGGGCACGGGCGCGACTTCCCAGCGGCTCGCCGCCGTGCCGACGAACACCATGCGCTCGATCTGCTTGCCCGCTTCGAGCATACGTTTCGCGACGTGCGACAGCACGAAGGTGCCGAACGAAAAGCCCGCGAGCACGATCGGCACGTCGGCCTGGCCGGGTTGCGCGCGCATGTGGTCGATCAGCGCGAGCAAGTCGTCCTGCTCGCCGATGCCGTTGTCATGCTCGCCGCCCGTCTGCCCGACGCCGCGAAAGTTCGAGCGATACGTCGTGTAGCCGAGCTGCACGAAAGTGCGCGCGAGCGTCTGCGCGACCTTGTTGTCCATCGTGCCGCCGAAGAGCGGATGCGGATGCGCGACGAGCGCGATGCCGCGCGGCGCGGATTCGGTTTGATCGAGCGCACATTCGATCTTGCCGGCCGGTCCGTCGATCAGGAATTTTTCGGTTTGCGCGTTCATGCGGGTTGATCGATCAGTAGACGTTCGACGATTTTGCCGTTGGCCAGATGCGAATCCACGATTTCGTCGATATCGGCTTCATCGACATACGTGTACCACGTGCCTTCCGGATACACGACCAGAACCGGCCCCAGCTCGCAGCGATCGAGGCAGCCGGCCTTGTTGATGCGCACCTGGCCTTCGCCCGCGAGGCCCAGTTTTTTCACGCGCTTTTTCGCGTGCTCCTGCATGGCCTGCGCATTGCAATTCGCGCAGCTCGGACGCGGTGAATCGGCCTCGCGCTGATTCAGGCAGAAGAACACGTGGTACTTGTAGAAGGAATCCATGAGCGGGTGCGATGAGAGTGTCGGTCGATTATAGCCAGCGATGTTCGTGCCCGCCTCGTCAGGCCGGCCCGCCGGGCTTGCGTGCGCGCCGCCGCGCGAGCCACGCGCGCTCCGCCGCCGACGCGAGCCAGCCGAGCGCCGCATACGGCCACACCCACGCGAGCCAGTGTGCAAGCCCGTTGAAATGCAGATAGCGACCCTGGCGCCAGTCGGCGAGCACGATATCGAAATACGGATTCACCGGCAGCAGATTGATGAGCGCGAGCGAGACGACGAGCGCCGCGCCCGCGAGCGCCGCCCGCAGCCCGCGCGGCAAAGCCACCGACAGCACGCCCGCGATCGTCGCGATGGCGATGCCTTCGAGCGCACCGTCCGTCGCCCAGTCGAACGTCAGCCCCGCGCGCGATTGCAGAAAGCTTGCGCCTGCTTTCGCGAAGATCGTCATCGCGATCAGGCCGAGCATCAACCGGATGCGTGGCGCGCGCTGCCTCGTCAGCAGCGTCGCGAGCACGAGCGCCGCGAACAGGCTCGTCGACGTGATGAGCGCTTCCCAGGTGTCGTCGGGCAACAGCGCGCCCAGCCGGTCCGGCCACGTTTCGACATCCCACGCGGCGGGCGTCCACGCGAGGATCGCGTCCTGCATCGCCGGATCGAGCTCGTCCCACAGCACGCGCGGCAGATCGCCGCCGCCGAAGAGATACGGCGCGGGGAACATCGCCGCGAATGGCCAGAGCGCGGTCAGCCCGAGGACATAGGCCGCGTCGCGCTCGAACCACGTGAAGCGGATGCGCCGCAAGAGACCGCGATCGAGCAGCGCGCTCGTCGCGGGCGCGGTCAGAACGCCGCCGACGAGCGCGCCGAACGCATTGGCGGCAAGATCGAGATTCGACGCGACGCGCGTCGGCAGATAGGTCTGGATCGCTTCCATCGTGCCGGAGAGCAGCGCGCCGCCCAGCAGCGCCGCGATCACCGCGACCGTGCCGCGATAGCGCGGATAGAGCGCGAGCACGATCAGCGCGCCGAGCGGCATGTAGCCGAGCACGTTGGTGACGACATCGAAGACGGTCAGATACTGCGGCAGCGGATCGGCGAGATACGCGAACGGACTCAGCCCGAGCGAGCACCAGCCGGAAAACGGATACAGCGAACCGTAGACGACGAGCGCCGCATACGCCGCGAGCGCCTGACGCGAAAACGCCGACGGACGGCGTTGCCATTGCTTGATCGTCATGGGCCGCCCGGACGCTCCGGTGCGGCGCGCAGTGCGATGCAACCGAACGTCATCGCGAAGCGGAAAGCGGTTGAGCGGCGAGCCACGCGGAAAGCTGCGCGATCACGTCGTCCGATGCCGCCGCGAGCGCCCGCGCGCCGCCGGGTGCATCGGCGCTCGGTGCGCTCGCGCTCGCGGCGAAGCTGCGCTGGCCGACCACGCGGCCTTGCTGCGTGAGCGTCGCGCGCACGGAAACCAGGCCGTGGCTTTGCTCGGGCGCATCGAAGACCTGTTCGAAGCTGATCAGCTCGACTTCGAGCAGCGGCACGGCGCGCACCGGATCGGCGCCCGAAAGAATCGGGCCGCGCGCCGCCAGCGCCTCGCGCAGGCGTTGCGTCAGGAGTTGCGCGGGCGGCATCGTCCAGTGGCTGTTCGAATAGTTGCCGGTGCGCTGCGCGTCGACGTAGCTCAGCCGATACGCGAACGAGTCCGTTTCCAGACTGCGCGGCGCGGCGACGGCCAGCACCTTCACCGGCGGCATCGGCGCGCTGCCGGCGGTTGCGTCGGCGGCGAGCGGCGCGCCGAGGTCGTAATGCGCGTCCGGCATCGCGGTGGACGTAGATCCGCAGCCCGCAAGCGTCGTGACGCAGGCGAGCGCGAACACCGCGAATGCTCCTTTCATGTCGATGTCTGGCATGTCGTTTTCTCTCAATGCGCCGCTTTCGCCGGCCACGTGAAGCCCGGCTCGCCCGGTCCCGGCTCCTTCTGCGGCGCGCCGAAGAGCACGCTGCGCGGATTGGTGCTGAACGTATCGGCGGCGCGATCGACGGAACGCGCCGCCGCGCTCACGTCGTCGCTGAACGAATAGAAGCGCGGCAACGCCTCGAAGCCGACGCGCGCCGTCACGAAGCGCAGCGATTCGTTCATGTCGGCGAGCGCCGCGCCCGCCTCTTCCGCGGCCTTCCCCGCCTTGTTCAGATTGGTGACGAGCGGACCGTCCGGACGATTCAGGTTCTGCACGAGCTGGCCGGTCGAAGCGAGCGTGGCGTTGAGCTGCTTCAACGTCTGCGGCAGTTGCGCCGTCGCGGGCTGAACCTGGCTTGCGAGCGTCGCGATGCCGTCGGCGGCGCCTTGCAGGCTCTTCGTCGTCGCCATGAGCTGGTTGCGCACGTCGTCGGAGAGGAATTTGTCGGCGTCGTCGGACAGTCGCTCGAACTTCTTCAGGATGATGTCGCCGCGCTGCTGCAATTGCTCGAAGAGGCCGGGACGCATCGGCACTTCGGCGACGTGCTGAGGCGACGAAGCGAGCGCTGCCGTGTCGTTGCCGGTGTCGTCGAGCTGCACGAACGCGATGCCCGTCACGCCCTGAAAGCCGAGCGTCGCGTAGGTGGAATGCGTCATCGGCGCGTTCTTGTCGACGAGAATGCGGATGCGGATCTGCCCCGGATGCGACTTGTCGAAGCTGATCGACTGCACCTTGCCGATGCCCAGGCCGCGATAGCGCACGGCCGCGTCCGTGAAGAGGCCGGTCACGTTGGTGCGCGCGATGAGGTCGTACGGCACGCGCACGGTGCGATCCACGTTGAAGAAGAACACGGCGAACGCAATGGCCAGCACGAGCACGATCGTGAAGAGCCCGGTCCAGAACGCGTGTGATTTGTTTTCCATCGGCAGGTTCCTCTAGCGCACGCTTTCGCGCTCACTTGTTCACGGCGATCGGCGCATCTTCGAGCGCGGCCGGCGGCAGCTTCGCGCGGCGCTCGGGCGGCAGGGCCTGCAGCGCGCGTCGTCCGCGCCGCCCCAGAAAATACTCGCGGATGAACGGATGATCCACCGCGCACGCTTCTTCCACCGGCGCCGCGACGAGCACGCGATGATCCGCCAGCACGGCGACGCGCGTGGACAGCGCGACCATCGTATCGAGATCGTGCGTGACCAGCACGACCGTCAGCCCCAGCGCGCGATGCAGCGTGGCGATCAGATCGACGAACTCGTCCGACGCCTTCGGATCGAGGCCGGCCGTGGGTTCGTCGAGAAAGAGCAGTTCGGGTTCGAGCGCGATCGCCCGCGCGATGCCCACGCGCTTCACCATCCCGCCCGACAACGCGGACGGCATCTTGCTCGCGTGCTTGCACGACAGGCCGACCATCTCGAGCTTCAGCATCACGAACTCGCGGATGAGGTCCTCGGGAATCTTGCCGAGTTCGCGAAACGGCTGCGCGATGTTGTCGTACACGGTCAGCGACGAAAACAGCGCGCCTTGCTGAAACATCATGCCGGAGCGCGTGCGCAGCATCTTCGCGGTTTCCTCGTCCATCTGCGCCCATTCCTCGCCGAGCACGCGGATGATGCCCGAGGTCGGCAATTCCAGCCCGAGCATCTGCCGCACGAGCGTGGTCTTGCCCGAGCCCGAGCCGCCCAGCAGCGCGACGATCTCGCCGCGCCGCACATCCAGATTCAGATGCTCGTGAATCACGGTGCGGCCGTAGCGCTTGGTGAGATCGCGCACTTCGATCACCGGCTCCGCGATGACGGGCGGCGGCTGATGGCGAACGGCGGTGGCGAGCGTGGTCGACATGGCGGTCAGAGTCCGACGTTCTGAAAGAGGATCGCGAACACGGCGTCCGCGAGAATCACGATGGTGATCGACGTCACCACCGAAGTCGTCGTGCCTTCGCCGAGACTTTGCGAATTCGCCTTGATGCGAAAGCCGAAGTGACACGCCGCGAGCGCAATCAGCATGCCGAACACGACGCCCTTGCCGAGCCCGATCCACAGATTCGCGATCGGCACGACGGACGGCAGCGAGCGCACGAAGAAGTTCATGTCGATGGACAGCACGAGCTTCGCGGCAAGCGCGCCGCCCGTCAACGCGATGATGTTGGTCCACATGACGAGCAGCGGCATCGCGATGCCGAGCGCGATCACGCGCGGCAGCACGAGGCGCAGGCCGTGCGGAATGCCCATGACCTGCATCGCGTCGAGTTCTTCGGTGACGCGCATCACGCCGATCTGCGCGGTGATCGCGGAACCCGAACGGCCGGCGACGAGAATCGCGGACAGCACCGGCCCGAGCTCGCGAATCACCGAGAGCCCGAGAATATTCACGATGTACTGATTCGCGCCGAACGCCTGCAACTGCTGCGCGGACAGATAACTCAGCACGATGCCGATCAGAAACGCGACGAGCGCGGTGATCGCGAGCGCCTGCGCGCCGGCGCTGTAGATATTCGCGGAAATTTCCGTCCACGGGATGCGCTGCGGACGCCGGACGAGCCCGACGAGATCGAGCACGAAGCCGCCGAACATCGCGAGGCCGCCGTAGAGGTGATCGAAGAAATCGAAGATGAGCTGGCCGAGGCGCGTGACCGGATCGACGCGATCGACGGCCTCGGGTTCCTCGCGCTCGGCGTCGAGCAGCGCGACGCGCTCGAAGATTTCGCGCTGCGTGTCGGACAGCGCGATGGTCGCGGGCATCTTGCGGCCCCACACGCGCCAGAGCGCCTGGCCGCCGACGTGATCGAGCCGCTCGACCGAAAGCAGATCCCACTGGCTGATCGCCTCGCGCCCGATGGCCCGCAGCCGCCGCGTGACGCCGCTTTTCGCGCGGTCGCGGGCGAGCGCGAGCGCGGTCCACTGGCCCGAAAGCCGGACGACCTTACCCTGCTGACCAGCTTCC
Organism: Caballeronia temeraria; assembly: GCF_001544795.2. Lineage (GTDB taxonomy): Bacteria > Pseudomonadota > Gammaproteobacteria > Burkholderiales > Burkholderiaceae > Caballeronia > Caballeronia temeraria. Next base: position 332,509 of record NZ_FCOI02000002.1, on the reverse strand, counting down.
ACTCTCAGGCGCGGCGGCGTGTCGAAGTCCAAGGATCGATGGCGATGGGACGCGGTTAAAGGGGAGAGGACATTGTAGCGAAGTGTGTCGGGAGGGCGGGGATGGTGGTGCGGGTGGTTTTTGCCTAGGACGCGCCAAGGATCGGAATTTCCGTGTTGCGGTGCACTTGAGTCGTCGGGATATATTGGATCGAACCGCACTGGTGTGACGGAAATGACCGCAAGATCCGAATCGCTCCCTCCGGACTTCGAGACACTGGAAGAAGCCGAGCGCTACGACAAAGCGTTTCGCGATGAAATCGAGGCCTCTCTACGTGATCCGAGGCCGTCGATTTCGCACGCACAGGTGTTCCTTCAAATGGAGGCATTGATCGCAGCGAGACGCAGGAGTCGAAGGCGGCGTTCAATGTCCAGACGTTCGGTCCCAGAACAACTGCAGGATCGCTACGATCCCGTTCCGCAAACGACGGAGATGCTCGCGGGTTCGGCGCTCGAGGCCGGCTGCGACGCCCTCGGTCCGAAATATGAAGCCTTAGAAGCGGTTCTTCGCCCGCGCCGGAATGCTGGCTCGAGGCTGTTCAAAGCCGGAAAGGCGTCGACGTTCACAGCTAGCGTCGGCGGGCGGCATCGCAACGTTTTCGTGACGCGGAGAAACGCCCATCCCACGGCTACAATACCCGCCATGAACTCATCCCCCTTCGCCCCCGACGCGCCCTGGCGCATCGACCGCACCCGGCTCGCGACGCTTGCCGAGCGGCCCGCTCGCGACTGGACGATCGACATCGTCGACGAAACGGGCTCCACCAACGCCGACCTGATGGCGCAATTGCGCGCCTCGCGACGCGACGGCACGCCCGCGCCGGTCGTGCGCGTCGCGTACTCGCAAAGCGCCGGGCGCGGACGGCGCGGCCGCGCGTGGCTCGCGGAACCGGGCAATGCGCTGCTGATGTCGGTCGGCTGCGTGCTGCAGCGGCCTATCGAAGGGCTATCGGGACTGAGTCTCGCCATCGGCACGGCCGTGCTCGATGCGCTCGCGCGTCTGCCGCTCTCGCCGTCCGCGCGTCCCGCGCTGAAATGGCCGAACGACGTCCTGCTCGACGACGGCAAGCTCGCGGGGATTCTCATCGAAACGGCATGGAACACGCCGGATGCCACGGCGGTCGTGATCGGCATCGGCATGAACCTGCACGGCGCGGAGCAACTCGCCGCGCAAGTCGACGACGCGAACCGCCACGCCGCCCAGCCCGCGCCCGGCGCCGCGCCGGCAGCGCTCGCTCGCGCATGGCCCGACGCGAATCTCACCGACACGCTCGCCGCGCTCCTCAACGCGCTCGACGCCGCGCTGCCGCGCTTCGAAAAGGACGGCTTCCGGCCGTTCCGCCAGCGCTGGCTCGACGCGCATGCGTGGGCCGGACGCGAAGTCTTCCTGCTCGATCAGGGCATGGAAGTGACGCGCGGCATCGCATCGGGCGTCGACGAAGGCGGCCAGTTGCTGATCGACGCGCCCGAAGGCCCGCGCACCGTCACGACCGGCGAACTCACGCTGCGTCTCGCGAAGGAACGTCCGTGAACGAATCCGGCAACGAGGCGCCGTATCTGCTGATCGATGCGGGCAACAGCCGCATCAAATGGTCGCTCGTCGATGAAACCGGCGCGTCGATCGCGAACGGCGCCTTCGAGCACGCGCATCACTCGACCGTCGCCGACGACGCCGCGCTCGTCGACTGGTCCGAATTGACCACCCCAGCGAGCGCCTGGATTTCGAACGTCGCGGGCATGCAGGTGCAAAACCGCATTCAGCGCCTGCTCGACGCACGCTGGCCCACGCTGCCGCGCACCGTCGTGCGTGCGCGCGCCGAACAGTGCGGCGTGATCAACACCTACGCCGACCCAACGCGCCTCGGCAGCGACCGCTGGGCGGGTATGATCGCCGCCCGCGCGGCCTATCCGGGCGAGCATCTGCTGGTCGCGACCTTCGGCACCGCGACGACGCTCGAAGCGTTGCGCGCCGACGGCGTGTTCACGGGCGGCCTGATCGCGCCCGGCTGGTCGCTGATGATGGAATCGCTCGGCAGCCACACGGCGCAGTTGCCGACGCTCGACGCCGCATCGGCACGCGAGGCGCTGAATCAGACGCGCAGTCTCTTCGCCACCGACACCGCCGCCGCACTCTCGGCCGGATGCCTGCTCGCGCAGGCGAGCCTGATCGAGCGCGCGTGGCACGACCTGAAAGCCGACTGGCACGCCGAAGTCCGGCTCGTGCTGGGCGGCGGCGCGGCCAATGAAATCGCGGGCGCGCTCAACGTGCCGCACACCCGCCACGATTCGCTCGTGCTGTCCGGCCTCGCGCTCATTGCGCGTGACGCGACGGCGCGCCATTCATCCTGACTTTTCTGCTTTGATTGACGGACGGAGCCCAAGAATGCTGCGCTGGCTAATCGCCCTACTGATACTCGCCAACCTGCTGATGTTCGCGGTCATGCACGGCATGTTCGGACCGCTGCCCGCGGCCGGCGCGCGCGAGCCGCATCATCTTTTGCAGCAGGTTCATCCCGAGGCGCTCGCGACGCGCCCGCTGAGTCCCGAGGAAGCGTTCGACCAGCCACGCGTCGGTGGACCAGCGCCCGCCGCCAACGTGCAGACCGCGCCGCTCGGGCAGTAAATCGCGCGAGGGCGAATCAGCTCTGCGCGCGCACCTTTTTGAGCAGCGCGGTCGTCGACCGGTCGTGCTCGAATGCAATGGCGAGCGCCTTGCCGCCCCAGCCGCGCACGAGCGCCGATTCCGCCAGCTTGTCCATGTCGTAGTCGCCGCCCTTCACGAGCACATCGGGGCGCACGGCCTCGATCAGTTGCAGCGGCGTCGATTCTTCGAATTTCACGACCCAGTCGACGCTTTCCAGCGCCGCGAGCAACGCCATGCGATCGTCTTCGCGATTGATCGGCCGGTCGTCGCCCTTGCCGAGCGTGCGCACGGACGCATCGCTGTTCACGCCGACAATGAGCGTCGCACCGAGCGCCTTCGCATCGGCGAGATAAGTCACGTGGCCGCGATGAAGAATATCGAAGACGCCGTTGGTGAAAACGACGGGACCGACGAGCGTCGGACGGCGCGTGGCGAGCGCCTCGCGCGTGATGATCTTGCGTTCGAAAATGGCGGGCATGGCGGCGCTCGTTGCAAAGTGCTTAAAGCGCGCATTGTGCCACGGCGCTTCGCACGGGGAACAATGCAAAACGGCCCGCCGGTTCTACCCGGCGGGCCGTTTCGTTGTCAGAGCCTGAACGCTCAGGCCGGTTGCTCTGCCCCGCCGCCCGGCGATGCCTGCAGACGCAGCGTCACTTCCTTGCGATAGCGGTTCAATTCCTGCGCGGTCGCGAACGAACGCTCGAACAGAATCGACAGATTGTGCAGGATGCGCTCGACGACCTTCTTCTCCCAGCTGTCATCGAAGCGGATCTGGTCGTCCAGCCAGCGCTCGAGCCACTCGGGATCGGGCAGACGCGACTGCACGGTATCGCGCGGGAAGAGCGCCTGATTCACGTGCAGATTGGTCGGATGCAGCGGCTTTTCGGTACGGCGCGCGGACGCCATCAACACACCGATCTTCGCGAACGCCGCCCGAGCGGTGTCGCCCGCGGTCGCGAGCGCCTTCTTCATGTAACGCAGATACGCGCCGCCGTGACGGGCTTCGTCGCGCGAAATGGTTTCGTAGATGTGCTTGATGACCGGCTCCGTGTGCCACTCGGCTGCACGGCGATACCAGTGATTGAGGCGGATTTCGCCGCAGAAATGCAGCATCAGCGTTTCGAGCGGCGGCGCCGGATCGAACTCAAAACGCACCGCGTGCAGTTCCTCTTCGGTCGGGACCATGTCGGGCTTGAAGCGCCGCAGATACTCCATCAGCACGAGGGAATGCTTCTGCTCCTCGAAGAACCACACGCTCATGAAAGCGGAGAAGTCGCTGTCGTGATGGTTGTCACGCAGGAACATTTCGGTTGCGGGAAGAGCGGACCATTCGGTGATCGCGTTCATCTTGATGGTTCTGGCCTGCTCGTCGGTGAGCAGGGACGCATCGAATTTGTCCCAGGGAATGTCTTTCTCCATATCCCAGCGGACGGATTCCAGCGATTTATAAAGTTCCGGATAAAGCATGGTGTTCATAGTCCACCCCTGATGCCACTTATGCGACGTTATATCTGTATTGACTTTCGGCTAGGGCGCGCATGAATAACTTGCACGCGAGCAGCCAAGCTTTCAATTTTACGCGGGATTCGGTCGGCCGAAGACGAAAAGCGACAACGAAGCGCGACATTTGGCGCTGCGGCAAGCCGTCGCGTCCCGCGAAAACACTGCACTTCCCGTGCAAGTGTTGCAGTTGTGCGTCTTGTTCTACCGTGGGTGAGGAGCGAAACCTGTGCCTGAGGTATGGTCAAGTGGCGCCGAACGTGCCGCCGGGAACCGCGCCGGCGGCGCAGTATGACGTGCGCGCATGACAATGATGCGATGCCCGCCTCATGCGAACTTCCGCGCCGTTGCTCGACATTTCGAGCGTCTTTGATCATAGCATGGCGGATTGACGCCATTCCGCGACGGTGTCATCGATCGGATTCAGTCCTGCAATGTTATGCACGCCGTCGTTGAGCTTGCGCCGCAGCGCCGGGCTGCTTCCGCCGACCCAGATGCGCACGTGCGGCGGCAACAGGTTGCGCAAATCCCCCAAACCGTTCGCGATGGACTGCGCCGGCAGCACGGCGGTGAACGACAGCGCGACGATATCGATATGATGCGCCGCCACCGCATCGACGATATCGTGCAGCGGCGTCTGCAAGCCCAGCTGAATGCAGTCGCACTCGGCGAGCGTGAACATCGCCTCGGCCATCAGGATGCCGAGTCCGTGACCTTCGCCGGAAAGCGTCGTGAGCAGCACGCGCGGACGGCCGCTGCGCGCGCGCACGGCGTCGGCGAGCGGACGGATCAGCGCGCGCAGCGTCGACTGGATCGCCTCGCTGAAGAGATGCTCGTGATAGACCTGCAACGTGCCCGCCGCCCACGCATTGCCGACGCGCGCCGACAGCGGCGCGGCGACGTCCAGCACGAAGCGCTCGAGGCCGTCGCGCGTCGCCCGCTTCAGCAGGAAAAAGCGGAACTCGTCGAAAGCGCTCGTTCGCAGCAGCGAAATCAGATGATCGAGCTCGGCATCCGGCGCGTCCTGCCCGACGCCTGAACTCTCCGCCAGGTGCTGCAGGATGTCGACCGGTTGCGCGAGCACCTTGCTCGGTCGATGCCCCGCGTCCAGCAGGCGCTTGACGAGCCGCAGCTTGGTCACCTGCTCTTGCGGATAGAGGCGCTCGCCGCCGGACGATCGCATCGGCTGCGGAAAACCGTAGCGACGCTCCCAGACACGCAATGTGTCCTTCGTCAGACCAATTTCCTGCGCGATCGCGCCAATGCCGATTCCGGTCACGCCCGCCCCCGCCCCGCTTGAAGGGACGGATTCCGGACGCTCGGTGTTGTCGGAAATCGGCTCCGAGTCGAAATCTTGTTCGGACGAGTTTGTCATGGACAGATCGATTTAATGACGACAAGGATGGACGATGCAGATTACGTGCCCGGCGGCGAAGCTGGACAAATTTCAGCGCCGTCGATGTTTCATCATAGACAAAATCGAAACATACGTGGGTTCTGAGAAGCATTTCAGCGCGGCGGCCACGTCGTGAGCGACGATAAAAAATACAAAGCCCGGCGGCGCGTCGCGCGCCGCCGGGCTTTGTAGAGATAGGAAGGAAGCGCCGTAAAACGCGAATCAGACGGGCTTTTTGCGCGGCGCGGTCTTGCGCGCGGGCGCTTTCTTTGCCGCGGCGGCTTCGGGCCTGTCTTCGGCGCCGTTTGCCGGCTGCTCCGCGCCGCTCGCGCCCGGAGTAGCCGGCTGGTCGCCTGCCGCGCCCGTTGCGTTGAGCGGGTTAGTCATGCCGGGCTGGAGCATCGCGAGATGCGCGAGCTGGTTGAACTGCGATTGCAGCACGTTCCACCAGCCGGTCGGATCGAAGCCAGGCGGCGTCGCGGAGCCTTCGGCCGTGGCGTCTTGTTCCGCATCGGCGGATGCCTCGCGCGCAGGCGCACCGGTCGCCGCTTCCTGCTTCGGCGCATCCGGTTTTGCCGCGCCGCTCATCGGCCAGCCGGCGGTCGCGGCCTTCGCGTTCTCCGTCGCGGCGCTGTGCGCGCTTTCGACCGACGTCTGCGCGAACGCGCCGAACGCGCGCAGCGTCGCGAGCGTCGCGCGCTGCACTTCGAGCGCCTGGATCGCCGACTGCAGCATGTTGAGATTGAGCTTCAGCCAGTGCTCGACGGCGCGCATGTCCGTCACGCGCTTGTCGAGTTCTTCGATGTTGGTGAGCGGAGCGAGCATGTCCGACATCATCGAGAGGGAAGGACCCATGCCCTGCCCGCCGCCCGGCATGGCGGCGGCGAACGGATTCAGGCGCATCAGCTCCCACATCTTGCCCATCATGTCGGCCTGGCCGAATCCGGGAAAACCGGGAATCGTGTAGGGCGGCGTACCGCCAGTGTTATCGGTCATTCGACTCTCCTTGTTTTCGTGTGAGATTCGCGTCGTTCAGAACGGCGCGCCGCCCGGAAAATCCGGCGCGCGCCGTTCGCGCAGCGAGCGCATGCCTTCGTGCACGTCCGGGCCCGCGAAGCCCATGAATTCGAGCGCGAGCGACGTATCGAAGGTCGGCCCCGCCTGGCGCAGCCAGTTATTGAGCGCGTACTTGGTCCAGCGAATCGCCGTTTGCGAGCCGTGCGCCAGACGGTTCGCGACTTCGATTGCCTTCGGCATCAGTTCGTTCTCTTCGACGGCGAGCGACACCAGCCCGATGCGTTCCGCCTCCTCGCCGCTCACCGGCTCGCACAGCAGCAGATAGTACTTGGCCTTGGCCATGCCGCACAGCAGCGGCCAGACGATTGCCGCGTGATCGCCCGCCGCGACGCCGAGCCGCGTATGCCCGTCGATGATGCGCGCCGACTTCGACGCGATCGAGATATCGGCCAGCAAGCCCGCGACCAGACCCGCGCCGACCGCCGGGCCGTGCATCGCGGAGACGATCGGTTTGCCGCAGTTGATCACGTTATAGACGAGATCGCGGGCTTCGCGCCAGACGCGTGCGCGCACGTCGAAGTCGTTCGCCATCTCCTCGACGAGTCCGAGATCGCCGCCTGCCGAAAAGCCCTTGCCTTCGCCGCGAATGAGCGCGACGCGCGTCTCGGGATCGCGGTCGATGTCGCGCCAGATGTCCGCGAGCTCGCGATGCATGTTGGCGTCGGCGGTGGACAGGCCGCTCTTGTTCGCGCCCGCGCCGGGCATGACGACTTCGAGCACGCCGTGCGGATGGCGGCGCAGTTCGAGCGATGTGTAGCCCGCGTACATGGAGAGGTCGCTCATGATGCTGTCGATAAAAAGGTTAGCGCGGCTGATAGACCCACTTGCCGTCGCGGATCTCGACCATCACGCGCGCGCGCTGATCGAGGCCGATGTGATCGTTGGGCGTCATGTTGACCTGCCCGTTGGTGTCGGAGAAATTCTTCGTGCCTTCGAGCGCGTCACGCAGCGCGGCGCGAAACGCCGGCGTGCCGGGCGCGCCCGCTTTCATCGCGATAGGCACCGCGCGATTGAGCAGCATGCCCGCGTCCCACGCATACGAGCCGAACGCCGAGACGCTGCCCGCGCCCTGCTTCGCCTCATACAGTTTGATGTATTCGAGCGCGAGACGTTTGGCCGGATGATCGTCGGGCAACTGCGCGGCGACGAGCACCGGGCTCGCGGGCAGGAACGTGCCGTTGCAATCCGCGCCGCACACGCGCAGGAAGTCGCGATTGCCCACGCCGTGATTGTGATAGACCTTGCCCTTGTAGCCGCGCTGCGCGAGCGTCTTCGGCGGCAAGGCGGCGGGCGTGCCGGCCGCGCCGACGACGACCGCATCGGGCTTGGCCGCGAGAATCTTGAGGATCTGCCCGGTCACGCTCGGATCGGTGCGATTGAAGCGCTCGTTCGCGACCACTTCGATCTTGTGCAGTTGCGCGAACTTCGCGACTTCAGCGTAGAAGGTCTCGCCGAGCGCGTCCGCCTGGCCGATGTACGCAAGCGTCTTCACGCCATGATTGCTCGCGTGTTCGGCGATGGCGGACGCCATCATCGCGTCGGTTTGCGGCGTCTTGAAGACCCAGCGGCGCTTGTCGTCCACCGGTTCGATGATCTTCGCCGACGAAGCCAGCGAGATCATCGGCGTCTGGCCTTGGGCGACGACATCGATCATCGCGAGCGAGTTCGGCGTGATCGACGAGCCGATGATCGCATCGACCTGATCTTCGGTGATGAGCTTCTTCGTGGTCTGCACGGCCTGCGTGGTGTCGGAGGCGTCGTCGAGCACGATGTAGTCGACGGGCCTGCCGCCCATTTCCTTCGGCAAGAGCGCGACGGTGTCGCGCGCGGGAATGCCGAGCGACGCCGCCGGCCCCGTGAGCGACAACACGAGACCGATCTTCACGTGCTGCGCCGTCTGCGCGAATGCCGCCGTCGTCGCGGCGAGTGCGAATGCCGCGCCCGCCAGGAATGTCCACTTGCCTGCCGCCATCGAAGTCTCCTTTTTTTGATCGTTCTAACGCTGCACGAAAGCAGCCCGGCAAAGTGTAAGGCGTGGCTTGCGCACGCCGCATCGGGCGAAACCCGTTCAATGCTCCGGTTGCACGACCGCCTGATCGATCGCGCCGAAGATCGACTTGCCCGCTTCGTCGAACATCTCGATCTTCACGCTGTCGCCGAACTTCATGAACTCCGTCTGCGGCGCGCCGTGCTCGATGGTCTCCAGACAGCGCTTCTCGGCGATGCAGCAGTAGCCGCGCCTCGCGTCCTTGTTCGAGATCGTGCCGGAGCCGACGATCGATCCCGCGCGCAGATTGCGCGTCTTCGCCGCGTGCGCGATCAACTGGCCGAAGTGGAACACCATGTCCGTGCCGCAATCCGGCTGGCCGACTTTCTTGCCGTTCCAGTGCACGATCATCGGACGATGCACGCGGCCTTCGCGCCATGCATCGCCAAGTTCGTCGGGCGTGACGGCGACCGGCGAAAACGCGGTCGCGGGCTTGCTCTGAAAGAAGCCGAAACCCTTGGCGAGTTCGGCGGGAATGAGATTGCGCAGCGACACGTCGTTCACGAGCATGAGCAGGCGCACGCTGCGCAGCGCTTCGTCGGGCATCGCGGCCATGTGGACGTCCGACGTGATGACGGCGACTTCCGCCTCGAAGTCGATGCCATACGATTCCGTCGCGCACACGATGTCGTCCGCCGGGCCGATGAAGTCGTCGCTGCCGCCCTGATACATCAGCGGATCGGTCCAGAACTCGGGCGGCATTTCGGCGTTGCGCGCGCGGCGCACCAGCTCGACGTGATTCACGTACGCGGAGCCGTCCGCCCACTGGAACGCGCGCGGCAGCGGCGCCATGCAGACTTTCGGGTCGAACGAGAACGTATTGCGCGCGCGGCCGACATTCAGCGCTTCGTAGACGTCCATGAGCTGCGGCGCGTAGAAGGTCCAGTCGTCGAGCGCGCGTTGCAGCGTCGAGACGATGCCATCGGCGATGGCGGCCGTGCGCAGATCGCGCGAGACGACGATCAACTGGCCGTCGCGCGTGCCGTCCTTCAAAGTTGCGAGTTTCATGGAGCAGTGCCCGGTGAGCGTGGTGACGCGGGTGACGTTAAAGGAAATGTATTTTACGATGGTGAATCGCCGCCGGCACTCGGTCGAACGGCATAAGCCTTTTCGCACATGCAATCCACCTCCCTCACCGACGACGAAGACACCCACGATGCCGCCGAAGAAAAAACGCGCTCCGGCATTCAATCGATCGAAGTCGGCTTCCGCCTGCTCGACGTGCTGACCAACGAACCGCGTGCGATGATGCTGCGCGACCTCGCGCAACGCGCGGGCATGAGCCCGGCGAAGGCGCATCGCTATCTGGTGAGTTTTCTGCGGCTCGGCGTCGCGTCGCAGGATCCGGTTTCCGGGCGTTACGAGCTCGGCGGCTTCGCGTTGCAGATGGGGCTCGCGCGGCTCGCGCGCGTCGATGGCGTGCGGCTTGCGCGCATCGCGCTTGCGCAGATGCGCGATCGGCTGGATCAGACGGTCGGCATCGCGGTGTGGGGCAATCAGGGGCCGACCGTCGTGCACTGGATGGAATCGAGCCATCCGGCGAAGGCGTCGCTCAAGCTGGGCGATGTCATGCCGCTGCTTTCATCGGCGACCGGACTGCTTTTCGCCGCCTATCTGCCGCGCAGCAAGACGCAGCCGATGCTCGAGCGCGAACTCGCCGCCACGAAGCAGACGATGGCCGATGTCGAGCCGCTGCTCGCCGAAGTGCGCGAGCACGGCGCGGCGCGCGTCGAAGGCATGCTGCTGCCGACGATCCATGCATTCTGCACGCCGGTCTTCGATGCAACCGGCGAACTCGCGCTCGGTCTCATCGCGCTCGGGCACGAAGGCACGTTCGACACGCGCTGGGGCGGCGAAATCGACACCGCGTTGCGCGAATGCGCGCGCGGGCTGTCGTACGAACTGGGGCACAAGGCGGGCGAGCGCTGACTGCTCCCGTCGATTGGGGCCAGGAACATCGTTTCCATCGCGCGTGTCTTACGCCTTTTCGCCGATCCTCCGCATCACGCGCTTTTCACGCCTTCCACGATGTCACTGTTTCCATTCCGCCGTCCTCGCCCCGCGTCGGGCGAGCCATCCGCTGCCGCCATCGAATCCGCCACGCCGCGCCGCTGGGGGCGCTGGGCGCTGGCGGTGCTGATCGTCGCGGGACTGCATGTCGGCGCGGTGCGCTGGATCGAGCACAACCGGCAGCCGATGCACACGCCGCCCGGCGCACCGCCCGTGCAGGTGGAATTGCTGACGCCCAAGCCGATCGCGCCGCCCGCACCGACGCCGCCCGCGCCCGCGCCGGCAAAACCGGCCGCTCCGCCGAAACCGGCCGCGCCCGCGCCCGCGCCTGCGCCTGCGCAAAAACCGGCGCCCGCGGCGGCGCCGGTATTGACCGCCGCGACACCGCAGCCGGACGCCCCGGCGGCCGCGTCGGGCGTGGCGGCTTCGGCGCCTGCGCAACAAGCGGCATCGCCCGCTTCGCAGACCGCAGCGCAGACTGCATCGCAACCCGCGACCGCATCGGGCGACAAATTCAGTGTTCCGCCCACCGGCGAGTTACGTTACGACACGCTCGTCAACGGCATGATGAATCAGACCGGCACGATCCACTGGAGCAACGACGGCCAGCACTACGAGATGGTCGTCTCGATTCCGCTGCCGTTCGTCGGTCCGTATGTGTATTCGAGCAAAGGTCATATCGACGGATTCGGCATCGCGCCGGAACAGTACACCGAGCAGCGCGGCCGCCGCGCCGCCGATATCGCCATCTTCAACCGCGAAACGAAGCAGATCGTCTACACGAAAACGCCGCAGAACCAGCCGCTCGCGGACGGCGCGCAGGATCGCTTCAGCGTCGTCATGCAACTGGCGAGCCTCGTGCGCGGCGCGCCGGACAAATACAAGCCGGGCGTCACGCGCCAGTTCAGCGTCGCGGATAACGACAGCAACGAAATCTGGCCGATCGAAACCGTCGGCGACGAAACCGTGCAGGCGCGCGGCGGCTTCACCACCGCGCGCCACTTCACGCGCCTACCGCGCAAGGACGGCGACCGCCGCAAGCTCGATATCTGGCTCGCGCCGTCGATCGGCTGGCTGCCCGTGCGGATTCTTCAAACCGAGCCAAATGGCATGCAGATCGAACTGCTGTGGGCCGGCAAGCTCGAAGCGCCGCCAACGGAGGGACACGATGTCGCCCCGGGCACGCAAGCTGCGTCTGAAGAATCCGCGCCCGCCGTGCCCGTCGAGCCACCAGAGCCTGCCGCGGACAAACCGTAACGCGGCCGTCACACTTCGTGACACCGCGCAGGCACGACTTAGGCGCGTGCAGTCAAATCGGAAACAGCATCGCAAACCGCATTCTTTACGGAGCCGACATGCAGTTGACGATCAATCGCATCGATACACGCTATGTTCTCGACAACGAAGGCGGCGGTCCCTGGCTCGTCTTCATCCATCAACTCGCCGGCGATCTTTCGATTTGGGATCAGATGGCCGGCTACTTCCGCAACGACTTCACCGTGCTGCGCTACGACTTGCGCGGGCACGGCGAGACAACCGTATCGCCGGATTCGTTCACGATCGACGATCTCGCCGACGATCTCGCGCAACTGCTGGAGCAGCTCGGCGCGCCATCGGCGCATGTGGTCGGTCTGTCGATCGGCGGAATGGTCGCGCAGAAGTTCGCGATCAACCATGCCGCCAAAGTGGAATCGCTGACCGTTGTCGGCGCGCCGGCCTTTATCCCCGAGGACGCGCGTCCGACATTCGCGCAACGGGCAGCTTCCGTGCGCGAAAACGGGACAGCGAGTATCGTGGATGCCACGCTCGAAAGATGGCTGACGCCCGAATTCCGCAAGGCGCATCCTGAAGTGACAGAGCCAATCGGGGAAACGATCGCGCGCACACCCACCGAGAGTTTCGCGCGCGCGGCGGAGGCCGTCAGCCGTTTCGATGCGCGAGACAAACTGGCCTCAGTGGACAAGCGCACGCTGGTCATCGCGGGTCAGCACGACACTGGCACGCCGCATGCTGCTTCGAAGGTGGTCGCAGACACGGTGCCCGGCGCAAGATTCGAATTACTTAACGCCGCGCATTTGACACCGGTGGAGGAATCGCAGCGCTTCTCCGGTCTATTGGGGAACTTCTTGCGCGGTTCAAGTTGATTTTTCCTGTTTTTGTTGCAAAAGAAAGCCTCGATACAATCGGCATCACATCGAGGCCACCCCTTGAATTCCAACCCAATCGCTCCAACTAGGACCCAGGATTGCTACGGAGCAACAAGGAATAAGGAGTGTCGCCATGCAAATGATCTACAACAGCCCCAACTATTGCGTCGTCGAATTTCCGCCGCAAGACAACCATCTCGCCATGAAGGCGGGCGGCTACGAGATCGTCGACAAGAACACGCAACGGGAGATCTTCATCGATGGCGCGCTCGCGGCGAAGTTTCGCGAGCACGTTCAACAGTTGATCGCTGAAGAGCCGTCGCTCGAAGATGTCGATGAATTCCTCGGCCAGTTCGACATTTTGATGAATCAACCCGTCGTGCTTCACTGATGCATGCACGCGCGCGGACGGCTTCGCGCCGTTCGCGCCCGCCGCCGCCCGGACTCGCGGCTCAGGCGACACCCGCTGTTTCACCAAAGACCCCGCCCCGCAATCGGCGGGGTTCTTTTTTGCCGGCCGGCAACGCGCGCGCGCCCGTCCACCGGAAGCGACCGGTGCGCGCTGCGGCTACAATGTCAGGCTATTTCACATTTGGTGCAGGCCTCGTCCGTCATGACCCAGAACGCCATTCCGAAAGCGCCCGCGCGCGCCTACACGCGCGGCGCCGCGCTGCCCGCGCTGCTGCAAAAGCGCATCCTGATTCTCGACGGCGCCATGGGCACGATGATCCAGCGCTACAAGCTCGACGAAGCCGCGTATCGCGGCGAGCGCTTCAAGGACTACGGCCGCGACATCAAGGGCAACAACGAACTGCTGTCGATCACGCAGCCGCACGTTATCCGCGAGATTCACGAGCAATATCTGGCGGCGGGCGCCGACATCCTCGAAACGAACACGTTCGGCGCGACGCGCGTCGCCCAAGCCGATTACGGCATGGAAGACCTCGCGGCGGAGATGAACATCGAGTCGGTGAAGCTCGCGCGCGAAGCCTGCGACAAATACTCGACACCGGACAAGCCGCGCTTCGTCGCGGGCGCGATCGGACCGACGCCGAAGACCGCGAGCATTTCGCCCGACGTGAACGATCCGGGCGCACGCAACGTCACGTTCGACGAACTGCGCGACGCGTACTACGAACAGGCAAAAGCGCTGCTCGACGCGGGCTGCGATCTCTTCCTCGTCGAAACGATCTTCGACACGCTGAACGCGAAGGCCGCGTTGTTCGCACTCGATCAACTGTTCGAGGACACCGGCGAACTCGTGCCGATCATGATTTCGGGCACCGTCACCGATGCATCCGGCCGCATTCTGTCGGGCCAGACGGTGGAAGCGTTCTGGAATTCGCTGCGTCACGCGAAGCCGCTCACGTTCGGCCTGAACTGCGCGCTGGGCGCGGCGCTGATGCGTCCGTACATCGCCGAGCTGGCGAAGATTTGCGATACCTACGTGTCCTGCTATCCGAACGCCGGCCTGCCGAATCCGATGAGCGACACGGGCTTCGACGAGACACCGGACGTGACGTCGGGATTGCTGAAGGAGTTCGCGACCGCCGGCCTCGTGAACGTCGCGGGCGGCTGCTGCGGCACGACGCCGGAGCACATCGCGGAGATCGCGAAGGCGCTGGCCGAAGTGAAGCCGCGCGCGTTCCCGTCGCAATATCGCGAAGTTGCGTAAGCAGCAAATAAGCAGCAAATAAGCAGCAAATAAGCAGCAAATAAGCAGCAGCCTGACATCGATTAAGAGATACAAGACATGACCGATCACACGATGCGCCTCTCCGGCCTGGAGCCGTTCAACGTCACCGGCGGCTCGCTCTTCATCAACGTCGGCGAGCGCACGAACGTGACCGGCTCAAAGGCGTTCGCGCGCATGATCCTGAACGGCCAGTTCGACGAAGCGCTCGCCGTCGCGCGCCAGCAGGTCGAAAACGGCGCGCAGGTCATCGACATCAACATGGACGAAGCCATGCTCGATTCGAAAGCCGCGATGGTGCGCTTTCTGAATCTGATCGCGTCGGAGCCGGATATCGCGCGCGTGCCGATCATGATCGACTCGTCGAAGTGGGACGTGATCGAAGCGGGCCTCAAGTGCGTGCAAGGCAAGGCGATCGTCAATTCGATCTCGCTGAAGGAAGGCAAGGAACAGTTCGTCCATCACGCGAAGCTGATTCGCCGATACGGCGCGGCGTCGGTCGTGATGGCGTTCGACGAGCAAGGCCAGGCCGACACGTTCCAGCGCAAGACGGAAATCTGCAAGCGTTCCTACGACATTCTCGTGAACGAAGCCGGTTTTGAGCCGGAAGACATCATCTTCGATCCGAACATCTTCGCCATCGCGACGGGCATCGAAGAGCACAACAACTACGCCGTCGATTTCATCGAAGCCACGCGCTGGATCAAGCAGCATCTGCCGCACGCGAAGGTGTCCGGCGGCGTGTCGAACGTGTCGTTCTCGTTCCGCGGCAACGATCCGGTGCGCGAGGCGATCCATACCGTGTTCCTGTATCACGCGATTCAGGCGGGCATGGACATGGGCATCGTCAACGCGGGACAGCTCGGCGTGTATGCCGATCTCGATGCCGAACTGCGCGAACGAGTCGAAGACGTCGTGCTGAATCGCCGTGACGACGGCACGGATCGTCTGCTCGAAATCGCCGACAAGTTCAAGACCGGCGCCGCGAAGAAGGAAGAGAACCTCGAATGGCGCAATCAGCCGGTCGAGGCGCGTCTGTCGCATGCGCTCGTGCATGGCATCACGAACTTCATCGTCGAAGATACGGAAGAAGTGCGGCAGAAGATCGACAAGGCGGGCGGCCGTCCGATCAACGTAATCGAAGGCCCGCTGATGGACGGCATGAACATCGTGGGCGACCTGTTCGGCGCGGGCAAGATGTTCCTGCCGCAAGTCGTGAAGTCCGCGCGCGTGATGAAGCAGGCGGTCGCGCATCTGATTCCGTTCATCGAAGAGGAAAAGAAGCGTCTCGCCGATGCGGGCGCGGACGTGCGGCCCAAGGGCAAGATCGTCATCGCGACCGTGAAGGGCGACGTGCACGACATCGGCAAGAACATCGTGTCGGTCGTGCTCCAGTGCAACAACTTCGAAGTGGTCAACATGGGCGTGATGGTGCCCTGCGCGACCATTCTTCAGAAGGCGAAGGAAGAAGGCGCGGACATCATCGGGCTGTCGGGGCTGATTACGCCGAGCCTCGAAGAGATGGCCTACGTCGCCTCCGAAATGCAACGCGACGAATACTTCCGCGGCAAGCAGACGCCGTTGCTCATCGGCGGCGCGACGACTTCGCGCGTGCATACGGCCGTGAAGATCGCGCCGCATTACGAAGGGCCGGTCGTGTACGTGCCGGACGCGTCGCGGTCGGTGTCGGTGGCGTCGAGCCTGTTGTCCGACGAGGGCGCGGCGAAGTATCTCGACGAACTCAAGACCGACTACGACCGCATCCGCACGCAGCACGCGAACCGCAAGGCGCAGCCGATGGTCACCTACGCAGAGGCCCGCGCCAACAAGACAAAGATCGACTGGAGCGCGTATGCGCCGAAGAAGCCGAGCTTCATCGGGCGTCGCGTGTTCAGGAACTATGACCTCGCGGAACTGGCGAATTACATCGACTGGGGTCCGTTCTTTCAGACGTGGGATCTCGCCGGTCCCTATCCCGCGATCCTGAACGACGAGATCGTGGGCGAATCGGCGCGCCGCGTGTTCTCCGACGGCAAGTCGATGCTCTCGCGCCTGATCCAGGGCCGCTGGCTGACGGCGAACGGCGTCGTCATGCTGCTGCCCGCGAACACCGTGAACGACGACGACATCGAGATCTACACCGACGACTCGCGCTCGCAAGTCGCGATGACGTGGCGCAATCTGCGTCAGCAGAGCGTGCGTCCGGTCGTCGACGGCGTGATGCGCCCGAACCGCTCGCTCGCCGATTTCATCGCGCCGAAGGACTCGGGCGTGAAGGACTACATCGGCATGTTCGCGGTGACGGCGGGCATCGGCGTCGATAAAAAGGAACAACAGTTCGAAGCCGATCACGACGACTACAGCGCGATCATGCTGAAGGCGCTCGCCGACCGTTTCGCGGAAGCCTTCGCCGAAGCGCTGCACGCGCGCGTGCGTCGCGAGCTGTGGGGCTATGCGGCGAACGAGACGCTCGACAACGATGCGCTGATCGCGGAAAAGTACGCGGGCATTCGTCCGGCGCCGGGTTATCCGGCGTGCCCGGATCACCTCGTCAAGCGCGATATGTTCGAAGTGCTTCAGGCAAACGAGATCGGCATGAGCGTGACCGAATCGCTCGCGATGCTGCCGGCGGCGAGCGTGTCGGGCTTCTATCTCGCGCATCCGGACAGCACGTACTTCTCGGTGGGCAAGATCGGCGACGATCAGCTCGCGAGCTACGCCGAACGCATGGCCATCTCGACGTCCGATGCGGAACGCGCGCTCGCGCCGCAGCGTTGATGCATCGAAACGACATATCGCGCAACTGATAGCCGGAATATGCACGGAACCGGCGGGAAGTTTTTGGTTTCCGTAGACTTGTCAGCGCGACGAGCCGTCGTCATGACGGCCAACGCAATCCTTTCGTCAACGGAGATAAGTCGCATGAAGAAGATGACGTCCGCCGTAACCGTAGCGATCGCCGCGGCGCTGCTCGCCGTGTCGAGTTCGGCCGCGTTCGCGCAGGCGAGCAGCACCGAGGCTTCCTCGTACTCGCCGCCGCAGACCGAGCACAAGAAGAAACCCAAGAAGCCGAAGAAGCAGCATCCGCCCGCGAAACCCGCAGGCCCGGAAAGCGGCCAGTCGCAGTAATACGCAGTACGCGACTCAAGCCGTCAGACGTTTCATCGGAAGAAAAAAACCCGCATCGGCGACGATGCGGGTTTTTCTTTGTCGACGCTGCGAACGACGCCGGGCGATCAGACGCCCCAGAGAATATCGGCGTTGTGTTTTTGCGCGAGCCGCAGCATGTCGATGAACGGAAACGCGCGCTGCGCGAGTCCGACCGGATGCTCGTGCGGCACATGGCCTTCCTCGCCTTCGTGAAAATGGCCCTCGTGCTCGGCGCGCTCTTTTTTATCGGTCGCGACGGCCGCTTCGAGTTTCTGGATGGCAGCCGGCAGGTCTTCGTGCGTGATGACGCCCCGCGCCGTGAGCTGCTTGCCGATGATGCCGAGCAGATACTCCGCGAGGTTCTCCAGCATGATGACGTCCGGTGCGGCCGGACATTTGAACGTGATCAGCATGGCATGGTCCTTTTGTTTATGTTGGGTCATAGGCGGTTTGCAAACGAAACGCGCAGACGAGCCGGTCTCCCTGACATGACGACGTGACAACACCCTGATTCGACATATTAGCACCTGCTAAAATCCCTACTTCATGTGGTGCTCGGTTCCGTTCGGCTGCACACACCACATTCCGGGGCCAACGTGTCGCGAAGTCGCTCTTCTGAGTCGGTGCACACGCCAGAACGCGCCCCGTCAGCCCTCGCTCCACTGGATCACATTCAGCATGCTGCCCGCACATAAACACACACTCGAAACGCTCATCTCCGACGCGGTCAAGCAGGTCGCACAAGCCACGCAAGGCGCCAGCGAAGCGGCCTTCATCGCGCCCGCGATCGTCCTCGAACGTCCGAAGGTCGCGGCGCACGGCGACGTGGCATCGAATGTCGCGATGCAGCTCGCCAAACCGCTGCGCGCGAATCCGCGCCAGCTCGCGCAGCAGATCGTCGATGCCTTGCTAGGCCTCCCGGCCGCGAAGGGTCTCGTCGAGAGCGCCGAAGTGGCGGGTCCCGGCTTCATTAATCTGCGTCTTTCCTCGTCGGCCAAGCAAGACGTGATCCCGGCCGTGCTCGGCCACGGCGCCGCGTTCGGCCGCTCGACGCGCGACGCGGGCAGACACGTGCTCCTCGAGTTCGTGTCGGCGAATCCCACGGGTCCGCTGCATGTCGGCCACGGCCGTCAGGCGGCGCTCGGCGACGCGCTCTCGAACCTGCTCGAAACGCAGGGCTACGACGTGCACCGCGAGTTCTACTACAACGACGCGGGCGTGCAGATCAACAACCTCGCCATCTCCACGCAACTGCGCGCGCGCGGTCTCAAGCCGGGCGACGCGCAATGGCCGGAAGCGGCGTACAACGGCGAGTACATCGCCGATATCGCGCGCGACTACATGGCGGGCGAAACCGTCGCGGCGAAGGACGGCGAGCCGGTGAAGGGCAAAGGCGACGTCGAGGATCTCGAAGCCATCCGCCATTTCGCCGTCGCGTATCTGCGTCACGAGCAGGACATGGATCTGACCGCGTTCGGCGTGAAGTTCGACCAGTTCTATCTGGAGTCGTCGCTGTACAAGGAAGGCCGCGTCGAAAAGACGGTGGCCGAGCTCGTCGATGCCGGCAAGACCTACGAGCAGGACGGCGCGCTGTGGCTGCGCACCACCGACGAAGGCGACGACAAAGACCGCGTGATGAAAAAATCCGACGGCACGTACACGTACTTCGTGCCGGACGTCGCATATCACGTGACCAAGTGGGAGCGCGGCTACACGAAGGTCATCAACATTCAAGGCTCGGACCACCACGGCACGATCGCGCGGGTGCGCGCGGGCCTGCAAGGACTTGGCATCGGCATTCCGAAGGGCTATCCCGACTACGTGCTGCACAAGATGGTGACCGTCATGCGCGACGGCCAGGAAGTGAAAATCTCCAAGCGCGCGGGCAGCTACGTGACGGTGCGCGATCTGATCGAATGGTCGGGCGGCCTCACGCCGGGCCACGAGACCGCGCCCGATCAGATCGACGAGGACACCATCCGCCGCGGCCGCGACGCCGTGCGCTTCTTCCTGATCTCGCGCAAGGCGGATACCGAATTCGTGTTCGACATCGACCTCGCGCTCAAGCAGAACGACGAGAATCCGGTCTACTACGTGCAATACGCGCACGCGCGCATCTGCACGATCCTCAACGACTGGAAGGAACGCTACGCGGGCGATCTCGCGCAAGCGGCCAAGGCGGACCTTTCGCCGCTGTCGAGCGACCGCGCGATGGCGTTGCTCAACAAGCTCGCCGAATTCCCGGACATGCTTGCGCACGCCGCCGAGGAACTCGCGCCGCACGCAGTCGCGTTCTATCTGCGCGACCTCGCTGGCGAATTTCACTCGTTCTACAATGCGGAGCGCGTGCTCGTGGACGATGAAAAGGAACGCACGGCGCGCATCGCGCTTCTCGCCGCGACGCGCCAGGTTCTCGAAAACGGCCTCGCGACCATCGGCGTTTCCGCTCCTCAAAAGATGTGAAACTTCTGCCGCGCGGGCACCGAAATCAGAATTTTCGGACCGCGCGAGCAGATGCCTGGCGCGGGCTTGTCTTGAGCCGCCGCTATAATCGTCGCCCAACCAGAAGACTTTCTCGCAGGTGATTCATACGATGGCAAAACCACGCCGCACATCGAAGCAGTCGAAGCAAACGGGGGGAACGTTTATCGGCATCGTGCTGGGCCTGATCGTCGGCCTCGCAATCGCCGTGATCGTCGCGCTGTACATCACGCGCGCGCCAACGCCGTTCGTGGCGAAGGTCGCGCCGCCGCCGTCCGAAGCCAACTCCGCGCCCGCCGCCGCGCAGCCGTACGATCCGAATCGTCCGTTGCAGGGCAAGTCGCCGGGTCAGGCCGTGCCGCAAGCCGCGCAGCCCACGCCGCCCAACACCGCGCCGGGTCAGACTAACAACCAGACGCAGTCGTCGGGCATGCTCGACGAGCCGCAGATCGTCGAGGTGCCGCCTTCGGGCGCAAACGCATCCGCGCCGAAGACCGCGAGCACTACGCCCGCGAAGAAGCCCGAAGCCACGCCGAACGCGCCCGCCGCGACGAGCAGCGCGAACGCCACGCCGCCGAAGGGCGGCTCGGCGCCCACGACGGCGAAAACCACGCCGCCCGCGCCCGGCGAGCCGAACACCGGCTACTTCCTGCAGGTCGGCGCGTACAAGACGCAAGCGGATGCCGAACAGCAGCGTGCGCGTCTCGGGTTCCAGGGTTTCGAATCGAAGGTCACGCAGCGCGATGCAGGCGGCGTGACGTACTATCGCGTGCGCATTGGGCCGTTCGCGAAGTTCGAGGACATGAACACGGCGCGTCAGCGTCTGTCCGATGCGGGCGTCGATACCGCCGTGATCCGTTTCTCGAAGCAATAACGCAGCAAACGAAGTCGAGGTGCCTGCGCGCCGCAAGACGGCGGCGCAGGCCTCAGACGCCGCGACGCTTGAATGGGCTTAAGCGTGGCTTAAGCGTCGTATGTCCCACTATTGGGCCTGCTTTTGTTCCGTCGCGTATTCATTGCGTACCCTCTTCAATCATGAAAAAAATCTTTAGCGCGTTGGCTCTTTCCCTCGGCATCGCAGCGGCTTCCCTGAGCCTCGCGACTTCGGCGCAGGCCGCGCCCACCGCCGGCAAGGACTACTCCGTCCTGCAGGCGCCGCAGCCGATCGCCGCGCCCGCGGGCAAGGTCGAGGTCATCGAGTTCTTCTGGTACGGCTGCCCGCACTGCAACGAGTTCGAGCCGTACATCGAGGCATGGGCGAAGAAGCAAGGCCCGGACGTCGTGTTCAAGCGCGTGCCGGTTGCCTTCCGCGACGACTTCATTCCGCACTCGAAGATGTATCACGCGCTCGACGCGCTCGGCGTCGCGGAAAAGGTCACGCCGGCCGTGTTCAACGAAATCCACGTGAAGAAGAACTATCTGCTGACGCCGCAGGCGCAGGCGGACTTCCTCAAGACGCAGGGCGTCGATCCGAAGAAGTACATGGAAGCGTATAACTCGTTCTCGACGCAAAGCGCCGTGCAGCGCGACGCCAAGCTCCTGCAGGACTACAAGATCGACGGCGTGCCGACGGTCGTCGTCCAGGGTAAGTACGAAACCGGCCCGGCAATGACCAACAGCCTGCCGGGCACCACGCAGGTCATGGACTTCCTCGTCCAGCAAGTCCGCGACAAGAAGCTCTGATCCCCACCCGCGCCGGTATGAATGCAGTTCGCCTGAAGGTCTTCATTACCGGCGCATCGAGCGGCATCGGCCTCGCACTCGCCGAGGAATACGTAAAACGCGGGGCCATCCTCGGCCTCGTCGCCCGCCGCGCCGATTCTCTCGCCGCGTTCGCGGCCCGTCATCCGCAAAGCGCCATTTCCATCTATCCCGCCGACGTGCGCGACTCCAACGCGCTCGCCGATGCCGCGCGCCGCTTCATCGCGGAGCACGGCGCGGCGGATATCGTCATCGCGAACGCGGGCATGAGCCGCGGCGCGCTCACAGGCCACGGCGATCTCGACACGTTCCGCACCGTGATGGACGTGAACTACTTCGGCATGGTCGCGACGTTCGAGCCCTTCGTCGAATCGATGACGGCCGCGCGGCGCGGCACGCTCGTCGGCATTGCGAGCGTCGCGGGCGTGCGCGGGCTGCCGGGCGGCGGCGCATACAGCGCGTCGAAGTCGGCGGTGGCGAAGTATCTGGAAGCGCTGCGCGTCGAGATGCGTCCGCTCGGCGTCGGCGTCGTCACGATCGCGCCGGGCTACGTGCGCTCGGAAATGACCGCGCACAATCCGTATCGCATGCCCTTTCTGATGGACACCGACCGCTTCGCCAAGAAAGCCGCCGACG
Organism: Caballeronia temeraria; assembly: GCF_001544795.2. Lineage (GTDB taxonomy): Bacteria > Pseudomonadota > Gammaproteobacteria > Burkholderiales > Burkholderiaceae > Caballeronia > Caballeronia temeraria. The sequence goes on along the minus strand of NZ_FCOI02000002.1, from coordinate 309,989 downwards.
CGATTCAACGCCAAGTGCGCTACGCGACGTTTCCGTGGCAGATGCGCATCGTCGGCATGTTGATGCACGTGCTGCCGCGCCGGGTCTACGACGCGCTCGCCGAGCGCGCGCCTCGGAAGCCGCGCGCGGACGAGTGACAAAAAAAACCGGCTGCGCAAAACGCAGCCGGTTTTTCATGTGCGGACCGCTATCGCCGCGTCAGAACGCCACGTAGGCCGAACTGTTCGGCAACTGGTATCCGACATAGACATGCCGGCCGAAGAAGAACGGCAAGCCGAAGTCGAAGAAATTCGACATGCCCAACTGACCGCCGAGACTGTTGAACGCGAACTTGTTCTTGCCCGAAGTCAGCGAGCTGGCATTGGCGAGCAGGAACGGCACGACCGCGCTGTTGCCTTCGGTGCCTTTGATCGTCGTCGACAGCGACTGCGTCGAGCTCGGGCAATAGAACGCCGTCGAACCGTTGCAGAGCGGGAAACTATCCTGGAAGAAGTTGCCGTTCGATCCCGTGTCGAAGAACGTCTTGTACGTCTTGCCCTTGTACGTGCCGGTCAGATCGCCGTATTGATCCGTGCCGTACTTCGTCACGTTGCTGATCGCGTTGTTGCTCTGCGTGCCTATGCCGAATATCAGGACGCCGCTCGCGGTGGCTGTGCCGTTATCGGCGACGGGCGGCAGTTGCACGATCACGCCATTGTTGTTGACCGCGAACTTCGTGACCGGATTCGTCACCTGCTGCGCGAGCGGGACCGCGACACCCGTGCAGTTCGCGCCGTTGCTGCACGAGAAGTACATCGCGTTGAGCGGCGTGCTCACACATCCGTCGCCGCAATCGTAGGTTTGCGGGCCGATGCCGAGAATGCCGTTCGCGCCGATATCGGCGGTCGAATTCTCGTCGCCACCGGACGGGCAGCCGTTATCGCCGGTCGGCGCCGCCGATGCGTTCAGATCGCCGATGATCTGCAACGGCACGCCCGACGCCACTTCGGTGCCGATCTTCACGTCGGCCGTGCGCACGGTGCCCCACGTGTAGCCGTCCGCGAACCCGGCGCATTCGGCGAGCTGGCCGCCGTTCGACGCGCGGGCGGTCGGCAGGCTGCCGAGCACGGACTGCGCGGCCGACCCAAGAATGCGCAGACCGAACGACGCGGTATCGACCTGAATGTTGTCGATGGTCTGGCACACCGACGAGCCCGGCGCGCACACCGTCACCGACACGTTCGGAATGTTGACGAAGCCCGCGACGCCGGAGTTGACGTTGATCGCCACGGCGTTCGTGCCGTTCGGCGCGATCGGCTGGGCGTTGGCGCTGCTGGTGCCCGAACTGCCGCCGCCGGAGCCGCCGCCCGATCCGCCCGAGCCGCCCGACGAACCGCCGCTGCTGGAACTGGAATCGTCGCCGCCGCCACCGCCGCACGCCGCGAGCATGACGGAAAGGCAAAGCACGCCGAGCCAGCGGACGAAGCCGCTGCGTCGGGAAGAAATGGCGGGATGGCCGAGTGTCGTTCTATGCATACTGAGTCTCCCGTCGCTTACTGGATGTCGCTGGCGGATACGCCGGCGGGCAAGGATTGCGGCAGATATGCGCTGCCTGCAAACGCGCCCATGTGACCGCCCGAATCCACGACGAGTCCGGAGCCCTGCACGCTCACCGGCCCGCGGCCGCCGCGCGCGGCGCGCTGCGCCTTCAGGCCCTGCTGATATTGCGGGAAGTAGCTGCCGAGCAGGCTCGAGAGATCCGGCACGCGCGGTCCGTGCCACGCGATGCCGAAGACGACGCCTTCCGTGGACAGATATTCATTCACGACGGTTCCGCTCGCGAGCACGGTCGAGCGAACGGTGTAGTTCGATGCCGACGCCGACGATGCGCCGCTTGCCACAGCCGCATGCGCGACCGAGTTCGTGGACGTCGTCGAGCTGGCGCCTTCCGGCGCGGTCATCGGCTGGCCGCCGAGCACGGCGTACGCGGGCGCGGCCGCGCAGCCCAACGCGCCGGCGACGATCGCCAACGCGCTTACAAGATGCCCATGACGGGGTTGCTTCGGTGCCTTCACTGGGCCTCCTTTCGGTAATCCGCCGGCTGCGTGCCTTCGCTCGCGGCCGGTTCTTGACGATTGAGTGACAGATGCGCCACCGCATTTCGCCCTAATTTTTTTGAGCGCGAATATCATCAGTATGCCAGCCGCGGGGAATAGTCCTAACGTTCGGAAGCGCACACAAAGAAAAACGCGAAGCACAATGGTATGCGCTTCGCGTGTCGGTGCAACGCTGAGTACGTCGAAATGACGGATGCTTACAAAGGCTCGGAAGAAGGCTCAGAAGCCGAGACTGGCGAGCAGATCGTCCACTTGCGACTGATCCTGCACGACGTCGCTGCGTCCTTCCGGATTGATCTGCGGACCGTTGAGCAGGCCTTCCGGACTGCCCGTCGACGACGACAGCGACGACGACATCAGCGCCGCAGCCGATGCCGCGAACTGCTCACGCCGCTCCGGCGCGATGTTTTCGAGCAGCACGCCGAGCAATTGCTGCTCGATCAGATACACGACGTCCGTGATCTTCTTGATCACCTGGCCGGTCAGATCCTGAAAATCCTGCGCGAGCATGATTTCCAGCAATTGCGCATTGGTCGCCTGCGTCCGCTCGGGCACGCTTTGCAGGAACGTGCGCGTCTGCGCGAGCAATTCGCCCGCCTCGGCCTGCGCGAGCGGCGCGTCGTACCATTTCGCCCAGCGCGCATCGAGTGCCTGCGCCTCGGTTTGCATCGATTCCTGCACCGGCTTGGCGAGTTCGATCGCGTTGAGCGCGCGCTCGGCGGCCTGCTCGGTCATCGTCGCGACGTACTTCAGGCGGTCGCGGGCATCGGGCACGGCTTGCGCGGCGGCTTCGACCTGCTTGTCGAGGCCGAGCTCGCGCATCGAGTCGCGCAGCGTGCGCGTCAGTTGCCCGATGCGCGCGAGAATGCGGTCGCTCGACGGATCGCCCTCGGCATCGGCAACGGCGGCGACCGCGGCTGCGAATTCTGTGGTCAGATCGTTCACGATCAGCTCCCCGTTTTGGCCATCTTCTCGAGAATCTTGGTGAGCTTCTCGTCGAGCGTGGCGGCCGTGAAAGGCTTCACCACGTAACCGTTCGCGCCCGCTTGCGCCGCCGCGATGATGTTCTCCTTCTTCGATTCCGCCGTCACCATCAGCACCGGCAGATGCGCGAGCGTCGCGTCCGCGCGGATCTGCTGCAGCATCGACAGGCCGTCGAGGTTCGGCATGTTCCAGTCGGTGATCACGAAGTCGAAACCGCCGCCGCGCAGACGCGCGAGGCCCGCCGCGCCGTCTTCGGCTTCGTCGACGTTGCCGTAGCCCAGCTCCTTGAGCAGGTTGCGCACGATACGGCGCATCGTCGGAAAATCGTCGACGACGAGGATCTTCATGTTCTTGTCCATCACTACTCCCTTGAGTTCTCAATGCGGCAGCGCCGCGTAATCCAGAAAGTTCAGACGCGCTGTACGCGTTCGCCCATCGAGGCAAGCCGCGCCATCACGCGCCGGCTCATTTCAGAGAGCGGCGCGATTTCGCTCGCGCCGCCCATTGCAATCGCTTCGCGCGGCATGCCGAACACCACGCAACTCGCTTCGTCCTGTGCGAGCGTGTAAGCGCCCGCCTGCTGCATGTCCAGAAGACCGGCGGCGCCGTCGCGGCCCATGCCGGTCAGGATCACGCCGATCGCGTTCTTGCCCGCATGCTGCGCCGCCGAGCGGAACAGCACGTCGACGGACGGCCGATGCCGGTTCACCGGCGGCGCATCCGACAGATGCGCGACATAGTTCGCGCCGCTTCTCGCGAGCACCAGATGCGCGTGGCCCGGCGCGATATACGCGTGGCCCGGCAGCACGCGCTCGCCGTGCTCCGCTTCCTTCACGGTGATGCGGCACAGCCCGTTCAGGCGCTGCGCGAACGACTTCGTGAAGCCCGGCGGCATGTGCTGCGCGATGAGCACCGCGGGCGCATCGGGCGGCAGCGGCACGAGCACTTCGCGGATCGCTTCGGTGCCGCCCGTCGATGCGCCGACGATCACGAGCTTTTCCGTCGACACGAGCGGATTGTTGAAATGCGGCGCGGGCTTGTGCGCCGCCGCGTTCGCCGGTGCGCTCGCCACGTGCGTCGTCTGCTTGACGCGCGCCCGCGATGCCGCGCGCACCTTGTCGGCGAGCTTTTCCGCGTAGTCGAGCATGCCGTCGCGAATGCCGACCTTTGGCTTCGTGACGAAATCGACCGCGCCGAGTTCCAGCGCGCGCAGCGTGATTTCATTGCCGCGCTCGGTCAGCGACGACACCATCACGACCGGCATCGGCCGCAGACGCATCAGCTTCTCGAGAAAGTCGAGGCCGTCCATGCGCGGCATTTCGACGTCGAGCGTGAGCACGTCCGGGTTATGCAGCTTGATGAGTTCGCGCGCGACGAGCGGATCGGGCGCGGTCGCGCACACGTGCATGTCGGGCTGCGAGTTGATGATCTCGGTCATCAGACTGCGCACGAGCGCCGAATCGTCGACGCACAGCACTTTGATCTTTTGCGCTGTGTTCATGCTTCCTCCACGGTCTTCGGACGCGACGTGAACAGTTCCACGCGCGGGCGCTTCACGCTCGCCGCTGGCGTGTTCGTCGTGAACAACTCCACGCGCGGTTTCGCGCCCGCCGCATTCGACTGAAACAGTTCGACGCGCGCACGCGCCTTCGCGAGCCGTTCCGCGCGCTCTTCCGGCGTGCGCTGCACGAGCGCCTGCTCGCGTTCGACGACGACCGGATCGTGCTGCGTCTTCAGCTTCTTGACCATCACCTGGCCCGAACGCGGCATGAACGCGACCTTGCGCGGATGCGCGCCCTGCAAATCCTCCGCGACGATGCGAATCTTCTCCAGCGCGAGATAACGCCGCACGAACTCCGAATTGCGATCGCCGATGTTGATCGTCGTCATGCCCGCGAGCACCGCGCCGCCGCCGAACACCTTCGCTTCGAAGCGCTCGCGCCGTCCGCCGCGCTTGATGAGCTCGTTGATGAGCACTTCCATCGCGTAGGCGCCGTAGCGCATCGAATCGGACGATGCGTGCGAGGCATCGGAACCGTCATCGGGCAGCATGAAATGATTCATTCCGCCGATGCCCGCCGTGCGATCGTTGATGCACGCCGCCACGCACGAGCCAAGCACGGTGACGAGCACCATGTCTTCGCTCGTCATGTAGAACTCGTTCGGCAGGAGCTTCACGCCCTGCTTCTTGAAGTGATTGTCGAAATAGAGGTTTGACGCCATCGGCAGTCCGCTCATGCCGGCTCTCCCGCGAGCGCGCGCTTCGAACCGCTCGCGACCTTCGTGTCGCGCGCGAGTTCGTACACGGTCTGGCCGCGCAGCCTGAACGCCTGCGACACATACGTGAAGTTTTCCGAATGCCCCGCGAACAGCAGCGCGCCCGGCTTCATCAGCGGCTCGAAGCGCGAGAGCACTTGCCCTTGCGTCGGCTTGTCGAAGTAGATCATCACGTTGCGGCAGAAGATCGCGTCGAACGGACCTTTGATGTCGTAGCGCGCGTCGGTCAGATTCACGCGGCCGAAGTTCACCATCGCGCGCAATTCGGGGCGCACCTTCACGAGGCCCGCGTGCGAGCCCGTGCCCTTCAAAAAGAAGCGCTTGAGACGCTCGACGGGCAGCGCCTTCACCTGATCGAGCGAATACACGCCCGCTTCGGCTTTCGCGAGCACCTGACTGTCGATGTCGCTCGCGAACACCGTGCACTGCCGCGCCGTGTGCTCGCCGAGCGCTTCGATGAGCGTCATCGCGATGGAATACGGCTCCTCGCCCGTCGATGCCGCCGAGCACCACACCGAGAACGGCTGCTGCCGGCGCTTCACGAACTCCGCGAGAATCGGGAAGTGATGCGACTCGCGGAAAAACGCCGTGAGGTTCGTGGTCAGCGCGTTGACGAACGCTTCCCATTCGGCGTTGTCGTCGTGGGTTTCGAGACGGTCGAGATACTGCTTGAACGTATCGATGCCGCAGGCGCGCAGACGTCGCGCGAGGCGGCTGTACGCCATGTCGCGTTTATGGTCCGACAGCGAGATGCCCGCGCGGCGATGAATCAGCTCGCGAATGCGGGCGAAGTCCGCCGGGGTGAATTCGAAATCGCGCTCGACTTCCGTGCCGCGCACAGAGGCGGGCGAGTCGACGCGTGCGTTGCGCGTTGCCATCATGATGTTTCGTGCTTCCTTGGCGACATCGTCGCGCTCGCGGCTTGCGATGCAGGTGTGGACCATGCGGACGCGCGCTTTTCCTGCGTGTCGATCGTGATGCGCGATGCCTGCATGGCCGTTTCCGTTGCGTTTGCGTTAAAAGGTTTCCCAGTCGCCGTCGTCGGCGGTCGTCGCCTTGACGCGCGGCGCGGCAGCGGGTTTCACGACGCTCGCCGGCTTGACTGCGGGCTTCGCTGCTTCCTTCGCTGCTTCCTTCGCTGTGTCCTTCGCTGTGTCCTTATTAACGGCCGCTTCCGGCGCAACTTTTGGCGTCCCGGCGGACTTCGCTTTCGATGCAGGCGCGGACGTCGAAGGCTCGACACGCGCCGCCGGCGAAAGACGCGACGCAGCCGTCGATGCGCTCGTGCGCACCGGCGCCGCGACAGCGCCTTGCACGCGCCATTGCGCGACCACGCCCTTCAGCTGGCGCGTCTGCTCTTCGAGCGAGGCTGCAGCCGCCGCCGCCTCTTCGACGAGCGCGGCGTTCTGCTGCGTCACGCTGTCCATCTGCGTGACGGCGCGATTGACCTGCTCGATGCCGTCCGACTGCTCTTCCGAGGCCGCGCTGATCTCGCCCATGATGTCGGTCACGCGACGCACCGCCTGCACGATCTCGCCCATCGTCTGACCGGCGCGCGCGACGAGATCCGTGCCGCTGTCGACCTTCGCGGCCGAATCGCCGATCAGCGTCTTGATTTCCTTCGCCGCCGCCGCGCTGCGTTGCGCAAGCGAGCGCACTTCGCCCGCGACCACCGCGAAGCCGCGGCCTTCCTCGCCCGCGCGCGCCGCTTCGACAGCCGCGTTCAGCGCGAGAATGTTGGTCTGGAACGCGATGCCTTCGATCACGCCGATGATGTCGACGACCTTGTTCGAGCTGGATGCAATCGCGTGCATCGTCTCGACGACCTGCTCGACCACTTCGCCGCCGCGCGACGCGATATCCGACGCGTTCACCGCGAGCTGGCTCGCCTGGCGCGCGTTGTCGGCGTTCTGCTTCACGGTGCTCGTCAGCTCTTCCATGCTCGACGCCGTTTCCTGCAACGACGCCGCCTGCTCTTCCGTGCGCTGCGACAGATCCGTGTTGCCGCTCGCGATTTCATGCGCGCCGACATCGATCGATTCGGCGCCGCGATGCACCGCGCCGACCATCGCCGTCAGATTGCCGCGCATGCGTTCGATGCCCGCGAACAGGCGCCCGATTTCATTGCCGCTGTCGCTGTGCGCGCTCTGCGTGAGATCGCCGCGCGAGATGCGGTCGAAGTGATCGACGGCATCGTTGATCGGCTTCACGATCAGGCTCGAGAGCGCCATGCGCGTGCCGATGAGCATCAGCACCGCCAGCACGAGCACCGCGCCGATCGTCATGTTGAGCGCCGCGATATGCGACGACGTGCCGGCGCGCGAACTCTCCGCGTGCGCCTGATGCGCCGAGACGGCAGCGGTCACGGCCTGATCGAACGAGACGAACATCGGGCTGATCTTCGTGTCGGCGATCGCGTGATACCCGGCCAGGTCGTTCGCGCGGATCGCGGCGAACTCCGGCTCCACGCCGGTTTTCACGAGCGCGTCACGCTGAGCGACGAGCGCGTCGAGCGTGTCCTTCGGCATCATCGGCTTCGGCGTGTCGAGATAGAGCTTCCAGTTCTCGTTGCTCTTGTCGAGCAGATACTGGCCGCGATCGATCGCCTTCTTCGCTTCGTCCGTGCTGCCCGCTTCGGTGAGCGAGCGCACGCGGTCGAGCGTCACGCGCGAGCGCAGCAGATACGACGACGTTTCGGAGAGCGCGCGCATCGCGACCATGTCTTCCTGCGCGAGCGACGTGAGCGACGCACCGGCCGAGTTGAGCCCGACGAGCGCGAGCCCGCCGATCAGCGCCGCGCATCCAACGAACAACAGACCGACGAGCGTGAGCGTCGTGCGGATCGACAACTTCTTCAGCATGGCTTCTTCCTGCGTTTCTGATTACGTTTTATGCGCCGACGGAATCGATCAGTTCCATCTCGCGGCTCGTCATGAGCTTCTCGATGTCCATCAGAATCAGCATGCGGCCATCCACGGTGCCGAGGCCCGTCAGATATTCGGTTGCGAGCGTGCCGCCGAATTCCGGCGCGGGCATCACTTGCTCCTGCGTGAGCGTGAGCACGTCCGACACGCCGTCGACCACCATGCCGACCACGCGATGCGCGACGTTCAGGATGATCACGACCGTCTGGTTGTCGTACTCGACGCGGCCCAGATTGAACTTGATGCGCATATCGACGATCGGCACGATGATGCCGCGCAGATTGATCACGCCCTTGATGAAGCCGGGCGCATTCGCGATGCGCGTCACGTTGTCGTAGCCGCGAATCTCCTGCACCTTCAGGATGTCGATGCCGTATTCCTCGGCGCCGAGCGTGAACACGAGAAATTCCTGTCCGGCCGCCTCGGCGTTTTGCGTGTCACGTCGCGAAGGCGCGGCGGTGTGAATCGATTGAACGTCTGCCATGAAAAACTCCTTCGGTATTAGTGAGCGTGCGCGCCGTGCTGTGCGCGCGATTCGCGATTGAGCGCGGCCACGTCGACGATCAGCGCGACGCTGCCGTCGCCGAGAATCGTCGCGGCGGAAATGCCGTGCACCTTGCGGTAATTCGTTTCGAGGTTCTTCACGACCACTTGCTGCTGGCCGACGAGCTCGTCGATCAACATCGCGAAGCGGCGGCCTTCCGTCTGCATGATCGTGACGATGCCTTGCGTCGGCTCGGTGCGCGCGCCTTCGACATCGAACACGCGATGCAGCGCGACGAGCGGCAGATATTCACCGCGCACACGCACGACGCGCTCGCCGTTCGCGACCGTGTAGATGTCGTCGGCCACGGGTTGCAGCGACTCCATCACGAAGTTGAGCGGCAGAATGAAGATCTCGTTGCCGACCTTCACCGACATGCCGTCGAGGATCGCGAGCGTGAGCGGCAGCACGATCTTCGTCGTGGTGCCCGCGCCCTGGCGCGACATGATTTCGACGTGGCCGCCCATCGACTGGATGTTGCGCTTCACCACGTCCATGCCGACGCCGCGGCCGGAAATATCGGTGACCTGTTCGGCGGTCGAGAAGCCCGGCATGAAGATGAGTTGCCAGACTTCTTCGTCGGTCATCGATTCGGACACCTGCATGCCCTGCTTCTGCGCCTTCGCGAGAATCTTGTCGCGGCGCAGGCCCGCGCCGTCGTCGCTCACTTCGATCACGATGTTGCCGCCGTGATGCGCCGCCGACAGCACGAGCTGGCCGGTCGCCGCCTTGCCCGCCGCGCGGCGCGCTTCCACGGTTTCGATGCCGTGATCGAGCGAATTGCGCACGAGGTGCGTGAGCGGATCGATGATGCGCTCGATCAGGCTCTTGTCGAGCTCGGTCGCCTGACCGAACGTGACGAGTTCCACTTCCTTGCCGAGCTTGCCGGCAATGTCGCGCACGAGGCGCGGGAAGCGGCTGAAAACGTAATCCATCGGCATCATGCGGATGGACATGACGGCCTCTTGCAGGTCGCGCGCGTTGCGCTCCAGCTGCCCCATGCCGTTGAAAAGGCGGTCGTGCAATGCGGGGTCGAACGTGCTCGTGGTTTCCGCGAGCATCGCCTGCGTGATGACGAGTTCGCCCACCAGATTGATGAGCTGATCGACCTTCTCCACGCCGACGCGAATCGAGCTGCCTTCCGCCGATGCCGCCGCTTGCGGGCGCGCTTTCTTGTCGGCGTCGCCCGATGCGGACTTTGCCGGCTGAGCGGCGGACGGGTCTTTCGAACCCGCCGCCGTCGCCGCTTCTTCTTTTGCTGCGTCTTTTACTGCGTCCTTGCCTGCCACGGATGCGGGCGCCGCGTGCGCCTGCGATTGCTTCGGCTCTTCGTGTTGCATGGGTTGCGCAGTCCGCGCCGCCGGTGCTTCCAGGTGCTCCGGCTGTGCATCGGCGGATTGCGCCGCAGCGTCGCCACGGCCGATCGTGATCTGCGTTTCATCGATCACGAAGCAGCACACGGCAACGATATCGTCGGCCGGGACGTCCGAGTCGAGCCATACCACGTACTCGGCGTCCGTCTTTTTTTCCCCGACGATGCTTCCCAGGTTCCCCAGCTCCTCGATCAGAGTCGCCAGGTCCTTCTCGCCCACCCCCCGTAGCGTAATTTTCAGGTGGGGTCCAACTTCCGCGACCGGCGCGCCGGTGTGTCCCGGCGTCGCGGCGGCAGCGGTTCCCGCATGCGCTGTTCCTGCGTTCGATCCATCGGCGAGTTCGAACGCGCCGTCCCAGTTGCCGTCGTCTTCGATGGCGTCCATCGCCTGCGCGATCACGTGCGCGGGCGGTGCGTTCGGGCCTTCGTAGGCGGGCGCGACGATCGCGGCCGGCGCTTCGACGGCGCCGCCCGGCAGCGCGGGCGGCTCGATGTTGTTCGGCTGGCCGCCTTCGGCCTGCTCGTTCTTCAGGCGTTCGAGCTTCGCGCAGATCGCGGCGGCGGCGGCCGCATCCGGCTCGGCGCTCGCGCGATAAGCGGCGAGCTGATCCGAGAGCACGTCTTTCGTCGCGAGGAACGTGTCGATCATGTCGCGGCGCAGGACGAGCTCGTTGTTGCGCGCGCGGTCCAGCAGCGATTCGAGGATGTGCGTCGTTTCGGTGAGCGCGGTGAAGCCGAAGGTCGCCGCGCCGCCCTTGATCGAATGCGCCGCGCGGAAGATCGCCGCAAGGTCTTCCGGGTCCGGATTCGCGAGGTCCAGAACGAGCAGCAGTTGCTCCATCTGCGCGAGCAGTTCGTCTGCTTCGTCGAAGAAGGTTTGATAGAACTGGGTAATGTCGAGTGTCATGCTTGAGTCACCGCAGGGATGCTGTTCGATGCCGTTGATGTTCGGCTCAGTGCCGTTCTTGCTGTTCGTGCGTTTCCGAGAGCGCGGCGACCAGTTCCGTCAGCAGGTCCGGATCGAGCGGCTTCTCGATCCAGCCCGTCGCGCCCGCCGAGCGTGCCGCGTCCTTGAACGGCTCGCCGTCTTCGGTCGTCAGCACGAGAATCGGCGTCGCCTTGTAGGCGGGGTTGCCGCGCAGCGCCACGATCAGGTCGAGCCCGCTTCTGCCCGGCATATGCTGGTCGGTCAGTACGAGATCGAAGCGCTCCGCGAGCGCCCACTCCAGGCCTTCGTCGCCGTCGGACGCGACGGTCACTTCGTAACCCGCCGTCGCCAGCGTCGCCGAGAGGATTTGCCGCATGGCGGCTGAATCGTCGATTGCCAGAATGTGCTTGATCATATTTGTCTCTTGCCCTGATGACGGTCGAAACCTGCCGAGTCTTGAGCGTCTTTTTGAGGTATTTGCTCAGTTCGCCGCGGGTCTTGCCGCGACGCCGGGAATAAGCTGGCCGAGCGCCGTCGACGGAGTCCCGTTCGGGTCCGCGCCGTTGTCGAGCGTCGCGCCCGGAGAACCGTCGTCGCGTAGCATCGACAGTTCCGTCTTGCGGTTGAGCACGATCACGCTGATGCGCCGGTTCTCCGGATCGAGCGGATCTTTCTTGTTCAGGTTTTGCGTCGATGCGAGCCCGAGCACGCGCATCACCTTCGCTTCGTCCATGCCGCCCGCGACCAGTTCGCGCCGCGACGCGTTCGCGCGATCCGCCGACAGTTCCCAGTTGCTGTAGCCCTTGTCGCCGCCGGCGTACTTCACGGCGTCGGTGTGACCCTGCACGACGATGCGGTTCGGCACGCCGTTCAGCGTCCTGCCGATTTCGCGCAGGATGTCGCGCATGTAGGGCTGCACGGCGTCGCTGGAGAGCGCGAACATCGGGCGCTTCTGGGTATCGACGATTTCGATGCGCAAGCCCTGCTGCGTCGACTCGATGCGGATCTGCTGCTTGAACTGGCGCATCGTCGGATTGGCTTCGATCGCGGCCATGAGCTTCACCTGGAGATCGTGCAGGCGCACTTGCTCGCGGCGTTCCAGCTCGCCTTGCGCGGCCTTGAGCAGTTCCTCGTCGTTGTTGGACGATGCGCGCTGCGCGAGCTGCGTGCTGCCGTCGGTCTTGCGCGCGGCGCCCGGCTCGCTGCTGGAGATGTCCCGCCCGCCGCCCATGATGATGCTGTTGTCCATGCCGACGCTCTTGCCGCCGACCATCGCCGCCTTGAGCGGCATGTTGAAATACTCGGCGATGCCGCGCCGCTGCACCGGCGAGGTCGACGAAAGCAGCCACATCAGCAGGAAGAACGCCATCATCGCGGTCATGAAGTCCGCGTAGGCGAGCTTCCACGCGCCGCCGTGATGCCCTTTCTTGCCCGCGACGATGCGCTTGATGAAGATCGGGCGATCGTTTTCGTTGCTCATCGCTGTGTCTCGGCTAAGGCGGACGTCACTTCGACTTGACCCGGCGCACGTGTTCTTCCAGTTCGGAGAACGACGGGCGCTCCGTCGAGAACAGCACCTTGCGGCCGAACTCCACCGCGATCGCGGGCGCGTAGCCGTTCAGGCTCGCGAGGATGGTCACCTTGATGCACTGGAACATCTTGGTCTGCTCCGCCACGCGCTGTTCCGCGACGTTCGCGAGCGGCCCGATGAAGCCGTAGGAAAGCAGAATGCCGAGGAAGGTGCCGACGAGCGCCTGCGCGATCATCTCGCCGAGAATCGCGGGCGGCTGATCGGCGGAGGCCATCGTGTGCACGACGCCCATCACCGCCGCGACGATGCCGAACGCGGGCATCGCGTCGCCGACCTTGGTGAGTGCATGGGCGGGCGCTTCGCCTTCGACGTGATGCGTCTCGATTTCCTCGTCCATGAGGCTTTCGATCTCGAACGCATTCATGTTGCCACTCACCATGAGGCGCAGATAATCCGTCAGAAATTCGACGATGTGATGGTCCGCGAGAATCTTGGGGTACTGGCTGAAGACCGGGCTCTTCGACGGATCTTCGATATCCGCTTCGAGCGCGAGCGTGCCTTCCTTGCGCGCCTTCGCGAGCAGCACGTAGAGCAGGCCCATCAGCTCCATGTACATGCTCTTGTCGTACTTCGCGCCCTTGAAAAGCGTCGGCAGAACCTGGATGGTCGCCTTGATGGTCTTGACGTTGTTGCCGAGGATGAACGCGCCGACACCCGCGCCCGCGATCATCAGAATCTCGACCGGCTGCATGAGCGCGCCAAGGTGCCCGCCTTCGAGCGCGTAACCGCCGAACACGGACAGCAATGTCACGAGCGATCCTACGAAAATCAGCACAGTCGAGTCCTCACGTTTTGATGCGGTAAGACCGCCGTTAGGTGGGTTTACGGCACGGTGCTGAAAAACTTTGGGGTGGCGGTCGAGCGGGCCTTCAGAAGCGCTTCTTTTGCCGGTCCACGGCGGCTTTCGAGAAAATCGCTGCCTTGAAGCAATATTTATTCGCTCAATCCCCTCATGACGAGAAGGATTTTTTATTAATCCGACATAAATCCACATTTTCTGCCGATAATGCGAACACGCGTTCAGATTTGTCTTAGAGACGCGGCGGCGAGGAATCGGAGAGAAGAATGACGAGGGCAATGAAACAGGCCGGCGCGCTGGCGCTGACACTCACCGCGAGTTCGCTCGCGCACGCGGCATTCGATTGCAGCGGTTCGCGCGGCGGCTGGCGCATGCAGACATCGGATAGCTGGACGGGATCGGACAAGCTCGCGCATATGGCCGTGTCGGCGCCGTTCGGTGCGCTGGGCGCTTACGTGACGCGCGATTCGGAGCATCCGGTCATCTACGGCACGCTGCTCGGCACGGTACCGGGGCTGGCGAAGGAAATCGTCGACGGCACCTGCCGCACCGATGGCTTCTCCTACAAAGACCTCGCCGCCGATGCGCTCGGCGCGTGGATCGGCGCATCCGTCACGCACTGGGCGATCATGTATCAGCGCACGCCGCACGGCATGACCGTCGGGCTGTCGTACCACGACAACTTCTAGCCGCGTTCAGGCGGCGAACTGTCCCGCCTCGCCGCTCACGCCCACGCTCGCTCCGGCCTTGCGCGTCTTGCCCGCGCGCGAAGGCGGCTGGCACAGACCGCAGACATAGCCCGCGCGCAGCTCGTACGCATGCGCGACGAAACGTCCGCCGCAGCGCGTGCAGGCGTTGGTCTGCAACATGCCGGATTCGAAGTAGCGCACGAGCGTCCAAGCGCGCGTGAGCGACAGCACGGGCTCGTCGCCGTAGAGCGCGGCGTGCTCGAGATAGAGGCGGTAACTTTTCACGATCGCCTGGATCGTGCTCTGCGTGCCGCCGGCGCCGCCGTGCGCGTCGATGAAACGATAGATTCCGTGAAATAGCGACGAATGGATATTCGGCTGCCACGTCATGAACCAGTCGGTCGAGAACGGCAGCATGCCCTTGGGCGGCGACGCACCCTTCAGTTCCTTGTAGAGCTTGATGAGACGGTCGCGCGACAGGCTCGTTTCCGCTTCGAGCAATTGCAGTCGCGCGCCCAGTTCGATCAGCTCGATCGCCAAAGTGATTTCGCGGACTTCCGCGACCACGCTTTTCGTCGCCATCTGACTGTCGCGCGCCTTCAGCCGATCTGTTCGATGGGACCGTCGGCCAGCAGAATCGCCGCGTGGGCGTGCGCGAGCGCGGCGCTCTTGTCCTTGTCGGCGAGCGAGGAAAGGATCGCGTGGTCGTCGAAACGGAAACGGCACAGCAGATGGCTCGACGACGCCACTTTCACCGCCTGCGCGAGCGTCAGCGAGAGCAGCACCTGCGCGACCGGCTCGGACAGGCCGAGGCGATACATCGCCGAAACGCGGTCTTCCTGAAGGAGCCGCTGTGCGAGGAGCAAGTACGACAGATTCACCTCGCGGATTTCCGCGAGCGCACTCGTATGGCTGGTCGTCATCTTTTTCCCCGAATCGATACGTGGCTGGTCAGGCCCGGCGGGTGAACGTTTGCTCGAATTCGCAAAGAAAGGCGAATGCGGCCCCGCGCGCGTTGTCTGGTGTCGATTCGATTGTCGCCGATGCCCGCGGCCGCGCCTGTCGGAGAAAGCTTCCGACGCGACGACGGATTTTCATGAAGATTCGTGTCGGAATTTTTCTTACACGACGACGCTTTTGATTGCCGATCGGCAGAATCGAGTTATCGGCATGGATTCGTCTGACTTAATAGCCGGCCTGCAATTTTTCAGCGATCGCTTAAGCGGAGCGGGCTCGCGGATTGCTTAACTAGCCCGCGGCGCGTTGCATGCTTCGGATGCGTACACATCGACTTCTTCGCTGCAATTTCTGACTTCGTAACAGCACATGTTTCGCGCTGTAACAACGATAAGCGATTGAAAAATGAAGTGAAATGCCGCTCTCGATCCCGATAATGAGAAGTAAGGGATAACCCGGTCGCGATGTTTTTTCATCTCCGGGCCTGTCTCGGGCGGCGTCCAACCACACGCGGCCCGCCCGAATGGCATGCGTTGAGCGCTCGACCGGAGCGTGACTGCAATGCCTTACCTACATGGAGAGTCACGTTATGCGAATCGCACAAATTGCACCGTTGCACGAAGCTGTTCCTCCGAAGTTTTACGGCGGCACCGAGCGCGTCGTGTCCTATCTGACGGACGCGCTGGTCGAGCTCGGCCACGATGTAACCTTGTTCGCGAGCGGCGATTCGCAAACCAAGGCGACGCTCGAATCGGTCTGGCCGCGCGCGCTGCGCCTCGACCCGACCGTGCGCGACGCGCTTGCGCCGCACATGCTGTTGCTCGAAACCGTCCGCCAGCGCGCGCACGAGTTCGACGTGTTGCACTTCCACCTCGACTACATGCCGTTCCCGCTGTTCACGCAGATGGACACGCCTTTCGTGACGACGCTGCACGGCCGACTCGATCTGCCGGAACTCCAGCCGATCTTCAACACGTTCACGAAGGCGAATGTGATTTCGATCTCGGACAACCAGCGCGGGCCGCTGCCGCAGGCGAACTGGCTGAACACCGTTTATCACGGTCTGCCGAGTCAGTTGCTCACGCCGCAGCCGCACAAGAAGCCGGAATATCTGGCGTTCCTCGGCCGCATCTGCCCGGAAAAGCGCGCCGATCTGGCCATCAGGATCGCGGCGCAAAGCGGTCTGCCGCTGAAGATCGCCGCCAAGGTGGACAAGGCCGACCAGGAATACTTCAAGTCGACGATCGAACCGCTGCTTTCGCAGGCGCATGTGGAGTTCATCGGCGAGATCAACGAGGCGCAGAAGCCGGAATTCCTGTCGGGCGCAAAGGCCCTGCTGTTCCCGATCGACTGGAACGAGCCGTTCGGCCTGGTGATGATCGAAGCGATGGCCTGCGGCACGCCGGTGATCGCGTTCAATCGCGGTTCGGTGCCGGAAGTGATCGATCACGGCGTGACGGGCTTTATCTGTGAAGACGTGCAAGGCGCGGTCGGCGCGCTGCAACGTCTCGACGAGCTGTCGCGCACGGAAATCCGCGCGCAGTTCGAGCGTCGCTTTAGCGCGCAGACGATGGCGCAGAACTACGTCGACAGCTACACGGCGATGCTCCAGGCCGCAAAGCGCCCGGTGCTGCGTCAAGTTGCGGTGGGCTGATCGCCGCCAGTTGATCCGATTTGCCTGAAATGCCGCCCGCTTGCCGGGCGGCATTTTTTTGCGCATCGCCCGCGTATAAACGCGGACGCCCGCGCAATTTTGTGACACGCAGGCAAGGAATATTCCGAAGTTTCGACCCAATGCCCGTGGATTAAGAGCCGATCAACCATTTTTGACAGTTCGCCAAAGACACCGCGCTTAAACTGCGCTGCGCAAAAGCGCGCCATGCGTTCTTGTTTGAAATCAACGGCTTTTCATCTTTTCACGAAGGCAGAATCATGCATTTGTCGAAGCGTCTCGGCGCTGAAATTTTCGGTACTTTCTGGCTCGTGCTGGGCGGCTGCGGAAGCGCCGTGCTCGCCGCGGCCTTTCCCCAACTCGGCATCGGCTTCGCGGGCGTTGCGCTCGCGTTCGGTCTCACCGTGCTGACCATGGCCTACGCCATCGGCCACGTGTCCGGCTGCCACCTGAATCCGGCCGTGAGCATCGGTCTCGCGACGGCGGGCCGCTTCCCGGTGCGCGACCTCGTGCCGTACATCGCCGCACAGGTGATCGGCGCGACGCTCGGCGCATGGATCATCTACCTGATCGCGACGGGCAACCCGAGCTTCGACTTCGCGTCGAGCGGATTCGCCGCCAACGGCTTCGGTGAGCACTCGCCGGGTCATTTCTCGATGATCGCGGGCCTGATCTGCGAAATCGCGATGACCTTCTTCTTCCTCTTCGTGATCCTCGGCGCCACCGACGACCGCGCGCCGAAGGGCTTCGCCCCGCTCGCGATCGGCCTGTGCCTGACGCTGATCCATCTGATCTCGATTCCGGTCACGAACACATCGGTGAATCCGGCGCGCTCGTCGAGCCAGGCGTTCTTCGTCGGCGGCTGGGCGCTCGATCAGCTGTGGCTGTTCTGGATTGCGCCGATCATCGGTGCGATTCTCGCCGGCGTGCTTTATCCGACGCTGACGCGTCAGAAGTAAGTCTCCAGGCTGTGAGTAAAACGGGCGCGACATGCGCCCGTTTTTGTATTTACGCCACGGCACGCGCGTTCGAAAGATTAAACAGGCGCGACAAATGTAATGCGGAATTACGCAGCATGCTTATGAATTTCCGTGCCGTTTGGTCTGCGGAAATGCGGCGCCGCCTGAAAGCCGCGCCGGATAAGGCTTTCGGCGATCCGGCATGCGCCGGCCAGGCTGCTGAACCCCTTACACCGCCCTTGCACCCCGTAACAAGTCCTCGAAGCATGTAAGACGGCGGACGCTTAAATTGGACTCATGCGACACACGTCGCCTTAAAGGAGAAACACAATGAAGCGCATCGTCACCCACATGCTCGTCGCAACCGGCCTGGCTATTGGTGCAGTCGGAGCGGCTCAGGCTCACAGCGATCTGCACATCGGCGTCAACCTCGGCGCGCCGGCCTACGTGGCGCCGGCTCCGGTGTATGTGCGTCCGGCGGTCCCGGTATATCGCGCGCCGTACTATCGCCATGAAGCGCCGCGCTGGCATGGCGACCGCGATTACGGCCGATACAACCGCGCGGGCTGGAACCACGGCGGCTACGGCAACGGCTACGGCAACAACTGGGGCCACCGCGGATAAGTGAAACGGGCCGCCGGCGTACGCGCCGGCGGCCCGCTATGACGGACGCTCAGTCGGGCGTCAGTCCCGGCGACGCCAGTTCGTCGCGTATGCCGAACAGCTTGCGCAGTTGATGCGCGACGCCCGCCTCGAAGTTGTTCCCGACGCGCGGCACGTTCGGCAGACGCTTCATGAGATCGGGGTTGGCGTTGTTCATCATGAACGGATGCCCGGCGGTTTCCAGCAGGTCGATGTCGTTCATGTTGTCGCCGAACGCGACGCACTGTGCCGTTTCGACATCGAGCCGTTCCAGCACGAAACGCAGCGCGCGCCCCTTCGACACGTCCGACGTCATCACTTCCAGACAATCCGGCAGCGAGTACGTGACGTAAAGCGAATCGCCGAATTCGCGTTCGAGATTCGCGGCGGTTTCCTTCAGATCGGCCGGATCGCCGATATACAGCACTTTCGCGATGTTCACGCCGTCATGCTCGCGCAAATCCATCACGTCGTACTTGAAGCCCGAATCCTGGTGGAAGACCAGCAATTCGGGCGCGTGGCGGTCGATGAGCCAGGCGTCGTCGGCGAACAGGTTCACGATGACGCGCTCGCTGCCCGCGATGTCCGGCTGCACCAGACGGCGCACGGCGTCGGGATCGAGGTCGCGCGAATAGATGCGCTCGTCGCCGGGCGCATGCACGCGCGCGCCGTTGGACGTGATCAGATAGGCGTCGACGCCGAGCAGGTCGCGAATGCCGGCGACGTCGCGATAATGCCGGCCCGTCGCAATGACGATGGGCACGCCGCGCGCCGCAAGCGTGCGCACGGTTTCGGCGGTGAAGGGATCGAGCTGGTGGTCGCTGTTCAGAAGCGTCCCGTCGAGATCAGTGGCGATGACCGAGTACATGACTGCCTTTGTGATTCCGCGAAGGTCAGTATTTTATCGTGCCGGGGTGCGCCCAGCCGCGAACGTGGACGCCGTCCGCCGCGCCAGTTCGAGCGCGCCCGCCGCCGAATCCGCGCGCGGCGCGCGCACGCGCTCGCGCAAGGCGGCCGGCACGAACGGCTCGTAAGGCGCGGCAAGCCCGCCGCACAGCGCGACCGGCAATGTGCCGGCAGGATCGAGCGCCGCGACGAGCTTCGCGATTTCCTGCCCCGCGTCGTTCAGGAGACGCGCCGCGTCCGGATGATCGCGGAACTCGAACACCGTGGGCGCGAGCGTCGCGTAAGCGGTCTGATTCGCGGCGCAGAGCCAGACGACGAGACTGTCGCGATCCGTCGCGCCGGTTTGGGCGAGCAGCGTGCGCGACCAGCCGTCTTCCGGCGCGCGGCCGTCGAGCACACGCTGAAGATGCACGACCGCGCGCAGGCCGAGCCATGCGCCGCTGGCTTCGTCGCCGCTCGGAAAACCGTAGCCGCCCGCGATGCGGAACACGCCCGCCGCATCCAGCGACGCCGCGATGCTGCCCGTGCCGAGCGCGACGATCACGCCGGACTCGCCGCCGTGCGCACCGAGCACCGTCGTATAGGCATCGCTTTCGACGCTCAACCCGCGCACGTCCGGCGCTGCGGCGAGAAACGCCGTCAGCCAGTCCGCGTTGTTCACGCCCGCCAGCCCGCAGCCGAGCGCGCAGTTGCGCCAGTCGAAGGGCAGCGCGGATGCGTCGAAGGCGCGCCGGCACGCGTCGCCGATCGATTGCCACGCGCGCTCGACGCCGAGCCCGAGACCCGATGGCCCGCCGCTCGCGCGCGCCAGTTCGTTGCCGTGCGCGTCGGCGAGGATGACGCGCGTGCCGCTTCCGCCGCCGTCGATGCCGAGCAGGAAGCCATCAAATGCAGAAATCGGAGATGTGTTCATGACGCAAGCTTACCGGTGGCCGCGGCGCGCGCCAATCGGCCGAACGTCATAGATGGCGCGGCACGGACGTTCCGCTATGCTGACGCGATCCAGAAAAAATGATGAGGACTCGCAATGGCAGACACCGAACACATCCGCTGCGCCTGGGCCACGACCGAGGCGATGATCCAGTATCACGACGAAGAATGGGGCGTGCCGTCCCGCGACGATCAGCATCTGTTCGAAATGCTGGTGCTGGAGGGCGCGCAGGCGGGTCTTTCGTGGTCGACCATTCTGAACAAGCGCGAAGGCTATCGCGCGCTCTTCGCGGGCTTCGACATCGACAAGGTGGCGCGTTTCACCGAGAAGGACGTCGAGCGGATCGTGCTGGACCCGCGCATCGTTCGCAACCGGGCGAAGATCGCATCGGCGGTGCTCAATGCTCGCGCCGTCCAGCAGATCCAGCAGGAACACGGCTCGTTCGCGGATTTCGTCTGGTCCTTCGTCGACGGCAAGACGATCGACACACCGCGCGATACAAAGAACCCTACGCCCGCTTCCACACCCGAATCCGACGCACTGAGCAAGGCGCTAAAAAAGTACGGCTGCAAGTTCGTCGGCACGACCATCTGTTACGCGTTCATGCAGGCGACCGGCATGGTCAACGACCACGCCGCCGGTTGCATGTCGCGAGTAAAAGCTAAGACAAAACGGAAGACTGTCGCCAAATCCGCACATTGAGGGCATTCCTATGGGGAAAATTTTTGCTTTTCGGCAACATACTTGAGTGCAAAACGCACGCCCTAGGGTAAGTCCCGATAGATGATGATTTTTTTGCAGTGAAGCACGCGCAATCGCCCGAAATATAAGGCTTTCGCCCGGGTTTTCCGCACTGCACGAACGTGCGGACCGTGTAAGAATGGCGTCCTCGCGTGCGCTGGCGCACCTTTTTACCGGACCGAACCGTTATAACTGACGGTGTACGGATCGTTCACTGGGTGTCGATATCCGACGCGAGCACACAGGGCGCTGTGAGACCACACGTCCAGGCCGGGAAAACCGCAGTGCTCGAAGCAGGGTCCGGGCGGCGAAGCGTCGAATCGTGTTGCGCCATTTTCGCAACGACGTTGCCGCTCCAGTCAGGCAGGTGCAGGTTCTCGAATACTAAACGTATGGCCGCTGCGCAGGGGCGCAGGGGAGAAGATCATGAAAAGCTTGAACTTCCTGACCCATCAGGAGATTTTCAACAGCGCAGTCCAGCATCTTTTCGGACAAGGGCAGGCGGCGTTGCTGCCGCACGGCGGCGGCGCCTATCGCGGATATTGCGGCGGCTGTCCCGTCGGCAGTTTCATCAAGCCGCGCGACTATGTCACCGCGATGGAAGGCGTCCCTATCCGCTTCATCGCGAAGGCGCCCGAGCAGGTGCCGGCGTACATGGATGTCGGCGTCGTCGCGCTGAAGCGCGCGCTGCTTCGTTCGCGCATCAACGTGTTCGATCCCAATACCGTCGAGTTGCTCTCGTGTTTGCAGAACGTCCACGACGTCTTCGGCAAATGGGAATGGCGCGAGCGTCTGGCGTCGATCGCGCGTCAGTTCGGGCTGTCTGCCGAGCTTTTGAAAACGGCCGCTTGATACTGCAGGTGCCGTGATGTTGAGCCCTACGACGATGTTGAGCCCGAAAGACATCTACGAGCGCGTCAGCGAGCATTTGCTGACGCAGCGCGCGGTCTCGGAAGACGATAACGGTTCGTGCCGGCTGCGCAGTCCGGAAGGCCGCAAGTGCGCGATCGGCTCCCTCGTGCGCGACGATCTGTACGAGCCGGAACTCGAGGGCGTCGGGATTTCGTACTTTCGGCATGCGCGCGACGGCGGTCTGCTCCAGGCGCTCTATGCATCGAATGTGAATGCGTACGATCCGAACATCATCGACCTGCTGATCGAGCTGGAGGAAATTCACGATTACGCCGAAATCGAAGAGTGGCCGGCGTTGCTCGCGGCGCTCGGCAGGCGTCACGCGTTCGTCTGAACGCCCTCGCTAAAAAAGGCAATAGAAACGAAAACGGCGGTGCGCCCTTACGGGTCGCACCGCCGTTTTGCCGTTCGGCGCGAGGATCCGAAAACCCTCGCCCGAACAAGACGCTTAGTGCATCTTCTTCGGCAGCATCTGGCTGCGCAGGCGCTTGCGCAGGCGCGCGACAGCGGCGGCCTTCTTGCGCTTGCGCTCGGTGGTCGGCTTTTCGTACGACTGGCGCTCGCGCAGTTCGGCGATCAGGCCATTGCGCTCGATGGTGCGGCGGAAACGCCGAATCGCGACATCGAACGGCTCGTTTTCTTTAAGGACGATAGTGGTCATGTAAATCCTGGATTTGCTAAACGTATTTTCAAGCGCGCGACGACTGCGAGTTGCCGCGCCCCGGCACTCCGATCGTCCGCCGGACGTGAAAACGGCGCGACGGACACGAGCAAAGCGGCCACGGAGGCCGGAAAAGAGAGCGTTGAGATTCAGCCGCGGAAGCGGCAGGCGCTTTCGAAAGAACCACACGAAGGCGCGTTTCAGAGCCGTTCGCCGCTGTTGGTTGACGTTGTCATTTTCAGCGGCGAAGGCAGGAAATCGGGCACATTTCTCGATTCGGGCGCGATGTTACCAGAACACCGCGCCGTTGCCAACTCCCGCGCGCCGGCCAACTCATTGATGCAACAGAACTATTTCTGCCACGCGCTGGCTTCGTCGAGCAGATGGATATCGTCGGCGGCGAGTTGCAGGCGCGTCGCGGCGGCGAGGCTCTCCAATTGCGCGACGGACGTGGCGCTCGCGATCGGCGCCGTCACGCTCGGGCGCGCGATCATCCACGCGAGCGCGACCGTCGCGGGCGTCGTGTCGTTGCGTTTCGCGACTTCGTCGAGCGCGTCGAGAATCTCGAGGCCGCGCGGCGTCAGATACTTTTCGACGCGCGAGCCGCGCGACTTGTGCTGCGTGTCCGCCTTCGACCGATATTTGCCCGACAGAAAGCCGCTCGCGAGCGCGTAATACGGCACGACGGCGATCTTGTGCTGTTCTGCCACCGGTTCGAGACCGGTCTCGTAGCCCTCGCGGTCGTAGAGGTTGTATTCGGGTTGCAGAATCTGATACGCCGGCAAGCCCGAATCCTTCGCGACTTTCAACGCCTCTTCGAGCCGCTCGCCCGTGTAGTTCGACGCGCCGATCACCCGCACCTTCCCCGCCTTGATGAGCGTCTGATACGCGTCGAGGGTTTCGTCGAGCGGCGTGGTTTCGTCATCGTAATGGGAGAAATAGACGTCGATGTAATCGGTCTTGAGACGCCGCAGCGAATCGTCGACGGCCGCCGCGATGTTCGCCGCCGAGAGCCCGGCGCGCGTACTCAGCTTGCCGACTTTCGTCGCGAGCACGACCTTGTGGCGCTTGCCGCTCTCCCTGAACCACTTGCCGATGATCGTCTCCGATTCACCGCCCAGATGCCCGTCGACCCAGGCGGAATAGACGTCGGCTGTATCGATGAAATTCAGGCCGTGATCGACGAAGGCGTCGAGGATCGAGAACGACGTGCGCTCGTTGGCAGTCCAGCCGAACACGTTGCCGCCGAAGACGAGCGGCGCAACCTTCAATTCCGATGTGCCGATATCGCGTGTCTGCATGTGCGCTCCGAATGCGTCGTGAGGGACCGAAAAGCATACGCGCGATTGGCCGGCGGTGCTCCGGCGGATCATCTGAACAGAGGCGGTTTTCCCGCGTAGTTCCTCGATTTCGATCGTGATGCGCCGTCTGATATTTCCTCTCGGACACTAATCAGGCGCAATCCGCACACCATGACCGCTTCGACCGAACTTCCGGACGCATCCGCTTCCACCATCGATCCAGAATTCGAGCAGGCGCTGTCGCAAGTGCTGAGCGCGGCGATCGAGCATCACCAGAAGAACGAAGTGGAAGAGGCGCAGGCGCTCTATCGCATTGTGCTCGACGCCAACCCCGCTCATCCCGATGCCAACCACAATCTCGGCGCACTCGCGCTGCAACAGCGTGATTTCGGGCGCGCGATCACGCATTTCCAAGCGGCTGTCGGCGCGAATCCAAATCAGGGTCACTACTGGGCCAGCTATATTAATGCGCTGACGGTTGGCGGGGAGACATCGGCAGCGTGGGTCGCGCTCGAAATGGCGCAACAGAGGGGGATGAAGGGCCCGGTGGTCGAACAGTTGATCCAGCAACTCGCGTTGTCCGGCAATACGCGCGCGCCCGCTCCGCTGGTCGCGCCTGAGTCGGCGACGAAAGCCGTCGGCGCGCCCGGCAAAGATGAAGCGTCGGTCGTGCGCATGGCCGCGCCGACGAAGCAACTCGTCAATCGCGTGACGACGCTTTATCACCAGGGCCGCCCCGCCGAAGCCCTCGAAGTCGCGCGCACGATGACCGAGCGCTTCCCGAACTTCGCACTCGGATGGCGCGCGATGGGAAGTTCCCTGCATTGCCTCGGACGCACGTTCGAGGCGATCGAACCGTTCGAGCGAGCCGTCGAACTGGAGCCCACGGACGCGGAATCGCGCAAGGTGCTCGCCGATTGCCTGCGCCTGCATAACCGTTTCGCCGATGCCGAAGCCGCGTGCCGCGAAGTGATCGCGCAGGTGCCGCAACATGCGGAAGCCTTTCGCATTCTCGGCATGACGTTGCAGTCGCTGGGCCGTCACGAAGAAGCCGAAGTGTGCTGCCGCAAGACAGTGGAACTGACCGGCTCGGTGGTCGCCTACAGCACGCTCGGCGTGACGCTGCTCGATCAGGGCCGCCTCGGGGAAGCGCAGGTGGAACTGCGCCGCGCGCTCGAGATTCAGCCGGACTACGGCGTCGCGCACGAGAACATCGTCTTTTGCATGAGCCATGACGAGAACGTCGATGAAGCCGCCCTCTTCGCGCAACACGTCCAGTTCGGCGAACAATGCGAGGCGCCGATGCGCGCGCAGTGGAAACCCCATGGCAATGGGCGTAACCCGGAGCGGCAACTGAAGCTCGGCTTCGTGTCCGGCGATCTGTTTCATCACGCGATTTCGACGTTTATCGAGCCGATCCTCGAGCATCTCGCACGCGACGCCGGCATCGAAATTCACGTCTATTACAACCACTCGATCAACGACGAAGTCACCGCCCGCCTGCGCCAAAACACGGCGCGCTGGAACACGGTCAATGGACTGACCGACGCACAGCTTGCCCACAAGATTCGCGCCGATGGAATCGACGTGTTGATCGATCTCTCGGGGCACACATCGCGCAACCGGCTGCTCACGTTCGCGCGCAAACCCGCGCCGATTCAGGCGAGCTGGATGGGATACCCCGGCACGACCGGTCTCACGGCGATGGACTATTACTTCGCCGATTCTTTCCACGTTCCCACGCATCACGCGGAAGGACAGTTCGTCGAGAAGATCGCGCATCTGCCGGCCAACGCGCCGTTTCGACCGGCACGGCTCGCGCCGCCCGTCAATGGATTGCCCGCCCTGCATAACGGCTATCTCACGTTCGGCAGTTTCAACCGCATCAACAAACTGCAGTCGGGCGCGATCGCGCTGTGGGCCGAACTGCTTCGCGCGTTGCCCGACTCGCGCATGTTGCTTGGCGCGATGCCGCCTGAATCGGGTTGCGAACAGCTCATCGAACGGTTCGCCAAGGAAGGCATTGGGCGTGAACGGCTCGATTTCCGCACGCGCTCGGGCATGCCGATCTACTTGCAGCAGCATCATCACGTCGACATCTGCCTCGACACATTCCCGTATGCGGGTGGCACGACCACGCTTCACGCCATGTGGATGGGCGTTCCGACGCTCACGCTGCCCGGCCGCCTGATGGCAAGCCGCGGAAGCACCGCCGCGTTGAGCCTCGCCGAACTCAGCGAGTTCGTCGCGAAAGACACGGCCGACTTCGTCGCGAAGGGAATGGCGTGGGCGAACGATCTCACGGGGCTCGCCGAACTGCGCGCGAGCATGCGCAACCGCTGCGCCGAATCGCCGATGTTTCAACCGGCGGTCATCGCAGCGGGCTTGTCCGCTTCCCTGCGCGAAATGTGGCGCCGCTGGTGCGCGGGCGTCGCGCCCGCCGCGCTCGGCGTGCAAACGCCTGGCACAGCCGCGCGTAACAACCTGGAAAAATCATGAGCAGCCTTCCTGTTCGCCTCATCGAGCCGGTCATCGACGAACGTATTTTCGTCACGCAGCCGCATCTCGCGCCGCTCGCGGAATTCCTGCCGTATCTGGAGAAAATCTGGAACAGCAAGGTGCTGACCAACGGCGGGCCGTTCCATCAGCAGCTCGAAAAGGCGTTGTGCGACTATCTCGGCATCGATCATCTGGCGCTGTTCGCCAACGGCACGCTCGCGCTTGTAACCGCGTTGCAGGCGCATCGGGTGACGGGCGAAGTCATCACGACGCCGTATTCGTTCGTCGCGACGGCGCATTCGCTGTTGTGGAACGGCATCAAGCCGGTGTTCGTCGATATCGATCCAGATACGCTCAATCTCGATCCCGCGAAGATCGAAGCGGCCATCACGCCGCATACCACGGCGATCATGCCGGTGCACTGCTACGGCCGTCCGTGCGATGTCGAAGCGATACAGAAGATCGCCGACAACTACAACCTTAAGGTGATCTACGACGCAGCCCATGCGTTCGGCGTGAAGACGCGCGGCGCGAGCGTGCTCCGTCACGGCGATCTTTCCGTGTTGAGTTTTCACGCGACGAAAGTATTCAACACGTTCGAAGGCGGTGCGATCGTCTGCCCGGACGCGAAGACGAAACAGCGCATCGATCATCTGAAGAACTTCGGCTTCGTCGACGAAACGACCGTCGTCGCCCCGGGCATCAACGGCAAGATGAGCGAGATCAATGCGGCGTTCGGCTTACTGCAACTGAAGCATATTGATGAAGCGCTCGAACGCCGCCGGCAGATCGACGCGAAGTACCGCGGTATGCTCGCCGATGTTAAGGGCGTGCGCTGTCTCCCGGAACCCGGGAGCGCCGACGAATACGTCGCGAATCACTCGTACTTTCCGATTCTCGTCACCGACGAGTATCCCGTCGGGCGCGATGCGTTGTTCCAGCATCTGCGCGATCACGACATCTACGCGCGCCGCTATTTCTATCCGCTGATTTCGGAGTTTCCGATGTATCGCGGCCTGCCCTCGGCACATGGTGCGAACCTGCCGGTTGCCGCCGATG
Organism: Caballeronia temeraria; assembly: GCF_001544795.2. Lineage (GTDB taxonomy): Bacteria > Pseudomonadota > Gammaproteobacteria > Burkholderiales > Burkholderiaceae > Caballeronia > Caballeronia temeraria. Next base: position 282,545 of record NZ_FCOI02000002.1, on the reverse strand, counting down.
CCGCGCGTCGCGTGCTGTGTCTGCCTATTTATCCCGCGCTTGAGAATCACGACATGGAACGCATCGTCGGCCTGATCGCTGCGCCGCAACGTTGAACACGACGATGGACATTTTTCTGCGCGAGATCGAGGCCGCCGATCTGCCCACGATCACCGCATGGCGCGCCGATCGCGATGTCGTCGACGCGCTCGTCGGCAACTTCCGCCATGTGAACGGCGACATGGACCGACGCTGGTACGACGCGTATCTCGCCAGCCGGGCGAACAACGTGCGCCTCGCGATCTGTCTGCGCGAAAGCGGCCAATGCGTCGGCGTCGTGTACCTGCTGAATATTCACTGGATCAACCGTTCGGGTGAGTTCGGCATTCAGATAGGCGATCGCGCGGCGCGCGGCCGCGGCATCGGCGAATCGGCAACGCGACTCATGCTGCAACACGCGTTCGGCGATCTGAACATGCACCGCGTGTATTTGTCGGTGCTTGCGGACAACGCGCGTGCGATCCGGCTCTACGAGCGCATCGGCTTTCGTCACGAAGGCGTGCAGCGCGACGCGGTTTTTAAGTGCGGACGCTACATTGATCTGCTGACGATGGCGACGCTCGCGACTGATCAAGCCGCGCGGCATTGAGCAAGGACACGCAATGGACATGAACACGTTCGATCACGGTCTAACGAAGCAAGGCTGGATCGTATTTCCGGATGCGCTCGACGCCGCACTCGTCGATCGTCTGCGTCGCGACTGCCTGAAGTGGGTCGATATCTGCACGGGCTATCAGGTCGCGAACGGCATCAATGCGAATGGCGACGGCACCGCGCATCACAGCATCGGCGAGAACGACAGCATCGACGAGTACATCGCGATGCATCTCTTTCACCCGTGGCTCGAGCATTTCTTCGCGGGCAAGCCGTACATTCTTCATGCGTGCAATCCCGTGGGCGGTTTTCCGCACGCGCAGAACTATGTGCACCGCGTGCATCGCGATGTCGCGACGTTCATCCCGAACTTCAATCTGCGCATGAACATGCTCGTGATGCTCGACGACTTCACGATCGAAAACGGGGCGACGCAGGTTCTGAGCGGCTCGCACGTCCAAAGCGAGCAACCCGACGCCGCCGCCTTCGCCGCGCACGCCGAATATCTGACGGGCCGCGCGGGCTCGGTCGTGCTCTTCAATTCGTACCTGTGGCATCGCGGCACGCTCAATACGACGGCGCGCAATCGCGTTGCGCTGACGCTCAGCTATGGGCCCGCGTTCGTGAAGCCGCAGATGGATTACGCGCGGCTCATCGGCGAAGAGCGCGGTGCGCAACTCGCGCCGCTCACGCGGCAGGTGCTCGGCTTCAATTCGCGCGTGCCGGTGAGCCTGTCGGAATGGTATCGGCCGCGTACTGAAAGACTCTATCAGCCCGATCAGGGCTAACCGGGCAAGTCCCAACCAAGACATAGAAGGCAAGCGATGCGTGATTACAATGCCGAGGCCCAGTCGCGGCCCGACAAGCAATACGACTACAACTTTGACGAAATCGTACGCGACTACATGATGAAGCGGTTCGCGCCGCATTTCGAGCCGGGTCCCGCGCTGGAACTCGGCTGCCATGAAGGCCGCTCGACGACGCTGCTCGCGCAACACTTCGCCGATCTCACGGTGATCGAAGCTTCGTCCGATGCCATCGCCATCGCGCAGCGCAATTCGCCGCATCACGTGCGCTTCATCAACGCGACGTTCGAAGACGCGAACGTGGACCGCAAGTTCCGCTCGATTTTCCTGATAAACACGTTGGAGCATCTCGACGAAACCGGCCCGGTGCTGCGCAATATTCACGACTGGCTCGCGCCCGACGGACACTTCTACGTACTCGTCCCGAACGCCGACGCGCCTTCACGACAGATCGCCGTGCAAATGGGGCTGATCGCATCGAAGAACGCCGTGACCCCGGGCGAATGGGCGCACGGGCATCGCCGGACGTATTCGTTCGATACGCTCGAAGCCGACGTGCACGCCGCGGGCTTCACGGTCGAGCAGCGCGGCGGCCTGATGTTCAAGGCGCTCGCCAACTTCCAGTTCGATCGTGCGCTCGACGCCGGCATCATCGACGAGAAATATCTCGAAGGCATCTACAACCTCGGCATGATCTATCCGCAGATGTGCGCGAGCATTTACCTCATCTGCGGCAAATGAAAGTCGCGATCATGCAGCCTTACTTTCTGCCCTATATCGGCTACTTCCAGCTGATCGGGGCAGTGGATTTGTTCGTCGTCTACGACAACATCAAATACACGAAGAAAGGCTGGTTCAATCGCAATCGCTTCCTGCAAAACGGCGGCGACGCATACTTCAGTATCCCAATCGCCAGCGATTCCGATTCGCTAGATGTCGTCGAGCGCGCCATCGCGCCTTCGTTCGACCGCCTCAAATTGCTCAATCAGATACAGGGCGCGTACCGGCGGGCACCGCATTTCGCGCAAGGCTTCGAATTGCTGCGTGAATGCGTCGAGCATGACGACCACAACCTCTTTCGTTTCCTGCACCGTTCGATTCTTGCGACGGCCGCGCGGCTGTCGCTCGACACGCGGATCGTCGTTTCATCGACGCTGCCGATCGACCATTCGCTGCGCGCGCACGAAAAGGTGCTGGCGATCTGCGGCGCGCTGGGCGCGACGACGTATATCAATCCGATTGGCGGAACCGCGCTTTATTCGGCGCCGGATTTTGCCGAACGCGGAGTCGATCTGCGCTTTCTGCAACCCCGGCCGCTCGAATACCACCAGTTCGGCGAGCCGTTCGTACCGTGGCTTTCCATTCTGGACCTACTGATGTTCAACCCGGCCGACGAAGTCAAAGCCATGCTGGACGAATTCGACCTCGTGTAATCGTCCCGCGCGAGCGCCCGGCCGGGCGCTTTTTTCTGCGCGTCCGGCAGGCCGCTCCGAAAGCCGCGCGGAACATTCGTCTGAAAAATTTCTGGGTTGGCTCGAAATCACGCCTAAAGTTTTGGCCGACCGCCGCCGAAAACCTAAACAAGCGGCAAAACAACTAGCCGCCTCGACCAGAATCGGCGTTGTTTCAGATACAACCGCCAGGCCCTTGGAGAAACAAAATGATCGGTATCAATAGCAATATCAACTCGCTCGTCGCTCAGCAAAACCTGAACGGCACGCAAAGCGCACTGTCGTCGGCCATTACGCGCCTTTCCTCGGGCAAGCGCATCAACAGCGCGGCAGACGACGCAGCCGGCCAGGCAATCGCATCGCGCATGACCTCGCAGATCAACGGCCTGAACCAAGGCGTTTCGAATGCGAACGACGGCGTGTCGATGACGCAAACGGCATCGAGCGGTCTTAGCCAGATCACCGATAACCTTCAGCGTATCCGCCAGCTGGCCGTTCAATCGGCAACCGGCTCGCTGTCGCCGAGCGACCAGTCCGCGCTGCAGAAGGAAGTCGCCCAGCGTATCGCTGAAGTGAACCGGATTTCGTCGCAAACGACCTACAACGGCACGAACGTGCTGGACGGTTCGGCAGGCGTGGTGAACTTCCAGGTCGGCGCGAACGTCGGCCAGACCATCTCGGTCGATTTGAGCCAGAACGTGTCGGCAGCCAAGATCGGCGGCGGCTTCGCTCAATCGGGCACGACGATCGGTTCGATCACGGGCCTGAGCCTCGACGCAGCGGGTGCGGCAACGACCGGCACGGCAGCGATCACGACGATCAACGTTCTCGCCGATGGCAAGGGCGGCTTCACGTACACGGACCAGAACAACCAAGCGATCACGTCCGGCGTGGCAACCGCTTCGGAATTCTCCGTGACGGCGGCTTCGGGCACGACCCCCGGCTCGATCGCGTTCAAGGGCACGGGCGCAACGTCCGCTCAGACGACGCAACTCGCCTCGCTGAACTCGAACAACAACCCGCCGCTCGTTTCGGCAATCGACATCAGCACGACCGATGGCGCGAACGGCGCGATCGAAGCGATCGACAACGCACTGAACTCGGTGAACAGCATCCAGGCCAACCTGGGCGCCGCGCAAAACCGCTTCACGTCGATCGCGGCAACGCAGACGCAACAATCGACGAACCTGTCGTCGGCGCAATCGCAAGTTACCGACGCGAACTTCGCGCAGGAAACCGCGAATCTGTCGAAGGCTCAAGTGCTGCAGCAAGCTGGTATCTCGGTTCTGGCTCAAGCGAACTCGATGCCGCAGCAAGTTCTGAAGCTCCTCGGCTAAGCATTTCGGCCGGCGCTTTAACCGGCGCGCGTTATCGGTACGACGCGCGCCGGACGTAACAAATATTCGCAGCAGAAGCACGCAGTCAGCGCCCGGGGAGCTTGTCTCCCTGCGCGCATTTCCGGGAGACGACGACTCCCGCCCAATTCAAACGATCGCGAACACGTAAGGACCGGAGTACACATGACCACCGTAGCCACGACAACGGGTTCCACTGTCGATCCGACAAGCGCCGTACAGCAGGCCGCACAGTCGATCATCAGCGGTTCCACGAATTCGACGATGGACGTGAACTCGCTCGTCACCGCGATCGTCAACGCTAAGGTCGCAGGACAGACCGACGCGCTCAACAGCAAGAAAACCGCCGACAACACGCAACTCACCGCGATTGGCACGCTGAAGTCCGTGCTGTCGCTGCTGCAAAGTTCCATCGCGAACCTGGCCAACGGCACGACCCTCGGTTCGTACACGGCCACCGCCGACGGCAAGGGCCTCTCGGCCACCGCCGACTCCACCGCGGTCGCGGGCAGCTACGCGGTGAAAGTGACGAATATCGCATCCGCGCAATCGATCACGTCCGGCGTGTTCTCGACGACCGCCGCGCTCGGCACCGGCTCGATCACGCTGAACGTCGGCGGCAAATCGAGCACCATCAAGCTCGACAGCACGAACAACACGTTGTCCGGCATCGTGTCGGCCATCAACTCGGCGTCCGACAATCCGGGCATCACGGCCACCGTCGTCAACGGCTCGGACGGCGCGCACCTCGTGCTGCGCTCCTCGTCGACGGGGCTCGCCAACGCGATCAACGTAACAGTCAACGCGGATGACAGCAGCTCGGCGATCAACAAGCTCGCGGTCACGTCGTCCACCACGACGACCGATCCCGATCCGAGCGATTCGACCAAGACCATCACCGTTCCCGAGCACACGACCATCGACGGTACGAATGGCTGGACCCAGTCGAGCGCGGGCGTGGACTCGCATCTGACGATCGCGGGCACGCCGGTCACGAGCTCCAGCAACACCGTCAAGGAAGCCATCACGGGCATTTCCATGACGCTCACGGCGGATTCCGTCGGCACCACGCAGACGCTCACCGTCGGCCAGGATGTCAGCGGCCAGAAGACGACCATCGACGCATTCGTCACCGCCTACAACAACTTCGTGACCACGGCCGCGTCACTGACCTCGTTCGATTCGACGCAGGCGGCCGGCTCGCAGGGCGGCGCGCTGCTCGGCGACTCGATGATGAACACGATCAAGAACACGATCGCGAGCACGATCAGCAAGGCGATTGGGACTGGCTCGGGCCAGGTCAACCTCGCGTCGATCGGCATCGCGCTGCAGCCAGACGGCACGCTCAAGACCGATGAAGACGCGCTCACCGATGCGCTCACGAACAATTCGGGCAAGGTCGCGTCGCTGTTCAATTCGACCAACGGCGTCGCCGCGCAACTCAACAACAGCCTGACGTCGTTCCTGCAGACGGGCGGACTGATCGACACGCGCACCACCGCGCTGAACGCCGATCTGAAGAGCATCGCCGATCAGCAGACGCAGCTCACCGCGTACACGCAGCAACTGACGACCTCGTATAACCAGCAGTTCACGGCGCTGAACACGCTCATGTCTTCGATGGCGACTCAGGGAAGCTATCTGACCGCCCTCTTCGGCGGCACCAACAGCGCGGGCGCGCTGGCCACGAACGCGAAGTAAAGGCGGAGACGGAACATGAACCAGCACGAAACGATTCAGAACGCCTGGGCGCTGACCGGGGCGATCGAAGAAGCAGTGAACCAGAACGACTGGGCGCGCGCCGCCGAACTCGACTCAGCGCGTGCGCCGCTCGTGATGTCGCTGCAGGCGGACCAGCCGGCCGAAGCGCTCGCGGTAATTCGGCAGATTCAGGCGAGCATGGATGCGGTCGCCGCGCGCGCAAAAGATGCGCAGGCGGCGCTCTCGACGATGTATCGCCGCTCGATGGACGGCGCGAAAGCCGTCAGCCGATATCATCAGGCCGCGCGCTTCTAAAGTTTTCCGCGCACGCGCCGATAACTCTCTTAAGAACAACAAGAACGACGCGCTGATCAGTCAGCGCGCTGCTTCGCTCTTCGATGCCCGCCTCGGCGGGCATTTTTATTTGCGACGCCGCTTTCTCAACGCCCGAGCGTCAGCACGAGATAAGCCACATACAGCACGCCGTTACCGAGCAACGCCCAGAGCACGACGCCGTTCGGCTTCGCGTTGACGCGCAGCCAGGCGGCGGCCGCGAGCGTGATCAGCACACCCGTCAGCACTTCGATGCGCGGCTCCCACGGCGTCAGCATGATGCCGATCGCGGGCAGCAACGTGCCTTGAAACACCATCGCGCCGGTGATGTTGCCGAACGCGAGCGTGTCTTTCCCTCGGCGCGCCCACAGAATGCTGTTCACCTTTTCCGGCAGCTCGGTCGCAATCGGAATGATGATGAGCGACAGCAGCAGCGCCGAAATGCCCAGCGCATGCGACACGCCCTCGACGCCGTGAATGAAGCCCTTCGCGCCGCCCACCAGCAGCACGATGCCGACGAGAAACTGCAGCATGATCGAGCCGAACGACGTCTTCAAGCCGAGACGCGACGCGAACAAGGCCTCGGGCGCTTCGGTTCCATGCCCGCCTTCGACGAGCTTCGCCGACGCCCTGAACGTCGAAATCACATAAACGACATACAGCCCGACGAGTCCCGCCGCGAACACCGCGCGCACCTGCCACGCGTGATGCGGCACGAACATCGCGGCGCACGCAATCAGGAACGCGAACAAAAAGAAGTTGAGATCGCGCGTGAAGCCGCTGCGCTCCGGCACGATGCGTCCGCGCAAGCCGCGCGACTTGAGGATCGCGAACGTCATGAGACAGGTGGAAAGCGTCGCGAGCATCAGCGGTGCGCCGAGAATCGCGCCGACGCCGATCTCTTCGTTGACCGCACGGCTCGTCGTGCCGCCGAGCAGCGCGATGATCGGCACCGTGGTTTCCGGCAACGCCGTGCCGACCGCCGCGAACAGCGATCCGGTCACGCCTTCTGAAATGCCGAGCCGCTCGCCGAGATGTTCGAGCGCATTGGTGAACAGCTCCGACGCGATCAGAATGATCGCGAGCATCAGCGCGAGTTCGAGAAAGAGCATCGTCATGCGGCACCTCGCATCGAAATATGCGATGGGCGCGCAAGCGTGCGCGAGAGATGGAGAGGTTGTAGTTGTGGGGACACGATGATTCCACGGCCGGACGTCAAGCGAACCACGATGCGCCACGCGCCGTCCGGCCAGGAACGGCATAACGCATCGATGGTCTCGCCAAACCGTTCCGGTCGAACGCGCCACGGCAGCAGGGCCGAGGATGTTGACGCGTTCTCCTTCGCTCGCGAAGGAAGGCTACTCCCCAAAGAAGGCGCAAGTTTAGCCCGATGCCCACGGTTTCGGCAAGCCGCGCATAAGCGTATGCCGATCGAATCGTTGTCGTGGACGAACGCATTCGGTAATCTGGCCGCGCCGGGCGCGTCGCTTGCTGCGCGTGCCCACGCTCATCCACGAACAAAAAATGAAGATCACCGGAGATCTCATGCGCCTCAATTTCTTCGCCGCAGCCGCCGCGCTGGCCATCCTCGCCGCGCCTGCGCTCGCGATATCCAAACCGCTCACCGTCTGCACGGAATCGAGCCCGGACGGCTTCGATGTCGTGCAGTTCAACTCGCTCGTGACGACCAACGCGTCGGCGGACGTCATCTTCAATACGCTCGTCTCCTACGACGAAGCCGCGAAGAAGGTCGTGCCCTCGCTCGCGGAAAAGTGGGACGTGACGAGCGACGGCCTCACCTACACGTTCCATCTGCGTCCGAACGTTCAGTTTCAGACGACCGACTACTTCAAGCCGACGCGTCCGCTCGATGCGGACGACGTCGTCTTCACGTTCTCGCGCATGCTCGACGATAGCAATCCGTGGCACAAGGTCGCGGGCGCGAGCGGCTTTCCGCATGCGCAGTCGATGGGCCTCGTGAAGCTCATCAAGGCCGTATCGAAAGTCGATGACCACACCGTGAAGTTCGAGCTGAACGAACCGAACGCGACCTTCGTGCCGATCCTCACGATGGGCTTCGCATCGATCTATTCATCGGAATATGCGGACAAGCTGCTGAAGGCGAACCAGCAGGTCGATCTGAACAGCAAGCCGATCGGCACCGGCCCGTTCATGCTGAAAAGCTACACGAAGGATTCGGTCATCCGCTACGACGTGAATCCGTCGTACTGGGGCGCGAAGCCGAAGATCGACCGGCTGATCTACGCGATCACGCCCGATGCGGCCGTGCGCGCGCAGAAGATCAAGGCGGGCGAATGCCAGATCGCGCTGTCGCCGAAGCCGCAGGATGTCATCGACGCGAAGAAGGACAAGTCGCTGAAAGTGAGCGAAGCGCCGGCTTTCATGACGGCGTTCGTCGCGCTCAACACGGAGAAGAAGCCGCTCGACAATCCGAAGGTGCGCCAGGCGATCAACATGGCGTTCGATCGCACGACGTACATGAAGACCGTGTTCGAGAACACCGCCACGGCTGCCGTGAATCCGTATCCGCCGAACACGTGGAGCTACGACAAGAACATCGCGGCGTACAAGTATTCATCGGCCGATGCGAAGAAGCTGCTCGCCGACGCGGGTTTCCCGAACGGCTTCGACACGACGATCTGGGTGCGCCCGAACGGCAGCGTGCTGAATCCGAATCCGAAGGCGGGCGCGGAACTGCTGCAAGCCGATCTCGCGAAGATCGGCGTGAAGGCGCAGGTGAAAGTGATCGAATGGGGCGAGCTGATCAAGCAGGCCAAACAAGGTCAGCATGACATGCTCTTCATGGGCTGGGCCGGCGACAACGGCGACCCGGACAACTACATGTCGCCGCTCTTCAGTTGCAATGCGGTGAAGTCGGGCATCAACTTCGCGCGCTATTGCGATCCGCAACTGGACAAGCTCATCGCCGATGGCAAGTCGACCGCCGATATCGCCAAACGCACGAAGGCGTATGTCGACGCGCAGAAGATCATCCACGATCAGGCGCTGTGGATTCCGCTCGTCTATCCGACGGCGGCGGCGCTCACACGCGCGAACGTCAGCGGGTATAGCGTGAGTCCGTTCGGGCGCGTGAATTTCGGCGCGGTGTCCGTGCAGTAAGCGAGATCAGGCCGGCGCGAAGCGGATCACGCCATCGTCGCCGGTCTGACGTTTCAACGTGCCATCGAGCCAAAGCAAGTTCAGATGCGCGAGCGCTTCGCCGAGCGCGAATGTCATCTGATGAATATCGAGCTTGCGCCTGAACATGATCGGCACGATATCGGCGGCGCTGCATGGCTTTTCCGCACACGCGTCGCGCACTTCCGCCAGCCGCGCGCGATGATGCTCGCGCAATTGCCCGATGCGCGTCTTCACGCCGCGAAACGGCTTGCCGTGCGAGGGCAATGCGAGCGTATCGGCGGGCATCGTTTCGTAGCGGCCAAGCGATTCCAGATACAGCGCGAGCGGATTGCCTTCCGGCTCGACCGCGAACACCGACACGTTCGTCGAGATGCGCGGCAACACCATGTCGCCGGAAATGAGCAGTGTGTCGGCCGCGCAGAAGAGCGCGCTGTGCTCCGGCGAATGGCCATAGCCCGACACGACTTCCCAGTTTCGCGCGCCGATACGAATGACGTCGCCGTTGCGAATGCGCCGATATTCCGCCGGAATCGACGGCACGAGCGCCGGGTAATAGCTGTCGCGCTTACGCAGCGCGTCGAGCGAGGCTTCGTCGGTCAAACCGTGCGCCGCGAAATGCGCCGCCGCGCGCTCGCCGCCCGCGTTGGAGCCGTCGCCGGCGGCCATTACACGGCCCATCGCGTATTCGCCGAGCGACATCCACAGTCGCACGTTCCAGCGATTCTTGTCGCCGCCGTTGCAGATCCAGTCGGCGAGTCCCAGATGATCCGGATGGCAATGCGTGACGATCACGCGCAGCACCGGCAAGCCGTCGAGCACGGAATCGAACACGCGCTCCCAGTTCGCGCGGATCGCGTCGTTCGAAATGCCGCAATCCACGACGGTCCAGCCCTTCACGCCATCGATTTCATCCGCGAGCAGCCAGAGGTTGATGTGATCGAGCGCGAACGGCAAAGGCATGCGCAGCCACAGCACACCCGGCGCCACTTCCTTGACGCCGCCCGATTCGGGCAGGGCATCGGCGAAAACATAGTCGAGCTGTCGTTCGAGTTCGTTCATGCGGTTCCTGCCTCCGGGTTTGCGCCGCGTTGCAATTTGGCCAAGTTGACGATAACGTAAACGCCCATTCTAACGTTGCGCGCGCAATTGCGCTGCCGGCCCGCGATGACTCAACCGACGCATTACACGATCACCGAACTGGCGCGCGAGTTCGACATCACGCCGCGCGCCATTCGCTTCTACGAAGATCAGGGCCTGCTCGCGCCGAAGCGCGAAGGCTCGAACGGTCTGCGGCGCGTGTATTCGGCGCGCGATCGCACGCGCCTCAAGCTTACGCTGCGCGGCAAGCGCCTCGGTTTCACGCTGTCGGAAATCCGCACGCTGCTCGATCTCTACGATTCGCCCACCGGCACCGCCGCGCAATTGCAGGCTTTCGTCGATACGATCGCGGCGCATCGCGAAGTGCTCCAGCGTCAGCTCGAAGATCTGAACACGACGCTCGCCGAACTCTCCGCCTACGAGGAGCAAGGCCGTGCGCTGCTCGCGGCGGGAGCCGAGAAGCGCGCGCGCAAACCCAAAGCGGCATGACGTGACGTCCAAACACGAAGCGCAGGGTCGACATGAATCATTTCCCCAAGCTGCTCTCGTCGCAAATCGGCTTCGATGTCGCCAAGACGATCCTCGACGGCTTCGAGCATCATTACCGCGTGTTCCGCGAAGCGGCGATCGAGGCGAAAGGTCTCTTCGAGCGCGGCGAATGGCTCGCGATGCAACAGCTCGCGCGCGATCGCATCGCGTCGTATGACGATCGCGTCGCGGAATGCGTGACGGCGCTCGAAGACGAGTACGACGCGGAGAATATCGACGACGACGTCTGGCAACAGATCAAGCTGCATTACATCGGCTTGCTGACGACGCACCGTCAACCCGAATGCGCGGAAACGTTCTTCAATTCCGTGTGCTGCAAGATTCTGCATCGCTCGTACTTCAACAACGATTTCATCTTCGTGCGGCCGGCCATTTCGACCGAGTACATCGAGAACGACGAACCCGCCGCGAAGCCCACGTATCGCGCGTATTACCCGGAGAAGGACGGCCTCGACGCGACGCTCGAGCGCATTGTCACGAACTTTCAGCTGGAGCCGCCGTTCGAGGATTTGCCGCGCGACGTGCAGTGCGTGATGCAGGCGTTGCGCGATGCCTTCGGCGACATCACGCCCGCGCCGAACTTTCAGATTCACGTGCTTTCGTCGCTGTTCTTTCGCAACAAGGCGGCGTATGTCGTCGGGCGCATCATCAATGGCGATGCGCTCTTGCCCTTCGCCATCGCGGTCCGGCATACGAAGCCCGGACTGCTCGCGCTCGATACGGTGCTGCTTTCGCGCGAGCAGGTGCTCATCATCTTCAGCTTCTCGCACTCGTATTTTCTCGTCGACATGGAAGTGCCATCCGCGTTCGTGCAGTTCCTGAGCACGATCATGCCGCGCAAGCCGAAGGCCGAAATCTATACGTCGGTCGGTTTGCAGAAGCAGGGCAAGAACGATTTTTATCGCGACTTGCTGCACCATCTGTCGCATTCGAGCGATAAGTTCATCGTCGCGCCCGGCATCAAGGGACTCGTGATGATCGTCTTCACGCTGCCGTCTTTTCCGTATGTGTTCAAGCTCATCAAGGACGCGTTTCCGCCGCCGAAGGAAACCACGCGCCAGAAGATCCAGGACAAGTATCAGCTCGTGAAGCGGCACGATCGCCTCGGCCGCATGGCCGATACGCTCGAATATTCGAGCGTCGCGCTGCCCGTCGCGCGGCTGGACGATGCGCTCATCCGCGAACTCGAACGAGACGCGCCCTCGATGATCGAATACGAGGGCGACAATCTCGTGATCCGGCATGTGTATATCGAGCGCCGCATGGTGCCGCTCAATCTCTTCCTCCAGAACGGCAACGCCGACGAAATCGATCACGGCATCAAGGAATACGGCGATGCGATCAAACAGTTGATCCAGGCCAACATCTTTCCCGGCGACATGCTGTACAAGAACTTCGGCGTGACGCGGCATGGTCGCGTGGTGTTCTACGACTACGACGAAATCGAGTATCTGACCGATTGCAACGTGCGCCGCGTGCCTGCGCCGCGCAACGAGGAAGACGAGTTGTCGGGCGAACCGTGGTATACCGTCGGTCCGCACGACATTTTTCCCGAAACGTACGGCACGTTTCTGCTCGGCGATCCGCGCGTGCGCGAAGCGTTCATGCGACATCACGCGGATTTCTTCGATCCCGCGCTCTGGCAGCATCACAAGGAACAGTTGCTGCGCGGCGAACTCGCCGATTTCTTTCCCTATGACCGGGACATCCGATTCTGCATCCGCTATCCGGAGCGTTTCGGCGAGCCCGGTCGAACAGACGCGCGCGCCGCCTGAGCGCGCCGTCATGCTTTGACTTTTGAACATGAACCACAACGACGACAACAACAACGCTTCGAATCCCCTCGCCCATCTGTTCGCGAACAACCAGCAATGGGTCGAGCGCAAGCTGGGCGAAGACGCCGAATTCTTCGAGCGCCTCGCGCATCAGCAGGCGCCCGAATATCTGTGGATCGGCTGCTCGGATTCGCGCGTGCCCGCGAACCAGATCATCGGCTTGCCGCCGGGCGAAGTGTTCGTGCACAGAAATATCGCGAACGTGGTCGTGCACTCCGACCTCAACTGTCTGTCGGTGATCCAGTTCGCCGTCGAAGTGCTGAAGGTGAAGCACATCATGGTCGTCGGCCATTACGGCTGCTCGGGCGTGGGCGCGGCGCTCGTCGGGCGGCGCGTCGGTCTCGCCGATAACTGGCTGCGCCACGTCGAGGACGTGCGCGAAAAGCATGGCGCGTTGCTCGACGAATGGCCCGTGGGCGACGCGCGGCATCGCCGGCTCGTCGAGCTGAACACGATCGAGCAGACCGTCAACGTGTGCCGCACGACCATCGTCGACGATGCATGGGCGCGCGGACAGGAACTCACCGTGCACGGCTGGACCTACGGCGTGCACGACGGCCGCCTGCGCAACATGGGCATGATGATCAGCGCACCGGGGGAGATCGATCCGGTGTACCGGTCGTGCATTGCCGCGATGAGCCGCAGCGGCGCGCATTCCGCGGAGAACGATGTCCTCGCGTCCGATGCGGCGCGTCTGGGCGACGTTCCCGAAGTGATCAAAGGCGTCATCAAGGAGCTGAAACATGAGTGAGACACAGAAAGATCCGATCGTCATCGTGTCGGCGGCACGCACGCCGATGGCCGCGTTTCAGGGCGATTTCGCGTCGCTCACCGCGCCGCAACTCGGCGCGGCCGCTATCAAGGCGGCGGTCGAACGCGCGGGCGTGAAACCCGACCAGATCGACGAAGCCATCATGGGCTGCGTGCTGCCCGCGGGACAAGGCCAGGCGCCCGCGCGTCAGGCGGCGCTCGGCGCCGGCCTGCCGCTTGCCACCGGCTGCACGACCATCAACAAGATGTGCGGCTCCGGCATGCGCGCGGCGATGTTCGCGCATGACATGCTGCTCGCCGGTTCGGTCGATGTGATCGTCGCGGGCGGCATGGAAAGCATGTCGAACGCGCCGTATCTGTTGCCGAAAGCGCGCGGCGGCATGCGCATGGGCCACGGACAGGTGCTCGATCACATGTTCCTCGACGGCCTCGAAGACGCGTACGAGAAAGGCCGTCTGATGGGCACGTTCGCGGAGCAATGCGCGTCGTCGTATGCGTTCTCGCGCGAGTCGCAGGATGCGTTCGCGGTCGAATCGCTGCGACGCGCACAACGCGCGAACGACGATGGCTCGTTCAAGTGGGAAATCGCGCCGGTCACCGTGCAGGGCAGAAAGGGCGATACGGTCATCGAGCGCGACGAGCAGCCGTTCAAGGCGAACATCGAGAAGATTCCGACGCTCAAGCCGGCGTTCGCGAAGGACGGCACGGTCACGGCGGCGAATTCGTCGTCGATTTCGGATGGCGCGGCGGCGCTCGTGATGATGCGCGAGTCGACGGCCTCGCGGCTCGGCGTGACGCCGATTGCGCGTGTCGTCGGGCATAGCACGTTCGCGCAGCAGCCGGCGTTGTTCACGACGGCGCCCGTCGGTGCGATCCGCAAGCTCCTCGAGAAGAACGGCTGGCGCGCGGGCGATGTCGATCTCTACGAGATCAACGAAGCCTTCGCCGTCGTGACGATGGCCGCGATGCGCGATCACGATCTGCCGCACGACAAGGTCAATGTGAATGGCGGCGCGTGCGCGCTCGGACATCCGATCGGGGCATCCGGGGCGCGGATTCTGGTGACGTTGCTGGGCGCGTTGAAGACGCGCGGCTTGAAGCGCGGTGTCGCGAGCTTGTGTATCGGTGGCGGGGAAGCGACGGCGATGGGCGTCGAGCTTCTTTGATGGCTTCGGGCCGGTCCGCGCGTTGCGCGCCGGGCCGGCTCTCGTTGCTATTCGAAGGGGTTAATCATTTTGACGCCCACAGTCTCGAAATCCCTGACATTGCGCGTGACCACCGTCAGATTGCGAGCCAGGGCCGTTGCCGCAATGAGCCTGTCTACCGCAGGCTCCGGATGCCGCGCACGAAGACGTCCCCACAATTCTCCGATCCTCCTGTCCACGGGCACGATCTTCTTGTCATAGCTGCGAAGGACACCCCTCAGCCACGCCTCCATATTCTCTGCCTGCGGGGCGTCGCCCCTGTGGCGCAGCGAATCGACCCCACGTCGAAGTTCGCCGACAGTGACGACGGACAGGTATATTTTTTTCCGTCTTCGTCTGGCATCCTCAAAAAACGCGCGAACACCTTCGTTCGCGCGCTCTTCCCGTCTGGTCTCGCTGATGACATTCGTATCAGCCAGAAACATCGGACGCTCCGTTGTCGGCATGACGATCGAAGATGGCGTCCTCGCAGTCGATCTTCGGAAAACTCAACAGCGCGTCGATGAAGCCCACGTCATCGTCATCGTCCGGCTCGCCCATCTGCCTTCGCACCTCTGCCTCGATTTCGCTGCGTCGTGCCGAATATTCCTGGATCTCCTTGAGCCATTCCGGGTCGATATTCGACGGTAACTCTCCTTGAATGATCTTGAATTCGCGCATGGCTTTCCTCCTTGCTGAGCGTTGCGAACAGCGAGACTTTACTCCAACTTCATCAGCATCCCTACTCATCCGAAAGATATAGGAATTTCCGCAAACGACCGCTCATCTTCCCGCGAGCGACATCGCCACGGCGCGCTTGAACGGCGTCAACGTTTCTCCGATCCGCAACATCGCATCACGCGCGATGCGCGCCGGCAGCGAGTCATGCGTATAGACCTCCGTGATGAATCGCGTGATCAGATAAAGCGGCCGCGTGTCCTGCCGATGCGTCTGCTCATAGCGCGCAAGCAGCGCATCGCCGGCGATATCGAACCCTGCCGCGCGCGCATCGCGGATCGACCGGGACAGCATCTCGATGCCCGCCAGCCCGAAATTGAACCCATGCGCCGTCACCGGATGCATGCCGACCGCCGCATCGCCGACTGTCGCGAAACGCTTCGCCACGAAGCGCTTCGGATAAACCGACACCAGCGGATACACATGCCGCGTCGTGCGCAGCGACATCGCACCAAGCCGGCGCTCGAAACGGCGTTCGATCTCGCGATCGAAGGCGTCCGCATCGAGCTGGCTCAATCGATCGATGTCGCGCGCCTCCAGCGTCACGACCACCGACGACCGGTGCGCGCCGCTTTCCGGATCAGGATTCATCGGCAGCAGCGCGAGCGTCTGCCCGTGGCCGAACCACTCCCACGCCGCGTGATCGTGCGGCTTGTCGTGCGTCATGCAGCAGACCAGCATCGACTTGCCGAAATCGTGCATGTCGGCGGCGATGCCCATCATGCGGCGCGTCGCGGAGAAACGGCTGTCCGCCGCGACGACGAGCTGCGCCGCGATCGTCGCGCCGCTTTCGAGCCGCACGCGCGCGCCGCAGGCATCGGTATCGACATCGATCACGCGCTCCGATGCCATGATGCGGATATCCGCGCCCGCTGCGCGAAGAGGCTCGAGCGCGTCGAACGCGGCGCGCCGGATCAGATGATTCGACACGAGCCATCCAAGCTCCGCGTGACCCGATAGCGCATGTCCGATCTTCAGCGCGAACGTCGACGAACCATTGAAGACGCGCGCGTCGGCGAGCTGCGATTTCGCGTGCGCATCGATGCGCTCCCACACGCCGAGCGTCTTCAGAAACGCGACGGATTTCTGTGTCATCGCGATCTCGCGTCCGTCGAACGCGGGCTCGCGCAGCGCGTCGACGCTTTGCTGCTCGACGAGCACGATCGACAAACCCGCGCCACTCAGCGCATTCGCGAGACACAGGCCCGCCGGCCCCGCGCCGACGATCACGACATCGGTTTGCATCATCTTTCCGGTCTTACTGGTTGAAAGCGCACAACATTAGCCGAAAGGCCGGCGGTTGATCCGCGACAGCGGGTCGCGCGTTATAGTCATCTTCATCTGTTCACACAAGGAACATGTCGCTCATGAAAACGGTACTGATCGTCGGCGCGTCGCGCGGCCTCGGCCACGAATTCGCACGCGAATACTGTCGTGACGGCTGGCGCGTGCTCGCCACCGCCCGCGACAAAACCTCGCTTTCCGCGCTCGACGCGATGGGCGCGCAAACCTTCTCCCTCGACGTCACGCAGCCCGAGCAGATCGCCGCGCTCGCGTGGCAGCTCGACGAGGAAAAGCTGGACGTGGCGATCGTCGTGTCGGGCGTGTACGGACCGCGCACCGAAGGCGTCGAAACGATCGGCCCCGAAGACTTCGATCAGGTCATGCACACCAACGTGCGCGGCCCCATGCAACTGATTCCCGTGCTTCTGCCGCTCACCGATGCCGCGAGCGGCGTGCTCGCGGTCGTGTCGAGCAAGATGGGCAGTATCGGCGGGGCGAGCGGCACGACCGGCTGGCTGTATCGCGCGAGCAAGGCGGCGCTCAATTCGGCGCTGAAGGTGGCGTCGCTGGAAACGCGGCATTCGGCGTGCATCGCGCTGCATCCGGGCTGGGTGCGCACGGAAATGGGCGGGCCGTCGGCGGCGATCGACGTCGCGCACAGCGTGTCGGGCATGCGCGCGGTGATCGCCGAGGCGGGCGCGATGCACGACGCATTCAACGGGACCTTCGTGCAGTACGACGGAACGAAACTGGAATGGTGAGAAAGGAGCGAATGTGAGTTATCAGGTACACGGCGTGTCCCCATCGGGCAACTGCTACAAGGTTCGGCTCGTCCTCGAACAGCTTGGCCAGCCTTACGTCTGGCACGAAGTCGACATGATGAACGGCGCCACACGCACCGGCGAGTTCAGACGGCTCAATCCGAACGGCAAGGTGCCGGTGCTCGTCATCGACGAAAACACGACGCTCGCCGAATCCGGCGCGATCCTCTGCTATCTCGCCGACGGCACGCCGCTCCTGCCCGATGACCGGCTCGAACGCGCGCAAGTGCTGCAATGGATGTTCTTCGAGCAGTACAGCCACGAGCCGTATGTCGCGGTGGCGCGGTTCATCCTGCAATTTCAGAAAAATCCCGGCGACGCCCGTCTGCCCGAAAAAATCGCCGGCTCGTATCGCGCGCTCGACGTGATGGAGCAGCATCTCGCGACGCGCACGTTTTTCGTCGGCGAGCGCTACACCGTCGCGGATATCGCGCTGTACGCATACACGCACGTCGCGGACGAAGCGAACGTCGATCTGTCGCGCTATCCCGCGATCCGCGCGTGGCTCGAACGCGTGCGCAGCCAGCCGCGTCACGTCGAGATGCCGGGTGTCGATCAATGAAGCCGGTGGACTGTCCCTGCGGCGGCGCCGCGCCCGATCAGCGCGCAAATGCGCGCGCGCCGCGCTACGAAGCGTGTTGCGGACGATTCATCGAAGGCGGCGAAAAGCCCGCTGACGCGATGGAACTGATGCGCTCGCGCTACACCGCCTACGTGCTCGGCGACACCGCGTATTTGCGCGCGACCTGGGCCGAATCGACCTGCCCGCCCGATCTCGACGCCTCCGACGCCGGCACGCGCTGGCTCGGCTTGCAGATCAAACGCCACACGCCGATCGACGCGAACCACGAAGAGGTCGAGTTCGTCGCCCGCTACAAGGTCGACGGGCGCGCGCATCGACTGCACGAAGCCAGCCGCTTCATGCGCAACAATGCGGGCGACTGGATTTACGTCGATGGTCAGATAAAAGAAAAGTAAATAATTCTTTAAGAAATATGCGGTGGCACGCGGTATTAATTTCCTAAGAATTTCCTTTCAGATTAAACAGTTACGGGGTACCACTTATTGTGCAGTGCAATTTTGAACGGTTAATCTCTGTTCACGTCAGGGCGCAGTCATTCCCGTGCCCGGACACTCGCAGCGAAGCCCCGTTTTGAAGCCAATTGTCATGCCTTTTCCGGGCATGACTCCCGGAACCCGCAGCCGATACTGCTCAAATCGAGCAGCGCGATAGGTTTGTGACTTCAAAAATTGACGTTCGGGGCCACGCGGTATCCACGTCTTTTTGGAAGCGCAGTCGGAGTTCACGGATGGCGATCAGAACCTGGTTGGTCGGATGCAGCATGATGTGCGCGCTCGCGGCATCGCTCGTCACGTCCGCCGTGCGTGCCGAACCGATCGGCGGCGTACGTCAAACCGAAGGCCTCCAGGCAGCCGCGTTCGGCCAGCCGCTTTCCCGCATTCCCGATTCGCTCGACGCGGGCCTCCCCGTCGTCGCCAATGGACTGAACGAAAGCGTCGTCCAGATTCCCGAAGCCGACATCTCGCTCGAAACCACGGTGTTCAAGCCGGACGGCGCCGGTCCGTTCCCGATGATCGTCTTCAATCACGGCAAGCTCCCCGGCGATTCGCACGCGCAACCGCGCAACCGCCCGGTCGCGCTCGCGCGTGAATTCGTGCGTCACGGTTATGTCGTCGTCGTGCCGAACCGCCGCGGCTTCGCGGGCTCGGGCGGCGACTACACCGGCCACGGCTGCGATGTCGAGGCGAACGGTTTCGCGCAGGCGCAGGACGTCGCCGCGACCGTCGCTTACATGAGCGCGCAGTCTTACGTCGACAAGACGCATATCGTCGTCGCGGGCACGTCGCACGGCGGGCTGACGACCATCGCCTACGGCGCGCGCGATGCGGTCGCGGCGCCGGGCGTGCGCGGTCTCATCAACTTCTCGGGCGGCCTGCGTCAGGACGAATGCACGGGCTGGCAGAAGAATCTCGTCAACGCGTTCGGCGACTACGGCCAGAACGTGCGCCTGCCGTCGCTGTGGCTCTACGGCGACAACGATTCGGTCTGGCAAGGCGATCTGTCCGCGCAGATGTTCACCGCGTTCACCGCGCACGGCGCGCGCGCGAACATGGTCGATTTCGGCACCTACAAGAACGACGCGCACCGGCTCGTCGGCGATCGCGACGGCGTGCAGATCTGGTGGCCGCGCGTGAAGGCCTTCCTCGCGCAGATCGGCATGCCGACCGCCGTGCAGTATCAGGTGTCCGAGCCGAATATGCCGGACGCGACCCATTTCGCGGACCTCGATTCCGTGCAGGCCGTTCCGTTCGTCGATGAAAACGGCCGTGCAGGTTACCGCAACTTTCTTTCGCAGTATTCGAGCCGCGCGTTCGCCGTGTCCGATTCGGGCGCGTGGTCGTGGGCCGAAGGCGGCGACGATCCGATGTCGGTCGCCATCGCGAGTTGCCAGAAGCAGAGCGCCGATCCGTGCCGCCTCTACGCGGTGAACAATCGCGTCGTCTGGCACGATCAGGTGGCCGGCACGCAGACCGCATCGCGCTAAAACCGTTTTTCCGCTTGCTGAGAACGCCGGCCTTCGCGCCGGCGTTTTTGCGTCGATCGCACCTTAACGCTTCCAGTTGACCGACGTTGCACGCGATAGCGCGTTTTCGCATTTCCATTGCGCGTGCACGCACGCTCAAAAAACCTTCCGATTACGGAAGGTTGGCCACGTTTTAGGGATAATTGACTCGCGCAGTTTGTTCGCAGTCTTCCCCGTAACGCAGGCGTCCCGGCGTCTGCCCGAAGTATCCGGCCCGCGTCGCGCACGCGTGCCTGGGAGCCGTTTTTGAACACAGAAGCCAATCAGGATTGGGTTGCCCGCTCGCTCGCGGCCGTGTGGCATCCGTGCAGCCAGATGAAACATCACGAGCGCGTGCCGCTCGTGCCGATCGCGCGTGGCAAGGGCGCGTGGCTCTACGACCACGAAGGCCGTCGCTATCTCGATGCAATCAGCTCGTGGTGGGTGAACCTCTTCGGCCACGCGAACGACGACATCAACCGCGCGCTCAAGGATCAGCTCGACACGCTCGAACACGCGATGCTCGCGGGCTGCACGCACGCGCCCGCCGTCGAGCTGGCCGAGCGCCTTTCGTCGCTCACGCAGCGCACGCTCGGTCATGCGTTTTTCGCGTCCGATGGCGCATCGGCGGTCGAAATCGCGCTGAAGATGAGCTTTCACTGCTGGCGCAATCGCGGCCAGAGCGAGAAACGCGAGTTCGCGTGCCTCGCGAACAGCTACCACGGCGAAACGATCGGCGCGCTCGGCGTGACCGACGTCGCCATTTTCAAGGACGCATACGATCCGCTGATCCGTCACGCGCATGTGGTCGCGTCGCCGGCGGCGGTCGGCGTCGATGAAGCCATCGCCGCGATGCGCGCGCTCTTCGAGCAACGCGCGTCGACGCTCGCGGCGGTCATCGTCGAGCCGCTCGTGCAGTGCGCGGCTGGCATGGCGATGTACGACGCGCCGTATCTCACGCGTCTGCGTGCGTTGTGCGACGAATTCGGCGTGCATCTGATCGCCGATGAAATCGCGGTCGGCTGCGGGCGCACCGGCACTTTTTTCGCGTGCGAGCAGGCGGGCATCTGGCCGGATTTCATGTGCCTGTCGAAGGGCATCAGCGGCGGTTACCTGCCGCTTTCGATCGTCCTGACGCGCGACGACATCTACGCCGCCTTCTACGACGACGACGTGACGCGCGGCTTCCTGCATTCGCATTCGTACACGGGCAATCCGCTCGCGTGCCGCGCCGCGCTCGCGACGCTCGATCTGTTCGAAAGCGCGAACGTGCTCGCCGAAAACAGACGCAAATCGGCGCTGCTGGGCGAGACGTTGCGCGCGCACTTCGGCAAGCACGAACGCGTGAAGAACCTGCGCCATTGCGGCACGATCTTCGCGTTCGACGCCGACATCGACGACAAGACCTTCTCGCGCCGCTTCTTCGCGAACGCGTTGCAGCGCGAACTGCTGATGCGGCCCATCGGCACGACGGTCTACATGATGCCGCCGTACATCCTCACCGACGACGAACTGCTGCTGCTCGCCCAACGCACGCGCGACACGCTCGACGCCACGCTTGCCGGGGATGCCGCATGAAGCACACATCGCAGGCGTTGTACGACACGCTGAAACAAGGTCTCGCCGATATCGACGCGCGCGGCCTGCGCCGCCGGCGCAAGACCATCGACGGCGCGTGTTCGGCGCATATGACCGTCGATGGCCGCGAGATCATCGGTTTCGCGAGCAACGACTATCTCGGCCTCGCCGCGCACGAAGCGATCCGCGCGGCGCTCGCGGAAGGCGCGTCGCTCTTCGGCGCGGGCAGCGGCGGCTCGCATCTGCTCGGCGGGCATTCACGCGCGCACGCGAAACTGGAAGACGATCTCGCCGCGTTCTCGGGCGGTTTCGTCGACAACCCGCGCGCGCTCTACTTCAGCACCGGCTACATGGCGAACCTCGCGGTCGTCACGGCGCTGGCCGGACGCGGCACGCTCGTGTTCTCCGATGCGCTCAACCACGCATCGCTGATCGACGGCGTGCGTCTGTCGCGCGCGGAAACGCAGATCTATCCGCACGCGGACATGGACGCGCTCGACGCCATGCTCGACGCCTCGCGCGATGAAGCCGCGACGAAGCTCATCGTCACCGACACCGTGTTCAGCATGGACGGCGATATCGCGCCGCTCGCGCGTCTCGTCGAACTGGCGGAGAAGTACGGCGCGTGGCTCATCGTCGACGACGCGCACGGCTTCGGCGTGCTCGGCCCGCAAGGACGCGGCGCACTCGCGCATTACGCGTTGCGCTCGCCGCATCTCGTCTATGTCGGCACGCTCGGCAAGGCGGCGGGTGTGTCGGGCGCGTTCGTCGCGGCGCATGAGACGGTCATCGAATGGCTGATTCAGCGCGCACGTCCGTATATCTTCACGACGGCGTCGGCGCCGGCGGTCGCGCATGCGGTGTCGAAGAGCATCGAGATCATTGCCGGCGATGAAGGCGACGCACGGCGCGCGCATCTCGCATCGCTCATCGACACCACGCGCGCGATGTTGAAACGCACGCGCTGGATGCCCGTCGATTCGCTTACCGCCGTGCAGCCGCTCGTGATCGGCGGCAACGACGAAACGCTGGAAATCGCCGCCGCGCTCGACAAGCACGGTCTCTGGGTGCCCGCGATCCGTCCGCCGACCGTGCCCGCCAGCACGTCGCGCCTGCGCATTTCGCTTTCCGCCGCGCACAGCGAGGACGATCTCGCGCGGCTCGATCACGCATTGAACGCATTGAATACGCTATGACCGCTTTATCGATATTCGTCGCCGGAACCGATACGGAAATCGGCAAGACGTTCGTCTCCTGCGCGCTGCTGCACGGCTTCGCGCGCGCGGGCCTGCGCGCCGCCGCGATGAAGCCGATCGCGTCGGGCGCCGTGCTGCGCGACGGCGTGCTGCACAACGAAGACGCCGATCAGCTCGATGCCGCCGCAAACGTCGCGCTGCCCGACGACATCCGCACGCCGTTCATGATGCGCGAGCCGATCGCGCCGCATATCGCGGCGGCGCGCGAGGGCATCGCTCTGGACATCGGGCGCATCGTCGACGCGCATCACGTCGCGATGACACAAGCGGATATCGTCGTGGTGGAAGGCGTCGGCGGTTTTTGCGTGCCGCTCGACGACACGCACGACACCGCCGATCTCGCCGTCGCGCTGAATCTGCCGGTCGTGCTCGTCGTCGGCATGCGGCTCGGCTGCATCAGCCATGCGCTCTTGACGGTCGAAGCCATCGCCGCGCGCGGACTGACGCTCGCGGGCTGGGTCGCGAATCGCGTCGATCCGAATATGCTGTATCCCGACGAAAACATCGCAACGCTCAAACGACGTATCGAGGCGCCGCTCATCGGCGTGATTCCGCATTTCGCGGCAGCCGATGCCTCGCGCGCCGCCGATTCGCTCGATATCGGCCTTCTGACTCACCCGCTTCATCGAAAGGATTGAATTCATGACACAGCACATCGCCACTGAGACCACTTCCAAGGCCACGCCGCAGCCAATGCAGCGCTGGCGCGTCGCCGATGTCGTCGCGCTGTACGCGTTGCCGTTCAACGATCTGCTTTACCGCGCGCAGACCGTGCATCGCGAGCACTTCGATCCGAACGCGGTGCAGCTCTCCACGCTGCTGTCGATCAAGACCGGCGGCTGCGAGGAAGACTGCGCGTACTGCCCGCAGTCGGTGCATCACGACACCGGCCTGAAAGCCGAAAAGCTGATGGACGTCGACGAAGTGCTGAAGGCCGCCGAAGTCGCGAAGTCGAACGGCGCGACGCGCTTCTGCATGGGCGCGGCGTGGCGCAATCCGAAGGATCGCCATCTGGAGCCGATCAAGGACATGATCCGCGGCGTGAAGGCGATGGGCCTCGAAACCTGCGTGACGCTCGGCATGCTCGAAGCGCATCAGGCGCAAGGTCTGCGCGATGCCGGCCTCGATTACTACAACCACAATCTGGATACATCGCCGGAGTTCTACGGCCAGATCATCTCGACGCGCACGTACCAGGATCGCCTCGACACGCTCGAACACGTGCGCGACGCGGGCATCAATGTGTGTTGCGGCGGGATCGTCGGGATGGGCGAATCGCGACGCGAGCGCGCCGGGCTGATCTCGCAGCTCGCGAACATGGAGCCGTATCCGGAGTCGGTGCCGATCAACAATCTCGTGCAAGTCGCGGGCACGCCGCTCACCGGCATCGACGCGCTCGATCCGTTCGAGTTCGTGCGCACGATCGCGGTCGCGCGCATCACGATGCCCAAAGCGATGGTGCGTCTGTCCGCCGGCCGCGAGCAGATGGACGAGGCGTTGCAGGCGCTGTGCTTCGCGGCGGGCGCGAACTCGATCTTCTACGGCGACCAGCTTCTGACGACGAGCAACCCGCAAGCCGAAGCGGACCGCAAGCTGATCGAGCGGCTCGGCATGCGCGCGGAAGCGGCGCAGAACGTCGGCGCGCAGGAAACCGGGCGCGGCTGCGGACACCAACACGCGAGCTAATACACACGCGGCCATGAAAATCATCTTCTACGAAAAGGGCGCCGATATCGACGCGTGGCTCGGCGGCCTGCGACGCGAGCTGCCGGATGCCGACCTGCGCGTGTGGGAGCCGGGCGACACGGCGCCCGCCGATTACGCGATCGTCTGGCGCGCGCCGCGCGAGCTCTTCGCGAATCGGCCCGATCTTCAGGCTGTGTTCAATCTCGGCGCGGGCGTCGATGCCATTCTGGACGTCGAACGCAAGGAACCCGGCACGCTGCCGCCGAACGCGAAGCTCGTGCGTCTCGAAGACACCGGCATGGCGCAGCAGATGGTCGAATACGCGACGTACTGCGCGCTGCGCTACCTGCGCCGCTTCGACGAATACGACGCGCTGCAACGCGAACGCCGCTGGGAAAAGCGGCCGCAGCACGCGCGTGAGTCATTCACGGTCGGCGTGCTCGGGCTCGGCGTGCTGGGCGCGGAAGTCGCGAAGGGATTGCTGAAGCTCGGCGTGCCGGTGCGCGGCTACAGCCGCTCGCCGAAGACGATCGAAGGCGTGCACGTCCACGCGGGCGCGGACAAGTTCGACGCGTTCCTCGACGGCGTGAACATGCTCATCAACCTGCTGCCGCACACGCCGGACACCGAAGGCATTCTGAACGCGCGCACGTTCGGCAAGCTCGCGCGCGGCGCGTATCTCGTGAACGTGGCGCGCGGCCCGCATCTCGTCGATGCCGATCTGCTCGCCGCGCTCGACAGCGGCCAGCTCGCCGCCGCGACGCTCGACGTGTTCCACCACGAGCCGCTGCCGCAGGATCATCCGTTCTGGACGCATCCGCGCGTGTCGGTGACGCCGCACATATCGGCGGAAACGCTGCGCGAGGAAAGCATCGTGCAGATCGCCGGCAAGATCAAAGCGCTCGCGCGCGGTGAGCCGATCAGCGGCATCGTCGATTTCAAGCGCGGCTATTGAGAACACATCACAAGGAGCGAGACATGATTCCGTCAAAAGTGAAAATCGTCGAAGTCGGGCCGCGCGACGGCCTGCAGAACGAAAAGGCGTTCGTGCCCACCGAAACCAAGATCGAGCTCGTGAACCGGCTCGCGCGCGCAGGTCTGGTGAACGTGGAATCGACATCGTTCGTGTCGCCGAAATGGGTGCCGCAAATGTCCGACGCCGCCGCCGTCATGGCCGGCATCGAGCGCCGTCCGGGCACGATCTACTCCGTGCTCACGCCGAACATGCGCGGCTTCGAAGGTGCGCTCGAATCGAAGGCGGATGAAATCGTCATTTTCGGCGCGGCGAGCGAGGCGTTCTCGCAGAAGAACATCAATTGCAGCATCGCGGAGAGCATCGCGCGCTTCGAGCCGGTCGCGAAGGCCGCAAAGGACGCGGGCATGCGGCTGCGCGGCAGCATTTCGTGCACGCTCGGCTGTCCGTATCAGGGCGAAGTGAGCATCGAATCGGTCGTGGATGTCGTCGAGCGGATGAAGGCGCTCGGCTGCGACGAAATCGATATCGCCGATACCATCGGCGTCGGCACGCCCAAACGCACGCGCGAAGTGCTCGCGGCGGCGCAGAAGGTGTTTCCGCGCGAGCGTCTTTCCGGGCACTTCCACGATACCTACGGGCAGGCCATCGGCAATATTTATGCGGCGCTGCTCGAAGGCATCGAGATTTTCCACGCGTCGGTGGCGGGGCTCGGCGGCTGTCCGTATGCGAAGGGCGCGACGGGCAATGTCGCGACGGAAGACGTCGTCTATCTGATGAACGGGCTCGGCATCGAAACGGGCGTCGATCTGGATCAGCTCGTCGATATCGGCGATTTCATTTCGCGCGCGATCGGCAAGCCGAGTTCGTCGCGCGCGGGCCGTGCGATCTTCACGAAAAAGCGCGACGGCGTGGCCGCCTGCGTCTGAACAGCAAAGGAAAACGATGATCGATCAGTTACCCGATTCCGCGCGCCGCGTCGCGCTTTTGTTGAAGGAACGCGGCCATCCGCATGACGTCGTGATGCTGCCCGAAACCGGCAAGACATCGGCGGAAGCGGCGGCCGGCCTCGGCTGCGCGGTCGCGCAGATCGCCAAGTCCATTCTCTTTCGCCGCAAGAAGGATGACGCGCCCGTGCTCGTGATCGCGAGCGGCGCGAATCGCGTCGACGAAGCGAAGGTCGCGGCGCGCGTCGGCCCTCTGGCGCGCGCGGACGCGAAGTTCGTGCGCGAGAAGACCGGCTACGCGATCGGCGGCGTGTGCCCGATTGGCCATGCGGTCACGCCCGTCACGCTCATCGACGAAGACTTGCTCGCGCTCGAAAGCCTGTGGGCCGCGGCCGGGCATCCGCACGCGGTGTTCAACTTGTCGCCGCAGGAGCTGATCGAGCTGACCGGCGCGCCGGTCGCGGATGTCGCGTTGCGCGAGACCGCGGAGTCATGACCGGCGTGGCGTCGCCGTGCGTCGACGTGTGCCGCATGAATCCGGAAACGGGCTTTTGCGACGGCTGCTTTCGCACCATCGACGAAATCGCGTCGTGGTCCGCCTATGACGATGACGCGAAACGCGCGGTGCTCGCGCGCGTCGAGAGCCGTCGTCAGGGCGCGCGCGTCGTGACGATCGGCGAATCGTTCGAAGCGACGCTCGCGTTGCCGCCCGATTCGATCAGGCATTTCGCGACGCTCGTCAACGATCTCAACCCCTTGCATCACGACGACGCCTATGCGCGCGCGAGCCGTTTCGGAACGCTGATCGCATCGGGCACGCAGCCCACCGCGCATCTGATGGCGATGCTCGCCGCGCATTTCTCGCAATACGCGCAGCCGCTCGGGCTGGAATTCGGCATCCGGCTGACGCGTGCGGTGAAGGCGCACGACGTGCTCACGATGTCCTGGCGCGTCACCGAAGCGAAGTGGAAAGCGAGCCTGAACGGCGATCTCGTGAAGCTCGAAGGCGGCGCGCGCAATCAGCTCGGCGAGACGGTGATGAAGGCGACGGCGACCATCGTCGTGATGCCGCTGGAGCAACCCGCGTGAAAACGCTTCCCGAGTCGCTTCCCGAGTCGATGACGGTATTCGAGCGCGGCTGGCTCTCGTCGAACAACGTGCTGTTCGCAAGCGCCGAAGGCACCGCGATCGTCGATACAGGCTACGCATCGCACGCGCCGCAAACGCTCGCGCTCGTGAAGCGGACGCTCGGCGCGCGCGCGCTCGATCTGATCGTCAATACGCATCTGCATTCGGATCATTGCGGCGGCAACGCGCTGCTTCAGCAGACGTACGCGTGCGACACGCTGATTCCCGCGAGCGAGGCGCACGCCGTGCGCGCGTGGGACGAAGACGCGCTCACCTTTCGCGCGACCGGCCAGCGCTGCGACCGCTTCGATTTCACGGGCACGATCGAGCACGGCGCGACGCTCGCGCTCGGCGGCTTCGACTGGAACGTGCTCGGCGCGCCCGGCCACGATCCGCATTCGCTGATGCTCCACTGTCCCGAGACGCGCGTGCTCATCAGCGCGGACGCGTTGTGGGAAAACGGCTTCGGCGTGATCTTTCCCGAACTGGAAGGCGACAGCGGTTTCGCGGAAGAGCGCGCGGTGCTCGAACTGATTTCGACACTCGATATCGATATCGTGATTCCCGGCCACGGCGCGCCCTTCACCGATGTCGCCCGCGCGCTCGACGTCGCCTCGTCGCGGCTCGATTATCTGCAGGCCGATCCCGCGCGCAACGCGAAAAACGCGCTCAAGGTGCTGATCGTCTTCAAGCTGATGGAAGTCCGCACGATGACGCTCGACGCGCTCGTCGCGATGACCACGCACGCACGCGCCATGCGTGCCGCCGCCGACGCGCTCGCGCCATCGGGCGAGCGTCGCGTGCTCATCGAAAAAATTGTCGGGGAACTGGCGCGCGGCGGTTCGGTGACCGTGAGCGGCGAGACCGTGTCGGCGGCGTGAAGCGCGCGGCGCACAAAAAGAAAGCCGCTTGTCAGCTACGGCAAGCGGCGGAATCATATGGACGTGATCAACGTCCAGCGTATCGTAGCGCGACACTATTTCACGTGCATCGGTGCTTTCCCTACAAATCTTTAACGGCCACCTGAATCCGCGTAAGACCCAATGCCGGCGCGGGTTTCAAGGCGCATCGGCCTCGAAGAACGCGAGCATTTCCGCGAGCAGCATGTCGGGCTGCTCCTCGGGAATGTAATGCCCGCACGGCAGCGCGCGGCCGCTCACGTCGCGCGCGACGCGCCGCCATGCTTCGAGCGCATCGAAGCATTTTTCGATCACGCCTTCCGCGCCCCACAACACGCGCAGCGGACACGCGATCTTCATGCCGCGTTCGAGATCGGCGCGGTCGTGTTCCAGGTCGATGCCCGCCGCCGCGCGATAGTCCTCGCACATCGCGAAAATCGCACCCGGCGATGCCAGCGCGTCGCGATACGCCTGCAACGCGTGCGGCGCGAACGGCGCGAGCCCCGCGTGCCGATTGCCCATCACGCGATCGATATACGCATTCGGATTGCCGCCGATCAGCAACTCCGGCAGCGGCGACGGCTGAATCAGCAGAAACCAGTGGAAATACGCGGTCGCGAATTCGCGGTCGGTGGCTTCGTACATCGCGAGCGTCGGGGCGATATCGAGCAGCATCAGGCGATCGACGGCATCGGGGAAATCCATCGCCATCCGATGCGCGACGCGCGCGCCGCGATCGTGCGCGCACACGAGAAAGCGCTCGAAGCCGAAGTGGCGCATCACCGCGACCTGATCGGCGGCCATCGCGCGTTTCGAATACGGCGTGTGGCGCGCGTCGCTCTTCGGTTTGCCCGAGGCGCCGTAGCCGCGCAAATCGGTGGCGATCACGGTGAAGTGTTTCGCGAGATCGGCGGCGCATTTGTGCCAGATTTCGTGCGTCTGCGGATGACCGTGCAGGAGCAGCAACGGCGGCCCGTCACCCCCTTTCATTCCGACGATTTCGACGCCCCCGGCATCGGCGCCGGCATTGACCCGAAAGGATTCGTAGTCTCCGAAGGACATGGTGTTTTCTTGTTCGTGGCGTTGCGGATCATTGTAGGCGCGCGCACCCGCTCGCCGGCGCGCGGCGGCCCCGCAAACCTCGAAACCGAATACTTCCTCGGGAAATGGCGGATATCTCAAAAATGGCGCCGCGCCTATAATCGAACGATCGTTCGATAGTCGAATGCCCGCGCTTTCCGGAAAATGATCGTGCGTGCCGAATCGGGCGCCAGTTTCTAGAATGATTTGAACGCTGCCCGGACACACTCAGGAGATTCGTGACATGGCCCTGCCCGCCATCTTGCAGCACCTCGCACTGCCCGTCGTCGGCTCGCCGATGTTCATCGTCAGCTATCCGGAACTCGTGCTCGCGCAATGCAAGGCGGGCATCGTCGGTTCGTTTCCGGCGCTGAACGCGCGTCCCGCCGAAATGCTCGACGAATGGCTCACGCAGATTCAGAGCGAGCTTGCGGCGCACAAAGCGGCGCATCCGGATGCCGTGATCGGACCGATCGCAGTCAATCAGATCGTGCATCAGTCGAACGCGCGGCTCGAACAGGACGTGCGCGTGTGCGTCGAGCACAAGGTGCCGATCTTCATCACGAGCCTGCGCGCGCCGGTCAGGGAGATGATCGACGCGGTGCATTCGTACGGCGGCATCGTGCTGCACGACGTCATCAATCTGCGGCACGCGCAGAAGGCGCTCGAAGCGGGCGTCGACGGCCTGATTCTCGTCGCGGCGGGCGCGGGCGGTCACGCGGGAACGACGTCGCCGTTCGCGCTCGTCGGCGAAGTGCGGCGCATGTTCGACGGCCCGATCGTGCTCTCGGGCGCCATCGCCAATGGCGGCTCGATTCTCGCGGCGCAAGCGATGGGCGCGGATCTCGCCTACATGGGCACGCGTTTCATCGCGACGAAGGAAGCGCACGCGCTGGACGACTACAAGCGCGCGATCGTCGATGCGACCGCCGCCGACATCGTCTACACGAACCTCTTCACGGGCGTGCATGGCAATTACATCCGCGAGAGCATCGTCAATGCGGGGCTCGATCCGGACGCGCTGCCGCTCTCCGATAAAACCGCGATGAACTTCGCCGAAGGCACGAGCAAGGCGAAAGCGTGGAAGGACATCTGGGGCGCGGGCCAGGGCGTCGGCCTGATGGAAGACGTGCCGAGCGTCGCGGAGCTGGTCGGACGCCTGAAGCGCGAATACGACGACGCGAAAGCGCGCCTCGCGATCGGCTGACGCTCTTTCGGTCGGTGCGAAAAGAAAACACCGCGCACGAGGCGCGGTGTTTTCTTTCCGGCGGACGCGCGGCTTAGAACTTCGCGCGGATGCCGACGCCGAAGGTATCGCCCGTCGACATGCCCGTGTACTTGTCGTTCAGGTACGCGGCATAGACGTCGGTGCGCTTCGACAGCGGATAGTCGTAGCCGAGCGCCCAGCTCTTGTGCGTCTGGTCGAGGCCGCCGTTGCTGCGCGAGTACGCATACGACGCCATCACCGTGCCCGGGCCGACCGGAATCGTCACGCCGCCCTGTCCGGTGTTGACGTGGAACGTGCCCGGACCTTCGTAGTCGTTCTTCGTGTACATGTACTGCGCGAAGAACTTGACGTACTTCATGTCATACGACGCGCCCAATTGGCCGACGCTCTGGCTCTTGTAGCCGGGCGTCGCGAAGCCGTCGACCGAAGTCAGATCGCCCGGCGTGTTGTTGAAGTTCACGTACTGATAAACGCCGGTCGCCGCGAACGGGCCGTGGAAGTACAGGAACTGCGCGCTGTACTTCTTCGAACGGCCGTCGCCCGCCTGATTGCCGAAGCTGTACATCACGCTGCCCGACAGGCCGTTGAAGTCAGGCGACGTGTACTGGACCGAGTTGTTCCAGCCCGAATCGCCGATCACGCCCTGATCCGTGCGATACGTCGGGAACGTGCCTGCGCCGAGGAACACGTGGTAGACCATCGGCGAGAAGACGTACGAGTCGACGAACGGGTTGAACAGAATCGTCGATACGAAGAGTTGCGTCGTCAGGCGGCCGGCGGTGAACGTGCCGATCGGACCTTGAATGCCGACGTACGAGTTGCGCGCGAAGAAGGTGTCGCCCTGGAAGCGCCCGTACTGGCCGTTCTGCGCGCGGAAGAAGCTTTCCAAGGTGAAGATGGCCTTGTAGCCGCCGCCCAGATCTTCGGCGCCCTTCAAGCCCCAGTATGACGTCGACATACCGCCGCCGCTCACGTTCCACGCACGATCACCACCCGGAAATTTCTGAGCGCCGACCCATTCGTCGACCTGCCCGTACAGCGAAACGCTCGACTGCGCGTGAGCCGCGCCCGTGGCAAAAAGGCCGAGCATCGCTGCGGCGACTGCGGTGGCTTTGACCGATGCTTTCACCGTAGTCGTCGCACGGTTGACGGTTGACTTCATGAACTCTCCTGTTCTTTGTCGAAAATTGAAATCTTGGCGGGCGAGTTGCGTTGCGCTCGCCTCGTCTGACCGGCTAACGGTTTAGTGGGCGAAGAGGCATCGCGTGTGGAGCGGCACCATCTTTACGGACCATTTATCCGGTCAAAAATGTTTTTGGTTATTACGGGTATAGCGGTTCGGATACTTCTCACCTGGCCCGGCTACTCATCGGGACGCGTCGCCTCAGACTCGCGACGGCCAATTCGACGACCGGCGCGACGCACAGCGAGTGCGGGCGCGCGTTTTCAGGCGTCGAAAGGCGTTTGAAATAAGAAAAACGGCATTTCCCCGCGCAAGGCGCATTGTCCTTGCGTGGAAAAAAGATCGGAATGTCTGATGAGAATCGGAGGCGCAACTGTGGCGAGATTACGTCATCGTGACAGCGGAACTAGACGCGCCAATAGTTTTTCGTTCCGCGCGATAAACGGCCGAGCCTGTTAGCCAAGTGTCGGGGAGACTCTGGGATCAGTTGCGATAGTTGCCGTTCGCCGGCGCGCGGCCGTCGTCCGCTGGACGCCCGGGCGGGCGTGGAAGGCTGCGCTCTTCGTTGTAGCGCGTGATGTCGGCGCGAATGGAACCCGCGCCGCGCATGGGCACCGCCTGATCGGCACGCGGGCCGGGACGGACTTCGGCGCTCACGGGCGTCAAACCGTCTTTCGCGGCGACCGGCGTGTAATGCAGCGATTGCCGGCTGGCCGCCGAATCGTTGAATACCGCCGACGACAGCCACTCGACGCGCGGCCCCGCAAGCGCAAGCGAACCCGCCACCGCGAGCGCGCCAAGCGCTGCGGATGCGAAAAGCCGGGTAGTCTTGCGAATGCTTATGAGCGCCATGTCGAAACAGCCTGGTCCGACGATATTCCCGCCCGCTCGACGAAAGCGCAGGGCTTTCGATCCAGACGGGCAACCGGCCGTAGTCGGAACAATCGAGCCATTGCATCGGGTGATGCAAAAACCCGCCAACCGGTGTATTCAACAATTTATTTCGAGCCGCGGCGGCAGTCGAGCCAAAAAGTGTTAGGCCTGCTCGATGGTTGTAACACTATGTTACGTCAGAGTTTTTCGCGTTTGCCGACCGTTTCGGACCACCAATCATGTTACGAAAAATTATGCTTGTCTGATGATTCTCCGGTGCCCAAATTGACGGGTTTCCGGCCCGAATGTTGCTGACTCGAACTTCCGGCCTGCGCGGTGGAAACCGTGCTTTCATGCGCATCGGGAATCAATCGATCCAGTAAATGAATTTGCCAATTTAATCGGGTACAAGCGAGAATCATGGTTTTTCCTGACTTGACGCACACAACGCCGCGCAGCGCGCCCGGCGTGTCCAGGTACGAGATCCTTTGATGGCACGGCCCAAACTTCTTCCCGACAACTTCACGCTGGCGCTTGTCGGCACTGTCATCATCGCCAGCGTTCTGCCGTGCCGCGGCAGCGCGGCGGTGGCGTTCAACTGGATCACTAACGTCGCCATCGGGTTGCTGTTCTTCCTGCACGGAGCAAAGCTGTCCCGCGAGGCGATCGTGGCCGGTGCGACGCACTGGCGGCTGCATCTGGTCGTGCTGCTCAGCACCTTCGCGCTCTTCCCGCTGCTCGGCCTCGTGCTCAAGCCGGTGCTGATGCCGCTCGTCACACCCGCGCTCTACACCGGCATCCTGTTCCTTTGCACGCTGCCGTCCACGGTGCAATCGTCCATTGCGTTCACGTCGATGGCGAAGGGCAACGTGCCGGCAGCCGTCTGCAGCGCGTCCGCGTCGAGCCTGCTCGGCATTTTCATCACGCCGGCGCTCGTCGGGCTGGTGGTGAGCAATCACGGCGCGACGACCGGCTCGCCGTGGCACACGGTGGGCAATATCACGCTGCAATTGCTCGTGCCGTTCATCGCGGGGCAATTGCTGCGGCCGGCTATCGGCAAATGGATCGACAAGCATCGCGCGCTGCTCAAATTCGTCGATCAGGGCTCGATCCTGCTCGTCGTGTATGTCGCGTTCAGCGAGGCCGTCAACGAAGGCATCTGGCACTCGATCTCCCTCTCGACGCTCGCGGGGCTGCTCGCGGTCAATATCCTGCTGCTGGCGGCCGCGCTGTTTATTACGGCATTCACGGCCAAGCGCCTTGGCTTTTCCCGCGCGGACCAGATCACGATCATCTTCTGCGGCTCGAAAAAGAGTCTCGCCTCCGGCATTCCGATGGCGAAGGTCATTTTCGCGTCGCATGCCGTCGGCGCGGTCGTGCTGCCGCTCATGCTGTTCCACCAGATTCAGTTGATGGTCTGCGCAGTGCTCGCGCAGCGCTGGGGTGCACGCAAGACCGCGCCCGACACGGCGCGCGAAGGCAAGAGCGTCGGAGCGCCCGCCCGCCGCTGAACCACTCCTTAGGTTCATCATCTTTCATCCTTCAGAAGGCCGCCCTGCGCGGCCTTTTGCTCATTTGAACCCGGCTGCACGCCGGCGTCGACTCGGCCGAATGGCGTAGGCCGGAAAACCTGATGCCTCTCATCTATTTACGAAAATGCGCTGCCGCGCGTCCGGCACTTCGGCCTACGCCGTTCGGCTGAATAGCGTGCGGGCATGTCCCTTGCCACACTCTTGTTCAGAACCGCAAAGAAATGGACAGGACACGCCATGTGGATACAACGCATCACCCTTCAGCGGCGCGAGAAGCCATGAACAACGTCGAACAACATGCGACGTTATGCGCGTTGCAGGGCTTTCTCGCCGAGATGCCGTATCGGCGCAACAGTGCCGAAGACGCAGGCCGCGCGCTGCATGCGCTGATCGGCGCGGGTCTGGATCGCCTGCCTTTGCCGGGGCGCGGCGATACGGCTGAGCGCTGGCGCGCGCTGGGCGCGGTCGCGGCGTTCGATCTTTCGCTCGTCAAACTCTACGAAGGCCACACGGACGCGCTCGCGATCCTCGCCGAACTCGACGGTACACAACCGGAGGACGGCAGCGCATGGGCAGTCTGGGCCGCCGAGCCGCCGAGCGCACGGTTATCGGCGCTGGCAGGCAGCGATTCACAGACCGTGTTTCTGGAAGGCACGAAGGCATGGTGCTCCGGCGCGGCATCGGTCACGCGTGCGCTCGTGACCGCATGGAACGAGCGTGACGAACCGGTGCTCGCCGCCGTCGATCTGCGGCAGGACGGCGTCGAGATCACCAACGCCGGATGGCAAGCCGTCGGTATGAAAGCGAGCGCGAGTGTCGACGTGCGTTTCGAGCGCGTGCCCGCGCGAATCGTCGGTGCGCCACGCGCGTATCTCGAGCGCCCCGGCTTCTGGCAAGGCGGCGCGGGGATTGCCGCGTGCTGGTTCGGCGCGGCAGCGGACATCGCGGCGTTCGTCGCGCGCGACGCGAAGCGCCGGGCAGAACCGCATAAGCTCGCGCATCTCGGCGCCATCGACACCGCGTTGTCGGCCACGGCCGCGTTGCTGCGCGAAACGGCGGCGTTCATCGACCGTGAGCCGCACGCCGACGTCATGGCGCACACGATGCGCGCCCGCCTCGCCGCGGAACGGGCGGCCGCGCTGGTCGTGGAGCGCGCCGGCCGCGCACTGGGCGCCGGTCCGCTGTGCCGCGACGCGCACTTCGCGCAACTCATGGCCGATCTGCCGGTATTTATCCGGCAAAGCCACGCCGAGCGGGACGAAGCAGCGCTCGCCGCGCGCGTCATAGAGGGGGAAGAGATTTCATGGCAAGTGTGACCACGCAAACACCCGCCGAAAACACGGCCATCGATCGCGCCATTTCCGGCGAAGGCACGCCTGAAGCCGCATGGCAAGGATGGGCGCGTCTCAATGCACTGCCGGAAGTCGATCCGGCCGAACTCGTGCCGTTCGGTGGACGCGCTGTCGTAGTTGCCCCACACCCCGACGATGAAATCCTCGGCACCGGCGGCCTGCTCGCGCGTCTATCGGAAATCAGCCGGCAGATTCTCATCGTCGCCGTGACGGACGGCACCGCGAGCCACCCGAAATCGTCCGAATGGCCGCCTGAGCGCCTTGCACGCGTGCGCCCGCAGGAAACGAGGGCGGCACTGCAACGTCTGCGTCTGCGTCAGGTTCAGGTGGCGAGGCTCGGTCTTCAGGACGGCGATCACCATCGAATCGAAGCCAGCTTGTCAGGAGCCCTATCAGAATTTCTTCAACCGGGCGATATAGTTTTCACCACTTGGCGCTATGATGGGCACCCCGACCACGAGGCAGCCGGGCGCGCCGTACAATCCGCGGCACAGGCGCTCGACCTGCCCTGCGTGGAAGTGCCGCTCTGGACCTGGCACTGGGCGTCGCCGGACGATACGCGCGTGCCATGGAGCCGTGCCCGCCGCATCGTCCTCGACGGCGCCACGCATGCCCGGAAGCTTCGGGCCGTGCAGGCTTTTCGAAGCCAGCTCGACCCCGACGCTACAACCGGGCAGGCACCCGTGCTGCCCGAGCATGTATTGGCCAGGCTGACCCGGCCTTTCGAAGTCGTACTCATATGAACAACACCAGCAACAATACTAAGCAGTACTTCGATGATCTTTATCAAGATAATGACGATCCCTGGAAAATCAGAAATCGCTGGTATGAACGGCGCAAGCGTGCGCTTCTGCTCGCCTCGCTTCCGCATGAACGCTACGCGCGCGCGTTCGAGCCGGGCTGCGGTAACGGCGAGCTGACCGCCCTGCTCGCGGCGCGCTGCGACGAGCTGATCGCCACCGACATCGCAGAGGACGCAGTCGCGCTGACGCGGCAGCGCGTCGCGGACTATCAGAACGTGAAAGTTCAGCAAATGCTGTTGCCCGATATCTGGCCGGACGGCAAGCTTGATCTCGTCGTGATCAGCGAGATCGGCTATTACCTTGACGAGCCGCAGCTCTGGCATATCGTTGAGCACATTCATCAGACCTTGTCGCGTGACGGCGCAGTCGTCGCGTGTCACTGGCGTCGGCCGATCGACGGCTGGCTGCAGAACGGCGATGACGTGCACGCGAAACTGCGCGGCCGCATGAGCCTTCCGCTGCTGAGTCACTACTGGGACGACGATCTGATCCTAGACGTATGGACGCCCGACAAGCGGTCGATTCACGACCGGGAAGCGCCATAGCGTTTCCCAATTTTTACTAAACAAACAAATCGCAAGGAATCTCATATATAACAAGGTTCTACTGGTTTTCTCCAGTCTCTTCGCGACGATCTTTCATGCATCTTTACTATACAATCGCCTCCAATAAGCGAACTGGACGAACGCGATAAACACCGCGTCCGCCGGGAACAAGGCGAAAAAGCGGAGACTGGAAACACCAAGATGGCCACCACCATTCGCGATGTCGCGCGTGCGGCAAGCGTCTCGATCGGGACGGTGTCGCGCGCGCTCAAGAATCAGCCGGGCTTGTCAGAAGCCACGCGCGTACGAGTCGTCGAAGTCGCGCAGCAGCTCGGCTACGACTCGGCGCAATTGCGCACGCGCATTCGTCGCGTGACCTTTCTGCTGCATCGGCAGCACAACAATTTCGCCGTCAGCCCGTTTTTCTCGCATGTGCTGAACGGCTTCGAGGAAGCCTGCCGCGAGCGGCGGCTCGTGCCGTCGGTGCTCGCCGCCGGTCCGACGCACGATCTCGCCCAGCAGATGCGCCTGCACGCGCCGGACGCCATCGCGGTCGCGGGTTTCGTCGAGCCGGAACTGCTCGCGCACCTGCATTCGCTCGCGCGGCCCACCGTGCTGATCGATCTGCGCGCGCCGGGATTCCGGTCGGTGAATATCGACAACGTGAAAGGCGCGTCGCTCGCCATGCAGCATCTGTTCGCGCAAGGGCGGCGGCGGATTGCGTTCATCGGCGGATCGCTCGCGCATTACAGCATCGCGCAACGTGCGCTCGGCTATCGGAAGGCGTATTTCGATGCCGGCCAGCTTTTCGATCCGATGCTCGAAATCATGACCCAGCCCGGCCTGACCGCCGATCTCGCCGCCGCCGACGCGATGGAACGCCTGATCGCCGACGCCCGCGCGCAATCCAGTCCCCTGCCCGACGCCGTTTTCGCCTATAACGATGCAGCGGCCCTCGCCGCGATGCGCGTCTGCCTCGCGCACGGGTTGCGGGTGCCGGACGACATCGCGTTCGTCGGTTTCGACGATATTCCGGCCGCCGCGCAAAGCACGCCGCCGCTCTCGACCGTGAGCGTCGACAAGGAAGCGCTCGGGCGCCGCGGCGTCGAATTGCTGTTGGAAGATCAATCGAGCCCGCCGAGCCAGGCCGACACGCTCGTCGCCGTCAATTTCGTTCCTCGCGCGAGTTCGGGCACGAAACAGGACATCAGCACGCCATGAATATGACCGCCTCACCTGCCATCGCGGAACGCGCGCCAGCGGAACGCGCGATCGACTTCCGCAGCCGCGACTTCCTGCTCTCGCACGTGCGCGACACGCTCGCGTTCTACGCGCCCAACGCGCGCGACCCGTCCGGCGGCTTCTTCCATTTCTTCAAGGACGACGGCAGCGTCTACGACCGCACGACGCGCCATCTCGTCAGCAGCACGCGCTTCGTCTTCAATTACGCGATGGCGTTCCGCCACTTCGGCGACGCGGCCTATCAGGACGACGCGCGCCACGCGTTCAAGTTCCTGCGCGACGCGCACTGGGACGCCGCGAACGAGGGCTACGACTGGGAAATCGAGTGGCGCGACGGCCAGAAGCGCACGCTCGACGGCACGCGCCACTGCTACGGCACGGCGTTCGTGCTGCTCGCGTGCGCGCATGCGGCGATGGCGGGCATCGACGAAGCCAGGCCGATGATCGACGACACCTTCGCGCTGATGGAAAAGCGCTTCTGGGACGCCGACGCCGGCCTCTACGCCGACGAAGCCACGGCCGACTGGCAGCTTTCGGACTATCGCGGGCAGAACGCGAACATGCACGCGACCGAGGCGCTGCTCGCCGCCTACGAGGCGACCGGCCACGTCATCTATCTCGACCGCGCGGAAAAGATCGCCGGCAACATCACGCTGCGGCAGGCGAAGCTGTCGCACGGCATGGTGTGGGAGCATTTTCATCGCGACTGGTCGGTCGACTGGCATTACAACGAATCGGACAGCTCGAACATTTTCCGTCCGTGGGGCTTTCAGCCGGGGCACCAGACCGAATGGGCGAAGCTGCTGCTGATCCTCGAACGGCATCGCGCGCTGCCCTGGCTCGCACCGCGCGCCGTCGAACTGTTCGACGCCGGCTTCAACCGCGCGTGGGACAGTCGTCACGGCGGCCTCTATTACGGTTTCGGCCCGGACGACACCATCTGCGACCACGACAAATACTTCTGGGTGCAGGCGGAAAGCTTCGCGGCGGCGGCGCTGCTCGGCGCGCGCACGGGCCGCGAGCGTTTCTGGGACTGCTACGACGAACTCTGGCGCTATAGCTGGAACCACTTCGTCGATCACGAATACGGCGCGTGGTATCGCATTCTCACGTGCGACAACCGCAAGTACGGCGACGAGAAAAGTCCCGCCGGCAAGACCGACTATCACACGATGGGCGCGTGCTACGAAGTGCTGAACGCGCTTTCTTCGCCCCAACACCAACGGTGACAACGATGGCAAGCGAGCAACCCAACTTCCCCCAATTCGTCTCCGCCGGCGACATCCTCACCGACATGATCCGTACGGACGTGTCGAGCTGGCTTTCGCGTCCGGGCGGCGCGGGCTGGAACGTCGCGCGCGCAGTCGCGCGGCTCGGCCTGCCTACAGCCTGCGCCGGATCGCTCGGCACGGACAATTTCTCCGACGATCTCTGGGAAGCGAGCGTCGCGTCGGGTCTCGACATGCGCTTCATGCAGCGCGTCGAACGTCCGCCGCTGCTCGCGATCGTCCACAAGACGCAGCCGCCCACGTACTACTTCATGGGCGAGAACGGCGCGGATCTCGCGTTCGATCCTTCGCGGCTGCCGCAAGGCTGGATGGAGCGCGTGAAGTGGGCGCATTTCGGCTGCATCAGCCTCGTGCGCCAGCCGCTCGGCGCGACGCTCGCCGCGCTCGCCCGTCAGCTGCGCGAGCACGGCGTGAAGATCAGCTTCGATCCGAACTATCGCAATCTGATGGAGCACGACTACGAGCCGATCCTGCGCAACATGGCAAGCCTCGCCGATCTCATCAAGGTGTCCGACGAAGATCTGCACATGCTTTTCAAGGGCATGCCCGAAGCAGACGCGCTCGCCAAAATCCGTTCGATGAACCGCCAAGCCACCGTGCTCGTCACGCGCGGCTCGGCGGAAGCCACGCTCTATGCCGGCGACAAGCAGTACAGCGCGCGTCCGCCGAGCGTCGAAGTGGCGGATACGGTCGGCGCGGGCGATGCGTCCATCGGCGGATTGCTCTATAGCCTGATGGCGCGTCACGGCGAATGGCCCGAACATCTGAAGTTTGCGCTCGCGGCGGGCGCGGCCGCGTGCCGTCATTCGGGCGCGCATTCGCCTTCGCTGGAAGAGGTCGAAAGTTTGCTCGAATGAGCGTCGCGCGCGTTACATATCAGCGTGCTAGCATGGGTTCGTCCTTGCCTGGAGGCGAATCCTGATGGAAGACACTACCTACACGAAAGGCATCTATACCGCGACGATCGGCGTGCGCGCCATCGACGGCGGTCAGTTCCAGGGTCTTGTCTCGCTCGCCCGCGACGACGGCGAGGATACCGAAGCGACCTTCTACGAAGTGGAAGCCGCATCGGGCAACGAAGAAGAAGCGCTCAACGAAGCGCGCGCGCTCGCGCACCGCATCCTCGGGGAAATCGAACTGTAGGCGGCCGCGCGGCGCCTGCATCGGAGGACATCATGCCTGAGCAGATCTTCCTGTACGGCGTCTACGCCATCCACGTGAGGCCGGTCGAGCTTCAGGGATCGCGCTGGGACGCGGAATACGAGATCCGTCATCACGACAAGGCGGTGCAGACGTGGACGACTGTCGGCGGCGACGACGGTCTCGCCGACAAGGCCGAAGCCGTCGAGCTTGCGCATCAGCGGGCGGTGTCGGATATCGAGGCCGGCGCGGGCATTCCGAAGCCGCGCGCGTTCCCTTAATCAATGTTCATTCGACGAATGCGCCACACCGACGTGCGCATTCAGCGCGAGCCGCTCGGCCTCGCGCCGGTCGATCGCTGACGCGCGCTCGTAGCCTTCGCGCGCGAGCGAGCGTTCGACGTAATCGAAGAGCACGCCCTCCGGCTCGATCAGCTTCGCCTTGAACGCGATCTGCAGCGTGCTCGCCGCGAGAATATCGGCGGCGGTGAACTGCTCGCCGAGCAGCCACGGACCTTCTTCCAATGCGTTCTCGATCGCGTGCTCGACGCGCGCGAGATCGCCCCATCCGAAACTCACCGTGTTGCCTTGCGCGCCGGTCATGCGTTCGGCCATCGCGGGTTCGAGACACGAGCCGGTGAAAAACATCCACTGCAAAAAGCGTCCGCGCGACGGATCGTGCAGCGGCACGCCGAGCGCAGTCTCCGGGTAGCGATCCGCGAGATACAGCAGCACCGCGCCCGATTCGGCCACGCGCACGCTGCCGTCTTGCAGCGCGGGCAGCTTCGACATCGGATTGACGCGGCAAAAGTTCGGATCGTTCTGCGCGCCCGCGCGGATGTTCACGAATTCCAGGTCATACGGCACGCGCATTTCTTCGAGCATCCACAGTGCGCGGAAGGCGCGCGTCTTCGGCCAGTAGAAGAGCTTCATCGGCGTTGTTCTGGTTGGCTTTCGAGGCATTCAGGTTAGTCCCTTCATGCGTCGTCGCCCGATCCGGGTTTACGCGCAGCCCGGACGGATCGAGAAAATTCCGCTCGCGCATCTCAAAAATAGGGCGGTTGCTTCTCGATGTGTGCCTAAAGGCAGCAAGTGCGCAAAAACATTTCGCATTTGTCGGCAAAGAATGTCGCATTGCCTCACATACCAAAAACTGATCGGAGATTCCATGAACGCGCGCGTCCCCGCCGATGCATTTTTTCCTCCCGCGCTGTCCGACTATCAACTCAGCGACAACCTCTCCGCCACCAAAGGCCGAATCTTCCTGACCGGCACGCAGGCGCTCGTGCGCCTCGTCCTGATGCAGCGCGAGCTCGACCGCGCCGCGAGTCTCAACACCGCCGGCTTCATCAGCGGCTATCGCGGCTCGCCGCTCGGCATGGTCGACCAGCAATTGTGGAAAGCGAAGAAACTGCTCGCGTCGCACGATGTGCGCTTTTTGCCCGCGATCAACGAAGAACTCGGCGGCACCGCCGTGCTCGGCACGCAGCGCGTGGAATCGGACGCGGAACGCACCGTCGATGGCGTGTTCGCAATGTGGTACGGCAAAGGCCCGGGCGTTGATCGCGCCGGCGATGCGCTCAAGCACGGCAACGCGTACGGTTCGTCGCCGCATGGCGGCGTGCTCGTCGTCGCGGGCGACGACCACGGCTGCGTGTCGTCGTCGATGCCGCATCAGAGCGATCAGACGATGATCTCCTGGCACATGCCGGTCGTGAATCCGTCGAACGTCGCGGACATGCTGGAATTCGGCATCTACGGCTGGGCGCTGTCGCGCTTCTCGGGCGCGTGGATCGGCTTCAAGGCGATTTCGGAGACGGTCGAATCCGGCTCGACCGTCGATCTCGACGCGCTCAGGCTCGACTGGAAAGCCCCACAAGATTTCACGCCGCCGCAAGGTGGACTGCACAACCGCTGGCCCGATCTGCCGAGCCTCACGATCGAAGCGCGCCTCGCCGCGAAGATCGACGCCGTGCGCCACTTCGCGCGCGTGAACAGCATCGACAAATGGATCGCGCCGAGCCCGCGCGCGAACGTGGGCATCGTGACGTGCGGCAAGGCGCATCTCGATCTGATGGAAGCGCTGCGCCGCCTCGAGCTCACCGTCGACGATCTCGACCGCGCGGGCG
The DNA here is from genome assembly GCF_001544795.2 of Caballeronia temeraria. Lineage (GTDB taxonomy): Bacteria > Pseudomonadota > Gammaproteobacteria > Burkholderiales > Burkholderiaceae > Caballeronia > Caballeronia temeraria. The sequence goes on along the minus strand of NZ_FCOI02000002.1, from coordinate 239,377 downwards.
TGCGCATCTACAAGGTCGGGCTCTCGTATCCGCTCGAAACGACGCGGCTCGAAAGCTTCGTCGAAGGTTTGAGCGAAGTGCTCGTGATCGAGGAAAAAGGCCCGGTCATCGAGCAGCAGATCAAGGATCATCTGTACAACCGCGTCGACGGCGCGCGGCCGGTCGTGATCGGCAAGAACGCGCGCGACGGTGCGCAACTGCTTTCCGCGCTCGGCGAATTGCGTCCGTCGCGCGTGCTGCCGGTGTTCGCGCAATGGCTCGCGCATCACAAGCCGGCGCTCGATCGCCGCGACAAAGTGGTCGATCTCGTCGCGCCGCAAATCCTCTCGAATGTCGCCGATGCCGTGAAGCGCACGCCCTATTTCTGCTCGGGCTGCCCGCACAATACGTCGACGAAGGTGCCGGAAGGATCGGTGGCGCAGGCGGGCATCGGCTGTCACTTCATGGCGTCGTGGATGGAGCGCGACACGACCGGCCTGATCCAGATGGGCGGCGAAGGCGTCGACTGGGCCTCGCATTCGATGTTCACCAAGACGCCGCACGTCTTTCAGAATCTCGGCGACGGCACGTACTTCCATTCGGGCATTCTCGCGATTCGTCAGGCCGTGGCCGCGAAGGCGAACATCACGTACAAGATTCTGTATAACGACGCCGTCGCGATGACGGGCGGCCAGCCGGTCGACGGCAGCATCTCCGTGCCGCAGATCGCGCGGCAGGTGGAAGCGGAAGGCATCGCGCTGCTCGTCGTCGTGAGCGACGAGCCGGAGAAATACATCGGTCACGAAGATCAGTTTCCGCGCGGCACGACGTTTCATCATCGCGGCGAACTGGATGACGTGCAGCGCCGCCTGCGCGACACGCCGGGCGTCACCGTGCTCATCTACGATCAGACGTGCGCCGCCGAAAAGCGCCGCCGCCGCAAGAAGGGCGAGTTTCCCGATCCGGACAAGCGGCTTTTCATCAACGAAGCCGTCTGCGAAGGCTGCGGCGATTGCGGCGTGCAGTCGAATTGCCTGTCCGTCGAGCCGGTGGAGACGGAGCTGGGGCGCAAGCGCCGCATCGATCAGTCGTCGTGCAACAAGGATTATTCGTGCGTGAACGGCTTCTGCCCGAGCTTCGTCACGGTCGAAGGCGCGAAGCTGAAAAAAGCCGAAGGCCACGCGTTCGATCCCGCCGAACTCGCGCGCCGCGTCGATGCGCTGCCGCTGCCGCAAGGTCATCTCGATAACGCGCCTTACGACATTCTCGTGACAGGCGTCGGCGGCACGGGCGTCGTGACCGTGGGCGCGCTCATCAGCATGGCGGCGCATCTGGAAGGCAAGAGCGCATCGGTGCTCGATTTCATGGGCTTCGCGCAGAAAGGCGGCTCGGTGCTGTCGTTCGTGCGCTTCGCCGCGACGGATGCGCTGCTGAACCAGGTGCGCATCGACACGCAGCAGGCGGATTTGCTGCTCGCGTGCGACATGGTCGTCGGCGCGAGCCCGGAAGCGCTGCAGACGGTGCGGCACGATCGCACGAAGATCGTCGTGAATACGCACGCGATTCCGAACGCGAGCTTCGTGCAGAATCCCGAGGCGAATCTTCATGCGGATGCGCTGCTCGACAAGATGCGTCACGCCGCTGGTCCCGGCGCGCACGACGCCATGCGCAGTTGCGACGCGCAGGCGCTCGCGCAGCGTTTTCTCGGCGATACCATCGGTGCGAACATTCTGATGCTCGGCTTCGCGTGGCAACTGGGCCTCGTGCCGCTGTCGCTCGCGGCGCTGATGCGCGCGATCGAGCTGAACAATGTCGCGGTCGCGGCGAACAAGCTGGCGTTTTCGATCGGCCGTCTCGCGGCGTCGGACATGGCCGCGCTCGACGCGCTGACCGCGCAGGCGATGGCGAAGCGCGTCACGATGGACGCGATGTCGCTGCCCGATCTGATCCGCGATCGCGAAGCGCGGCTGCTCGCGTATGGCGGCGCGAAATATGTCGCGCGTTATCGCAAGCTGGTAAATGCGGCGGCGGGCAACGAGGCGATTGCGCGGGCTATCGCGATTTCGTTCTTCAAGCTGCTGGCCGTGAAGGACGAATACGAAGTCGCGCGTCTGCACGCGGACCCGGCGTTCCGCGCGGCGCTCGGGGCGCAGTTCGAAGGCACAGCGGGCGAAAGCTACACGGTGAAGTTCAACCTCGCGCCGCCGGCGCTATCGCACGGCGCGCCGAAGAAGAAAGTGTTCGGCCAGTGGATGTGGCCGGTGCTCGGCGGCCTCGCGAAGATTCGCGCGCTGCGCGGCACCGCGCTCGATGTCTTCGGCCGGACGCTCGAACGTCGCATGGAGCGCCAGCTCGCCGACGACTTCGAAATCACGATGACGCGTGCCTTGTCTCGCGTGGATGCCGGCACCGCGAAGGACGTTCAATCGCTCGCCGCGTCGTTCGAGAAGGTGCGCGGCTACGGTCACGTGAAGCTCGCGAACGTCGCGATGGTCAAGCGCGGCGAACGCGATATCGCCAAACGCATCGGCATCGAAGCGGCGACGGGCGATGCGGTGCGCGCCGCCATCGATTCGATGAAAGGCGCGGCATCGCTCAAGGGGATTCCGGTCGTCGTGGCGAAGTAACTAGTCGGCGTCGTCGGGCAGCCAGTCGATATCGCCGCACAGCACGCAGCGTTTGCCCTGCGCGCGCGTCTCCACGGAGAGCGTGACGCAGGGCATTGCTTCGTTGATCGACAGATACGGCTTCGTCACATGCACACGCTCGGGGTCGCCGAGCGCCGCACGGAAATACGGACGACGCAGCCAGTTCGCGCCCTGCGCGTCGATGAGCGGCAGAAAGCGCGCTTCGTGCGCGGCGCGGTCGGCGCGCAGCACGACGTTGCGGCCGGCCTGCTTGCCGTTCTGATCGAGCAGGAAGCAGCGCGCGGCGTTATCGAGCGCGAGGAAATTCCAGCACACTTCTTCGAGCGGTTCGCCCGCCGCGAGCCGCTCGGCCGCGCGCTCGAATGCGCGGACGTACGGCTGAAGCCGCGTCGCGACGCGCCGTTCGCGCGCTTCCGTCTGCAAGCGATATCGCTCGGTCAGCTCGCCGATCACGTTCTGCGCGTGCACGCTGTCCGCGAGACCCGGATGCGGCCGCGCGAAGAAAAAGCCCTGCACGAAATCCGCGCCGCTCGCGAGCGCGAGTTGCGCTTCGTGCTCGGTCTCGACGCCTTCGATCAGCACGAGCTTGCCCGCCTCGTGCAGCAGCGACACGATCCCCGACAGCACCGCCTCCATGTTCTGCCGCTGCTTGAGCGAGCGCGCGGAGAGCGGCGCGTGCACGTTGTGGCCGGCGTGCGAAAGCATCACGCGATCGAGCTTGACGATATCCGGGTCCAGTTGCCAGATGCGCTCGATATTCGTATGTCCCGCGCCGAAATCGTCGAGCGCGATGAGAAAGCCGTGATCGCGGAACTGCTGCACCGCGAGCGCGAGCCGTTCCACATCTTCCGCGCTTTGTTCGAGCACTTCGAGCACGACGCGGCGCGGCTCCAGATTCAGGCGCTTCAGATTCGCGAGCAGCGAGGCCGCGTGATACGGCTCGGTCAGCGCGCCGGGATGCACGTTGAGAAAGAGCCACTCGTCGCGCGCGCCGAGCATCTTGAAGTTTTCGAGATGCAGCGCCTGAGCGAGCCGGTCGATCTGCAACGCTTCGCCGACGCGCGTAGCCTGCCCGAACACGTCGAGCGGCGATACCGGGCGATCGAGCGCATCGTGCGCGCGCAATAAGCCCTCGTAGCCGACCGCACGCATGTGCGACAAGCTGAACACCGGCTGAAAGACGCTCGACAGCGTCAACTCGCCATGCTCGACCGAATAGCGGTCGAAGCCCGAAGTCACGCCCAGCTCGAAGCTGCGCGCGGAAACCGTCTTTTCAGGATTTGCAATCACCATCCCGATGCCCCCGCCCAAACGTTCTGGCGAAACGCGGTCGACCGCGTGATGCCCCATGCCATTTCCATAAGAACTGCCCTCGATGATCTCGCCGGGAGTCTCTGTGTCCCGTGGCTTTCGCTTAAGCAAGCTCCGTGCGCAGAGCGCGCTGCGTCCGGCGGGACTTTTGCGCCGTGTGTGCACCGTCAACAGGCGACCTCTCGTGCACGCGCACCATCGCGGTGCGCCATCCCGCGTCGCGCGCGCTGCAACGTCTTGCGGGCACGGGCTAAACTTTCGGCTCATCGAATCAATGCTAGACGCCGCGGGCGCCGGCCGCTCGCGTGCGTCGTGCAGTAGCGCACACATGGAAATCGTCTTTACCGTTCTCATTCTTCTGCTGGCCGTCGCGCTGTCGGGATTCGGCCTGAGCCTGCTCCCGGTCAAGCTGCCGCTGCCGCTCATCCAGATCGCGATCGGCGCGTGCCTCGCGTGGCCGGGCTTCGCGCTGCACGTCACGTTCGATCCCGAACTCTTCATGTTGCTGTTTATTCCGCCGCTGCTGTTCGCGGACGGCTGGCGCATTCCGAAGCGCGAGTTGTATATGCAGCGCCGCGCGATCCTGATGCTCGCGCTCGGGCTCGTGTTCATCACCGTCGGCGTGCTCGGCTATTTCTTGCACGCGATGATTCCGTCGATGCCGCTGCCCATCGCGTTCGCGCTCGCCGCCGTGCTCTCGCCGACCGATGCCGTCGCGCTGACGGGCATCGCCGGGCGCAACCGGATTCCCGCGAACCTGATGCACATTCTCGAAGGCGAGGCGCTGATGAACGACGCGTCGGGCCTCGTCGCGCTGAAGTTCGCGATTGCGGCGGCGCTCACGGGCGTGTTCTCGCTGCGCGACGCGACGATCAGCTTCTTCATCATCGCGGCGGGCGGGCTCGTGATCGGCGCGGCGATCAGCTGGGCGGTCACCGAGATTCCGTCGCGCCTGCTGAAATTTTCCGACGACGACGATCCCGCCGCGGGCGTCATCCTCACGATCCTGATTCCGTTCGCGGCCTACGTGGTGGCCGAGCATGCGGGGTGTTCGGGGATTCTGGCGGCGGTATCGGCGGGCATGATGATGAACATCCAGAGCCTGCGCGAAGGCATTCCGAGCGCGGTGCGCGTGCGCATGACGAGCACCTGGACGATGATCGAATTCGTGTTCAACGGCATGGTCTTCATCCTGCTCGGGCTGCAGTTTCCGCACATCCTCGGGCAGGCGCTGATCGAGGCGCATCACGACAGCAACGCGCAGGTCGGCCTTCTGATCGGCTATGTGTTCGCGACGCTGGTCGCGCTCTATGCGCTGCGTTTCGTCTGGGTGTATTCGCTGCGCTGGGTCGCGGCGCGCCGGACGGCGAAGCAGGGCCTCGACAGCGCTGCGCCCGGCTTTCGCACGCTCGCGCTGACGACGATCGGCGGCGTGCGCGGCGCGGTCACGCTCGCGGGCGTGCTGTCGCTGCCGGTGACGCTCGCCGGGCGCGACCTGGCGATTTTCATCGCGTCGGCGGTGATTTTGGTGTCGCTGCTGATCGCGGTCGTCGGTTTGCCGCTGATGCTGCGCGGCATCGAACGCGAAAAAAATCCGCACGCGGCGGAGGAACGCATGGCGCGCCGGCGTGCGGCGCAGGCGGCGATTCGCGCGATTGACGACACGCACGATGAGCTCATCGAGCAGATGGATGAGGCCGGGTCCGCGCGTTGCGCCGATTCGACCGCGCGCGTGATGGGGATGTATCGGCGGCGGCTGGAATCGCTCGGCGAAGAGGAAGCGCCGCGCAAGGCCGCGAAGAAGAGCGAGATGGTGGAGACGCGGCTGAAGATGGCGGCGTTGCGGGCCGAGCGGGCGGAGTTGCTGAGGCTGCGCTCATTGCAGCATATCAACGATGAAACGCTTAACAAGCTGATGCGGGAGGTCGATCTTTCGGAGACTGCGATTGTTAATCGCAAGCGGGGGAGTGGAGCGTGAGGGAACCGGCTCGGACGCGCGACGGTTGCACGCGCGCCCGACGCTCGATCAGTTGAACGTGTACGTGACGCCGACCACGCCGCCGATGTCCGGCGACGACAATGTCGGCGACATCGTGAGGCCGCCGTTCACGCGCCACACGCCATCGTCCGACGTGCCGCCGACGCCGATCGCGAGGCCCATCTGATTGTGGTACCAGCCGGTCGCGACGCCTGCCGAAATCTTGCCGGGACGATCGTCATAGCGCAGGCCGGCGATCGCGATCGCCGCGGCGGTGCCGCCGTAGGACTTCTTGAGGTTGTCGTTCACCTGATTTTGAACTTGCCCGAGACCGGCGTTCAGCTGGTTCTTGTTGACGGCATCCGTCCCGTTGACGCCCGGCGCGACATTGGTGACGCGGCGCTCGCTGCCCGCGGCGCCGACCGACACGGTGTTCGCTTCATTCGCGACGGAATTCGCGCCGAGCGCGACGGAATTGTCGGCGGTCGCGGACGCGCCGTTGCCGATAGCCGTGCTGCCCTGGCCCGATGCGACGCTGCCGCTGCCGACCGCCGTGGCGTTGGCGCCGGTGGCGCTCGGCATGGCGTACGTGTCCGGATTGCCCGCGACGTAGACCGCGCCCGTCGGACCGACGTTGATGACAGCTGCGCTGATCGCATTGTTCAACTGATCGACGTTCACGGCGTCGGTGCCATCGATGCCGGTTGCGACGTTGTGCAGCGTCACCGCGCCGGCGAGCGGCCCGACGAGCGTGACATCGTTCGATACGGGCGCGCCATTTGCGCCGAGACCGGTTGTCGGCGCGGCGGCGGTGGAATACTGCAGCGGCGCGAGGTTTTGCAATGCGGCGATCGCGGCGCCTGCGTTGTTGTACTGGCTTCCGTAGACGTTGTAGCTCGGCATCGTGAAGACGTTGCCGTCGTAGCTCGCGCCGCCGCCCAGTGCGGTCGCAACGTCGCCGCCGAGCGTGTTGACCTTGACGTTCGTGGCCTCCACCGCGAGGTTGGTCGCGTTGAGTTGCGAGCCGTTGACCGCGTCGGTGCTGGTTGCGTCGAGACGGCCAGCGGCGAGATTCGTCAGCGTGCGCTCTTTGCCCGCCGAGCCGATGCTGACCGTGCCGTTGGGAACCTGCCCGGCGAAAGCGTAGGTGACGCCGTTGATCGTCACGCTCGAGGTGCCTACGGCCACTGCCGTGACGCTTCCGCTGCCGAGGGCGACGTCGTTTGCGTTGGCGGCGTTAGAGTTCGCTCCCAGCGCCAGCGCGGACGTTCCGGTCGCCTTGGCGTTCGTTCCATAGGCTTGCGAATCGTTTGCTAATGCAGTTGAGCCAATTCCGAATGCTTGCGAGTACCCTCCGTTTGCATTTGACAGCGCGCCGAACGCCATTGCGTGATCGCCCGCGGCAACAGCGCCCCCGCTTACGCTGGTGTCGTCGCCCCCGAGCGCGAGCGCGCCCGCTCCGGTCGCCTGTGCCGATGAGCCGATCGCCACCGAATAATCCCCCGAAGCCGTCGTACCCGACTTCTGCGCGCCGTCGGCTCCCGGTAGACCGCCTATGGAAACGGAATTTCTTCCGTTGGCCGCCGCACCATCGCCGATCGCCACCTGCGAGCCTGTGCCGGAAGCGCTTGTCTTGGACCCGATTGCCACGGGAGCCGCCCCTCTGGGAGCACCCGTGTCGGCATCCGCGTCGAGGCCAATCGCCACGCCGTTGTTGAAGCCGACGGATGTGTTGTCGGCATGCGCACCGCTGCCGTTGACGATATTCTGCCCATAACTATTCCCCGCAAGCCCGATCCCCACCACGGAAAGAAGCATCATCAGAACCCGAGGAATCCCCGCGGCACGCGCCAGCATCGACGAACTCGCACCACGTCTCGTCGACTTTCGCGTCAATCCAAGCGAATCACGCCGCGTGACACGCCTCCAAATATTCCGGTTCATATGCATTCCTAATGAGTTAATTCGGACCATCGCCAAAACGGAGTCTTCGGCGAGGCGCAGAAAAAGACTCTAGCGAGGCAAGACAAACTGCCAAACTAGATAAGTCCGAATGGTTTCAGAGAAATGCGAATAAACCGATGCGAAACGCGGCGCATCGATGCGCCGCGTCAATCGCCATCTGGAAGTGTTTGCTACGAAGAGAGAGATATCCGGCAGACCCTGACGTCAAGCATCAAACCACCCCCGCCCCACGCCGACGCAAAAGCGCATACAAAATGATCGCACCGAACGTAGCCGTCCCGATCCCACCAAGCGCAAACCCGCCGAGTTTCAGCGTGAAATCCCCAGTGCCGAGCACGAGCGTCACCGCCGCGACGATCAGATTCCGGTTATCCGAAAAGTTCACCTTGTTGACGACCCAAATCCGCGCCCCGGTCACCGCGATGAGACCGAACACGACGATCGACACACCGCCGAGCACTGGCCCCGGAATCGTCTGAATGAGCGCGCCGAACTTCGGCGAAAACCCGAGCACGATCGCAAAAAGCGCCGCGATGACGAACACGAGCGTCGAATAGATCTTCGTGACGGCCATCACGCCGATGTTCTCCGCATACGTCGTCACGCCCGTGCCGCCGGCGAAACCGGAAACGATCGTCGCCAGCCCGTCGCCGACGAACGCGCGGCCGATATATTTATCGAGACTCTTGCCCGTCATCGCGCCGACGGCCTTGATGTGCCCGAGGTTCTCCGCGACGAGAATGATCGCGACCGGCGCGATCAGCGTCATCGCCGGGGCTTCGAACACGGGCGCGGTGAAGTGCGGCATGCCGAACCATGCGGCGTTCGCGACGATCGAGAAATCGATCGGCTTGCCCATGCCCATGCCGTTGGTCAGCACCGCATAAATGAGGTACGCGATCGCGAGGCCGATCAGAATCAGCAGCCGCTGCGCCATCCCGCGCGCGAACACGGCGACGCCGCCCACGCACAGCACGGTGACGAGCGCCATCCACGATTCGAAGCTGCTGCCCATCACGCCCTTCACGGCGATCGGCGCGAGATTCAGCCCGATCACGCAGACGATCGCGCCCGTCACGACCGGCGGCATCAGCGCTTCGATCCACTTCGTGCCGACCGCCGCAACAATCAGCCCGATAATCGTATAAGCCACACCGCACGCGATGATCCCGCCGAGCGCCACCGCAATGTTCATGTTCGTGCCGTGTCCGCCGTATCCCGTGACCGCAATCACGAGGCCGATGAACGCGAAACTCGAACCGAGATAACTCGGCACGCGCCCGCCGACCAGCACGAAGAACAGCAGCGTGCCGATGCCCGACATGAAAATGCACAGATTGGGATCGAAGCCCATCAGGAGCGGCGCGAGCACGGTCGAGCCGAACATCGCGACGACGTGCTGAATGCCCATCGCGATCATCTGCGGCCAGGCGAGGCGCTCGTCGGGCGCGACGACGCGGCCCTCCTGAGCGTCCGGCTGGACCGGCCAGCGCGGGAAATAGGAATCGGACATCGGCGGGCTCCTTGTGGGCGGTGAGGCGCCGCCCGTGCGGCGCGCATGTTCTGAAAAAAAACAGGCGCGAGTGTACGGAGCGGGCTGCCGGGTGGCAAGCGAGCCGATATTACGTCCGTTTGGCCGTCGCTCGCCCGCCGCGTGCCCGGCTGTTTCGCCGCGTCAGACGCCGCGTTCCAGTTCGAACACCGCGACCGCGCTCTTCAGTTGCTCAGCCTGATCGGCCATCGCGCCCGCGGCGGCGGCGGCCTGCTCGACGAGCGCCGCGTTCTGCTGCGTGACCTCGTCCATCTGCGCGACCGCGCGATTCACCTGCTCGATGCCCGCGCTCTGCTCATGCGACGCCGACGAAATCTGCGCCATGATGTCCGTCACGCGCTGCACAGCCTGCGTGACTTCGGCCATCGTCGCGCCAGCGCGTTCGGCGAGCGCCGCGCCGCTGTCCACGCGCGCCGTCGACGCTTCGATCAGCTCCTTGATTTCCTTCGCCGACATCGCGCTGCGCTGCGCGAGCGAGCGCACTTCGCCCGCGACCACCGCGAAGCCGCGCCCTTCCTCGCCGGCGCGCGCCGCTTCCACGGCCGCGTTCAGCGCAAGAATGTTGGTCTGGAACGCGATGCCCTCGATCACCGCGATGATGTCCGTCATCCGCTTCGAACCCGACGCCAGTTCGCGCATGTTGTCGACGACTTCGCCGACGAGCTCGCTGCCCCGCGCCGACACATCCGATGCGCCGCGCGCGAGCCCGCTCGCCTCATCCGCGTTGCTCGCGTTCTGGCGCACGGTCTGCGTGAGCTGCTCCATGCTCGACGCGGTTTCCTCCAGCGACGCCGCCTGCTCTTCAGTGCGTTGCGACAGATCGGTGTTGCCCTGCGCGATTTCGCGCGATGCGTACAGGATCGAATCGCTCGAATGACGAATCCCGCCGACGATATCCGCCAGCTTCGCGCTCATGTTGCCGAGGCTCGCGAGCATGCTGGTGTCATCGCCGGGGCGCGTGTCGACGCGCGCCGTCAGATCGCCGCGCGCGATGCGGTCGGCGATATCCGCCGCGTACGCCGGCTCGCCGCCGAGTTGCGCGGACAGACGCCGCCCGATCAGCACCGCGAGCAGCGCGCCCGCGATCATCGCGCCGAAAACGAGCGCGAGCATGACGATGCGCATCGTTTCATATTCCGATGCCGCGTTGTGGCGCGCGTCGGTCGCGCGCTTGCGCTTGAAGTCGGCGAGGCGTTCCAGCGAATCGCGCGCCTTTTCGCTCGCGGCGATCGCACGCGCGATGAGTCCCATCTGATCGACATCGACCGGCATGGCTTTCTTGCCCATCTGCATGAGCACGATGTCTTCCCACGCGGCGACCGATTTGCTCGCCGTGTCGTAGAGCGCGAGGCTTTCGGCGGAGCGCATCGTCGGGCGCATGCGCTCGAACGCGCGGTGCATGTTGTCGAGCGAGCCGGCCATGCCTTCCTTCAACTGCGCCTTGCCGGCATCGTCGGCGAAGGTGAGATTGGCGGCGGCCAGATCCGTGTTGAGCTTGTGTTTGTTGATTTCCTCGACCCAATAGAGGCCGTCCATATGACGGTCGCCGATTTCCTCGATCAAGCCGTTCATCTTCGCGAGCGAAATCACGCCGGTGGCGCCCACGCACGCGGTAAACAGGATCACCACCGCGAAAGACAGCAAAAGCTTGCTGCGCACGGACAGGCGGTCAAACCATTTCATCGATGTCTCCTCTGTCACGCCCCGCAGACGACGCCCGCGGACAGCGTGGCGCAAACTCCGGTTCGCGCACAGAGTGGCTTTACGGCGCTCGTTCGATTTTTCTTGAGCGCGTATGAAGGGGATAACGCCGCGGGCATGGGCGTCGAAATATCGACGAAAGTCGACCGAAAGCGCATCCGAAAGAAATCCACCGATTGCTGCCAAAAAGCAGACAAGTTAAGTGGATTCTTAATTAGGAGTTTTCTTATATGGGTGCTTAAGTTTGCAACGTAAGCTTTCTACATGCGTGTTCCATGTACGCGCATGTCGTTGCAACTCTCCGATTTTTCCGCCCTTGGCACCCGGCTTGGGCGGTTCTTTTTTGGGCGCTCGCTTTTTGCGTCGACGCGACTCTTAAAGCGTCGAACGCCGCCCTTCCCGCCTCTATTGAATCGACGCCCGAGCGTGGCCCGGGCGTGATCCGTCTTACTGACGCACCGGCTTCTTCGCCAGCTTGCGCTGCAACGTGCGCCGATGCATGTTGAGCGCGCGCGCCGTCGCGGAAATATTGCCGTTGTTCTCGGCGAGCGCGCGCTGGATGTGCTCCCATTCGAGCCGAGCGACCGAAAGCAGCGTCGGGTTCTCGATCGCTTCCTCGGCCGTCTGCTCGCTCGCCTGCTCATGCAGCGCGGAGAGAATCGTCTCGACGTTCGCCGGCTTCGCGAGATAGTTGTCCGCGCCGTCCTTCACCGCCTGCACGGCCGTCGCGATGCTCGCGTAGCCCGTCAGCACCAGAATGCGCGCGTCCGGCTGCAAGTCGCGCAGCGGCGAGACGAGCCGCAGGCCGGAATCGTTGCCCAGGTGCAGATCGACCGTGATCTGGCCGAACTTGTGCTGGTTGGCGAGCTTCAGCGCTTCGTCGGCGTCGTGCGCCTGATGCGTCGTGTAGCCGCGCCGCGTCAGACCCCGGGCGAGTATGCCGGCGAAGACTTCATCGTCGTCGATGATCAGAAAGTTGGTATCGCTCATGAGTTTTTTCTCCGTAATGCCGCTCGCGTGGGCCTGACTTCGAGTTCAGGCCGCGCCGCTTTGTTCAGTTCTTGCCGTTTGCGCCGGCGCCGCAGCCACACCGCGGTTCGGCAGGCGCAACACCGCGCAGGTGCCGCGCGGCTTGCCGTCGATCAGCTCGATCGAACCGGAAAGCCGCGCCGCCGCCGCGAACGCCAGATACAGCCCGACGCCGTGCCCGCCCTGCGTGCTGTCGACCGGCACCGCGCCCAGCGTGCCGCGCAGCGCGGCCGGAATGCCCGGCCCGCGATCGCATACGTCGAAGCGCACGTAATCCTGTTCGTCGACGCTCTCCGCCGACGCCTGCAACGTCACCGACTCGCTGCTCGCGCGCGCGGCGTTGTCGAGCAGAATCGTGAGAATTTGTCCGACGCCGACCGCGTCGTCGATGGACGCATCCACGGGCGTGCGGTCGATCTGCGCGAATTTCACCTGCGGATGCCGCAGTCGCCATTGATCGATGAAACTCGAGAGCCATTCGTCGAGCGGCTGGCGGCTCGACGGCCCCGTCGCGCGGCTGCGCAGGCGCGCGAGCGCGGAGGTGCACAGCGCCATCTGCTGCTCGAGCAGTTCGAAATCCGCCGCGTAGGGCGCGAGGTTCCTGTCGTGCGCGGCGGAGTCGCGCAATTCCTCGGAGAGCATCGCGATGGTCGAAAGCGGCGTGCCCATCTCATGCGCGACGGTCGCCGCCTGCACGCCGAGCGCGACGGCGCGTTCATCGCGCAGATGACGTTGCTGGGCGTCGGCGAGCGCGGCGTCACGCACGCGCAGCGCCCGCGACATGCGCGCGACGAACCAGCCGATCAGCCCGACGCTCACCATGAAGTTGACCCACAGGCCGGTGCGGAAATAGTCGAACAGATTGGCCGGATTCGCGATGTTGAGCGGCACGTAGTTGTAGCTGAGAAGCGCGTAGCACGCGACGGCGAAGAGCGCGAGGCAGGTCATCATCGCCCACGGCAGGACGGCGGCGGCGATGGCGAGCGACGGCAGATAGAGCGTCACGAACGGATTGGTCGCGCCGCCGGAAAGGAAGAGCAGCGCCGAGAGCGCGCCCAGGTCGACCAGCATTTGCCCGAACAGTTCGAGATTGGTCTCCGGCCGCGCCCGCGCAACGCGCAACCACGTGAGGCCGTTGAAGGCCATTTCCAGCGCGATGACGAGCAGCATCGCGGGCAGCGGAAGCTTCGCGCCGAGGAAGATCTGCACGACGGCGATGGTCGTCAGCTGGCCGATGATCGCGAGCGAGCGAAGCCAGAAGAGGTGACCGAGGTTGACCCGTCCGTTGTTGGTTATGCGATGCATCTGGTTGGAGTGCCTGACCGCGAAATTACGCTTCATGCGGCATTATCCCGCTTGCGTCGGGCTTGCAGCCGCGACTGGCGCGATTTGTCGCACCTCGGCGCACGGGCGGCTATTCCGCGCTGGCGGCGCGTCCGGTTTCCGCGGCGAGACACGCGGGACACAGACAGCGCATGCCGGGCCGCAGTCGGTCGGCAGGCAGCGCGGGCAGCTTCGCGCACCAGCAGGCGGCATCGCCCGCGAGCATGCCGCAGCGAAACGGCGCGCCGCAGCGTTCGCAAATCTGCCCGCCCGGCGCTTCCCGCTCGTTCGTTTCGAAGGGTCCGTTCATCATCTTGTCATCAATCCGCCCGAACGATGATCGCATGCCGGCCGCCGCGCCGGAAAACGTGGCGCCGCCGCGGCAATTCGTCATGCTGCGATGCGTCGGTCCTGTACAATTCGGCGTGTTTAAACGCTCCTCGCCTCATTTGCCGCCATGTCCGAGCTACCCGACCTCACGCAAATCGCCCCGACCCTGAAGGCCGAAATTCTGGCCGAGGCGCTGCCCTATATCCGTCAGTATCACGGCAAGACGGTCGTGATCAAATACGGCGGCAATGCCATGACCGAAGAACGCCTGAAGCAGGGCTTCGCGCGCGACGTCATTCTGCTGAAGCTCGTCGGCATCAATCCGGTCATCGTGCACGGCGGCGGCCCGCAGATCGACCAGGCGCTGAAGAAGATCGGCAAGCAGGGCACCTTCATTCAGGGCATGCGCGTTACCGACGAAGAGACGATGGAAGTCGTCGAATGGGTGCTCGGCGGCGAGGTGCAGCAGGACATCGTCACGCTGATCAATCATTTCGGCGGCCAGGCGGTCGGTCTGACCGGCAAGGACGGCGGCCTCATCCACGCGCGCAAGCTGCAGATGCCGGACCGCGACAATCCGGGCCAGTTCATCGATATCGGCCAGGTCGGCGAAGTCGAGGCGATCAATCCGGCGGTCGTGAAGGCGCTGCAGGACGACGCGTTCATTCCGGTCATTTCGCCCATCGGTTTCGGCGAAGACGGACTCTCGTACAACATCAACGCGGATCTCGTCGCGGGCAAGCTCGCCGTCGTGCTGAACGCGGAGAAGCTCGTCATGATGACGAACATCCCCGGCGTGATGGACAAGGAAGGCAATCTGCTCACGGATCTTTCCGCGCGCGAGATCGACTCCCTGTTCGCCGACGGCACCATCTCCGGCGGCATGCTGCCGAAGATTTCGTCCGCGCTGGATGCCGCGAAGAGCGGCGTGCGCTCGGTGCACATCATCGATGGCCGCATCGAGCATTCGGTGCTGCTCGAAATCCTCACCGAGCAGCCGTTCGGCACGATGATCCGCTCGCATTGAGCCTTCTTCCCTTGCTAAAGACGCCCGCCTTCGCGCGGGCGTTTTCACGATGACAGCGCAACGCACCTCCCGCCGACGCCGCGTCAAGACGCGCGGCCCCGTCTGGCTCTTCGATCTCGACAACACGCTGCACCACGCGTCGCATGCGGTTTTCCCGGCGATCAATCGCGGGATGACGCAGTACATCATGGACCGGCTGAACGTCGACGTCGACGAGGCCAACCGGCTGCGCGTCGGCTACACGGTGCGTTACGGCGCGACGCTGCTCGGGCTCGTGCGGCATCACGGCATCGATCCCGCCGACTTCCTGCGCGAAGTGCACACTTTCCCCGATCTGCCGTCGATGCTGCGCGCCGAGCGCGGCCTCACGCGCATGCTGCGCGCGCTGCCCGGGCGCAAGATCGTGCTCACCAATGCGCCGACGCTCTACGCGCGCACGGTGCTCGCGGAACTGGGCATCGCGAAGCTGTTCGAGCGCGTGATCGCGATCGAAGACATGCGCGCGGGCAACCACTGGCGCGCCAAGCCCGATGCGCCGATGCTCCGTCACGCGATGCGCCGCGCGCACGTGCGCCTCGAAGACGCGATTCTCGTCGAGGACACGCACGGGCATCTGAAGTCCTATCGGCGGCTCGGGATTCGCACGGTGTGGATCGTCGGGCATCTGCCGGTCGCGAAAACGTCGAGCGGCGGTCTGTCGGCGCGCAAACCCGGCTCCGGCCGGCCGCATTACGTGGACCGCACGGTGCGTTCGCTGCGCGCGCTGACGCTCGGCATGCGCGGCGGCGCGCTTTAGCGTCTGTTTGGCGGCGTTATGACGTTTTCCGCTATACTTCACCGCTAACGAGATTTCTCGAACATCAACGACGCGCCGATTTGCTGACTCGATTGCGGGCGCGCGAACCTCTGTGATCATTCACGGGCGTTCACTATAAATGCGGCTAAAGAGGTCGTCAGCCGCGCTCGAATTCCCTGGCAGCGCATCGCCGACACCGTTTAGCCGCTTGGTCAAAGGCGGAATGAATGGAATCGATCGGCATCGTCACTCCCCAAACACTGCGCTTCACCGAGCCGCTCAAGATGCAGAACGGCTCGTCGCTCGGCGACTACGAACTCGTCGTCGAGACCTATGGCGAACTGAACGCCGCGCGCTCGAACGCCGTGCTCGTGTGCCACGCGCTGAACGCGTCGCATCACGTCGCCGGCATTCACGCCGATAACCCGAAGAACGTCGGCTGGTGGGACAACATGGTCGGGCCCGGCAAGCCGCTCGACACGAACCGCTTCTTCGTCATCGGCGTGAACAATCTCGGCTCGTGTTTCGGCTCGACCGGACCGATGAGCATCGACGCCGCGACCGGCAAACCGTACGGCGCGAGCTTTCCCGTCGTCACGGTGGAAGACTGGGTGAACGCGCAGGCGCGTCTCGCGGACCGCTTCGGCATCGAGCGCTTCGCGGCCGTGATGGGCGGCAGCCTCGGCGGCATGCAGGCGCTCGCGTGGAGCATGATGTATCCGGAGCGGCTCGCGCATTGCATCGTCGTGGCATCGACGCCGAAGCTGTCCGCGCAGAACATCGCGTTCAACGAAACGGCGCGCTCCGCCATTCTTTCGGACCCCGACTTCCACGGCGGCGATTACTACGCGCACGGCGTGAAGCCGCGCCGCGGTTTGCGCGTGGCGCGCATGATCGGCCACATCACGTATCTGTCGGACGACGACATGGCCGAGAAATTCGGCCGCGCGCTGCGCCGTGCCGAAGGCGCGCTCGACGCGTACAACTTCAATTTCGACGTCGAGTTCGAAGTGGAGTCGTACTTGCGCTATCAGGCCGACAAGTTCGCCGAATACTTCGATGCGAACACGTACCTGCTCATCACGCGCGCGCTCGATTATTTCGATCCCGCGAAAGCCTTCGACGGCGATCTCAGGACGGCGCTCGCCAATACATCGGCGAAATATCTGATCACCAGTTTCTCGACCGACTGGCGTTTTGCGCCGGCGCGCTCGCGCGAGATCGTGAAGGCGCTGCTCGACAACAAGCGCACGGTGAGCTACGCGGAAATCGACGCGCCGCACGGCCACGACGCCTTTCTGCTCGACGACGCGCGCTATCACAATCTCATGCGCGCCTACTACGAACGCATTGCCACGGAGATCGGCGCATGAACCAGCACACTCTCGATTCGCTTGCGCTGCGCTCGGATTTTCGGGCGATCGCCCGCTGGGTCGAACCGCGCTCGACCGTGCTCGATCTCGGTTGCGGCGACGGCTCGCTGCTCTCGCTGCTCGGCGAAGAGCTGGAAGTGAAAGGCTACGGCATCGAAATCAACGACGCCGGCGTGCTCGCATGCGCGCAAAGAGGCGTGAACGTGATCCAGCAGAATCTCGAAGACGGTCTGCGTCTCTTCGAAGACGACAGCTTCGACTTCGCGATCCTCTCGCAGACGCTCCAGACGATTCACCAGACTGCCGCGATCCTGCGCGAGACGGTGCGCGTCGGGCGTGAATGCATCGTGTCGTTTCCGAATTTCGGTTACTGGCAGCATCGGCTGTCGGTCATTCAGGGGCGCATGCCGGTATCGAAATCGCTGCCCTATCAATGGCACAACACGCCGAACGTGCGTGTGCTCACCATCAAGGACTTCGAGGCGCTCGCACCGGAAGTGGGCATCGAAATTCAGGATCGCGTGGTGCTGCACGAAGGGCAAACCATCCGTTGGGGCGCGAACTGGCGTGGTAGTCTTGCGGTCTATCGCGTGAAGCGCCGGTAACATCGACCGGCGGGCTCACGCATCGACAACTGCCCGTACTACGACATGCCCGATACGCCACACGAGGCGCCCGCTTTAACTGCTCACGAAGATCATCCCGGATGGCGCGCGTTTCTCAACAAGCGCATCCTCATTTGCGTCTTTCTCGGTTTCACGTCGGGATTGCCGCTGTTCACGCTGTACAGCCTGTTGCAGGCGTGGCTCACGACCGCGCACATCAACGTCAAGGAGATCGGCCTTTTCGCGCTGATCGGATTGCCGTACACGTGGAAATTTGTCTGGTCGCCGCTGATGGACCGCTTCATCCCGCGCTTTCCCGGCTGGAGTCCGGGCCGGCGGCGCGGCTGGATGTTCGTCACGCAAGTGCTCGTGATGATCGCCATCGGCTCTTTCGGCTTCTTCTCGCCCGAGCAGAACCTGTGGGCCGTGGCGGCGCTCGCCGCGCTCGTCGCATTCTTTAGCGCGAGCCAGGATATCGTCATCGATGCCTATCGCCGTGAGCTGCTCGCCGACACAGAACAAGGGCTCGGCAACGCGGTGCACGTCAACGCGTACAAGGTCGCGGGTCTCGTGCCCGGTTCGCTGTCGCTGATACTCGCGACCGTTCTGCCGTGGAAAACCGTGTTTCTGATCACCGCCGCGTTCATGTTGCCGGGTCTCATCATGACGCTCGTCGTCAGAGAGCCGGAGATTCACGGCGCGCCGCCGAAGAGTCTGCGCGAGGCGATCGTCGAGCCGTTTCATGAATTCGTCACGCGCGACGGCTGGCGCGCCGCGCTGCTCGTGCTGGGCTTCATCTTCCTGTACAAGCTCGGCGATACGATGGCGACCGCGCTCGCGACGAAGTTCTTCATCGACGTCGGCTTTTCGCTTGCGCAGATCGGCGTGATCGCGAAGGCGGTCGCGTTCTGGGCGAGCATCGCGGGCGGCTTGCTCGGCGGGATCGCGCTGGTGAAGATCGGCATTGCGCGCGGGCTGTGGATCTTCGGCTTTCTGCAAATCATCGCGACGCTCGGCTTTGCGTGGCTCGCGAAAATCGGGCCGTCGCCGGTCGCGCTCGGCGTGCTGTACGGCTTCGAAACCTTCGCGACGGGTCTCACGCTCGCCACGTTCACCGCGTATATCGCGAGCACGACGGACCCGCGCTACACCGCGACGCAATTCGCCCTCTTCACGAGCCTCGCGGCCGTGCCGCGCACCTTCGCCGCCGCGGGCAGCGGCTATATCGTGAATGAAACGGGCTGGTTTTCGTACTTCATGATCTGCGTCGCGTTGTCCATTCCGGGCATGTTACTGTTGCCCAAGATCGCGCCCTGGAGAGCTCAACGATGACGGTTTCCTTCACGCTTCGCGCCTTGGCTTGCGCATTGACATGGGCGTCCCTCGCGCCTTTGTCGGCGCATGCCCAGGACGAACAGAAGACGCCGCCGCCGTACTCCGCGCCGAACAACCAGATTCGCTTCGGCAATACGGCGCTGTTTCGCAACCTGATCGCGCCCGCGACGCTCGAAGCGCAGTCCGCCGAAGAGTACGCGCAGGTCATCCACGATGCCGAGCGCAACAAGACGCTGCTTCCCGATAACAATCCGCTCGTGAAACGCGTGCGCGAGATTGCGAATCACGAGATTCCGTTCGCGCTCAAGTGGAACGATCGCGCGAAGAGCTGGAAGTGGGAAATCAACGTCATCAAGTCGCCCGACGAGCGCATCGTGTGCCTGCCGGGCGGGAAGATCGTCGTGTATAGCGGGCTCATCGACAAGCTGCGTCTGAACGACAACGAAATCGGCATGATGCTCGGCCACGAGATCGCGCACGCGCTGCGCGAGCATGCGCGTGAGCGGCTCGGGCGGCAGCAGGCGGCGCAGCTCTCGTCGAACGGCATGCCGCAGCTTTTCGGCTTTTCGAATTACGCGTCGCAACAGCCGGATATCGGCGACGAGTTGATGACAATGCGCTATTCCCCCGCCGACGAAACCGAAGCCGATGTGATCGGCAGCGAGATCGCCTCGCGCGCGGGCTACGATCCGCGCGCGGCCGTCACGTTGTGGAACAAGATCGACTCGGGCACGCGCCGCGCGGACGACGGCTTCATCTGGCTGCATCCGTACGGGCCGGATCGCAGGCAGGATCTGCTCAAGCGCATGCCGGACATGATGCCGCTGTATGCGAAGGCGCTCGGCAAGACCATCGATCAGTTGCCGAATTACGCGGGGATGGGGCGATTCAAGAAGAGCGGGCGCTAGCTCACTTTTTCTTCGCGATCTTCCAGTCGTAATCGATCGTCAGCGGCGCATGATCGCTGAACTTGATGTCCCGGAAAATCGACGTCTTCTTCGCGGTCGCGGCGATTTCCTTCGTCGCGATCTGATAGTCGATCCGCCACCCGACGTTCTTCGCGTACGCCTGGCCGCGATTGCTCCACCACGTGTACTGTTCCGCGCGCTGGTCGAGCGTGCGGAATACGTCGACATAACCGACATCGTCGAAAAGCGTCGTGAGCCACGCGCGCTCTTCGGGCAGGCATCCGGAGTTCTTCTGGTTGCTCTTCCAGTTCTTGATGTCGATTTCCTTGTGGACGATGTTCACGTCGCCGCACAGAATGACTTCGCGCTCTTTCGAAAGCGCGTCGAGATGCGGCATGAACTCGTCCATGAAGCGATATTTCGCCTGCTGACGCTCGTCGCCGCTCGACCCCGACGGCACGTACACAGACACCACCGACAACTTGCCGAAACGCGCTTCCACATAGCGCCCTTCCGGATCGAACTCTTCCGAGCCGAAGCCGATGATCACGTCATCCGGCTCATGGCGCGTGTACAGTCCCGCGCCGCTGTAGCCCTTCTTGACCGCGTGCTGAAAGTAGCCCTGAAAGCCGTGCGGCGCGAGGAATTCAGGCGTCAGGTCGTCCTGCGAGCATTTGATTTCCTGCACGCACACGACGTCGGATTGCTGCTCGCCGAACCAGTCGAAGAAACCTTTCTTGGCGGCCGAACGGATGCCGTTCAGATTGGCGGTGATCACGCGAAACATGTTCTTCCTTTTTGATCTTGATTATTCGACCTTCACGCCCTTGAGCGATTCCTTGGCCGGCGGGAATTCGAGCTTCATGTCCTGCAACGTGCGCAAGAGCAGCTCGGCGACCATCACGTTGCGATGCGTCTTCGAATTGCCCGGAATGATGTACCACGGCGCGTAATCCGTCGAGGTCGCGGCGAGCGCGTCCGCGTACGCCGCCTGATAGTCGTCCCACCCCTTGCGCGCGTCGAGATCGGAGACGTCGAACTTCCAGTGTTTCGTCGGATCGTCGATACGCGCCTGCAGCCGCTCGCGCTGCTCGTCCTTCGAAATATGCAGGAAGCATTTGACGATGGTCGTGCCGCTATCCGCGAGCAGCGATTCGAACTCGCGGATATGGCGATAGCGCCGCTCGCACTCGTCGGCATCGATCGATTTCAGCACGCGCGGCACGAGCACGTCTTCATAGTGGCTGCGATTGAAGATCGCGAATTCGCCGGCCATCGGCGCTTGCGCGTGCACGCGCCACAGGAAATCGTGCGCGGCCTCGCGCTCGGACGGCGCGCGAAACGGCACGATGCGCAGCCCGAGCGGATCGACGTCGTGAAACACCGCGCGCACGGTGCCGTCCTTGCCGCTCGTGTCCATGCCTTGCAGCACGAGCAGCACGCGCCGGCGACGCTGCGCGTGGAGTTTCTCCTGAAGATCGTCGAGCTGCACGCCGATCGCCGCGAGACGCTCGCGGTCGATGTCCTTGGTGCCGCTGGAAAACGGCTTCGCGGACGGGTCGACCGCGCTCAGGTCGAACGGTTTCAGCTTCTTGCCGGCGTCGAAGAACGGCACGCGGAAATCGTCGAGTTCGGGTTTCTTTGCCATGTCTCGTGCTCTCGGGTTCGCCAATGAAAAACGGGCTGCTGCCAAGTTTAATCGGCAGCAGCCCGTTGAGCAGCCCGCTAGTCAGTTCTGACTGTTTCAGGACAGTTTTTTCTTCAGCAGCTCGTTGACCTGCTGCGGATTCGCCTTGCCCTTGGTCGATTTCATCGCCTGGCCGATCAGCGCGTTGAACGCCTTCTCCTTGCCCGCGCGGAATTCCTCGACCGACTTCTGGTTCGCCGCGAGCACCTCGTCGATGATCGCTTCGAGCGCGCCGGTATCGGAAATCTGCTTCAGTCCCTTCGCGTCGATGATGCGATCCGCGGCGGCTTCGTCCGTGGCCTTCTCTTCCCAGATCGTCTGGAAAATGTCCTTCGCGATCTTGTTGGAGATGGTGCCGTCGGCGATGCGCTGGATGATCAGCGCGAGCTGCGCGGCCGACACCGGTGATTCGCCGATATCGAGCGATTCGCGGTTCAGTTGCGCGGAGACGTCGCCCATCATCCAGTTCGCGGCGATCTTCGCCTGTGCCGCGCCAGCCTTCTGCACGAGCGCTTCGAAGTACGACGCCATCGCCTTCGACGATGTGAGCACGCCCGCGTCATACGGCGTCAGACCGTACGTATCGACGAAACGCTTCTGCATGTCCGCCGGCAGCTCGGGTAATTCGCCCTTCACGCGATCGATCCACGATGCGTCGATGACGAGCGGCATCAAGTCCGGGTCCGGGAAATAGCGGTAATCGTGCGCATCTTCCTTGCTGCGCATCGAGCGCGTTTCGCGCTTGTCCGGATCGTAAAGACGCGTTTCCTGAACCACCGTGCCGCCGTCTTCGATCAGCTCGATCTGGCGACGCACTTCGTATTGAATCGCCTCTTCGAGAAAGCGGAACGAATTCAGGTTCTTGATCTCGGCGCGCGTGCCGAATTCCTCCTGGCCGACCGGGCGCACCGACACGTTCGCGTCGCAGCGGAACGAGCCTTCCTGCATGTTGCCGTCGCAGATGCCGAGCCACACGACGAGACCATGCAGCGCCTTCGCATACGCGACCGCTTCCGCCGCGCTGCGCATTTCCGGCTCCGTGACGATTTCGAGCAGCGGCGTGCCCGCGCGGTTCAGGTCGATGCCGGTCATGCCCGCGAAGTCTTCGTGCAGCGACTTGCCCGCGTCCTCTTCGAGGTGCGCGCGCGTCAGGTTGATGGTCTTCGAGTAGGCTTCCTTGCCCGCCTTCTCGTTGGCCGGAACCTGAATCGTGATGGTGCCGCCCTGCACGACTGGAATCTCGTACTGGCTGATCTGATAGCCCTTCGGCAGATCCGGATAGAAGTAGTTCTTGCGCGCGAAGATGCTGCGCGGCGCGATATGCGCGCCAATCGAGAGGCCGAAGCGGATCGCACGCTCGACGGCGCCGCGGTTCATCACGGGCAGCACGCCAGGCAGCGCGAGATCGACTGGACTCGCCTGCGAATTCGGGCTCGCGCCGAACTGCGTGGGTGCGCCCGAGAAAATCTTGGAGACGGTGGAAAGCTGCGCGTGCGTTTCCAGACCGATGACGACTTCCCACTGCATGTTCACACTCCCGATGCCGATGGTGCCTTGCGGTGCCAGTCGGTCACGCGCTGATACGCGTCGGCGACCTGGAGCATCCGGGCTTCGTTGAAATAGTTGCCGATGATCTGCAGACCGACCGGCCGATTCGCATTCGCGCCCGCGCCGAAGCCGCACGGCACGCTCATGCCGGGCAGGCCCGCGAGGCTCACGGACAGCGTGTAGATATCGGCGAGATACATCTGTACGGGATCGTCGGCCTTCTCGCCGAGATTCCACGCGACCGACGGCGCCACCGGGCCCATGATCACGTCGCACTGCTTGAACGCTTCCTGGAAATCGCGCGCGATGATGCGGCGAATCTTCTGCGCCTGCAGGTAGTACGCGTCGTAGTAGCCGTGCGACAGCACGTACGTGCCGACGAGAATCCGCCGCTTCACTTCCGGCCCGAAGCCTTCCGCGCGCGACTTCTTGTACATGTCGAGCAGATCGCGGTACTCAGCCGCGCGATGCCCGTAGCGCACGCCATCGAAGCGCGACAGATTCGACGAAGCCTCCGCCGGCGCGATGATGTAGTACACGGGAATCGAAAGCTCGGTCTTCGGCAGCGTGACTTCGACGAGCGTCGCGCCGAGCGCTTCATACTGCTTCAACGCCGCGTCGATGGACGCGCGCACGTCGTCGGCCAGCCCCGCGCCGAAATACTCCTTCGGCATGCCGATGCGCAGGCCCTTGAGCGGCTTGCTCGCGTCGTCGCTGCCATTCCACGTCTTGCCGAGATAGCGCGCGTAGTCTTCGTTCTCGCGTTGCAGGCTCGTGGAATCGCGCTCGTCGAAACCGCCCATCGCGTTGAGGAGCAGCGCGCAGTCGTGCGCGGTTTGCGCCATCGGGCCGCCCTGATCCAGCGACGACGCGAACGCGATCATTCCGTAACGCGAAACGCGGCCGTAAGTCGGCTTGATGCCGGTGATGCCGGTGAACGACGCGGGCTGGCGGATCGAGCCGCCGGTGTCCGTGCCGGTCGCGGCGGGCGCGAGACGCGCGGCCACGGCAGCGGCCGAACCGCCCGACGAGCCGCCCGGCACCGACTTCGTATCCCACGGATTTTTCACCGCGCCGAAGTACGAATTCTCGTTGGACGAGCCCATTGCGAACTCGTCCATGTTGGTCTTGCCGAGCGTGACCATGCCGGCCTGTTTCAGACGATCGACGACGGTGGCATCGAACGGGCTCGCGTAGTTTTCGAGCATGTGCGAGCCGGCGGTGGACGCCCAGCCGCGCGTGACGAACACGTCCTTGTGCGCGATCGGCAGGCCGGTGAGCGCGCCGGCATTGCCCTGGGCGATGAGCGCGTCGGCGGCTTTCGCCTGCTCGAGCGTGAGCGCCGCGTCGATACCGATGAACGCGTTCAAGTCCTTCGCGGCCTCGATGCGCTGCAGATACGACTGCGCCAGTTCGACCGCGGAGACGTCCTTCGAGTCGAGCGCGGCGCGCAGTTCGGTCAAGCTTTTTTGATGCATTGCAGTTCCCTGATGAGCGCGGTCGGATTCACGCGCACGCTGAATGTTTGTTACTTACTCGATGACTTTCGGCACGAGATACAGTCCGTCCTGCACGGCAGGCGCGGAACGCTGGAACTCTTCGCGCTCGACACGCTCTGAGACTGCGTCGTCACGCAGACGCAGCGCGACTTCCTCGATCTGCTCGATCGGATGCGCGAGCGGTTCGATGCCGGTCGTGTCGACGGCCTGCATCTGCTCGACGAGACCGAAAAAATCGTTGAGCCGCGCGAGCGTGGGCTCGGCTTCGTGGTCGGGCAATTCGAGCCGCGCGAGGTGCGCGATGCGTTTTACGTCGGTCAGGGTCAAAGACATGGAATCACCGGAGAAAGCGTGGACGGCCTCAATCTCAAAAACATTCGCTGCAACAGCCAGTTACGATCTTGAAAGGAGCCCTCGGAAACAGGTTTGGCGATGGCAAAAACTGCCATCCTTTTCCTATAGATACCCACAAATTATAAGGTATCATTACACGTTCGACTCACCTCTGGATCGGCTTGTCGGCGGCTTTCTCCCTGAATCAGTAAATTGTGAGAAACGTTTGCGTGCAGCGTTCCGTTCTGCGGTAGATTTCTTCCCGGATTTGCTCTTCCCGGCGAGCGTTCGCCGCCCCGGCAAACCGTTATTTTTTCCGCTGCCGTCCCCGGCGCTCCTCGCGACGAACGGCCACCCAGCGAGACAGGATTTTTGAATGTTCGGTTTTTTGCGCAGCTATTTCTCCAACGACCTGGCGATTGACCTCGGCACCGCCAACACGCTGATCTACATGCGCGGCAAGGGCATCGTCCTCGACGAGCCTTCGGTCGTTTCCATTCGCCAGGAAGGCGGCCCCAACGGCAAGAAGACGATTCAGGCGGTCGGCAAGGAAGCCAAGCAGATGCTCGGCAAGGTGCCGGGCAACATCGAGGCGATCCGCCCGATGAAGGACGGCGTGATCGCCGACTTCACCGTCACCGAGCAGATGATCAAGCAGTTCATCAAGACCGCTCACGAATCCCGCATGTTCTCGCCGTCGCCGCGCATCATCATCTGCGTGCCGTGCGGTTCCACGCAGGTCGAGCGCCGCGCCATCAAGGAAGCGGCACACGGCGCGGGCGCGTCGCAGGTCTATCTGATCGAAGAACCGATGGCCGCCGCAATCGGCGCAGGCCTGCCGGTCTCGGAAGCAACGGGCTCCATGGTCGTCGACATCGGCGGCGGCACGACCGAAGTCGGCGTCATTTCGCTGGGCGGCATCGTGTACAAGGGTTCGGTGCGCGTGGGCGGCGACAAGTTCGACGAGGCTATCGTCAACTACATCCGTCGCAACTACGGCATGCTGATCGGCGAGCAGACCGCCGAAGCCATCAAGAAGGAAATCGGTTCGGCGTTCCCCGGCTCCGAAGTGAAGGAAATGGAAGTCAAGGGCCGCAACCTGTCGGAAGGCATTCCGCGCAGCTTCACCATTTCGAGCAATGAAATTCTCGAAGCGCTGACCGACCCGCTGAACCAGATCGTGTCGTCGGTGAAGATCGCGCTGGAACAGACGCCGCCGGAACTCGGCGCGGATATCGCCGAACGCGGCATGATGCTGACGGGCGGCGGCGCGCTGCTGCGCGATCTCGACCGTCTGCTCGCGGAAGAAACCGGCCTGCCGGTGCTCGTCGCCGAAGATCCGCTGACCTGCGTGGTGCGCGGCTCGGGCATGGCGCTCGAACGCATGGACAAGCTCGGCAGCATCTTCTCTTACGAGTGATCGTCCAGCCGAAGACCTTCGCTCTCCTTCCCCGGGCGCAATGGTCTTCGACGCGAAAGCCACAAGCACCCGCGTAACGCGACGCGCGCACGGCCCGGCATCCGTCCGGGCCGTTGTCGAAACAGCGTAGGGCAGGTTTCGCCACTGGCGAAGTAACCTGCAGCATCGATCCATCCGTTCACGCCCTCGGCGCCGACCATGGAATACAGTCCGCCGCCACTTTTCAAGCAAGGCCCTTCCGCGCTCGCGCGCCTGATTTTCTTCGTGGTGCTCGCCATCGCGCTGCTCGTCTCGGATGCTCGATACAGCACGCTGGAAATCGTTCGCGGGATGCTCGGCGCAGGGCTTTATCCGTTGCAGCGCGCAGCACTCGTGCCGCGCGACATCTTCATGGGCGCGGCGGATCTCGCCGTGACGAGCGCCACGCTGCGCAGCGAAAACAAGAAGCTCGCCGACAAGAATCTCGAACTTTCCGTGAAGGCTGGCGACGCGGCGCAGCTCGCCATCGAAAACGCGCATCTGCGCGCGCTGCTCAATCTGCAATCGCGCGCGACCACGGAAGAAACGCCCGCCGAAATCCAGTACGACACGCGCGATCCGTTCACGCAGAAGGTCGTCATCGGCAAGGGTTCGCAACAGAATATTCAGGATGGCGCGCCGGTGGTCACCGAAGACGGCGTCATCGGTCAGGTCACGCGCGTGTTTCCGTTGCAATCCGAAGTCACGCTGCTCACCGACAAAGATCAGGCCGTGCCCGTGCAGATCGCGCGCACCGGTTTGCGCAGCGTGATCTACGGCACACCGAAGGGCGACACGCTCGATCTGCGCTTCGTGCCGATCAGCGCCGACGTGCAGGCCGGCGACGATCTCGTGACGAGCGGCCTCGACGGCATCTATCCGCCGGGACTGCCGGTCGCGAAGGTGCTGCGCGTCGACAAGCAGGCGGACACGGCGTTCGCGCGCGTCGTCTGTGTGCCGATCGCGGCGGTGCGCGGTGCGCGTCAGTTGCTCGTGCTGCACTACAACCTGAATCAGCCCCCGAATCCGATCGAAGTCGAAGCGGCCGAGGCCGCCAGGGAAGCGAAGGAAAACAAGGGCAAGAAGAAGGCCGCGCCGAAAGCGGCGGCGGCAGCGGGTGCGAGCGGCGCATCGGCGGTGGCGGGTGCATCGGCACCGGCGGCGGGCTCCGCGCCTGCCGCAACGGCGCCGGCCAAGCCCGCGGAAGCACCGGCAGCCAAGGCTGCGGCGCCCAAGGCGGCATCGGGCGCGGCGGCGAAACCGTCCAAGAAGGCGCACGCGCCGAAACCCGCATCTTCGGGAGCCGCGCGATGAACCGTCCGCAATACATCCTGCAACCGGTCAATCCGTACTTCATCACCTTCAGCCTGGCCGCGGCGTTTCTGCTGAACCTGATGCCGTGGGGACGGTTGATCGGCGTGCCCGATTTCGTCGCGCTCGTGCTGCTGTTCTGGAACGTGCATCAGCCGCGCAAGGTCGGCATGGGCATCGCGTTCATGCTCGGCATCCTGATGGACGTGCACAACGCGAATCTGCTCGGCGAGCACGCACTGGCTTACACGCTTCTTTCGTACGGCGCGATTACCATTCATCGCCGCGTGCTGTGGATGACGCTGCCCGTGCAGATGTTCGTCGTCGCGCCGCTGCTCGTGGGCGCGCATCTCGTACCGTTCCTCATCCGCCTGATGACGGGCGCTGCGTTCCCCGGCTGGAGTTATCTGGTTAACGGATTCGTCGAAGCGCTGCTCTGGCCGATCGCGAGTTTCTTCTTGCTGATGCCGCAACGCCGCGCCGCCGACCCGGACGATACGCGTCCCATCTGAGTCTTGCCGCGCGGCGCCGGGTGACCGAATAAACCGCCGCGCGCGAACTACACTTGAATCGCGAGCACACCGCGAAAGCTGCATGACCGAAATAAAGAACACCGAGCAACAGTTGTCGAAGTTCCGCCTGCGCGTCGCGGCGGCGGGACTGTTCGTGTTCGTCTGCTTCGGGCTGATCGGGCTGCGTTTCCTGTATCTGCAGGTCTGGCATTTCAGCAAATACTCGTTGCAGGCGAACGAGAACCGCATTTCGGTCGCGCCCATCGTGCCGAATCGCGGCATCATCACCGACCGCAACGGCATCGTGCTGGCGAAGAACTATTCGGCCTACACGCTCGAAATCACGCGCTCGAAGATCAACGGCACGCTCGACGAAACCATCGACGAACTCTCGCAGGTCATTCCGATCGACGCGCGCGACCGCCGCCGTTTCAAGAAGCTGCTCGAAGATTCGAAGAATTTCGAAAGTCTGCCGATTCGCACGCGTCTCACCGACGAGGAAGTCGCGAAGTTCACGGCGCAGCGTTTCCGCTTTCCGGGCGTCGAAGTCCGGGCGCGCCTGTTCCGCCAATATCCGCTCGGCACGACGGCCGCGCACGTGATCGGCTACATCGGGCGCATTTCGCAGCGCGATCAGGAGCGTATCGACGACGCGAGCGACGCCAACGACGAAAGCTCGGATCACTACGATCCGCGTCTCGACGCCAACAACTACAAGGGCACGGACTACGTCGGCAAGATCGGCGTCGAGCAGAGTTACGAAACGGAGCTGCACGGCCTGACCGGTTTCGAGGAAGTGGAAGTGACGGCGGGCGGCCGTCCAGTGCGCACGATGTCGCGCACGCAGGCGACGCCGGGCAACAATCTGCAGTTGTCGCTGGATATCGGTTTGCAGCAGGTCGCGGAGCAGGCGTTCGCGGGCAAGCGCGGCGCGCTCGTCGCGATCGAGCCGTCCACGGGCGACGTGCTCGCGTTCGTCTCGGCGCCGAGTTTCGACCCGAATTCGTTCGTCGACGGCATCGACCAGCAAACCTGGGACGCGCTGAACAACTCGCCGGATCATCCGCTGCTGAATCGTCCGCTGCACGGCACGTATCCGCCGGGCTCGACCTACAAGCCGTTCATGGCGCTCGCCGCGCTGACGCTGCACAAGCGCACGCCGGGCTGGGGCTTCCAGGATCCCGGCTACTTCACGTTCGGCGGCCACACGTTCCGCAACGACGTGCGCTCGGGTCAGGGCTGGGTGGACATGAACCGCGCGATCGTCGTGTCGAACGACACGTACTTCTACATGCTCGCGCGCGATCTCGGCGTGAACGCGATGGCCGGCTTCATGAAACCGTGGGGATTCGGCCAGATTACCGGCATCGATATCGCGGGCGAGGCGAAAGGCATCCTTCCGTCGACGGAATGGAAGCGCAAGGCGTATCGCAAGCCCGAGCAGCAGAAGTGGTACGAAGGCGAAACGATCAGCCTCGGCATCGGGCAGGGCTACAACTCGTTCACCATCCTGCAACTCGCGCACGCCACCGCGACGCTCGCGAACAACGGCGTCGTGATGAAGCCGCACCTCGTGCGCGATATCGAAAATCCGATCACGAAGGCGACGCGCCCCGTCGTGCGCGATCCGAGCGACAAGATTCCCGTGCAGCAGAAGGACGTCGATTTCATCAAGCGCGCGATGGAAGGCGTCGTGACGAACGGCACGGCGGCGAAGGTGTTCGCGGGCGCGCCGTATCTGGCGGCGGGCAAGACGGGCACGGCGCAGGTTTATTCGCTGCAGGGCGCGAACTACAAGGGCCACGCGCTCGCCGAGCATCTGCGCGACCACGCGCTCTTCATCGCGTTCGCGCCGGCGGAGCAGCCGAAGATCGCGCTTGCGCTGATCGTCGAAAACGGCGGCTGGGGCGCGGAATCCGCGGGCCCGATCGCGCGCAAGGTGCTCGACTACTATCTCATCGATCGCCTCAAGCCGGGCGCAGAAGCCGCCGCCGTCGCCGCAGCGGCGTCCGCCACGACCGATGCCGGCCTGCCGATGATCGGCGGCGAGCAACCGCCTGCCGCCGTCGCGCTGCCGGCGTCGGTGGCGAATTCGTCGCCGGCGTTTTCGCCGCAGGCGGCGTCGAATCCGGAAGTCGCGAAGGCGGCGTCCGCGCCCTCGCTTCCCGCTTCCGCACCGAAAGCCTCGAAGCCTCGCGCCGCGTCGGCTGCGCCCGCTGCGCCCGCGGCGGCGCTGCCCGCGTCCACGCCCGGCCGCGCGCCCGCGCCGAAAAAGCGCCCGACCGAGCCGACGCCCAGCATGGTGCGCGGCAATGAAAACGACGGTGTGCGCGTTCTCGCGCCGTCCGGCGGCATCGACGAGTAAAGGAATCGCCATGCAACTGCACATGCAATTCGACAAGCGCGAGCTGCTGGACCGCGCCAAGCGCATGTTCGCGGGCTTCGACAAGCCGCTCGCGCTGATCGTGTTCCTGCTGCTCTGCGTCGGAATCGTGACGCTGTACAGCGCCAGTCTCGACATGCCGGGACGCGTCGAAGACCAGTTGCGCAACATCATGCTGACCTTCGGGCTGATGTGGGTGCTCGCCAACATCCCGCCGCAGATGCTGATGCGCTTCGCCGTGCCGCTCTATACGGTCGGCGTCGCGTTGTTGATCGCGGTCGCCACGTTCGGCCTCACGCGCAAGGGCGCGAAACGCTGGCTCAATGTCGGCGTGGTGATCCAGCCGTCGGAAATCATGAAGATCGCGATGCCGCTGATGCTCGCGTGGTACTACCAGAAGCGCGAAAGCAACATCCGCTGGTGGGACTATCTCGTCGGCTTCATCATCCTGTTGCTGCCCGTGGGCCTGATCGCGAAGCAGCCGGACCTGGGCACGGCCGTGCTCGTGTTCGCGGCGGGCATGTTCGTCATCTATTTCGCGGGACTGAGTTTCAAGCTGATCGTGCCGGTGCTGGTCGCGGCGGTCATCGCGGTGGCGGGCATCGCGACGTTCCAGGACAAGATCTGCCAGCCCGAAGTCGTCTGGCCGATGATGCACGACTATCAGAAGCATCGCATCTGCACGCTGCTCGACCCGACGTCCGATCCGCTCGGCAAAGGCTTCCACACGATTCAGGCGGTCATCGCGATCGGCTCGGGCGGCACGTTCGGCAAAGGCTGGCTGAAGGGCACGCAGGCGCACCTCGAATTCATCCCCGAAAAGCACACCGACTTCATCTTCGCCGTGTTCTCCGAGGAGTTCGGGCTCGCGGGCGGGCTCGTCCTGCTCTTTCTCTATATGGCGCTGATCGCGCGCGGGCTGTTCATTGCAGCGAACGGCGCAACCTTCTTCGGGCGATTATTGGCCGGTTCACTCACGCTCGCGTTCTTCACTTATGCGTTCGTGAACATCGGCATGGTGAGCGGAATTCTGCCCGTGGTCGGCGTGCCGCTGCCGTTCATGAGTTACGGTGGAACGGCGTTGACGACACTCGGCGTCGCGGTCGGGCTGATCATGAGCGTCGCGCGGCAAAAGCGTTTGATGCAGAGTTAGCCGGTTTCTTATCGACGTATGCATGAGCCGCGGCTTCGTCCGCGGCTTTTTTATTGCCGATGCCCGCCGTCACTGCGGCTTTTGCTGTTCCAGTTCGGTGCTCAGTTGCAGATACTTGAGCTTCGCCGCCGGATCGCCCTGAGCGGCCGCCGCCGCGTAATAGGCGCGCGCGACGTTCAGATTGCGCTCGACGCCATCGCCGCCGCGTTCATGGAACGAACCCGCGACGTATTGCGCCGTCATGTCGCCGCCTTCCGCCGCTTTCTTGTACCAGGTGAACGCCTGCGTGTTGTCGCGCGCGGTGCCGCGTCCATCGAGGAACTGGTTCGCAAGCGCGAGTTCGGCCTGAACGTGGCCCTGGTTCGCCGCGCGCAAAAACCAGCGATGTGCCTCCGCCGGGTCTTTCTCGACGAACTGCCCGTCGTCGTACATCTTGCCGTACACGTATTGCGCGTGAGTCATGTTGGCATCGGCGGCGCGGCGCAGCCATTTCTTGCCTTCCGGCACGTCGGCGGGTCCGCCCTCGCCGTTGAGCAGCATCATCGCGTAATTGAATTCGGCGAGGCGGCTGCCCTTCTGCGCCGCGCGCCGGAACTCCGAGCGCGCCGCGACGAGATTGCCCGCGTTGTAATCGGCGACGGCGTTTTGCGTCGCGATATCGGTCGGCTTCGGCGTGTTGTCCGCGCGGGCCGCCCCGGCGAGCGCCATCGCGATGATCGCAGCGACGACGGTCTTCATGATCTCGCCTCCTGCAACGCCTGACGCGTCGCCTTCAACAGCCACATCACATCCGCGCCGATCGCGACGAGCTTGATGCCCGCCTGCGCGTATTGCTTCGCGCTCGCGGCGTCGAGCGCGAAGATGCCGCTCGCGATGCCCGCGCGATTCGCCGCATCGACGATCTTGTTGATCGCCGCCTGCACGTCCGGATGCTTGCCGTCGCCGAGATGACCGAGGCTCGCCGCGAGATCCGCCGGGCCGATAAACAGACAATCGACGCCCGGCGTCGCGGCGATCTCATCGACGGCTTCGAGCGCCGCCACCGACTCGATCTGCACGATCGTCGCGATCTGCGCATTCGCGCTCGCCATGTAATCGCGCCGCATGCCGTAAGCCGCCGCGCGCACTACGCCCGCGACACCGCGCAAGCCGTGCAGCGCCGCTTCGGTCGGATATTGCGTGAGCCTCACGATGCGCGCCGCCTCTTCCGCCGATTGCACGTTCGGGAACATCAGCGTGCGTGCGCCCGCGTCGAGCGCGCGCTTGACGAGCCAGCCTTCGTTGGCCGGCACGCGCACGATCGGCTCGCTCGGCAGATGCGCGGCGGCGATCGCGCGCAATTGAGCGACGACGTCGGCGCTATCGTTCGGCGAGTGCTCCATGTCGATGCACAGCCAGTCGAAGCCCGCGTGCGCGAGCGCTTCGGCGGCATCGGCGCTGCCGAGCGACAGCCACAGACCGAACAACGTGCCCGGTTCCGAAAAGCGCTGCTTGAGGGGATTGGTGAAGGTGCTCATCGCGCGGCTCCTTCGAGGGTTTGAAGGATGACCGCGCGCGGCCGCAAAAAGGACGGAAGAAGGGACGGCATGCGTGCGCTCCGTGTCTCGCCGCCTCGGAGGATGGGCGACTCATCGGACGATCATACCGTGACAAAAGCGCGCGCGCCGGAGGGCTTCCGGCCGCACGCACGCGGAAAATCAGCCGCGCTCGACGTCGGCCCAGCAATTCGGCGTTTCGAAGAGACGCACGCGCTTGAGCTTCAGATTGATGCCGTAATGGGCGTCGTACACATCCGCGAGAATGTTGAACGCGACGGCCGCCAGGTTCTCGACCGTCGGAATGCGATCCAGCACGACGGTCTTGTGATCCGACAGCGTTTGCAGGAACTCGCGCACTTTGACATCGCCTTCATAGACGATGAACGCGTGATCCCATTTGTTGACGAGATGCTCCATC
The DNA here is from genome assembly GCF_001544795.2 of Caballeronia temeraria. GTDB lineage: Bacteria > Pseudomonadota > Gammaproteobacteria > Burkholderiales > Burkholderiaceae > Caballeronia > Caballeronia temeraria. The sequence continues at coordinate 205,697 of NZ_FCOI02000002.1, read as the reverse complement.
GCGAGCGCTTTCACGTCGGCGAAGTCCATCACCATGCCGCGGTCGGGCGCGCCTTCCACGTCGACGAGATCGCCTTGCAGCGTGATTTCGAGCACGTAGCGATGCCCGTGCAGATTGCGGCACTGGCTGCGGTGATCGGGAATGCGGTGGCCCGCATCGAATTCGAGTTTTCGGGTAATCGTCTGCACGGCGTTCAGGGGATGTTCAAGTATTTATGCGTCTGCATCGACAGACGCCACTTCGGATGCCGCTTGCACCAGTCGATCGCGAGCTTCGTGTTGATGTCGCGCGATGCGTTGTCCATCGGTTGCACGAGGAAGTAGTCGAAGTCGAGCTTCTCATATTCCGCGAGACGCTGGTTGTCTTGCGGCACCACCACCTTCAGCTCGTTGCCCTTCGTCACGACGAGCGGCGCATCGGCTTTCGGGCTCACGCAAATCCAGTCGATGCTCTCGAGCACCGGCAGCGAACCGTTCGTTTCGATCGCCATTTCGAAGCCGGCTTCATGCAGCGCATCGACGAAAGGCTGGTCAATCTGGAGCATCGGCTCGCCGCCGGTGCACACGACAAACTTGTGCGCCTCGCCTTCCGGCCACAGCGATGCGATCTTCGCGACGAGTTCCGAAGGCGTCTTGTACTTGCCGCCGTTCTCGCCATCGGTGCCGACGAAATCGGTATCGCAAAACTGGCAGACGGCGTCCGCGCGATCTTCCTCGCGTCCCGACCACAGATTGCAGCCTGCGAAACGGCAGAACACGGCCGGGCGCCCGGCATTGGCGCCTTCGCCCTGCAACGTGTAGAAAATTTCCTTCACCGAATACGTCATGACTGCTCTGTGAACCTTAAAAAAATAATCAAACCGGCGCGGTATCGACCTGCTCGCCCGCGCGATACGCCTCATAACCACGCTTGCGCAGTTTGCATGCCGGGCATTGGCCGCAGCCGAAGCCCCAGTCGTGCAATTCCGCACGCTCGCCGACGTAACACGTGTGCGTCTCGATGCGCACCAGTTCGACGAGCGCTTCGCCGCCGAGCGTTTCTGCGAGCCGCCACGTGTCGGCCTTGTCGAGCCACATCAGCGGAGTTTCAAGCGCATAGCGCGTTTCCATGCCGAGATTGAGCGCGACCTGCAGCGCTTTCATCGTGTCGTCGCGGCAATCCGGATAGCCGGAGAAGTCCGTCTCGCACATGCCGCCGACCAGCACCTTCAATCCGCGCCGATACGCCACCGCCGCAGCAATCGTCATGAACAGCAGATTGCGGCCCGGCACGAAGGTGTTCGGCAAGCCGTTCGCGGTCGCCTGAATCTCGATTTCGCGGGTCATCGCGGTATCGCTGATCGCGCCGAGCACCGACAGATCGATCATGTGATCTTCGCCGAGACGCTCCGCCCACTGCGGAAACTCGCGCACGATCGCGGCGCGAAAGCCGTCGCGGCATTCGAGTTCCACGCGATGGCGTTGTCCGTAGTCGAAACCGAGCGTCTCTACCGTCTTGTAACGTTCGAGCGCCCAGGCGAGGCAAGTGGCCGAGTCCTGGCCGCCGGAAAACAGCACGAGCGCGCTGTCTTTAGCGTCTATCCGAGTCACCGTGAAAACTCCGTACTCCGTGAATGTGATGGGCGTCGCACGCCGCACAGGCAGTCGGAGTGACCGGACTTCGCGACGAGCGGCGCGGGCAAGACTGCCCGCGAGTCCAGTATAGGCCGGCGGCCTTCGCCCGGACGCGCACGCCTTTTATGCCGCCGATAGCGGAATGTGGGACGGATGAACGAGCGCCGGGTGTTGTTTCCGGCGCGTCGCACGAGCGATTCGGAGCGTCGAAAAGAAAAGGACTTGCGGGTCCGAGGACGAGGCAAGTCCTTAATTCGGCGCGAATTTTATCACGGAGCACGCCTGTTCGCCGAGCTCGACGCGATGGCGGAGCTTGCCTGACGCCATATCAGTAATTACTTCCATCGTCAGAAGAAATATATCGGCAAATCCGTCGATTTTTCTCAACTCGGCAAAAGCGACGCCGTTATACATGTAACAAAACAGCGGCCATCAGTTACAAGTACGAGTAGTTTTTACCTCGCGCCGGATGGGTCGAGCCTTTCGCGATCGTGGCGACCGCGATCCCCGGTCGAACCACGACCGCAATCATTTCGCAGTTCGAATTTATCGACTGAAAACCCTCCCGCAGGGTTACGCGGGACCGCAGGTTCGTCTCCGATCCGCCCTTCTTCGCGGCGCTCCGGAAGCCGCACCGATTTCGCCGATGCACACCACCTCTATCAGTAGTGCCAACAATGAAAAATCACATTCAGACCAAATTTCGCGCTATCCGCGCTTCCGGGACCCGGCTTGCGCCCAAGACGAGCCTGATCGCCATTGCGGTCGCGGCCAGCCTCTTGATGGCGGCCTGCGGAGGCGGCGGGAACGACGCGCTCGACACCGCGTCGACCGCGGCGGCGGCAAGCCGTAAGACGGCGGCAGCGGCGTCGGTCCCGGCTACGAGCTCGATCTTCTATGGCGCGAACGGCCACAACAACGAAGGCGGCGCCTACGACATTTCCAGCCCGGCGTTGCAACTCTCGCAGTTGCAGGATCTCGGCGTGAAGCTGTATCGAAACGAGGTGTACAACCAGAGCTCCGCGAACAAGCTGGCAGGCATCGCCAAAACGATGGCGGCCGGCGGCGTGACGGTGTATCCGGTGATGCTGATGAGCATCGATTTCAACAGCGAGACCGACGCCTATAACGCCGGTTATCAGCTCGGCGCCTGGACGGCCACCGCCTACAAGTACCCGTACTACGAAGTGTCGAACGAACTGGACGCGATGACCATCTACAGCAACGTGGACGGCGTCTATCCGCAGCAGTTCGACAACACCAGGTTCCAGATTGCGCGCGGCGTGATTCGCGGCATGATCGCCGGCGTGAAGTCGGTCGATGCGAACGGCAAGATCGTCATGGGCGGCGGCACGTGGATGCACTACGGTCTGGATCAGATGCTCGCCAATGGCACGCAGCCGGACGGCACGACGGGACATCCCATCGTGAACTGGGACATCACGGCATGGCACTGGTACTCGGACATGGGCGACATCACGAACGCGTGCGGCGGCACGGGTTGCCACGACGTACTCGCGACCCTTCAGCAATTGGGCAAGCCGATCTGGATCAACGAATACGGCGTGCGTCCGTGGCTGGGCTCGGATCAGCAGATCGCGTCTTATCTGGTCGGCAACAAGATGATGGCGGAGTTCGTCGCGGTGGCGTCGAAGTACAACATTCAGGCGATCCAGACGTACCAGTTGTACGACGATCCCGCAGGCGGTGAAGGCGCGTACGGTCTCCTGAAGAACGACGGCAAAACGCAGAAGGCGTCGTACACCGCATTCAAGAATTTCGTCGCGGCAAACCCGAAGTAAGCATCGGTAGATGAAAAGAAAAAACGCGCAGTCCGCTGGTACGGGCTGCGCGTTTTTTTTCATCCGAAAAATGAAAAAGCCCGAGAGCGATCACACTCTCGGGCTTCTTGCATTCTGGTGGCCTGGGACGGAATCGAACCATCGACACGCGGATTTTCAATCCGCTGCTCTACCAACTGAGCTACCGGGCCAACGAAGAGGTGAAACTATAGCAGAGACTATCGCGCCCCTCAAGCCCCTTTGCGCATTTTTTAAAAATGTTCGCGAGCAGGCTCAAGGCAGGCTCAGATCTCGCTCTTGTTCTTCCCGAGATCGACGCCCAGTTGCTTCAGCTTGCGATACAGATGCGTGCGCTCCAGTCCCGTCTTTTCGGCGACGCGCGTCATGCTGCCGTTCTCGCGCGCGAGGTGATACTCGAAGTACGCGCGCTCGAATGCATCGCGTGCGTCGCGCAACGGGATATCGAACGAGATGGATGCAGTCTGCCCCGTCTGACCCTGCGTCGCGCCGCTCGCCGCTGCATCGGCCGATGTATTCAGCGCCGATGCCGTCGGCAACGCCGCCGCGACCGGCACGCCCGATGCGCTCACGCTCGACGCAGGCTTGGCCGCCGCTGCCGCGGGCGCCGCCGCCGTGCCGTGCGCGAGTCCCTGCTCGACGGCCTTCAACAGCTTCTGCAGCGCGATCGGCTTTTCGAGGAAGTTGAGCGCGCCGATCTTCGTCGCCTCGACAGCCGTGTCGATGGTCGCGTGCCCCGACATCATGATGACCGGCATCGTGAGCTTGCCCTGCGCGGCCCATTCCTTGAGCAGGGTCACGCCGTCGGTATCGGGCATCCAGATGTCGAGCAAAACGAGATCGGGCGTTTGCTGTAGACGGTAGTCGCGCGCGTGCTGCGCGTTCTCCGCCACGTCCACAACATGGCCTTCGTCGCTCAGGATCTCGGAGAGCAGTTCCCGGATCCCCATTTCATCGTCTACCACCAGGATGGTTGCCATTTACGCTGCCCTTGTCTGCACTGTTGCTTTTGTCGTTCCCTGATTCGCCGCCGCACCGGACCCCGGCGGCGTCGCGCCGGGCGCCGCGGGTTCGTCCGCGAGTTGTAGAAACAAAATCGATATCTGCGCGCCTTCGATCACATCCGCGGTCTTCGAGCGGTTGCGGATGTCGATGCGCGCGCCGTGCTCGTCGACGATCTTCTTCACGGTCGCAAGTCCCAGACCCGTGCCTTTCGCTTTCGTCGTGACGTAAGGCTCGAAAGCCCGCGAAAGGATACGCGCCGGAAAGCCCGAACCGTTATCCGACACTGTCAGGCGAACCGCGACACGCGCATGACCCGATGCATCGGGTTCGCCATATTCTACTGTCCTCGTTTCGAGCAGCACGCGCGGCTCCGCGACTTCCGCCACTGCGTCCTGCGCGTTCTGCAACAGGTTGTGGATGACCTGGCGAATCTGCGTCGCATCGCCGCGTATTACTGGCAGCTTCGCGAGGTCGATCTTGATCGGCGTCTTGCCGTCTTCGACGCCGTACAGCGTCAGCACTTCCGCGACGAGATCGTTCAGTTGCAGATTGCCGAGCACCGCGGGCGGCGTGCGCGCGTATTCGCGGAAGTCGTCGACCATCTGCTTCATCGCCTGCACCTGATTGACGATGGTCGTCGATGCCCGCTTGAGCACGTCCGCATCCGGCGGCGCGAGTTTATCGGCGAGCTTCATTTGCAGGCGTTCGGCGGAAAGCTGAATAGGCGTGAGCGGATTCTTGATCTCGTGCGCGAGCCGCCGCGCGACTTCGCCCCACGCGACCGAACGCTGCGCGGAGATCACGTCCGAGATGTCGTCGAACACGACGACGTAGCCGGTCGTTTCCGCGTCGTCGGTGTCGCTCTCGGTCACGCTCAGCAACTGCGTGCCGCGCACGAGCAGCGTGAGCGGCTCGCTTTCGCCCGGCACCGTGACCGCAACCTGCTGCTGCCAGTGACCGCGATCGCCAACCGGATGATCGCTGCCGACCGCGGCGGCATCGCGTTCGGCGAAGGCCTTCTTGACCATCGCGCCGAACTCGCTGAGGACATCGATCCGATCGAGCGGCTGATTGAGCAACGCGGCGAACGGCTGGCGAAAGATGCGCTCCGCGCCGCGATTCGCGGTGGACAGACGGAACTGCCGGTCGAACACGAACACGCCCGCCGTCAGGTTCGCGAGAATGCTCTCCAGATACGCCTTCGAGTGCTCCAGCGCAATGCGGTTGTTCTCCACCGCCGCGCGCGCCTCGGAAAGCTGGCGCGTCATGGCGTTGAAGGACTGCGTGAGAAAGCCGAGTTCATCGCGCGAATTGATCTCCCGTTTAGGCGTGTAGTCGCCTTCGGCCACTTCCTTCGTGCCTTGCGCGAGCAGGAACAGCGGCCGCGCGAGCTGATTGCCGAGCGCGAGCGCAAGCATCATCGCGATGAAGGTCGCGAGAAAGAGCGCGAGCGTCAGCGTGCCGATATACATCTTGCGCAACCCCGTGCGCCCGAGCCGCTTCTCCTGATACTCGCGATACGCGCGCTGCACGGCGTCGGCGTTGCGCGCGAGTTCCTGACTCACGGGCTGCTCGATCTGCAGGTAACGATCGACGTGCTGGAATTCCGTGGTCGTCGTCGGATCGGGGATTTTGGTGAGCACCCGTAATCGCAGCGCGCCCTTCGGCCCGTTCGACTTCGGATCGCCATCGATTTCGCCTTCTATCGCGCCGTACGGATGGTCCTGCGCCTCGCGCAGCATCGCGCTGGTCGGCTCGTTCGCCGGCAAAAGCGCGTAGTAATTGCCCGACGCCTGCGCGACCGTGCGCAAGCCCGACACGCGCTGCGAGCTGCCATTCGCCGACAGATCCTCGCGGTTGTACTGATCGCGCTGGCGCTCGAACACGACCGCGTCCTGCACGCCGTACTGATCGCGCAGGCGCAAGAGCGACAGCGTGAGACTCGACGGATCGGCGCTCGCGAGCTGATCGCTCATCTGCCGGCCGCGATTCTTGAAATCGGCGAGCGAGGTTTCGAGCATGCCGCGCCCGAGCGTCAGCCCGGACGTGAGCGCGGTTTCGACATTCACGTCGAACCACGACTCGATGCTGCGCGACACAAACTGATACGAAACCACGTAGATGATCGCGCCCGGCACGACGCCGACGAGCGCGAAGATGAACGCGAGCTTGGCGAGCAGCCGCGTGCCGAAGCGCCCTTGCCTCACCCTCGACACGATGATGATGAACAGGCTGATGACGATCAGCATGAAAACGATCGCCACCGCGACGTTCGCCGCGTAGAGCCAGCCGTAATAGCGGTCGAAGAACTCGGTGTTGGCGCTGGCGAGCGCGAGCATCACAAGCAGCAGAACCGCCGTGAGTGCAACCGTGGAGACCAGCAGGCGGACGACGAAACTCTTCATGTCCGTGCGGCCGCGTCGAAATCTATTTCGCACGTTCTGCCGCCGTAAAAGTAAAACGCTTCCAATCCGAGGAAAGGTTCCAGTCGCGATTGTTCACCGCGTCGATCTGGAACGGCTTGGGCATCAGTGCGATGTCGAGCTGCATGCGCACCGATGCGGTATAGGTTTCTCCGCCATGCACCTGGTTCCGGTCGATGACATGCCACGAGGTCACGTGCCTGATGACTGCGAGCGCTTCGTTCAGCGATGCGAAACGCAACTGCAGGCCGCCCGTCGAGACGCGATATTCGTTCGTGAGCGGCTGATAGGACAGGCGGATGCTCTGCGACACGTTGACCGGCTCTTCATCGAACCAGTACCAGCGCGGCCGTGAAAGATTGAAATCGATCGTGAAATAGAGCGGCACGCTGCGGTTGACGGCATCTTCGAGGCTGTTGTTCAGGTCGAAGTCGAAATGCGCGTCGAGGCTCCAGCCGGCATTGTCCGCTTGCAGCGACGCGCGCTGCACGGCGATCGTCTCGGCATACGCCGGAGCGGCGATCGCCAACGTCAGCCAGAGCGTCAGCGCAGTCCAGATGACGGCCGCGAGCCGAAGCGGAAAAAAGCGTTTGATCGTCACCGTTTCTGAAAGCGCGCGTAGAAGAATCCGTCGTGGTCCGCGAAAGTCTGCGCGTCCCGGTCCGGGTTCGCGAGATTTGTACTGTCCGGTGAATCTTGCGCCGCGCCCGCGCTTGCGCGCGCCGCTGTCGGCAACAATTGCCCCGGCGCGTCCAATCGTACCGCATCTTCATGTGCGGTTCCAAACCAGCGGGCCTGCTCTTCGCCCTCCTCGGGAAAGATGGAACATGTCACGTAAAGCAGTTCGCCGCCCTTCACGACGAGCGGCCACAGCGCACTCACGATGCGCCTTTGCTCGGCGACGAGCGCATCGATATCCGACGCGCGCCGCAGCCAGCGGATATCCGGATGACGCCGCACGATGCCCGACGCCGAGCACGGCACGTCCGCGAGAATGCGGTCGAAGGGCGCGCCGTCGAACCATCGGGCGGGATCGCCCGCGTCGCCTATTTTGATCTGCGCGTTGAGCTTCAGGCGCCGCAGATTCTGTCCGATGCGGCCCGAGCGTTCCGCGTCGCTTTCGAGCGCGATCAGCTCGACGTTCGCCAGTTCGAGAATGTGGCCGGTCTTGCCGCCCGGCGCGGCGCAGGCGTCGAGCACGCGCATGCCGTCTTTCACGTTCAGCAGTTGCGCGGCGAGTTGCGCGCCGGCGTCCTGCACCGAGACGACGCCTTCGTCGAAACCCGGAATGCGATCGACGGGCATCGGCGTTTTCAGGCGCACCGCGTGCAGGCCGGCCGCTTCGGCATCGATATGCGCGTCTTTGAGGCGCGCGAGATAGTCGTCGACGCTCGCGTGACGCGCGTTCACGCGCAGGGTGAGCGGACCTTGCGCGTTGCCCGCGTCGAGAATGCGCTCCCACGCGCCGGGCTGGCCGCGCTTCACGGCATCGATCCACCATTGCGGATAGTTCCAGCGCGCGACGGGAACCTTGCGCGCCTCGCCGATGAGCGTATCGCGCTCGCGCAGGAAGTTGCGCAGCACGGCGTTCACCAAGCCCTTCGCGAACGCAATTTCGCGACGCGCGGCGATCGCGCCCACCGCCTGATCGACGACGGTGAAGGGCGCGTAAGCGGCGTGCGCGTCGTCGTCGGTCAGCAGCGCGAACGCGCACACGAGCACGTTCGTCACGTGCGGCGGCGGCGCCTTTTTCACGAGCTTGTGCAGGAGGGCATCGGCGAGTGCGAGACGGCGCATCGTGCGATACGCGATGTCCTGCACCGCGCCGCGCGCCGTCGCCTGCTTCCCCGAACCGATGACCGTCTGCAACGCCGCCGGCAGCGCCGAACCCGCACGCACCGCGCCGACGGCCTGCGCCGCGCCGTCGAGCGCGAACGCGAGCGAATCGGGCGCGACGTGCAGCGCGCTCAGGCGGAAATGCGCGGCGGCGGGACGGCGGGAAGGCTTGTCGGTCATGAAGAAACGGGAATGGTCGGACAGCGAGCGATGCGCTTGCGTGAACGGGGATTGTAACGTGCGGGGATCGCGCGCCCCGGCGGGCGGCGGGTGGGCAAGAAAAAGGCCGTACCGGTTTCATCCGGAACGGCCTTCGCCACGAACTTGCCGGCTTAGACGCGGCCGGTGCGCGCCATCTCCATCAGCCGCGCGACGCGCTCTTCCGTTGCGGGGTGCGTCGAGAACAGATTCGCGATGCCGCCGCCCGAGAGCGGATTCATGATCATCATCTGCGCGGTCGCCGGATGCGCTTCCGCCGCCGGGAACGGCACGCCGGTCGCGTACGCGTGGATCTTCTCGAGCGCGCTCGCGAGCGCTTGCGGATCGCCGGAGATTTCCGCGCCGCCGCGATCGGCTTCGAACTCACGCGCGCGCGAAATCGCCATCTGGATCAGCGCACCCGCGATCGGCGCGAGGATCGCGACCAGAATGCTCGCGATCGGATTCGACGGGCGGCCTTCGTCGTCGCGTCCGCCGAAGAACATCGCGAAGTTGGCGAGCGCCGAGATCGCGCCGGCCATCGTCGCGGAGATCGTCGAGATCAGGATGTCGCGATGCTTCACGTGCGCCAGTTCGTGCGCCATCACGCCGCGCATTTCACGCTCCGACAGCACGCGCAAAATGCCCGTGGTCGCCGCGACCGCCGCGTGCTCCGGGTTGCGGCCCGTGGCGAACGCGTTCGGCGCGTCTTCGTTGATCAGATAGACGCGCGGCATCGGCAACTGAGCGCGCGTGGCGAGCTCACGCACCATGCGATAAAACTGCGGCGCGGTGGTCTCGTCGACTTCCTGCGCGTTGTACATGCGCAAGACCATCTTGTCCGAGAACCAGTACGAAAAGAAATTCATGCCGAGCGCGACGATCAGCGCGAGCATCATGCCCTTCGATCCGCCGATCATGCCGCCAATCACGACAAAGAGGGCCGTGATCGCAGCCATCAGCATCGCGGTTTTGACCCAGTTGAACATGTCCGGAGCTCCTCTCCCTAAATGCGGTGCGCGAAGTGCGCGGTGGTCCCGGCCGACATGACCGGAACGACGATTGTAAGCAAAATGTTAGATAGGGACATCCGTCAATAATTCAATCCGCGCCGACGCAATTTGACGCGATTCACCGATGCGTCGTCGCGAGCCTGATGCCCAAGCCGACAAACGCGCCGCCGACGCCGCGATCCAGCCACTTCTTCACGCCCGATTTGCCCGCGAAACGCTCGGTGACGCTGCCCGCGATCCACGCGACGAAGCTGTTCCAGACCGTGCTCATCGCGATGAAAACGATGCCGAGCGTGAGAACCGCGAGCGTCTTGTGCGGGCTGTCGGCGGCGACGAATTGCGGGAAGAACGACACGAAGAACAGCACGACCTTCGGGTTCAGCACGTTCGTGACGAAGCCTTGCGCGAAAAGCTGGCCGAGCGGCTTCGGTGCGGTTTTTTCCTGCGCCTGCTTTGCGCGGGCGGCGTCGGCGTCGTCGTGCTTCGCGAAAATGAGGCGCACGCCGAGATAAATCAGATAAATCGCGCCGGCGATCTTGATAACGGTGAACGCCGTCGCCGATGCCGCCAGAATCGCCGTCAACCCGAATGCGCACGCGAGCGTATGGACGATGCATCCTGCGGAAATCCCCAACGCCGACACGATGCCCGCCCCGCGCCCCTGCGCGACACTGCGTCCGACGATGTAAGCCGTATCGGGACCCGGCGTGACGTTGAGAAGAAAGACGGCGATGAGAAAGAAGGTGAAACCGGTAATGCCGAGCATCGGAGACTCCAGACAGACGGACGCGTTGACGGCCGTTTATTTTAGCGCCGCGTCTGGTCTCGCGTCCCTCACTGCAGCGTGAAACGCTGGCCCTTCGCGAGCGGCGCGCCCGCGAGAAATTCCCGTGCCGGCAGACGTTTGCCGCCCGGTTTTTGCAGTTGCGTGAGCCTGAGCGCGCCTTTCCCGCAAATCACGACGATGCCGTCCGACGAAACGTCGGCGATTGTGCCGGGCTCGCCCGAACCATCGACGGGTTGCGCCGCCCAGATCTTGATCGCGGCGTTATCCAGCGTGCCGAACGCGCCGGGGAACGGATCAAACGCGCGGATCTGGCGCGCGAGTTCCTGCGCCGGACGACGCCAGTCGAGCGCCGCTTCGTGCTTCGCGATCTTTTCGGCGTAGGTCGTGCCTTCGTCCGGCTGCGGTGTGGACGGCAATGCGCCGTCGCGTTCGAGATCGCGCAATCCCGCAACGATCAGTTCCGCGCCCATCTGCGCGAGCCGGTCGTGCAGCGTAGCGGTGGTGTCGTCGACGAGAATCGGCGTGCGCGCTTCGCGGATCATCGCGCCGGTGTCGAGGCCGGCGTCCATCTGCATCAGCGTGATGCCGGTTTCGGCGTCGCCCGCTTCGATCGCGCGATGGATCGGCGCGGCGCCGCGCCAGCGCGGCAACAGCGACGCGTGAATGTTGATGGCGCCGCGCGGCGGAATATCCAGCACTTCCTGCGGCAGGATCAGGCCGTAAGCGGCGACGACCATCACGTCGTGCGGCGTGGCCTTCAATAGATCGATGGCCTCTGCCGCTTCCTGCGGATACTTGCCGGCGCGCCGCAGCGAAGTGGGCTGCGCCACTGTCAGACCATGCTCGACGGCGAAGCGCTTCACCGGGCTTGCGGTCAGCTTCATGCCGCGTCCGGCGGGCCGGTCGGGCTGCGTCAGCACGAGCGGCACGGAAAAACCGGCCGCGTGAATGGCCGCGAGCGCGGCCGCAGCGAATTCCGGCGTACCGGCGAAAACCACGCGCAGCGATTGAGTCATCGGTTACAGCGCCTTTTCCAGCTTTTTCATCTTGCCGCGAATACGCGTCTGCTTCAGCGTCGACAGATATTCCACGAAAACGTGACCGGCCAGATGATCCATTTCGTGCTGGATGCACACGGCGAGCAGGCCGTCGCAATCCAGTTCGAAGGTTTCGCCCTTCTCGTTCAGCGCCTTCACGCGCACCTTGTCGGGACGCTCGACGAAATCGTAAATGCCCGGCACCGAGAGACAGCCCTCTTCCCATTCCTTCTTCTGCTCGCTCGTCCAGACCAGTTCCGGGTTGATGAAGACCATCAGCTGGTCGTGCGCGTCGGACACGTCGATCACGATCACGCGCTCATGCACGTCCACCTGCGTCGCGGCGAGGCCGACGCCGGGCGCGGCGTACATCGTTTCGGCCATGTCGGCGACGAGCTTGCGGATGCGGTCGTCGACCACGGCGACGGGCTTCGCCACCTTGTTGAGCCGCTTGTCCGGGTAGTTGAGTATCTTGAGCAGAGCCATGATTCGGATTGTCTACGCGCGCCGCGACGCGTGTAAATCGGCCATTCGGCCAGGTTGCGGGTAAAGGGGCGGCATGCCGAAGATATGCGGGTGAATCCAGTGGATTCAACGCCGCCGGCAAGCGGCCAATGGGCGTCGCAGCGGGCTTCGGGCCAAGCCTGAGCGACCTTTCTTTTTCAAATTCGGATCAAAAATCTTAACATGACGACCGCCGACCTGCCGACCGAGGAAGCCGCCTCCACACTCGATCCCGACGAACTGCGCGCCTGGCTGCGGCTCGCGCACGCGAAAGGGCTGCGGCCGCTCGCGCTGCGCACGCTGCTCGGCGCTTTCGGCGGCCCGCGCGAGGTGTTGTCTGAGAGCTTCGCGGCGCTCGCCGACACCGCCGACGCGCGTACAGCCGAAGCCGTGCTCGCGCCGCCGGGCGATATCGAAGGCGTGGGCTTCGACCACTATATTGATGCGGCGCTGGCGTGGGCGTCCGAACCGGGCAATCACATTCTGACGCTCGCCGACACCGCCTATCCGCAGGCGCTTCTCACGATGCCCGACCCGCCGCCGCTGCTCTACGCGAAAGGCCGGCTCGATTTGCTGCAGGCGCGCGCAGTCGCGATCGTCGGCAGCCGGCATGCAACGCCGCAAGGTCTGGAGGACGCGCGCCGCTTTGCCCGCGCGCTGTCGGATGCCGGACTCGCGGTCGTTTCAGGGCTTGCGCTCGGCATTGACGCGTCCGCGCATCGCGGCGCGCTGGAGGGCGCCACGGGCACAGTTTCGGTGATCGGCACGGGCGCCGATCTCGTGTATCCGGGCGCGCATCACACGCTCGCCCACGAAATCGCCCGCGACGGCGCGATGCTCTCGGAATGGCCGCTCGGCACGCCCGCGCGTTCCGCCAACTTTCCGCAGCGGAACCGGCTGATCGCGGGCTTGTCGGGCGGCGTGCTGATCGTCGAGGCCGCGATGCGCTCCGGTTCGCTCATCACCGCGCGGCTCGCCAACGAAATGGGGCGCGATGTCTTCGCGATGCCCGGGTCCATTCACGCGCCGCTTTCGCAGGGTTGTCATCGGCTGATCAAGCAGGGCGCGAAACTGGTCGAAACGCCGGAAGAAGTGCTCGAAGAGTTCGGCTTTTCTCCGGCGAACGCGCGCGCGGCGGTGGCGAAACGCGGCAGGCCGCGGCCGGTCAGCGCATCGTGGGCATCGGCGAAATTGCAGGATGTGCCGATGAACGAAGACGCCGAACGCGTGCTCGGCGCGCTCGGCCACGCGCCCGCGACGCTTGAAATCCTCGCTACGCGCACCCATCTGGACGGTGCGGCACTTCAGGGCGCGTTGCTGCAACTCGAACTGTCGGGCCGCGTGGCTGCGCTCGGTGGAGGCCGCTACACGGCGGTCGAGCGCTCGTAGGGCCGCGTCGTGCTACATTCGCGAAAAATGAGCCGTCCCCGCAGCCATTACCCATAAAGGATTTCGCACCCGTCATGCCCGCGTTGAATCTCGATACCGATGCCGATCGCATCGCGGAGCGCATTGCCGTGCCCGGCACGCTGTTCGTCGCCTGCCTGTGCGCGGAGTGGTGCGGAACCTGTCGCGAATATCGCGAAGGGTTCGACAAGCTCGCGGACGCGCATCCGGACGTCTGCTTCGCGTGGATCGATATCGAGAATCACGCCGATCGTTTCGACGACCTCGACGTCGAAAATTTTCCTACCATCCTGATCGAGGACTCGGTCACGACGCGATTTTTCGGCACGGTGCTGCCGCAGGCGTCCATCGTCGACCGGATGCTCACCGACCTGACCGCGCTGCCGGGCATGGTCGGTGCGCCGAAATTGCGCCCGGCGCTCGCTGCGGCCTGATTGCGACCCGCGCGAAACACACGTTTCGCGCCTCTCGCAACGCCCTTCGCGAGCCTGTTATCGAAACGCCCCGATTCGTGCTTCGACGCCCGCCGCACAAAGCGTGTGCTATAAAGCGGTCGTTAAAGCAGTCCAAACCGGGCCGCTGCCAGTTACCAAACTTTTGAGTCATGTCCAAAGCCCTGATCATCGCTGAGAAGCCCTCCGTCGCGAACGACATCGCGCGTGCGCTGGGCGGCTTCACCAAGCATGACGAGTACTACGAGAGCGACGATTACGTGCTCTCGTCCGCGGTCGGCCATCTGCTCGAGATCGCGGCGCCCGAAGAGTACGACGTCAAGCGCGGCAAATGGAGTTTCGCCAATCTGCCGGTCATTCCGCCGCATTTCGACCTGAATCCGATCGCCAAGAGCGAGTCGCGCCTCAAGGTGCTGACGAAGCTCCTGAAGCGAAAGGATATCGACCGCCTCATCAACGCATGCGACGCGGGGCGCGAGGGCGAGCTGATCTTCCGTCTGATCGCGCAGCACGCGAAGGCGAAGCAGCCGGTCCAGCGCCTGTGGTTGCAGTCGATGACGCCTGCCGCGATCCGCGAAGGCTTCGCGAACCTGCGCAGCGACGCCGACATGCAGCCGCTTGCGGACGCCGCGCGCTGCCGCTCGGAAGCCGACTGGCTCGTCGGCATCAACGGCACGCGTGCGATGACCGCGTTCAACAGCAAGGGCGGCGGCTTCTTCCTGACGACCGTCGGGCGCGTTCAGACGCCAACGTTGTCGATCGTCGTCGAACGTGAAGAGAAAATCCGCCGCTTCGTTCCGCGCGACTACTGGGAAGTGCGCGCCGAGTTCATCGCCGCGAAGGGCCTGTACGAGGGCCGCTGGTTCGATCCGAAGTTCAAGCGCGTCGAAAACGATCCTGAGCAGCGCGATTCGCGCCTGTGGAGTCTCGCGGCGGCGGAAACGGTGGTCGCGGCCTGCCGCGGCAAGACCGGCACCGTCACCGAGGAATCGAAGCCGTCGACGCAAATGTCGCCGCTGCTGTTCGACCTGACGAGCCTGCAGCGCGAAGCCAACAGCCGCTTCGGTTTTTCGGCGAAGAACACGCTCGGCCTGGCTCAGGCGCTGTACGAAAAGCACAAGGTCCTGACCTACCCGCGTACCGATTCGCGCGCGCTGCCCGAGGACTACCTGAACACGGTCAAAGACACGATGACCATGCTCAAGGAGAGCAACAACTATCTGCCGTACGCGAAGCAGGTGCTCGACAAGGGCTGGGTGAAGCCGAACAAGCGCATCTTCGACAACTCGAAGATCAGCGATCACTTCGCCATCATCCCGACGCTGCAGGCGCCCAAAGCGCTGTCCGAGCCCGAGCAGAAGCTGTATGACCTCGTCGTGAAGCGCTTCCTGTCGGTGTTCTTCCCGGCGGCCGAGTATCTCGTGACCACGCGCATCACCGAAGTCTCCGGGCATCACTTCAAGACGGAAGGCAAGGTGCTCGTCGAGCCGGGCTGGCTGCAGGTCTACGGCCGCGAAGCCGCGGGCGAGGAAGGCAATCTCGTGCCCGTGCAGAAGAACGAAAAGGTCGATGTCGAAAAGGTCGAGGCGCATGGTCTCGTGACCAAGCCGCCCGCGCGCTACAACGAAGCGTCCCTTCTCTCGGCGATGGAAGGCGCGGGCAAGCTCGTCGAAGACGAAGAGCTGCGCGACGCGATGGCCGCGAAGGGTCTCGGCACGCCGGCGACGCGCGCGGCGATCATCGAAGGTCTGCTCGGCGAGAAGTACATGGTGCGCGAAGGCCGCGAGCTAATTCCGACCGCGAAGGCGTTCCAGTTGATGACCTTGCTGCGCGGTCTGGGCGTCGAGGAACTCACCGCGCCGGAACTGACCGGCCAGTGGGAGCACAAGCTTTCGCAGATGGAGCGCGGCAACCTGCATCGCGATGCGTTCATGCAGGAAATCGCGCGCATGACGCAGACCATCGTCAAACGGGCGAAGGAATACGATTCCGACACGATCCCCGGCGATTACGCGACGCTCGAAACGCCGTGCCCGAATTGCGGCGCGCAGGTGAAGGAAAACTATCGCCGGTTTGCGTGCACGAAGTGCGAGTTCTCGATTTCGAAGATTCCGGGCGGACGTCAGTTCGAGATTCCCGAAGTCGAGGAATTGCTGCGCGAGAAAACCATTGGGCCGCTGTCGGGTTTCCGCAGCAAGATGGGCCGTCCGTTCTCGGCGATTCTCAAGCTCGCGCTCGACGACGAAATCAAGAACTACAAGCTCGAATTCGATTTCGGTCAGGACTCGGGCGGCGAAGACGGCGAACCGCCCGATTTCTCCGAGCAGACGCCCGTCGGCGCCTGTCCGAAATGCCAGTCGCGCGTGTTCGAGCACGGCATGAGCTACGTGTGCGAAAACTCGGTGTCGAATCCGAAGACCTGCGACTTCCGCTCGGGCAAGGTGATTCTCCAGCAGGAAATCACACGCGAGCAGATGGAAAAGCTGCTGGGCGCGGGCCGCACCGATCTGCTGACGAACTTCAAGTCGTCGCGTACCGGGCGCAACTTCAAGGCGTTCCTCGTGAAGCAGCCGGACGGCAAGATCGGCTTCGAGTTCGAGAAGAAGGAAGGCAAGCCTGCATCGAAGACGGCGGCGAAGCGCGGCGCGGCGGCGGAAGCTCAGACCGATGGCGGCGAGGACAGCGGCGACAGCGATATCGCCGTAGCCGCCAAGACCACGTCCGCGAAAACCGCGGCGAAGAAAGCGCCTGCGAAAAAGGCCGCAGCGAAGAAAACCGCGGCGAAAAAAGGGAGCTGATCGCCCTTTTCGCCCGCTGAAGAAAAAACCCCCGCGAAGCCATTCGCGGGGGTTTTTATTTGCGCCGGGCGCGAGCCTTTCAAAACGGCGATGCTGCCGGCACGCGCGCCCGCGTGCGAGACGGTTTCGACAGCTTTGGCGCGAGTTCGCCATCGATCGGGCGTGAGCGCGGCGCGGGCGTCGCCGCTTCATCGGCGTGCTCGTAGTGCGGATGCGCGACCGGCCTGCCGCGGCCATCGCGAATCCATTGCTCGCCGAGCTGATGATTCGGCGTCTGGCTGAAGTGCTCGACGAGGTGATCGATGAACGTGCGCACCTTCGCCGGCAAGTGTCGGCGGCTCGGATACGCGACGTTGATCTCGACCTGCGGCAACTGGTAATCGCCGAGCAGGCGCACGAGCTGGCCGCGCGTGGTGTCGTTGCCGATCAGATAGCTCGGCAGAATCGCGATGCCCATGCCGAGCAGCGCGAACTGCCGCAGCATTTCGGTGTTGTTCGCGATGATCACGTTCTGCGGACGCACGCGCACTTCGCCTTCCGGACCGGTGAACACGCGCTCGTCGCCCCAGTATTCGGACGGCAGGCTCAGGCACGGATGCTTGAGCAGATGCTCGGGCCGCGTCGGCGTGCCGTGCGTTTCGAGATATGCGGGCGTCGCGCAGACCGTCATGCAACCCGTCGTCAGGCGCCGCGTGACGACGCTCGCGCTCTTCACCTGCCGTGCGATCACGATGCCGACATCGAAACCTTCCTCGACCAGATCGACCTGACGATCCACCAGCGTCACGTCCGGCACGACTTTCGGATAGCGCTGCGCATACGTCTGCAACACGGGCGCGAGATTATGCAGACCAAACACGACGGGCGCGACGATCCTGAGCGAACCGAGCGGTTCGTGATTGCGCGCCACCACCATTTGTTCGACGTCTTCCAGTTCGTCGAGAATCTGCCGCGCCCGCTCCAGATACACCTGGCCGGACTCGGTGAGCGAGAGGCTGCGCGTCGTGCGGTTGAGCAGGCGCGTGCCGAGGCGGCCTTCCAGGTCCGCCACATGGCGCGTAGCTACCGCGTTGGAGATGTCCATCGCGCTGGCGGCCCGGGCAAAACTGCCGAGATCCGCAACGCGGACGAACACTCTCATCGACTGCAAATGATCCATAAGACAACTCCTGCCGCTAGACGGCTCGAATTCTGCTGCAAAGCAATTCAGGATTATCCTAGGACCGGCACTTTTGTGCAGAAGTTGCCTGGAAGCGCGAAAAAGTCGAAAAAAATCTGACTGTTAGCCGCGTTACGCGGGTGAAAGATCACCGATTGTTGCGAACTTCACAACACTCGAATCAGCTCATTCTGATGGATGAAATTTCGAAAATACTTGCCGCATCAATTTCAGCGGTGTAGACGAAAAGAAATCGGACCCGCCGCAGCGAGTCCGATATTTGGGGATTGATTCAGTTTTTGAGACGAATGCGGCGCATCGTCACGCCGATCGATTCGCTCAGGCGGCCAGACGCTTTTCCATGTTGGCCTTGGCCTCCGGCAATGCGTCGGGCAAACCGTGCTTCAGTTTCGCGAAAAGCTCGTCGTGGAGGGCGAGTTCGTCGCGCCAGGCGGTGTCGTCGACGGAAATGACCTGCTCGAACTGCTCGCGCGAGAAGCCGAGCGCGCCCCAGCCGATGTCCTCGTAACGCGGCGAAATACCGAACGCGTGCTCCTCGCCCTTCGCCGTGCCTTCGATGCGTCCGATCATCCAGTTCAGCACGCGCATGTTCTCGCCGAAGCCCGGCCACACGAACTTGCCGTCGTCGCCCTTGCGGAACCAGTTCACGCAGAAGAACTTCGGTGCTTTTGCGTCGGTCGCTTCGAGGCGCTCGCCCATTTTCAGCCAGTGGCCGAAATAATCGGCCATGTTGTAACCGCAGAAAGGCAGCATCGCGAACGGATCGCGGCGCACGACGCCCTGCTGGCCCGCGGCGGCGGCGGTGGTTTCGGAGCCCATCGTCGCGGCCATGTAGACGCCTTCCTTCCAGTCGCGCGCTTCGGTCACGAGCGGCACCGTGTTCGAGCGGCGTCCGCCGAAGATGAACGCGTCGATCGGCACGCCGGCCGGATTCTCCCAGTCGGCATCGATCGACGGACACTGCGACGCCGGCGCCGTGAAGCGCGCGTTCGGATGCGCGGCCTTCGCGCCCGTTTCCTTCGCGATCGCGGGCGTCCAGTCGCGGCCCTGCCAGTCGATCAGATGCGCGGGCGGCGTGTCGGTCATGCCTTCCCACCAGACATCGCCGTCGTCGGTCAGCGCGACGTTGGTGAAGATCACGTTTTCCTTCAGCGTGGCCATCGCGTTGAAGTTGGTCTTTTCGCTCGTGCCGGGCGCGACGCCGAAATAGCCCGCTTCCGGATTGATCGCGTAAAGACGCCCGTCGCGGCCCGGCTTGATCCAGGCGATATCGTCGCCGATGGTCGTCACCTTCCAGCCGTTCAGATCGCTCGGCGGAATCAGCATCGCGAAGTTGGTCTTGCCGCACGCCGACGGAAACGCCGCCGCGACGTGATATTTGCGCCCTTGCGGCGATGTCACGCCGAGAATCAGCATGTGCTCGGCGAGCCAGCCTTCGTCGCGGCCCATCGTCGACGCGATGCGCAGCGCGAAACACTTCTTGCCGAGCAGCGCATTGCCGCCGTAGCCCGAGCCGAAGCTCCAGATTTCGCGCTTTTCGGGGAAATGAACGATGTACTTCGTGTCGTTGCACGGCCACGGCACGTCCTTGCGGCCACGACCAAGCGGCGCGCCCACCGAATGCACGCACGGCACGAACTCGCCGTCCGCGCCCAGCACGTCGTACACGGCGCGGCCCATGCGCGTCATGATGCGCATGTTCGTCACGACATACGGGCTGTCCGACAATTCCACGCCGATATGCGCGATCGGCGAGCCGAGCGGGCCCATCGAGAACGGCACGACGTACATCGTGCGGCCGCGCATGGAGCCGTCGAACAGGCCGTCGAGCGTCACGCGCATTTCCTGCGGATCGATCCAGTTGTTCGTGGGGCCGGCGTCTTCGGGACGCTGCGAGCAGATGAACGTGCGATCTTCGACGCGCGCGACATCAGACGGGTCCGAGCACGCGAGGAAGGAATTCGGGCGTTTCTCGGGATTGAGCTTCTTCATTGTGCCGGCTTCGACCATCTGCTGGCAGAGCCGGTCGTATTCTTCCTGCGACCCGTCGCACCATTCGATACGATCCGGTTTCGTCAGGGCCGCAATGTGCTGGACCCATTCGATGAGTCGTCGGTGCCGGACGTAAGCCGGCGCCTCGATTTCGACGGCGTTTTTATTGTTGTCTTCGACTACTGCGGGCTGGTTCATCGAGTTATCTCCGTTCTTCTGCAATGAAAACCAATCACCCGTCAACGCTGCATGCGAGAGGCGTGTGCGACTCGAACCGCCGGGCGCTTTCGTGCGTGTGCGCTACATGCTTTCATCGCACGAAATGCGGTTCGCGAGCCAATGCGGCGTCACGGGTACGAAATCTCTACACAGCAAACCCTAGCGGTTCGCGGCTTGCGTCGCAAAGGAACAAACTGTTAAAAAGAGATACTAAGTGGCCTGTCCTTCCGCGGATCACCGTGTTTTCCGCTACTTGCGCTGAAACGCTCGACTTTGGCGCGGTCGCACGAGGCTCCTGAAAAATGGGAGTCAAGCATAACACCGCATCGTACGAACTCGTTGATGCAGCGCAATAACGATGAATAGAGCGCAATTTATCGGTATTTACCCGAAGTTAAGTGCTCTATTCTCACTCTCCATAAAAAAGCAGCACGTTTGATGCCTAACAGAAGCCAGCCAATGCCCATGAAAATCGCCATCCTCGACGACTACCAGGACGCCGTCCGGAAGCTGGATTGCTTCCATTTGCTCGATGACCATGAGGTGAAGGTCTTCAACAACACGGTGCGCGGTCTCGGGCAACTGGCCAGCCGACTTTCCGAAGTGGACGCGCTCGTGCTGATCCGCGAACGCACACGCATCAGCTCTCAACTGCTCGATAAATGCCCGAAACTGCGCATGATCAGCCAGACCGGGCGCGCGGGCGGCGGGCATATCGACATCGACGCGTGTACCGAGCGCGGCATCGCGGTGCTCGAAGGCACGGGTTCGCCGGTTGCGCCCGCCGAGCTGACGTGGGCGCTGATCATGTCGGCGCAGCGGCGCATTCCGCAGTACGTCGCAAACCTGAAGCAAGGCGCGTGGCAGCAGTCGGGACTGAAGACATCGGCGTTGCCGCCGAATTTCGGGCTGGGTCAGGTGCTGCGCGGCCAGACGCTCGGCATCTGGGGCTACGGCAAGATCGGCAAGCTGGTGGCGGGCTACGGCAAGGCGTTCGGCATGAACGTGCTCGTCTACGGCCGCGAGCACTCGCAGAGCGCGGCGCGTGAAGACGGATTCGACGTGGCCGAAAGCCGCGAAGCGCTGTTCGAACAGAGCGACGTGCTCACGCTGCATCTGCGTCTCACCGACGAAACGACGGGCATCGTCAAGCAGGATGATCTGATGCGCATGAAGCCGACCGCGTTGTTCGTCAACACGAGCCGAGCGGAGTTGCTCGAAGAGAATGCGCTGCTCAACTCGCTGCATCACAACCGGCCGGGCATGGTTGCGGTCGATGTCTTCGAGAGCGAGCCGATTCTGCAAGGCTATGGCCTGCTGCGCCTCGAGAACGTGATCTGCACGCCGCACATCGGCTATGTGGAGCGCGAGAGCTACGAACTGTACTTCGGCGCGGCGTTCCGGAACATCCTCGCGTTCGATTCGGGCGATACGTCGAGCGTCTTCAACAAGGAAGCGCTCCACCACGCGCGCCGCCGTTGAGATTCATCACGCTCAGAGCGATGAAACTTCGATCGTCGGCTCGCAGCGCACCGGAAAATTCACCGAGTTCGCGATGAAGCAAAAGCGGTGCGCCTCTTCGTGCAGGCGCGCCGCAAGACCGGCGTCGCTGCCGGCGCCGACCGTCACTTTCGGGCGCAAGAGCACGTCGACAAAGCGCCCGTCCCCTTTCGATTCCTCCTGCATCGTGCCGATGGCTTCATCGACATAACCGGTCACGGCGATCTTGTTCGTCGCGCACAGGTGCAGATACCAGAGCATGTGGCACGACGACAGCGACGCCACGAACAACTCCTCCGGATTGTGACGCGCGGGGTTGCCGCGAAACGCCGGATCGCTCGACGCCTCGATCGCCGTCTTGGCGCCGACGCGCACGAGGTGATCGCGCGAATACGCGTCGTAGGCGGATGTGCCGGAACCGAGATTGCCCGTCCAGTCGACGGTCAGTTCGTACGTGTGCTTCTTCGCCACGGTGTGCTCCTCAAGCCAGATGCGAAGCGGTTTCCATCAGACGCGGAAGGCGTTTCAGAAAATCGTCGCCGTCCGCGCGGCCCAGGTCATAAGCATGTTGCATTTGGGCCGGGCTCGTATAGTCCCAGCTCGAAATCGGCACCTTGCGCGATGGCTGAATGTAGAGGCGCGTCTGCTCGCCGTGCGGCACGACGAACATGCGCTCGCGCGGATAGGGGCGCGTGACCATCACGAGGACGAGTCCCGGCGACGCATCGAGCGCGGAGACGGGGACGTTGTCGACCATGCCGCCGTCGAGGACCGGACGGCCGTTGCGCCGGAGGATGGGCGTGAACGGCGGCGTGCTCGACGATTGCAGGATGAGATCGGCGAGATCTTCGATCGTCGCGCATTCCTGCGCGCGCACGAATTCCGGATGGAAGCCGAGCGCCTGACCGAGCGTCGGATGCAGCGTCTTGCGCACATATTTTTCGATGTTGTACGCGATGAGACCCGCCGCCACCGCGCTGCGCGCGCCGAGCCAGCGCGGCAGATGCGACACGCCGATGCGGATCTCGGGCGCATTCGCGAGTTCGTGGAAGCGATCCGCGAAGATGTCGAGCAGCGCCTGACGATAGATGCGGTAGTGCGGAAACACGGATCGTCCGCGCAGCAGGTTGCCCCAGTAGGCGTTACGCGTGTTGTCGCGCAGGGCGTGGGCGTAGTAGTCCATCACCCAGCGCGACTCGTTCGTGTAGAGCATGCACGCGGTGGCCGCGCCCGCCGATATGCCCGCGATCACGCGCGGCTTCAGACTCAGTTCCGGGCGGATGACGTCCCAGAAACCGGCTTGCCACCAGCAGCGGTTGCCGCCGCCGGCGAATACGACCTGGTCGAACATTTATTTGTTGATGAGCGCGTAAGTGGTGGTGGCGTGGGCGGCGAGTTCGCCGTGCTCGTCGTGCATGTCGATTTCGCCGAAGACGAGATTGCGGCCGCGGCGCTGGATGTGCGCGGTGATGAGCACGTCGCCGGCTTTTACCGGACGCATGAAGGTCGTGTTCAGGGAGACGGTGGTCATCGGCTGGAAGCCACCGAGAACGTGCGAGACGGCGACGACCATCGCGGTATCGGCGGCGGCCATGAAGACCTGACCGCAGATGACGCCGCCCGCGTGACGCAGATGCTCCGAATACGGCAGACGCAGCGTGACGGCATTTTCGGCGATGGCGTCGGGCGCGAGGTGCAGTTCCTTCACCCACGGCGCGAGGATGTCGTCGAGCAAGGCGCGGATGGCGGTTTCGTCCATGGTTCTTTTTCGCGATGCAGTCGATGAAGATGCGTCATGATACCGGTGCGTCGCGCACCCGCCGATGCGCTTCAAGAATGACTTCGTCAGAAAGTTAAGAATTTTCGTCGTAGGGCCTTGCGCTCCTGCAAAAACACCCGCTATAATTTCGCTTCTGTTGGGGCGTTAGCTCAGTTGGTAGAGCAGCGGACTCTTAATCCGTAGGTCGAGTGTTCGAGTCACTCACGCCCCACCAAGCATTACGAAGCCCGGTTAGCGAAAGCTGACCGGGCTTTTTGTTTTTCTATCCGATCGGCATTGGTCGTCTCGCCACAACAGCTGGACGAACGATGGTCGTTCGACGAGAAAGGAGGGCCGAGTTGCCCTCGCTCTCTCAGCCATCGAACACGACCTGCCGAGATGTGCCTCGGAATCCGTCAGAGCACTTCGAACCAAGCCTTAATCTTTAGAGCCATTAGCTTTCTACGCTCCTCCAGAAAGACGTCGTATTCGTCGATATTTCCATAGAGCATGGAGATCGGAACGCAGTTGGCTTCAAGGTTTGAAATGATATCTTCTCGTTTGTCAATGCCACCGTACTTTTTGTCTCCGCCCGTGCATTGCATCAAGAGTTCCTCGAAATAGACTTTCGGATCCTTTGCGCCAATCGCGATGTTAATTTCGCTTTGTGCTACGACGTAGTTAGCGATCTGGTTATACATGGCTGCCTTGAATTGCTGATTGGCAAGATGCTTCTTGGGATAGAGATGGTGCACGTCCGCCTGATTGAGCAACAGATCCATCACTGTGATATCCCGAGAGAGAAATCCCTTATCGCCAAGCTTCGCCTGCGCAGCCATATAACATAGAAAATATGGACTCTTAATCGAAGACGTCGTCATGAACTGCGGCAGCATTCCGGTCCAGAAACTATCCGGCAATTCGTTTGCGATTACTGCGTCCACGTATTGCTTGACGCCTTGCGATTCGACTTGCCGGATATCGAAGTCGAACTGCGACTCCGGAGATCCGCTATAGCGCCCCCGAAGCGTGGACATTGCGAACCAGCGCCGGAC
This sequence comes from Caballeronia temeraria, assembly GCF_001544795.2. Taxonomy (GTDB): domain Bacteria; phylum Pseudomonadota; class Gammaproteobacteria; order Burkholderiales; family Burkholderiaceae; genus Caballeronia; species Caballeronia temeraria. Next base: position 181,099 of record NZ_FCOI02000002.1, on the reverse strand, counting down.
AATCCGCTCAAGTTCCGGGGCAGGAATACCGTTCTTGCGCCCCCGAAGATAGAGAACGTAGGCGAAATTCACTGCATTCTGACTGCTGATGAGCGATTTAGAGACGAATCCGGCAGAGCGCAGGATCATCGTAAAACGGTTGAAGTGCGTCTCGTTGATGAACGAAAGCACTCCGCTTTTCAATTGACCGAAGGATTGCTCCGCAATAGCCTCTTCAAATTGCTTCGTCTCGAAGTTTCGCCCGGACAGAAGAGCAACGAGGTCCTGAAGCTTCCCTCGGCCGAACTCTGAAGTGAATGCAACGCGCAACATGTCGGTGTACGTCGGATCGTAAATGTCATCGTTGACATTGCAGATCCACTTCATTTTTTCGTAAAACCCGGATGAAACGAACCGCTTGTCAGATGCCTCGATCTTTGCTCTGAAGTCCGGCGCAACCGCCAAGTGGCAGAAATAGTCGATCGCTTTGCGAAGCATGTTCCCGCCGTACGTCTCATTCACCGCAATCTTCGACATGGCGAAGTCGGCTTGCGACAGCGAAGCACCAGCCGAGTTGACTCGAATGAAGATCTCCGTGACCGTTTCGATGTCGAGATCCTCGGCAAGCTCAATGACACCCACGTGATTGTGAACGATGCCACGCAGTTTTTCGAGGACGTTAAAAATCTTGTCCTGCGTACATCCATCGTTCGCTATGCAGTAGTCGGTGACCAATTGAAAAACGCTGGTCTGCGCGTCGAAGACCGCCGCTATGTCCGGCAACCAAGCACTGTTCTTGCGAATCGCCGGGTTCGATACTTCGAACGTCTCCTCCTGAGGATTAAAGGCAATGCGAATCTGAACGGTTTCATAGTCGTCGTTCAGAACCTCCGCACCGAGCAACGAAGCCATCAGTGCTGTGACACGCTGCTGACCGTCGATCAAGATCCGCTTGCCCATCGACGTCGAACCGTCCTTGAGCTTTACATTTGGATTTTTCCACGCAATGAGGTAGCCGACCGGATATCCCTGATAGAGCGAGTCAAGCAGGTTTCGGACACGAGTCGCCTCCCAAACAAACGGGCGTTGAATTTCCGGAATGGCAATTTCACCGGACTTCACCCACGTAAGTAAGGTTTCGATCGGATGAGGAGTAACTGAATAACGTTGAGTTGACATTTTTGAAACAATCTATGTTTTTAACTCGGATGCACTACTAATCACTTGAACAATCAAGACGTCCTTTACGACCGGGACTCAGACGTCGGAGCGAAAGTATTGACGCGCCCGCTCATCCGGAAGCGCGCACTGTGAAGCCGAATTATAGACTTCGAGGTTTTTTAGCTATCGTGCTTTCAAACCACCTCCGCCCCTCGCGCCGCCAACAACTCCCGCAACACCGATCGATGACACCGCGCCTCATCCTCGCAATAGCACCCGACCGAAAAGTTCGCGCTATGCGACAACGCCGCCAGTAAATCCAGCGTCCTGCTCGCATCCGGCTCGGCCATCTCGGCCTTGAACTTCTTCACGAACGCGCGCCACTCCTTGTCGCTCTCCGCGTGAAGCGCCTGCGTCACCAGTTCCTGCGTCGGCGATAGCACCGGATACCACACATCGTAAAAATCGCGTTTCGCGAACTCGGCCTTCGGCACGCCGCGCGGCGGCCGCCGCACCGTGCCGATGCGCAATCCCTCGTTCTCCGCGCGCGGCGTCCCCAGTCTCACGATTCGTATCGCCATCGTTGGTCTCCTTCGATAAGCACGACCGCAAAAGCATAACCGCTGACATCGCTTTGAAAGCTCCCGAGCGGCCGTCCAGCGAAACCGCGCGTCTTCCCGTATCGTTTCGGATTATTCTCCTTCCGCTTACATCCGGAATCAGCGCCGTGCCCACCGAAGAACGTCCGCAAAACTTGTCTCACGATCCCGACGCCCCGATGACCCCGCTCGAGCGCCGCGGCATGGCCGCGATCCTGCTCTCGGTGGCGCTCGCGACGCTCGACACCGCCATCGCCAACACCGCGCTGCCCGCGATCGCCGCCGATCTGCACACGACGCCCGCCGCCTCCGTCTGGATCATCAACGCCTATCAGCTCGCGATGGTCGCCACGCTCCTGCCCTTCGCCGCGCTCGGCGGCATCCTCGGCCATCGGCGCGTGTATCTCGGCGGGCTCATCGTGTTTCTGATTGCGTCGGCGGTGTGCGCGTTCTCGTGGTCGCTGCCGACGCTCGTCGCCGCGCGTTTGCTGCAAGGCCTCGGCGCGAGCGCGATCATGAGCGTCAACGCGGCGCTCATCAGCGCGATCTTTCCGCCGCATCGGTTGGGGCGCGGCGTCGGGTTGAATGCGCTCGTCGTCGGGATTGCGTTCGCGGTCGGGCCGACGGTCGCATCCATCGTCCTGTCGCTCGGCACGTGGCCGTGGCTCTTCGCCGTCAACTTGCCGGTCGGCGTATTCGCGCTGATGATCGCGTGGCCGTCGCTGCCGCAGACGAAACGCGCCGCGCACGGCTTCGATCGCCTCGCGGCGCTGCTCAACGTCGTCACGTTCGCGTCGCTGATCTTCGCACTCGGCGAGGCGGCCCAACGCGCGCCGTCGCGTGTCGTGCTCGCGTCGTTCGGCGTCGCGCTCGTCGCGGGCGTTCTGCTCTTGCGGCGCGAACGCGGCCATCCCGCGCCGATGCTGCCCGTCGATCTCTTCCGCCGCCCGATGTTCGCGCTCTCGACGATGACCGCCATCTGCTCGTTCGCCGCGCAAGGGCTCGCGTTCGTGTCGCTGCCGTTCTTCTTCGAAAGCGTGCTGGGCCGCAGCCAGGTCGAGACCGGATTTCTGATGACGCCGTGGTCCGCGCTCGTCGCGTTGATGGCGCCGATTGCGGGACGGCTGTCCGATCGTCAGTCACCCGGGCTGCTCGGCGGCATCGGACTGGCAATTCTCTGCGTGGGCATGGTGTCGCTCGCGATGCTGCCTGCGCAGCCGCATGCGCTGGAGATCTGCATCCGCATGGCGATTTGCGGCGCGGGCTTCGGCTTCTTTCAGTCGCCGAACCTGAAGGCGTTCATGTCGAGCGCGCCGCGTGAACGCAGCGGCGGCGCGAGCGGCATGATCGCGACATCGCGTCTGATCGGGCAGGCGACGGGCGCGGCGCTCGTCGCGTTGTGCTTCAGCATCGCCGGAAAGCATGGCCCGGCGCTCGCGTTGTCGCTCGGTGCGGCATTCGCGGGCGCGGGCAGTATCGCGAGCGGATTGCGCCTCGTGACGCGCAATCCGTCGCCTGAACGCATCGTGGGAGAACCGTCGCGCGAGGCGTGAGCCCGCTCACATTCTCCGCACTTTCACCTTGCGGCCCTTGAGCTTGCCCGCGCCCAGCTTGCGCAGCGCGTCGTCAGCGACGTTCCGCTCGACGGCCACATACGTGACCATGTCCATCACGTTGATCTTGCCGATCTGCTTGCTGTCGAAGCCCGCTTCGCCGGTGAGCGCGCCGAGCACATCGCCGGGGCGGATCTTGTCCTTGCGGCCGCCGAGGATTTGCAGCGTCGCCATCGGCGGTTTCAGGTGACCAGGTTCCGCCGACGTCAGTTCGTCGAGCGGATGCCATTCCACTTCCGCGCGCTGCGCCTCTTCGATCGCGCCGACGCGCCCCATCTCGTCCATGCTCGCGAGCGACAGCGCCCAGCCTTCCTCATCGCCACGGCCCGTGCGGCCGATTCGATGCACATGCACTTCCGGGTCCGGCGTCACATCGACGTTGATCACCGCTTCTAGTTGCGCGATGTCGAGGCCGCGCGCGGCGACATCGGTCGCGACGAGCACCGAGCAACTGCGGTTCGCGAACTGCACGAGCACCTGATCGCGCTCGCGTTGTTCGAGCTCGCCGTGCAGCGTCAGCGCTTCGAAGCCTTGCGCGCGCAGGACGTCGAGCAGATCGCGGCATTGCTGCTTCGTGTTGCAGAACGCGATCGTGCTCACCGGGCGATAGTGATCGAGCAGCAACCCGACCGCGTGCAGGCGCTCGTGATCTTCGACCTGATAGAAGCGCTGCTTGATCTTCGCGTTGCTGTGCTGTTCGGTGAGCTTGATCTCGCGCGGATTGCGCAGGAACTGCTGGCTGAGTTTCGCGATGCCTTCCGGATACGTCGCCGAGAACAGCAGCGTCTGGCGATCCTTCGGACACTGGCGCGCGACCGACGCGATATCGTCGAAAAAGCCCATGTCGAGCATGCGATCGGCTTCATCGAGGACGAGCGTGCGGACTGCATCGAGCGAAAGCGTTTCGCGCTGCAGGTGATCCATGATGCGCCCCGGCGTGCCGACGATGATATGCGCGCCGTGCTCAAGACTCGCGACTTGCGGACGCATCGGCGTGCCGCCGCACAGCGTCAGCACTTTCACGTTCTCTTCCGCGCGCGCGAGGCGGCGGATTTCCTGCGTGACCTGATCGGCGAGTTCGCGCGTCGGACAGAGAACGAGCGCCTGCACCGCGAACCGGCTTGCGTCGAGTTTGGCGAGCAGCGGCAGCGTGAATGCGGCCGTTTTGCCGCTGCCCGTTTTCGCCTGCGCGATGAGATCGTGGCCCGCGAGCGCCGGCGGCAGGCTCGCGGCCTGGATCGGCGTCATCGACAGATAGCCGAGTTGCTGCAGGTTCGACTGCATCGCCGGCGCGATCGGCAGGCTGCTGAAGGAGGTGTCGGTGGTCATGTGGGTTATCGCTTGCCGTGGGGCGGGATGTCCTGGACTTGCTCATAGGTCACATCGCCCTCCTTGGTCTCGTGGCGCGCCACATAGTTGCGCGCGCCGCACATCGGGCAGCGGAACAGCAGGCCTTGGCCTTCGTTATGGATGTCGACATCCGACAGCGCCCAATCGGCGCCGCAGGACTGGTTTCGGCAGGTGAACATGTTCGTATTTCTCGGTTCGTGGCGCGATCGTGCGCCCAAAGGCGAAAGTGTACGCGTGTCTGGTGCCGGCGCGGTCGGCGCAAGTCCGCAAGAAATGCTAAAGCGGGTCGTGCTACTTTTCCTGCCAATCGGTTCGACTTTCCTTTCGGAGCTGGCGATGAGCGAAAAGCCTTATGAAACGCGGCTCGCGCGCGTGGTCGCGTATATCCACGATCATCTCGACGATGCGCTCGATCTGAATCGGCTCGCGGAGGTGGCGTGTGTGTCGCCGTACCACTGGCATCGGATTTATCACGCGTTTTACGGCGAGACGGCGGCGGCGACCGTTCGACGCTTGCGGCTGCATCGGGCGTCGAACGAGCTGTTGCAGGGCGCCGTGCCGATCGATTCGATCGCCGAACACGCGGGCTACAGCAGCGTGCAGGCGTTTTCGCGGGCGTTTCAGGCGAGTTATCGGATTCCGCCGGGGCAGTTTCGCAGTGAGGGCGGCGCTTCGATGTTCGTTCCTTTGGATGAAGTTCGATCAGGAGATACGGCGATGCATCAGGTCGATATTCGCACTCAACGTGGATTTGCGGTCGCGGCGATGGAGCATCGCGGGTCGTACATGGGCATCGGGCGGGCGTTCGAGATGCTGTTTCACTGGCTCGCGGTGCGCGGGCTGGTCGATCCTCGGGCGCGCTCGCTCGGCATTTATTTCGATGATCCGGCGGCGGTGGCCGAAGACGAGCTTCGGTCGATGGCGTGCTGCGAGCTGTTTTCGCCCGACGAGGTTCGGTTTGAGGCGCCGGTTTCGCGTGTCGAGGTCGCGGGCGGGGAGTTTGCGGTGCTTACGCATGTCGGGCCGTATGCGCAGCTTTGCTTTGCGTATCAGTGGTTGTATGGGGAGTGGTTGCCGCGCTCCGGGCGAGAGACGGGAGAGGCGCCGGTGTTCGAGGTTTATGTCAACGATCCGAGGGAGACCGCGCCGGCGGATCTGGTGACGGAGATTTGGTTGCCGTTGGGGCGCGGCAAAGTAACGTCGGCGTGACCGGACAAAGAAAAACCGCTCGACGCGAACACGGGTTCGACTGATCCGGCGATCTTCACCCCTCAAACATCAATATTCCCCGCCCGCAGCGCATTACTCTCGATGAACGCCCGGCGCGGCTCGACATCATCGCCCATCAGCGTCGTAAAAATCCCATCCGCCGCAATCGCATCCTCGATCTGCACGCGCAACAAACGCCGCACGTTCGGATCCATCGTCGTTTCCCAGAGCTGTTCGGGGTTCATCTCGCCTAGCCCCTTATAACGCTGCTTCGATACGTTGCGCTCCGCATCGGCGATCAGCCACTTCATCGCGCTCTTGAAATCCGTCACGGCCATCGACCGCTCGCCGCGCTTGATCAACGCGCCTTCGCCGATCAAGCCCTTGAACGTATCCGCCGTCGAGACGAGCTGCTTGTAATCCGCAGTCAACTGGAGGTCTTCATCGAACACGGTGACCTTCACGTTGCCATGATGACGTCGCTTGATATGCAGCGAACGCAGCTCGCGCACCTGATCGTATGCCGGTTCGACGCTCACTTCCGGCTTCAGCGGATCGGCTCGCAGACGCTCTTCCAGACGCTTCGCCGATGCTTCCGCTGCTTCCTGCGACGACAGATCGATGACCACGCCATCCATCACCGCTTCCAGCGAAGCCGCGTCATAAATACGGCTGAGTCGATCCACGACAGCCTGAGCCAGCAGATAAGCACGCGCGAGCTCACCCAGCGCATCGCCTGAAATGGCATCCGCGCCTTCGCTCGGCAGCAGCTCCGAGCCTTGCAGCGCGAGCCTCAACATATGCTGATTGAGTTCGTGCGCGTCCTTCATGTACCGCTCGTCCTTGCCCGCCTTGATCTTGTACAGCGGCGGCTGCGCGATATAGATAAACCCGCGCTCGACGATCTCCGGCATCTGCCGATAGAAGAACGTCAGCAACAACGTGCGGATGTGCGCGCCGTCGACGTCAGCATCGGTCATGATGATGATGCGGTGATAACGCAGCTTGTCGAGGTTGTAATCGTCCTTGCCGATACCGCAGCCGAGCGCCGTCACCAGCGTCACGATCTGCTCGGACGAAATCAGCTTGTCGAAGCGCGCCTTCTCGACGTTCAGCACCTTGCCGCGCAGCGGCAAAATTGCCTGGAACTTGCGGTCGCGCCCCTGCTTGGCCGAGCCGCCCGCGGAGTCGCCCTCGACGATATAGATCTCCGACTTCGCCGGGTCCTTCTCCTGGCAATCCGCGAGCTTGCCCGGCAAACCGATGCCATCGAGCACGCCCTTGCGACGCGTCATCTCGCGCGCCTTGCGCGCGGCGTCACGCGCCCGCGCCGCATCGACGATCTTGCCCGTGATGATCTTCGCGTCGCTCGGCGTTTCCTGTAGATAATCTTCGAGCGCCTTCGCGACGACTTCCTCGACCGGCGCGCGCACTTCCGACGACACCAGCTTGTCCTTCGTCTGCGAGCTGAACTTTGGCTCCGGCACCTTCACCGACAGCACGCACGACAGACCCTCACGCATGTCATCGCCGGTGGTCTCGACCTTCGCCTTCTTCGCGATGTCGTTATCCGTGATGTACTTGTTGATGACGCGCGTCATCGCGGCGCGCAGGCCGGTCAGGTGCGTGCCGCCGTCGCGCTGCGGAATGTTGTTCGTGAAGCAGAGCACGCTTTCGTTGAAGCTGTCGTTCCACTGCATCGCCACTTCGACGGTCACATTCTCGCGCTCGCCGACAGCGTGGAACACGGTCGGATGCAGCACCTGCTTCGCTTTGTTGATGTACTCGACGAAGCCCTTTACGCCGCCCGCGAACGCGAAATCGTCTTCCTTGCCGGTGCGCTGATCCGTCAAACGGATGCGCACGCCGTTGTTCAGGAACGAGAGTTCGCGCATGCGCTTGGCGAGAATGTCGTAGTGGAATTCGACATTGCCGAAGATGGTTGCATCGGCGAGAAAGTGCACTTCGGTGCCGCGATTTTCCGTATCGCCGACGACCGGCATCGGCGAATACTGCACGCCGTCTTCCTCGACGATCTCACGGTTCTGCACGACGCCGCGCGCGAACTCCATGAAGTGCTTCTTGCCGTCGCGCCGCACGGTGAGGCGCAGCCACTCCGAGAGCGCGTTCACGCACGACACGCCCACGCCGTGCAGGCCGCCCGACACCTTGTAGCTGTTCTGGTCGAACTTGCCGCCCGCGTGCAGCTCCGTCATCACGATTTCGGCGGCGCTGCGCTTTGGATCGTGCTTGTCGTCGCGCTTCAGGCCCGTGGGCACGCCGCGGCCGTTGTCGGTCACGGAAATGGAATTGTCCGCATGGATGACGACGTGAATGTCGTCGCAATAGCCCGCGAGCGCTTCGTCGATGGAGTTGTCCAGCACTTCGAAAACGAGGTGATGCAGACCGGTGCCATCCGACGTATCGCCGATATACATGCCTGGCCGCTTGCGTACGGCCTCCAGACCTTCGAGGATCTGGATCGACGATGCGCCGTAGCTGTTGTCAGGCTTGTTGTCGGGTTGCGAATTTGTGTTTTCAGTCATGGATATCTTCCGGTTCTGCGTCACTGCTTCGACACTGCTTCGATAACGCTGCGATTGCTGCTCGAACTTTTCAAAACACCTTAAAAACGCCAAAGGGGCGCGCCGCCCCTTGGAGTGTTCTCGGTATTGCGTGCGTCAGATACGCATCGGCATCACCACATACTTGAATTCCTCGTTCTCGGGAATCGTGATGAGCGCGCTGGAATTCGCGTCGCCGAGGCTGACTTTCAGCGTGTCGACCTTCAGATTCGCGAGCACGTCGAGCAGATACGTGACGTTGAATCCGATATCGACCGTGTCGCCCTGATAAGCGATTTCCAGTTCTTCCTGCGCTTCTTCCTGGTCCGCGTTCGTCGACATGATCTTGAGCTGGCCCGGCTCGACGAGGCAGCGCACGCCCTTGAACTTGTCGGACGTCAGAATGGCCGCGCGCTGCAGCGAACGCTGCAATTCTTCACGGCCGATTTCGAACGTGTTCTTGTGCGACTTCGGAATCACGCGCTGGAAGTCGGGGAACTTGCCCTCGACGAGCTTCGACACCAGTTCCACCTGACCGAAGCTGAACTTCACCTGCGTCGCGGCGATGTCGATGTTCAACGAATCGTCGATGTCTTCCAGCAGACGCTGGAGTTCGAGAATCGTCTTGCGCGGGATGATGACTTCCTGACGCGCGAACGAACCTTCGATTTTCATCGACGAGAACGCGAGGCGGTGGCCGTCGGTCGCGACTGCCATCAGCTGGTCGCCGTCGACCACGAGCAGCATGCCGTTCAGGTAGTAACGGATGTCCTGCTGGGCCATCGCGAAATAGACCATGCCGAGCAACTGGCGGAACGTCTTCTGCGGAACCGACAGGCTCGCGCCGAAGTCAGTAGCCTGGTTGACGGTGGGAAATTCGTCGGCGGCGAGCGTCTGGAGCGCGAAGCGGCTCTTGCCGGAACGCACCGTGAGACGCTTGTCGGACAGATCGAGCACGACTTCGCCCGGCGGCATGGCGCGAAGGATGTCCAGCAGCTTGCGCGCGGCAACCGTGGTGGCGACCTGGTCGCTGCCGACGCCGAAATCGGCGCGGGTCGTGATCTGGAGTTCGAGGTCGGTCGAGAGGAACGACACATCCGCGCCGTTCTTGGTAATGAGCAAATTCGCGAGGATAGGCAACGTATGGCGGCGTTCTACGATGCCGCTTACGGTTTGCAGCGGCCTTAGAAGATTATCTCGTTCGGTCTTGACCAGTTGCATAGAGTTCCTTCGTTGATGTGACGGCCTGTCCGCCGGTTTCGCCACCAGATTTGCCCAACGGACAACCTCGTAACACGCGTTGCCGGCCCCCCGCCGGTCACTCGCGAAAACTGCGCTCGAAAGCCGTCCAGGCCACGGACGGCTAAACCTATATTGTGCCTCAAAACGGAACCGCTCCCTAAAAATGGGGACGTTTTCGTCAAAAAACAGCCTGTCGAACGCAATAAATGGCGCGTGCGTTCTCCGCAGCGCACCAGTCGAAGCCTTAGCCCTTCAGCGTCTGTTCGAGCACGTGCAGTTCGTGGTTCAACTGCGCGTCGGTGCCGCGCTCGGCGGCGATCTTGCGCACCGCGTGCAGGACGGTCGTGTGATCCCGCCCGCCGAAGAGTTCGCCGATCTCGGGCAGGCTCTTCTGCGTCAGCTCCTTCGCCAGATACATCGCGATCTGGCGCGGGCGCGCAATGTTAGCCGGCCTCTTTTTCGAATACATGTCGGCGACCTTGATGTTGTAGAAATCGGCCACCGTCTTCTGGATGTTCTCCACCGAAATCTGACGGTTCTGCACCGTCAACAGGTCTTTGAGCGCTTCCTTGGTCAGCTCGATCGTGATGTCGCGGCCGTGGAACTTCGAATACGCGAGGATCTTGCGCAGCGCGCCTTCCAGCTCGCGCACGTTCGAGCGCAAGTGCTTCGCGACGAAAAACGCGACGTCCTCGGAGAGACTCACGCCTTCGGACTGCGCCTTCCTCATCAGAATCGCGACGCGCATTTCCAGCTCGGGCGGCTCGATCGCGACGGTGAGACCGGAGTCGAAGCGCGAGATCAGGCGATCGTCGATGCCGGAGATTTCCTTCGGATACGTGTCGCTCGTGATGATGACCTGCGCCTTGTTCGCGACGAGCGCCTCGAACGCGTAGAAGAATTCTTCCTGCGTGCGCGACTTGCCGGAGAAGAACTGAATATCGTCGATGAGCAGCAGATCGAGCGAGTGGTAGTAGCGCTTGAAGTCGTCGAACGCCTTGCGCTGGTACGCCTTCACCACATCGGACACGTATTGCTCCGCGTGGATGTAGCGGATGCGCGCGCCGGCCTTGTCCATCAGCAACTGATTGCCGATGGCGTGAATCAGGTGCGTCTTGCCCAAGCCCACGCCGCCATACAGGAAGAGCGGGTTGTACGAAATGCCGGGGTTGTCCGCGACCTGGATGGCCGCCGCGCGCGCGAGCTGGTTCGCCTTACCGGTGACGAAGTTGTCGAACGTCAGGACCGGGTTCAGTTTCGAACGCTCGTAGGCGGAATCGTTTTCACTGGCGGGCGAAGGCGCGCTGCCCGGACGCCACGTGCGACGGCCCGCGGCGGCTTCGTTGGCGTCGAGACTCGGGAGATCGAGATCGGCCTGGTCTTCCTGCGTGGCTTGCGCCTGCTGCGCGGCTTCCGCGGCGAGCGCGTTGATGTGCGCGGTGGCGTTCGCGTGCGCGACGACGGAAGGCGCCTGAGGCGCAGCCGCCGACGGCATCGGGGCGCGCGGCGCCACGGGTGCGCTCGCGGTCGGCCGGGGCGCGGCGCTCGGTCCGCCGCCGATCGCGTTGCGGGCGGTCGCTTTGGGATCGAGGACGAATTGCACGTCGATGGGCGCGCTGAAGAAATCGCGGGCGACATCGGCGATGCGGCCCGAGAACTGGCTCTTCACCCAGTCGAGCTTGAAGCGATTGGGAGCGGCGATGCGCAGGGTGTTCGCGCCGGCATCGAAGTCGACCGGGGTCAGCGGCTTGATCCACGTGACGTACTGCTGCGGCGTGAGTTCCCGCGCGAGCAGTGCGGAACAGTGTTCCCAGAAATCGTTCATCGAATGCGGTCGTTATGGTTGCTCCGCACCTGCGGGGCCGTGCTTGCCGAACGTTCGGACAAGTCCCGGCACAGCCGAGCAGGCAGGCTCCGGAGGCTTACGCCGCAAGGGTTTGCGGGCGAACGGCGGGCCGAAGCAGCGGGCGGATATTTGGGAGTAAGGCGAGATTCTAACGCCAAACGAGGGCGTCGCGCGAGTTATCCACAGGGTCAAATCAGCACGTCCGACGCGGTGAAAATCTTCCGGAATGCACGTTCGCTCGCGCTAAACTATTGACGGTCAATAGGAAAACGGTTTAAATAGCGGGTTCCGCGAAAACAGAATTCCTGAACCTCCGGCCATCGCGCTTGCAGTGACCACACTGGAGCCTTAGTCCGCGCGGTCAATCAACTCAAGTGAGAGCACCATGAAACGTACTTACCAACCTTCCGTTACCCGTCGCAAGCGCACCCACGGCTTCCGCGTTCGCATGAAGACCGCTGGCGGCCGCAAGGTCATCAACGCTCGCCGCGCGAAGGGCCGCAAGCGCCTGGCAGTCTAAGTCTGCCGAGTGTTCGCTCGCGGTTGGATGCTGCACTCGACGGCGAGCCGCTCACGCGCCGCACAGAAGTCTTGAAACAGGACATCGTTCAGTTGCCGGCGCAGGCTGCGTTCCCCAAGGCCGCAAGGCTGCTGAAAACGGATGAGTTCTCATCCGTTTTTCGTTTGCGCCCCTGGCGCCGTTCGCCGCATTTCGTTCTGTACGGCAAGCCGTCCGGAAAGGAAGCGCGGCTCGGGCTGGTGATCGGCAAAAAGCAGGCGCCGCGCGCCGTCACGCGCAATCTGATCAAACGGCTTGCGCGCGACGCGTTCCGGTTGCGCCGCGCGCAACTGGACGGATTCGACATTCTCGTGCGTCTGCACGCGAAGATCGACCGCAAGGCGATGCCGAGCGCGAGTTCCCCGCCGCTTCGGGCGCTCGTCGGCAGCGAGCTGGAAGCATTGTTCGACCGTGCCGTGCGCGAAGCCGCGCGCCGCAGGGCCGAAACCGTGGCGGCGCCGCCCGAGGCGCCCGCCGTCGACGAAACATCCGGCCCGTCAGGGTCATGAAGCGCGGATCGCGCCAGACTTTGCCTTCCACGGCGAATCCGGCGCGCGGCGCGAAGCTTATGCAAACGGCACTCATCGCGTTGTTGCGTTTCTACAAGCTTGCTGTGAGCCCTCTGCTCGGCAATCGCTGCCGCTTTTATCCTTCCTGTTCCGACTACGCGCGCGAAGCAATCCAGTATCATGGCGCCGCGCACGGCTCGTATCTGGCCGTGAAGCGGCTGTGCCGCTGCCATCCTTTTTCGGCCGGCGGCGTCGACCTCGTGCCGCCTCCCAACGCACAAGAATCGAGCGCGGACGCTACAAGCCCCGGGCAAGACACGCTTTCAACACTAAACGGCGCTGAAGCGCTTTCCGATCGACACTGAGACAACGCATGGATATCAAACGCACCGTCCTATGGGTCATCTTCTTCGTGTCAGTTGTCCTGCTGTTCGACAACTGGCAGCGCGACCACGGGCGCCCGTCGATGTTCTTCCCGAGCGCGACGCAACCGGCGAAGACCGCCAGCAACCCGGCACCGGGCTCGGCCGCATCCGGCGCACAGCCGTCCGAACTGCCGAACGCACCGGCCGGCACGGCCGCACCCGGCACGACGACGCCGCCCGCCACGACGCAATCGCAGCTCGTCAAGTTCACGACGGACGTGTACTCCGGTGAAATCGACACGCGCGGCGGCACGCTTTCGAAGCTCGCGCTGATGAAGGAAGGCGACGGCAAGCAGCCGAACCTCTACATCACGCTGTTCGATCACACCGCGAATCACACGTATCTCGCGCGCACGGGCCTGCTCGGCGGCGACTTCCCGAACCACAACGACATCTTCACGCCGGTTCCCGGCCAGACGTCGCTGACGGGCGATGAAAAGACGCTGAAGATCGCGTTCGAATCGCCGGTGAAGGGTGGCGTGAAGGTCATCAAGACCTACACGTTCACGCGCGGCAGCTATGTGATCAACGTCGATACGAAGATCGAGAACGTCGGCACCGCGCCGGTCACGCCGAAGCTCTACATGGAGCTCGTGCGCGACAACACGCCGGTCGAGACGCCGCGTTTCTCGCACACGTTCATCGGGCCGGCGGTCTACACGGAGCAGAAGCACTTCCAGAAGATCGATTTCTCCGACATCGACAAGAACAAGGCAACGTTCGAGCCGTCGTCGGATAACGGCTGGGTCGCGATGGTGCAGCACTACTTCGCGTCCGCGTGGATTCCGCAGCAGGGCGTGAAGCGCGACATCTACGTGCAGAAGATCGATCCGGATCTGTATCGCGTCGGCATGACGCTGCCCGCGCAGACGATCGCGCCGGGACAGACCGTGAACGTCGATGCGCGTCTTTTCGCCGGCCCGGAAGAAGAGCGCATGCTCGAAGGCATCGCGCCGGGTCTGGAGCTGGTGAAGGACTACGGCATGGTGACGATCATCGCCAAGCCGCTCTTCTGGCTGCTGGAGAAGATCCACGGGTTCGTCGGCAACTGGGGCTGGGCGATCGTGCTGCTCACGCTGCTCATCAAGGCGGTGTTCTTCCCGCTGTCGGCGGCGAGCTACAAGTCGATGGCGCGCATGAAGGAAATCACGCCGCGCATGCAGCAGATCCGCGAGCGCTTCAAGAGCGATCCGCAGAAGATGAACGCCGAGCTCATGTCGCTGTACAAGACGGAGAAAGTGAATCCGTTCGGCGGCTGTCTGCCGGTCGTGGTGCAGATTCCGGTGTTTATCTCGCTGTATTGGGTGCTGCTGTCGTCGGTGGAAATGCGCGGCGCGCCGTGGATTCTCTGGATCCACGATCTGTCGCAACAAGATCCGTACTTCATCCTGCCGGTGCTAATGGCCGTCTCGATGTTCGTGCAGACCAAGCTCAACCCGACGCCGCCGGACCCCGTCCAGGCGAAGATGATGATGTTCATGCCGATCGCGTTCTCGGTCATGTTCTTCTTCTTCCCGGCTGGTCTCGTGCTGTACTACGTGGTGAACAACGTACTGTCGATCGCGCAGCAGTACTACATCACGCGCATGATGGGAAAGAGCAAGAAGAAGCCGGCGTAAGCGCTGCTGCTGGTTTGGATATGGAAACGCCCGGCTTTGGCCGGGCGTTTTTGTTTTGAGGGCTGCGCTTCGGAACGAGCGTCAGCGATCGAGTCCGTTTTCCAACGCATCTGAAAAATCGGGGGCCGCTTCGCACGACGGCCCGCCAATCATGGTGACGCGCCCATCAACGAACCCGGATATTTCTATCCAGGCGGATTGCAACATTTGCTCAAATCGACGATTTGCGACGATCACCGCTTCATCGACCCATAGAACTGCTCGACCAGTTCCTCGAGCAAATACCGATGATGCGGCGACAGCGCTTCGATTTTCGTCGCCAGTTCGAGCGTCTCCTCGGACGCGGGATATTGCTCGTCGCGTGCGAGCGGCTTCGGCGTCACCTGCGGATTGCCGCTCGGCGGCGGCCCGTAGTGCAGCCAGTGCTGATCGACCTTGAACCAGTCGGCAAGGGTCTTCAGCTTGTCGACGGTGGGAATTGATCGCGCGGTAAGCCACTTGTGCGCCGTCTGCGGTGAAACAGACTCCCCTTGGTAGCGCAGGTTGAAGTGCAATGCGAGATCAGTCGCTCCGCGCATCTTTTCAGGCGCGCGGGTCATCGAGAATTTGAGCCGCTCGGAGAAATCGGCCTTTTCTTGTGGTGTAGGCATGGGCGGGATTGTGCGAGGCAATCGCTGCTTCGCAGTCAACCATTTGAGTTATATTTGGCGCACTGCAGCGCACCTTTATCTTGATTAAGTGACCAATTTGATTGCTTAAAGGCAACGTATTTTAGCCATTGCACCCGCCATAGAGGGCTCCGAGCATCGCGATTCCGGAAACTTTCGAAGTTCGTCGTGATGTATTTTTCTATCTCAAAAAAGATAACGCGAGCGGTCTTTTGCAGTTGATGCTGAACGGCCCGATTCAGACGCCGCGATACAATGCCCGCACTCCGAAACCCACCCCATCGCCCGACAGACATGCTGACCAACGACACCGATCCGATCGTCGCAATCGCCACCGCGCCCGGGCGCGGCGGAATCGGCGTCGTGCGTCTGTCGTTCGGTCGTGCGGGTGAAGCCGCCGCGCACAAGGCGATGCACGCGCTGTGCGGACAGGCGCTCGCGCCGCGTCACGCCAGCTACGTGCCGTTCATCGACGGCAACGGCGAAGCGCTCGACCGCGGCATCGGGCTGTATTTCCCCGCGCCGAACTCCTACACCGGCGAACACGTGCTGGAGTTGCAGGGGCACGGCGGTCCGATCGTGCTGCAGCTCGTCCTGCAGCGCGCGATCGAAGCCGGTCGCGATTTCGGGCTGCGGCTCGCCGAGCCGGGCGAATTCACGCGCCGCGCGTTTCTCAACGACAAGCTCGATCTCGCGCAGGCGGAAGCCGTCGCCGATCTGATCGAAGCGAGCACGGAAGCCGCCGCGCGTTCGGCCGGACGTTCGCTGGAAGGCGCGTTCTCCCGCGAAATTCACGCGTTGGTGGAGGACGTGATCACGTTGCGCATGCTCGTCGAGGCGACGCTGGATTTTCCCGAGGAAGAAATCGACTTTCTCGAAGCAGCCGATGCGCGCGGCAAACTCGCACGCATCCGCGAGCGGCTGGACACGGTGCTCGCGGACGCGCGTCAAGGCGCGCTGTTGCGCGAGGGCTTGTCGGTGGTGCTTGCGGGTCAGCCGAACGTCGGCAAGTCATCGCTGTTGAATGCGCTCGCGGGCGCGGAACTCGCGATCGTCACGCCAATCGCCGGAACGACTCGCGACAAGGTCGCGCAGACGATCCAGGTCGAAGGCATTCCGCTACATATCATCGATACGGCCGGGCTGCGCGAGACGCAGGACGAAGTGGAGCGCATCGGCATCGAGCGTACATGGGGCGAGATCGAGCGCGCCGATGTCGTCCTGCATCTGCTCGATGCACGCGAGGGCGTCACGCCTGAAGATCAGGCGATCGCGGCGCGCTTTCCGGCCGGCGTGCCTGTCGTGCGGGTGATGAACAAGACGGATCTGGCGGGGACGCCAGCCGCCGCGTGCGACGCCGAAGGCCGCGCGCGCGAAGTGAATCTTTCCGCGAAAACCGGCGATGGCATCGCGTTGCTGCGCGATGAACTGCTGAAGATCGCCGGCTGGCAAGCCGGCGCGGAGAGCGTGTATCTCGCGCGTGAACGTCATCTGATCGCGCTGCGCGAGGCGCGCGATCATCTCGCGCTCGCCGCTCAACATGCCGATCAACACTCGCAAGTGCTCGATCTTTTCGCGGAAGAACTGCGGCTCGCGCAGGACAATCTCAACGCGATCACGGGCGAATTCACGTCCGATGACCTGCTGGGCGTGATCTTCAGCCGGTTTTGCATCGGCAAGTGAACACGAACGAACCTACGCGCCCGCCGGTTTGCCAAGCTCGCGCAACTCGGCGGTGAGCTTCTCGCTTTCCTCGGGACGACCGTGAAACGCGGCGGGCGTGTTCTGGAACATCTCGATCCGATACACGCCGTCGCAGAGCGACAGCACCATCGTCTGAATGGCGTTCAGACTGGGCTCAAGTTCCGTCGCGCCGCGCGGCCACATGCCCACGACGGCTCGCAGCAGCAGCGTCTGCCCGTTTGCCATGCGCCTCACCTCGCGCACCTTCCCGACGAAACGTGGCGTCGGATGCTGCGCGAAGATCGGCTGAAGATGCGCCTCGATGCAGGCGCGCCCATCGATCGCGCTGCCATCGAAACCGACCAGGCTGCCGCGCTCCGCGAAGCGCGCCGCCAAGGCGGGCGCGTCCTGCCGGTTCCAGTCGTCGAGCAGGCAGAAATACACGCGGCGCGCGCTCGCGGTCCAGTCGTCGTGCTGACTCATGCCGCCTTCTTCCACGCCGCCGCGAAGATGCCCGCGCTCATGAGCAGCGCGCCGCCCGTGCGATTCACCGCGCGTTGAACGGACGGCTTGCGAATTGCCTTGCGCGCGCCGGACGCGAGCAGCGCGTACGCAAACGCGTTGGCGGCCGCCAGTCCGACGAAAGTGGCTTCGAGAATCGCGATTTGCGACACGCTTGCCGCGTGCGGATCGACGAATTGCGGAACGAACGCGACGAAGAAAATGATGCTTTTCGGGTTCAGCGTCGTGACGGCGTAGGCGTGCGCCATGATGCGGCTCGTGCGCAGTTCGCCGGTCGGTTGCACGGCGTCCGTATCGACGACGGGCGCGCGCCACAGCTTGATGCCGAGGTACACGAGATACGCCGCGCCGATCCACTTCACCACCATGAACAATTCAGCCGATGCCGCCAGCAGCACGCCGAGTCCGAGCATCGACGCGGTCATTGCGGTGAGGTCGCCGAGCGCAACGCCGATGGTTGTCGCAAACGCGTACTTGCGGCCGTGGCCGAGCGCGTAGGACACGACGAGCAGCACGGTCGGGCCGGGAATCGCGACGAGAATCGCCGACGCAATCGCGAACGGCAGCCATTGAGCGAGGGTCATGCTGGGTCTCCTTGGTTCGATGGGTCGATTTATCCATGAACGCCCGGCGCTTGCAATAGGCCGTTCAGCCAGCTTGACGCGCGGCGACGCGCCCTGTCGCAGGTTTGTTGGCTTCGCCTCGCGCTCGCCTAATGCGGCGCACCAAACGTCGAGCAGAGGCAAATTGTCGCGGCTTCGTCGCTGAAAGCGCGAGCTTTCATTTATCTTGACGCGTCATTTGGAGATTTTTAGTTAATCCGCGCACTCCGCGATTCATTTAAAACCCCTGCGACATTCTGACTTGTTGCAGCCGCACACAACATATGCTTGCAAACTTGCTTCACTCAACTAGCATGAGTTTTGCGGTCATCCGCTTTTAAATACATAGCTAATTTCGAAACGGTTTCGTTTGGAGGCTATTACATGAAGCAACGCGCCGGTGCTCTCTTCGCGATGATGGGTTTGTTCGCAGTGGTTTCAGCAGCGCAAGCCCAGGACAGCGTTATTCAGCCTCAGCAGACGTTCACTTTCAGGCCCAATTCGTATGGCTGCTTGTCCAAGGACAAGTTCGATTCGGCCGACCAGCACGCGAAAGCCGGCGAGCATCAGAAGATGCAGCAGTTTTTCGAGGGATTCGAATGTATTTCGACGCCGGTCGAATCGCATTTTCGTGTGATTCGCGTCGTCGGGCATGATGTGGAATTCGTCAACGCCTTGAATAGCGATACGCAAGGCATGTGGACTGCGGATCGATTCATCGATCAATAAGGCGTTTCTGCACTACCGGCTAAATCGACAATCCGGCGCGATTTTTGAATCGGGCCGGATCGAGGATTTATCTACGGAATATATTCATTGGTCCATTCCACCGCGGCCACATGTGATGTGATCGCGCGTGCCTTTTGGTCTTTCACATTTCCATCGAAACACCGCACAATGTCGGTTTAGTGCGCGATCGATCGCGCCATTTCGACAATCCTTTTCGGCCGCCGGAGAACCGGCGTCCCATTCTGAATGGCTCTCAAGTCCACGATCTACAAGGCAGACCTGCAAATTGCCGACATGGATCGCCATTACTACGGCGATCATTCCCTGACCATTGCGCGCCATCCGTCGGAGACCGACGAACGGATGATGGTGCGCGTCGCCGCGTTCGGCATGTTCGCCGATGAGCGTCTCGAGTTCTGCAAGGGCCTCTCCGATACCGACGAGCCCGATCTCTGGCAAAAGGATCTCACCGGGCAGATCGAGACGTGGATCGAGGTCGGCCAGCCGGACGAGCGGCGCATTTCGAAGGCGAGCGGCCGCTCGGATCATGTGATCGTGATCGCGTATGCGGGCAGGACTGCGGACATCTGGTGGAACGGCGTGAAGAGCAAGGTCGAGCGGTTGCAGAACGTGACGGTCTGGTCGCTCGCGGATGGCGTCGCCGAAGCGCTCGGCAAGCTGGCCGAACGGACGATGCGTCTGCAAATGATGGTGCAGGACGGCGATGTATCGCTGGGAAGCGAGACGGCCGACGCTGTCGCGATTCGCTGGAACGTGCTGAAGGCCGACGCGGCGTGAAGCTTAGGCGTCGGGCGGCCCTTTGAGCTCGATCATGTTGCCTTCCGGATCGAAGAAATAGAGCGACGGTCCGAAACCTTCGGCGCCATATCGACGCGCCTCGTCGCCGATGCGCGCGCCATGATGTTCAAGATGCGCGCGTAGGGCACCGGCATCGAACGGCTCGACGCGCACGCACAGGTGATCCATGTTGCGTCCCGCGCCGGGCTGACCGCTTTCCGGCCGATCGATCTTCGCGCCGATGGCCAGCAGATCGATCAGCGAACGGCCCGCGCGCATCTGCACGAGGCCGAGGTCGCGCTGTTCTTTTTCGACCGGACAAGCGAGCACGGTGCGATAGAAATTCACCATGTTGTCGAGATCGGCGCAGCGGATCACGACATGATCGATTTCGCGGATCTTGAACGGCATATCGGTCGCTTTCTCGGTCTCGTTCGATGTGATGGTTAGTTTAGCGCGGGGTCGTGGGGAGGCGGCGGAAGGGGAAATGAAAAAGGGCCTGGCGTTTGGCCAGGCCCTTTGAATTCGTGGTGGAGAGGAGGAGGATCGAACTCCCGACCTTCGCATTGCGAACGCGACGCTCTCCCAGCTGAGCTACCCCCCCAACGAAACAAAATTCTACCACAGCAATTTCGCCATCAGGCAAGCCCTCAGACGACTTCGGTCAACACTCACTTCTGCGGCGCCCCCGCCAGAATCCACGACACGACGGCCTTGATATCCGCATCGTTCATCTTCGGGTGCGACGGCATCGGAATTGAGCCCCACAAGCCCGCGCCGCCGTTCTTCACCTTCGTCGCGAGCTTTGCGTTCGCCTGCGCATCGCCCTTGTATTTCTCGGCGATCTGCTGAAAAGATGGCCCCACGAGCTTGCGATCCACCGCGTGACAGCCCATGCATGCATTGCCGCGCGCGATCGCCATCGCATTCGCGGATGAAGCGGATGAACCCGATGCCCCCGGCTGCTCCGCCGCAGCCACACCCAAAGACGCGGCGATGATCACCGCGCCGACAATCGAACGCACCATGCTCATTTGACCGTCGAAGCCGGTTTGGCACTGCCCGGATGAACATCCGAATTCTTCACGGGCGCAGGCGACTGCGTATCCAGCGGACGCGACGTCACGCCCGAATCCGGGATCGTGCCGACCGTCGCTTCTGCCGGCGCCGGCGCACTCGCCGCGCTCGCGCCGGAGGCAGCCGCCGCTTCCAGCGCCTGCGCTTCCTCGGGCTTGATGTACTGGAACACCTTCACGACCTGTTCGACGCCCGGCACGCGCGCGGCCACGTCGGCGCCGTGCGCGCCTTCGTCCGGCGTGACGAGACCCATCAGATAGATGACGCTGCGCTCGCACACCACCTTGTAGAAGTTCGCGCGCAGATCCTTCTCGCCGACCATCGCAGTCTTCACGCGGCCTTCGAGATACGAGTCGTTGGCGCGCGACGAAATCGAGCTCGCGCCCTGAACCGACAGTTCGTTGACGATGCTGCCGACATTGTTGATGTCGCGCACGACCGCTTCGGCCTTCGCCTTTGATGCATCGTCGGGTACTTCACCCGTCAGCAGCACGCGCCGGTTGAACACCGTCACGTTGACATGCGCCGTATCGGGCACGTTCTCGTTGATCCGCGACAGCGCCTTCACCTGAATCTCGCGGTCTTCGGTCTGCGCACCGAGCGTGCGGCGATCCGTGGCAATCAACGTGCCGCCAGCCGCCGCGCCGACGACTGCGAGCGCGCAGCCCTGCAACGTCAATGCGACTCCCGACAACATGCTCACCACGAGCGTGGCTTGGGCCAGCGTCGCCTTGACGCGTGTCTTCTTCATCAACTCCGTTCCCCCTTTCAGTTTCAGTCGTCGCCGAGCAGCATCGCATCGATGCCGTCGCACAGACAATGAATGGTCAGCAGATGGACTTCCTGAATGCGCGCCGTTCGATCGGACGGCACGCTGATGTGAATATCGGTTTCGGCGAGCACGTCGGACATCGCGCCGCCGCCCTTGCCCGACAGCGCGATCACGATCATCTCGCGCTCGTGCGCTTCCTGAATCGCCGCGAGCACGTTCACCGAGTTGCCCGATGTACTGATCGCGAGCAGCACATCGCCCGACTGGCCGAGCGCGCGCACCTGGTTCGAGAAGATCTGCTCGAACGCATAGTCGTTGCCGATTGCCGTGAGTATCGACGTATCGGTCGTGAGCGCGATGGCCGGCAATCCCGGACGCTCGCGCTCGAAGCGGCCGATCAGGAGCGCGGCGAAGCGTTGCGCGTCGGCCGCCGAGCCGCCGTTGCCGCACACGAGAATCTTGTTGCCGTTGGCGAGCGCGCCGAAGAGCGTATCGACGGCGGCCGCGATCGGAACCGTCAGCGCGTCGAGTGCTTCGAGTTGGAGTGCCGCGCTGTCGCGGAAGTGCTGTTGGATACGTTCGACTGACATCGACTCTCGATCATCGGCCGCGACGTGCGCGGTATGTGGCTTGAACGCTCAACGCGTCGGTTGTTGCGCAGTTTACCGCATGCATCATGCGATGAACCGCGCTCAGGCTTCGTCGGCGCGAAACGCATCGGGCAGCCAGTGGATGCGGCCCGCATCGAACGCGACGACATCGAAGCGGCACGCGGGCACCGCGCCGCGCCATGCCGCGAGAAAATGCTGCGCGGCGAGCACGAGGCGCGCGCGCTTGCGTACATCGACGCTCGCGGCCGCATTCGCATAACGCCTGTTCCTTCTCGCGCGAACTTCGACGAACACGAGCGCGCCGTGCTCATCGATCATCACGAGATCGATCTCGCCGCCGCGACACGTCACGTTGCGCGCGACGAGGCGCATGCGCCGCCGCCGCAAAAACTCAAGCGCGTGCGACTCGAAAACATCGCCGAGCGTTTTGGACACGGCTCCTCCATAAAAGTTGTCGACGAACCGGGCGAACAGCGCGTGGCAAAATGACGTCCTTTCCTCCGACGCCCGCGCTCATGCTTCAGATCTCCGAACTCGCCGCTGGGCAGCACTATCCGACGGGTGCGCTGTATGTCGTCGCGACGCCCATCGGCAACACCGCCGACATCACCGTGCGCGCGCTGCACGTGCTCGCGCTCGCGGATCGCATCGCCGCCGAAGACACGCGCAACACCGCGCAACTGCTCGCGCGCTACGGCATCTCGAAGCCGTCGATCGCCGTGCACGAGCACAACGAGCGCAGCGCCGCCGAACGCGTCATTGAGCATCTGCGCAACGGCGAGCGCATCGCGTGCGTTTCCGACGCCGGCACGCCGGGCATTTCCGATCCGGGCGCGCGTCTCGTCGACGCCGTGCGCGAGGCCGGGCTGCCGGTCATTCCGCTGCCGGGCGCGAGCGCGCTCACGACCGCGTTGAGCGCGGCGGGCGCGTGGGTAAGCGGCTTCTCGTTCGTCGGCTTTCTGCCCACGAAGGCGAAGCAGCGCGCCACGCGACTGCGCACGCTCGCCAGTCATCCGATGGCGCTCGTGTTCTACGAGGCGCCGCATCGCATCGTCGAAACGACGCGCGCGCTCGGCGAGGCGTTGGGCGGCGAGCGGCAAATGCTGATCGCCCGTGAGCTGACGAAATTACATGAGAGCCTGCATCGCTGCACCCTGGCCGAAGGGCCAACGTGGCTCGAAGCCGATGCGAATCGTCAGCGCGGAGAATTCGTGCTGGTGGTGGAAGGCGCGCACGAAACAGAAGACGCCGACGACGCCCACGACGCGCTGCTCGCGACGCTGCTGGAAGAGTTGTCGGTGAAGAGTGCGGCGCGCATCGCCGCGACATTGACGGGCGCGTCGCGCAACGCGCTGTACGAACGCGCGCTCAAACTTTCGAAGCGCGACGAAAGCGAGAAAGAATGAAAAAACGGGCCGTCGCGAGACGGCCCGTCTTGGTTCTGCGTAGAGCGAGGCGGATCAGTTCACGCTGTCGTCGGCGAGCGCCTGAGCCTGCTCTTCGCGCGCCGCACGCGCTTCCTGCTGCGTCAGACCCTCGATCTTCACCTTCTGCGTGCCGGCGCCGCGCATGCCGAGCACCGCCGCGGCCGCGTACGACAGATCGATCACGCGTCCGCGCACATAAGGACCGCGGTCGTTGATCTTCACGACCACCGTCTTGTGGTTGGACTCGTTCGTCACGCGAACCCACGATGCGAGCGGCAGCGTGCGGTGCGCCGCGGTCATCGCGTTCATGTTGAACTTCTCGCCGCTCGCGGTCTTGCGGCCGTGGAACATGCGGCCGTACCACGACGCCTTGCCCTTCTGCTCGAAGCTGCTGGCGTCCGGACCGGTCGTGATCGGCTCGGCGTCGGAGAGCGACTGGGCCGGTTGAGCCGGCTTGTCCGCCGGGACGGCGGAGAGGTGCGAATCGAAGGCGAGCGGAGCCGGCGAGCGGGCACCCGCCGTGCTGAGAGAGTTTGCCCTCTGAGGATTGGATGCGACATCGCCCGAACCCGGCGCGGCGCAACCAGCCAGCACGCCAACTGCTAGCAGGCTCCCGACATGTCGAATAAATCGAGCTTTCATAGACGTGTATCAACGATAAAGGAGCGGCCGCGCTGCGCTGGTCGGCGCGCGCAAGGCTGCTCGAGGCTTTGCCGCGCAAAGCACAACGCCGCTCGGTCAAGCGAACGGCGAAACTTTGCTCGGATGCGGCGCACTCGTGCCGCACACGCCCGGTTATTGTTCACGTCTGGCGCAACCTGTCCCCGGCAGCCTGACCAGACCCCACAAGCCGCCATCGAACGTGGCATCACATTCGTGCGCTGGAAAAACTCGATGAGCGCAGGAACGGCGGCGTAGGCCCCATCCGGCGTGACGGCTGCAAGGGCCATCTGACAGACGCGCGGCGTCTGGCCGGACAAGACGTGTGCACCTACTGGAGGTGCTTGAGTTGCAATTGCAGGGCTTTTGGCCCCCAACAGCGTACTGACAGCGATTGTAAAAACGCACAAGCGTTTCCGCACTCGCCTATTGACGGCATGGTTAGCTCCATGCACAAGTAGTGCCATTATACAAAAAAACCGGGGTTGAACTCGCCCAACCTAATGAATCGTCATTGATTTTCGCTATGACCGTAAGAATTGCCGGTTTTTGGCGCCTTTTGGGCGTCCGTCGCGCCGCCGTCGCGTACGTTGCGGCACCGGTACAATGAACGTTTTTACAGGCCTGCGTGTACCGACGTCAGTCATATGAAAGTCATTCTCGTTCCCGTGACGCCCTTTCAGCAGAACTGCTCGATCGTGATCTGCGAGACGACGCAACGCGCCGCCGTTGTTGATCCAGGCGGCGACATCGAGCGCATCATCGCGGAGGTCGAGCGTCAGGGCGTGACCGTCGACAAGATTCTTCTGACGCACGGCCATCTCGATCATTGCGGCGGCGCCAAGGCGCTCGCGGACCACTACGGTATACAAATAGAAGGACCACATCGGGAAGATGCGTTCTGGATCGACCAGCTTCCCGCGCAGACTCAGCGCTTCGGTTTCTCCAATGCCGAGGCGTTCACGCCGGAGCGCTGGCTCGTCGACGGCGACACTGTGCAGTTCGGCGACGAATCGATGGAAGTCTATTTCTGCCCCGGTCACACGCCGGGCCACGTCGTGTTCTTCAGCCGGGCGCACAAGCTCGCTTTCGTCGGCGATGTGCTGTTCGCGGGCTCGATCGGCCGCACCGATTTCCCGCGCGGCAATCACGCGGAACTGATCCGCTCGATTCGCGAAAAGCTCTGGCCGTTAGGCGACGACATCACGTTCGTCCCCGGCCACGGTCCAGCATCGACATTCGGCGAGGAGCGGCGCTCCAACCCGTTCGTGCGCGATGGAGTAGCCGCGTGAACGCGATTCCCGAAATCTACGTCAGCACGGACGTCGAAGCGGACGGCCCGATTCCCGGCCCGCATTCGATGCTGAGCTTCGCCTCCGCGGCCTTCACCGCCGACAAGCAGCTCATCGCCACCTTCTCGGCAAATCTCGAAACGCTCGAGGGCGCGGCGCCGCATCCGGTTCAAGCCGCGTGGTGGAAAACCCAGCCCGAGGCGTGGGCTGCATGCCGCAAGGATCTGCAAAAGCCGGAGATCGCGCTGCCGGCTTATGTCGAATGGGTGGAGGCGCTGCCCGGCAAGCCGGTGTTCGTCGCGTAC
Source organism: Caballeronia temeraria (assembly GCF_001544795.2). Taxonomy (GTDB): domain Bacteria; phylum Pseudomonadota; class Gammaproteobacteria; order Burkholderiales; family Burkholderiaceae; genus Caballeronia; species Caballeronia temeraria. Next base: position 155,278 of record NZ_FCOI02000002.1, on the reverse strand, counting down.
CCGGCGGGTTTCGACTTCACCTATATGTTCTGGTACATGATGCGTTTCGCCGAGCGCTGCCCGTTCTCGTGGTCGGCGCTCGACATCAAGACGCTCGCCTTCGCCATGACCGGCCTGCCCTATCGCAAGGCAATCAAACCGCGTCTGCCGAAACATTGGTTCGATGAGTTGCCGCACACGCACGTCGCGCTGGACGACGCGATCGAGCAAGGCGCGCTCTTTTGCAACATGCTCGCGGACCTGCGCACCTCGCAGGCGAAACTGGCCGAGATATCGAAGGAATCCGACGGCGATACCGAAGGTAAAAACGCGCCGTGAGGGCAGTGAGTTAGGGAAACTCCCTCAGTGCAGGCGTATTTGCATTGCGTTCCTTTTCCGGCGCCTCTACTATAAGAGTCAAATCGCGACCGAACGGAGGCGCAGTTGACTCTCGATACATTCTCACAAAAAATCTTGCGTCTCCTCCAACTGGACGCGCGGCGCTCCGTTCAGGAAATCTCCGATCAGGTCGGTTTGTCGAGCACGCCATGCTGGCGTCGCATCAAGGACATGGAGCAATCGGGCGTCATTCAGCGCTATACCGCATTGCTCGACCGCGAAAAGCTCGGCCTTCATGTCTGCGCACTCGCGCATATCCATTTGACACGGCATACGGAAGGCGGCGTCGAGCAGTTCGAACGCGAGATCGCCACCTGCCCGGAAGTGACCGAGTGCTACAGCACGACCGGTGAATCCGATTACATCCTCAAGATCGTCGCGCCGGATATCAAGGCTTACGACGCGTTTCTCCACGATCGCATTTTTAAGATTCCTGCCGTCGCGCAGGTGCGAACGAGCGTCGTGCTTCGCGAAATCAAATTCGACACGCAATTGCCGCTCTAATGAACGGCGTTTAGTGCGTTATCGATCACACGTTTCGGTCTCGCGTTGCGGCGCGAGACCGGACATTCGCGTGACGTGAATCCCGGTGTTCGCGAAATAGCACGCAGGTTCTTCGCCATTCAAAAGCCGCAAGAGCGGCTTCGGCAAGGCGACAAATCCGAGAATCCCGCCGGAATCCGTTAATGCGGAAGGCGTCGGCCTTTTCCCGGCACAATATTCTGAAGGTTGGCGATTGAGTGCCAACAACCGACCGTGTTCCGTGACAGACCCTAAACAGCAATCCACCGAAGAAAAACGATACCGCCGTTTTTCATGAAGGCGATCGTCTCAGTTGCCGTCGCGAGAGAACGGCGTCTGCAATAAACGTGTGTGAACGTATGAAAAATCGTGACGCTTCATGTCGCGATAAGCACGCGATTGGAACACGACGCTCGTTCGGTCATTCACGGCGGCGGCATCCCGCTTTTTCGCCAGCATGGATGATCGAAAGCGACGTGTAATTTTTTGGGCTCGCCGTCGCGATTTATTAGTCAATAAGCGACGTATCGACTTAGACGTACGGTGTCTGGCGGGCACGGCCCCTCCGACCCGCTTTCATGGGTGGCACCAAATAAAAAGCCGCGTCTGAAACGCGGCTTTTTAATGCATGCTTACGGCCCAAACTTACTTGCCGATCAGAAAATTATCCCGATCTTGCCCAGCGATCCACTTCGGCGGCTTGCCGCGACCCGACCACGTGCTGCCGCTTTCCGGATCACGATACTTCGGCGCTACGCCGGAACGGCTACGTGCAGCCTTCGCGCCTTTCGCACTTCGGCCGCCAGCCAGTTCCTGAAGCGTGATGCCATAATCCGCCATTTTCTGCTTGATCTCATTAAGCACTTCGGCGTATTCACGCGACTTCGCTTCTTCAATCTGGCGTTCGAGAGACTCGCGTTGGGCGAGGAGTTCCTTGTATGAAGGCATGGCAATTCCCTTAGTGGTTTGCTGACTTGCGAATCGACGCGCTCGCTTTCAGTTATCAGTATAGCCTCGGACTGGCACGCAGATTAACACAGTTCCCATTAATGCGGCATGTGCGAATCGCCACTTAATAAAGGTTTTAGCAAATTTCTTCGTAACAATTTCCGAAAGCTCAGAAGTTTCGCGATGGCCTCGATCCGTGCCAAAAGAGAGGCTTTCAGCGAGTGATCGGCGCCGACGTCGCATCGGATGAAAGCAAGGCAATAAGGCAAGTCGGAAAAGTTTCATGCGATGGCAACTCCGGCCTCCATCGGCAAAAATCGGGACCCAACGTCACGGATTTTCCCGCGTCAAATGCCGCCGTGCCGCTCAAAACAATCGGTCAGCGCCGCCATCAATTCGTCGTTCGTCAGTTTCGGGTAATCGAAAGTAAAACGATTGCGGATGCCGGCAAGCAGCAAATCGCAGCCGTATCGGTCTATCCCCAATAATCCGAGATTTTGCGGACGGCCGGGGTAAGCATCGAAATATTTGCAAAGCGTTGACTCGTCCTCTGCCGAAAGCGGCGGCAGCGAATCCAGTTCGTCGCCGCCGAGCCATCCCATTGCGCCGAATCCGCCGATATATCGCATGCGTTCCAGCGACATCACCCAGAAAGAAAAATCGCCGAGTTCGAGATAGCGCGCCGCATCCGGGTGATAGCGCAAATAGCGCTGCGCGAGTTCGCCGCCCTCTTCCGGCGCCGCGGGCGCGAAGCTGCCGAGCATCGTCAGGCGCTGGCCTTCCAGCACGCCGCCGTCCGCCGCATGCGCGACGAGAAACCCGGCGCGCGCATCGGCGTGAAGATTGCGCGTGTGTTCCGCGAGATGGCTGATGAGCAACATCGGCACATGGCGCGCGGTCGGTGCGAACGGCAGCGCCGTCGGATACGGAAAGCCGCGCGGCTCGCGCGAATGCGTGGCGAGCGTGCCTTCGGAGACGCGATGCAGCAAATGAAGCGGCGCTTGCGACGAAATATTCATCCGGGTCTCGTGCGTTCGTAAATGGTCGACCGATGGTAATGCAGCAGGTCCGAGCGTGTCGCCTGGCCGTTCGATAGAATCGAAAGCCTTCGCGTCCGATGGCAACATGTCCGGTCGCCCTCGCATCCCGCGCAACTTCAAAGAACGGTTTCTTCGTGTCCGATTCGACCACTGCCTCCGCCGCCTGCGAATCCAATCCGACGCTCGCACTTCATCGAAGTCTTCCGCGCATCACGCGCGTACGCGCACGCTATTCGACGATGGCCGTCTTTTTCATCGCGGGCATGATGTACGCGTCGTGGGGCGTGCACGTGCCGACCGTGCGCGACAAGTTCGCGCTCAGCCCCGGCATGCTCTCGTTCGCGCTGCTCGCGGTCGCGGGCGGTTCGATCTTCGCGATGCTCACCGCCGGATCGTGGATCGCGCGCGCCGGCACGCGCACCGCATGCATGGCGGGCGGCATCACGATGATGCTCTGCGGCTCGCTGATTCTCGTCACGCCCTATTACTGGATGCTGCTCGTCGTGCTCGCCATTTTCGGCTTCGGCATGGCGACGCTCGATGTCGCGATGAACGCCGAAGCCAGCGCCGTCGAGCAGGCGCTGGGGCAGCCGATCATGTCGTCGCTGCACGGCATGTTCAGCATCGGCGGCATGGCGGGCGCGGCGGTCGGTGGCGCGTTGCTCGCGCACGGACTCGCGCCCGCTGCGCATCTCGCGCTGGCGTCAGGCGCGAGCCTGCTCGTGCTGCTCGTATCGATGCCCGCGGTGCTGCCGCACGTGCCGCATCACGATGAACACGCGAAGGCGTCGTCGTCGAATCGCTGGCGTTCGGGCGCGCTGTGGGCGCTCGGCGGACTCGCGCTCGTCGCGCTGATCGCGGAAGGCGCGATGTACGACTGGGCCACCGTCTATATGCGCGATGTCGTCGAGGCCACGCCGTCGGTGTCGAGCGCCGCCTACGCCGCGTTCTCGGGCGGCATGGCGGCCGGACGCTTCGGCGGCGACGCGGTGCGCGCGCGCTTCGGTGCGCCGCAACTGGTCTTCGGCAGCGCGGGGCTGGCGTTCATCGGCATGGTGATGGCGCTGCTGCTGCCCAACGCCATCGTCACGATGACCGGCTTCACGCTGATGGGCCTCGGTCTCGCGAACATGATGCCGGTGCTGTTCGCGGCCGCGGCGCGCGTCGAAGGCGTCACGCCCGCGGAAGGGCTCGCGCAGGTCGCGGGCCTCGCGTACTTCGGTTTGCTGCTCGGGCCGGTGCTGATCGGCGGCGTCGCGCAGATCAGCAATCTGCCGATCGGCCTGTGCGTCGTTGCCGCGTGCTGCTTCATCATCACGATCATCGGGCCGCGCATTCTCAGGCGCTGGAAGATATGAAAAAGCGCGCGGCCCTTTCGGAACCGCGCGCTTCTCTGGACTTCGGAAAGCCCGAAGGAACTTACATCTTCACGACGTCGAGCAGCGTCTTCTTGCCGCCCTTGTAGTTGTACAGCGAGATCACGCCGTGCTTCAGATCGCCCTTCGAGTCGAAGGTCGTCTCGCCGATCACGCCCTTGTAGTCCGTGTTCGGCATTGCGGCGACGATCTTCGCCGGATCGGTCGAGTTCGCACGCTTCATCGCGTCGACGATGATGTACACCGCGTCATACGTGAACGGCGCGTAGATCTGGATCGGCTGGCCGAAGCGCTTCTGGAACTTCTCCGCGAACTGCTTGCCGCCGTCCATCTTCTCGAGCGCCATGCCCGCTTCCGAGCACACGACGTTGTCGGTCGCGTCGCCGGCCAGGTCCGACAGCTTTTCGGTACAGACGCCGTCGCCTGCGAGAACCTTCGCGCGCAGGCCGAGCTGCTTGGCTTGCTTCGCGAACGGGCCGCCGGTTGCGTCCATGCCGCCGTACATCACGGCGTCGGGGTTCTCACCCTTGATCTTCGTCAGAATCGCGCGGAAGTCGACAGCCTTGTCGTTCGTCGCGTCGTGCGAGATGACCTTCAGGCCGAGCGACTTGGCGGTCTTCTCGAACTCGTTCGCGAGACCCTGGCCGTAAGCGGTCGAGTCGTCGACCACGGCGACGCTCTTCACCTTCAGGTTCTTCGCGGCGTAGTTGGCGAGCGCCGGACCTTGCTGCGCATCGGTCGCAACGACGCGGTACGTCGTCTTGAAGCCTTGCTGCGTGTAGGTCGGGTTCGTCGCCGACGGGGAAATCTGGACGATGCCCGCGTCGCTGTAAATCTTCGAAGCCGGGATCGACGTACCGGAGTTCAGGTGACCGACGACGCCCACGACCTTGTCGTCGACGAGCTTCTGTGCAACCTGCGTGGCGGTACGCGGGTCGGCCGCGTCGTCCTGCGCGTCGAGTTCGAGCGTGACCTTCTGACCGTTGATCGTCAGACCCTTCGCGTTGATCTCTTCGACTGCGAGCCGCGCGCCGTTTTCGTTATCCTTGCCCAGGTGAGCAATGCCGCCCGTCAGGGGAGCGACGTGACCGATCTTGACGACCTGGTCGGCTGCTGCGGACGTTGCCAACGTAGCGAAGAGCACGGCTGCGGCGCTGATCGGCAACAGTTTGTGAAGCTTGGTGTTCATGTAAGTCTCCAGTTTCGGTCCCAAAAACAACGTAATCGCCCTGTGCCCCGTCTTTCATCACGATCGCTCAGTCCCGTGGACGACCACGCCGGATGCATCGTCATGCACTTGGCAAGTCCTTCCGGCAGGCCGTTCGTGGCGGCCGCCATCCGCACTGCGCGCAAGTGTAGGGTTGTCAAATTAATTTAGGGAAGTTTTTTAAGATACTGGTGTCACTACCAATTAGCGGCCAGTTGCGATGCGCCGCCGCTTGTGGTGGCGTTTGCGCGAAGACGCCCTGTACATGCGGGTTTCCGCGACATTGGCGCGCAAAGGTTTGACTGTCGTTCAAGTCCGCCGGACGCGCGCCGATAATCTCTGCCCATCGGCATGATTAGCCTGTTTTTTAGCGGCTGTTTTGAGCTTTCGTTTAGATCGGCGCCTCTAAAAACCTTCCGCGCGTCAAAGGACGTGCCAGACAACCACAGGCGCGTTCAGGGCGACTGAAAGGGAAAGCTGTCACACTCACACGCCTCTCGTTCTCACCCACACTAGGAGTACCGACGTGACCGTTTCCACGACTTCCCGCTGGATCGACATTCCGGCCGATGGCGGCAGCTTCCAGGGCTATCTCGCGCTGCCCAAGGCGGGCACCGGACCCGCCGTGATCATTCTGCAGGAGATCTTTGGCGTGAACGGCCACATCCGCAGCGTCGCCGATCAATACGCCGCCGATGGCTACATCGCCCTCGCACCCGATGTCTTCTGGCGCACGCAGCCGCGCGTCGAGCTGGGTTACGAAGGCGCGGATCGCGAAAAGGCGATGGAACTGCTGCAAAAGACCAAGCTCGATGCCGCGGTCGCCGACGTCGGCGCGGCGGCGAAAGCATTGCGCGCGCTGCCCGAAGTGTCAGGCAAGGTTGCGGCGATCGGCTATTGCTTCGGCGGCCGGCTCGCGTATCTCGCGGCGGCTGAAGGTTCGGTGGATGTGGCGGTCGCCTACTACGGCGGCGGCATTCAGAACGCGCTCGACAAGGCCGATCAGGTCAAGGTGCCGATGCAATTCCACTACGGCGAGCTCGACGCGCACATTCCCGCCGACGCGGTCGACGCCGTGCGCCAGAAGTTCGCGGGCCGCAAGGATTCGGAGTTGTACGTGTACGCGCAGGCCGATCACGGCTTCAACTGCGGCGACCGCGCGTCATTCAATGCGAAGGCATCGGCGCTCGCGCACGGCCGCACGCTGACCTTCCTCGGCGCGCATCTGTAAAAAGACTGAGGCAAGCGCGCCCAATCAGCGCGCTTGCTATATCAGCGCAGGCAATCCTTCGACGAGCAGGAAAGCGGCGAGCACACCGAGCAACGCGCCGAACACGCGCAGGACGTTGTTCCTGAGATGCGTCGCGCAGGGAATGGCCCCGAGGAACAGCGCGCCAGCCAGCGCCATCGGGATGATCAGAATGAAGTCGCCGATCGTGAAGTACGTCGTCATGTTGCGTCTCCCATCGCCTGCTTCTGGCTTTATCGTCGCGCGTAGAAAAGGCTGCATCGACGCTTCGAGTATAGGCCGCGCCAGGGAAGATGCCGGGCGAACTTCGTGCGATGGGAAACCCCGGCGACGTACGAAAGCCTTGCGCGACAAGGGCTTGCACGCACCGACTTTTAAGCGGATACGGAAAACCCTTAGTCTCGTCTTATTTCAACCGGCTTTCGGTTTCGTGGCGATGATGGCGCGCTCGCGCCGGTTCAGATACGCGGCGCCCGCGAGGCCGACGAGCAGCAGCGCGCCGATCAGCCCGGCCACGCCCGTCCATCCGAACGCGGTCCAGAAGTGGCCGCCGTACGAGCCGATCAGACTCGACCCGATGTAATACGCGAGCAGATAAAGCGCGGCGGCCTGCCCTTTCGCCTGCGCGGCGAGCCGTCCGACCCAGCCGCTCGCAACCGAATGCCCCGCGAAGAAGCCGAACGTCAGGCACGCGATGCCGCCGATGATCACCGGCAGCGCATTCGACAAGGTCAGCGCGATGCCGATCATCATCAGCACGAGACTCGCGATCAGCACGCGGCCGCGACCGAAGACATCGGCCATCTTGCCGGACCACGGCGACGCGACCACGCCCGTCAGATACACGGTGAAGATCGCGCCGATCTGCGTCTGATTCAGTTTGAACGGCGCGCCCAGCAGCCGATAACCGACATAGTTATACAGCGTGACGAAGCTGCCCATCAGCACGAAGCCGATGAGAAACAGAAACGGCAGGCCGCGATGCCGCAAGTGCCCCGCAAGCGAACTGCGATGATGCGCGAACCCGACGCCGCGCCTCGGCTTGAAACGTCGCGACGGCGGCAGCAGCGAACGGAACGCGAACGTGGCGAGCAAACCCAGCAGCCCGATTCCGCCGATCGCGACGCGCCAGCCGAAGAGATCCGCGAGAATGCCGCTGATCACGCGCCCCGCCATGCCGCCGATGGCCGTGCCGCCGACATACAGCCCCATCGCGAGACCGAGCCCTTCCGGATGCACTTCTTCCGCGAGATAGGCCATCGCGACAGCGGGCACGCCGCCGAGCGCGAAGCCTTCGAGCGCGCGCACGACGAGCAGCGCGTGCCAGTCCGGCAGCACGGCGGCGATCACCGTCAGCACCGACGACGCGAGCAGCGAAAGCGTCATCAACCGATGTCGGCTCCAGCTTTCCGATACGAATCCGGCGATGAAAATCGCGATCGCCAGCGCAGCCGTGCTCACCGAAACCGCGAGCGCGCTGACCGCCGGACTGACGCCGAACGCTTTCGAGAACTCGGGCAGCAGCGGCTGCACGCAATACAGCAGCGAAAAGGTCGCATAACCGGCGAACAGCAGCGCAAGCGATGCGCGCCAGTAAGCGCGCGAGCCGCGTTCGAGATACGGCGCGGCATCCGCGGTCCGGTTTGCGTTAGCATTCACGAATGAAGTCTCCGCTGAAAAACCCTCAACGATACGCCGTTCATCAGGGTTTTGCCTAATGCGACAGACGCATTTCGGCGACGATCTCCCGTAATAACTGCTAGCCGTCTGCGATCGGCAACACAACGAGGCGATTGGCGTCGCGCCGACGCGCCGCGATGCGCTAAAGTTAGAGCACAATCGTTCATGAAAGCCGCGCATGTCGCGCTTCCCGCAACAAAGACGCGGCGATTGTCTGGTGCACGAGCCGTGAAAAGCCTGTGCTTGGTGAAACATATGACCGGCGCTTCATTCCCAGCCGGCGTTGAAACGGGGATTCATCATGCAAATCGGTTCGATTGTCCGCTCCGTGCATATTGCCGTGCCTCAGGGCGCGCGCGGCATCGTCATGCGCATTCTCGGCGACATGGCCATGGTCGCGTGGTACGCCGGCGAGCCCGGCGTGACCCAGTTGCTCAATACGGAGCCGTTCTTTCTCGAAGACCTGATCGATACGGGCGATGTCGTGCGCCCGTCGAATACGGTCGTCCACTGAGAAGCGACGCGCCGCATTGCGGCACAATGCCGGGATGAACTCGATCCATCCCGATTCCCAGGGCGCGCCCGCCGACGACGCGCCGCCCTTCTCCGGCCTCACGCCCGAGCGCGTGCTCGATGCGCTCGACAGCGTGCTGATGCCCGCCGGCGCGCGCACCGATGGCCGCCTGCTGCCGCTCAACAGCTACGAAAACCGCGTCTATCAGGTGGGCGTCGAGGATGGCCCGCCGATCGTCGCGAAGTTTTATCGGCCGAAACGCTGGTCGAACGCGGCGATCCTCGAAGAACACGCGTTCGTCGCGAGCCTCGTTGCGCGCGAGATTCCGGCCGTGCCGGCGCGCGTGCTCGAAGGCACGACGCTGCATGAATTCGAAGGCTTCCGCTTTTCCATCTTCGAGCGGCGCGGCGGACGCGCGCCCGATCTCGATCGCAGCGACACGCTCGAATGGCTCGGGCGCTTCATCGGGCGCATTCACGCGGTGGGCGGAATCGAGCCGTATCGCGAACGGCCGACGCTCGATATCGAAACCTTCGGCTACGAGCCGCGCGAGTTCCTGCTGACGCACAGCTTCGTGCCCGCCGATGTGCGCGAAGCATGGGAAGCCGTCGTGTCGATGGCGCTCGAAGGCGTCGCGCAATGCTTCGAGCGCGCGGGCGACGTGCGGCCTCTGCGTCTGCACGGCGACTGCCATCCGAGCAACGTGCTGTGGACCGAAGCGGGCCCGCATTTCGTCGATTTCGACGATAGCCGCATGGGCCCGGCGATCCAGGATCTGTGGCTGCTGCTGCCCGCCGGACGCGCGGATGCGTCGCGCGCGCTCACCGATCTGCTCGCCGGATACGAAGATTTCTGCGAATTCGATCCGCGCGAACTGCATCTGATCGAAGCGCTGCGCACGTTGCGGCTGATTCACTATTCGGCGTGGCTCGCGCGCCGCTGGAACGATCCCGCGTTCCCCGCCGCCTTTCCGTGGTTCAACACGCAGCGTTACTGGGAAGACCGCATCCTCGAATTGCGCGAGCAAGTCGGCGCGATGCAGGAAGGCCCGCTCTGGCCCGTTTGAAATTTTTTGTGACATTCGCGGGCTGTCAGGCAAACGCAAAACGTTGAAAAGCGTTTTCGCGCGTGTAATGATAACAATTCTCATTTGCTCGCGTTCCATCGATCGCCGCGCGCCTGCCCGCGTCTAGCCGATCGGGGCGCGGCTTTGCCTGCCAACGCCCGAATCTGGAGAGACGCGTGAACGCGCCTGAAACCCTCAATCCGCAGCCGTCGACGAGCGGCTCGACGCAATATCGTCCGCATGGGCGCCTCATCGACGATGCCGAGCAGTTCGTCCGCAAGAATCGCTCGCGCCGCTCGACATTTCTGAAATGGCTGCGCAAGGTGCACGGCTGGGTCGGCCTGTGGGGCGCGTTGCTCGGCTTGCTGTTCGGCGCGACGGGTTTTCTGCTGAATCACCGCGCGCCGCCGCTGCGCATTTCCACCGGCGAGCCGCAGGTATCTCAAATGCAGATGCCGCTGCCCGCCGAAGGCTTCAAGACGCCGCACGACATGGGCGTGTGGCTGAAGAAGGAACTGAAGATCGACGGCAATCTCGGGCGCGCGCGCAAGGAACCGGCGCATCCGGTCGGCTGGGGCGACAAGAGCACGATGCAGCCGGAGCAATGGTCGGTGATGGTGGCATCGCCGGGCGGCAGCGTGATGGCGGAGTACTGGGTCGGCAACAACTTCGTGTCGGTGAAGCGCACCGAAAACACCTTCCTCGCGATGATGACCAACCTGCACAAGGGCGTCGGTCTGAGCGTGGGTTGGGTGCTGCTCATCGATACGTTCGCGGGCAGCATCATTCTGCTGTCACTGACCGGCGTGCTGCTGTGGACGGAGCTGAACAAGAAGCGCACGGCGGGCGTGGTGATCGTGGCGGCGTCGCTGATTGCGGCGATTGTTTGCGGGTTGATTTGAGCACGTGAGCTGTGAGCCGGGCCGCCCGTCACGCGGCCCGCATCACGTTTACACGCCGCAGACCTCGCCCTTCCCCGCAATCTCGCGCGCCGCTTTCGCGCCTTCCACCTGCAGCAACTCCGGCAACGACACACCGTTCTTCGCCGCCGTCACTTCCGCGAGAATCGACACCGCGATTTCCGGCGGCGTCCTGCTGCCGATATAAATCCCCACCGGCCCATGCAGCCGCGCAAGCTCGGCCTCGCTGAGATCGAACTCCTTCAGCCGCTCGCGCCGCGCCGCGTTATTGCGCCGCGAACCGAGCGCGCCGACATAGAACGCCGGCGTCTTCAGCGCTTCCATCAGCGCGAGATCGTCGAGCTTGGGATCGTGCGTAAGCGCGATGACCGCACAGCGCTCGTCGAGCTTCATGTCCATGACGGTGTCGTCGGGCATGGTGCGCACGATCGTCGTGCCCGCCACGTCCCACTCTTCCGTGTACTCCTCGCGCGGATCGCACACGGTCACCTGATAGTCCAGCCCGACCGCGATGCTGCACAGATACCGCGACAACTGCCCCGCGCCGATCACGAGCATCCGATAGCGTGGACCGTGAATCGTCAGAAGCCGGTCGTCGTCGAAGAGCACGCCGTCGGTCGCCTGCGCCGGTTCGAGGCGCACGTGGCCGCTCGCCATGTCGAGCGTGCGCGCGACGAGCCTGCCGCTCTCCACCGCCGCGCACAGTTCCGCGATGCCGCTCGCCATCGTCAACGGCTCCAGCACGAGCTGGATCGTGCCGCCGCACGGCAAGCCGAAGCGATGCGCCTCTTCCGCGCTGATGCCGTATTTCACGGCTTCCGGCTTCGTCTGCTCGATGCCCCGCTGCCGCACCCGGTCGATGAGATCGTCCTCGATGCATCCGCCCGACACCGAACCGACGACGTGGCCATCGCCACGCACGGCGAGCATCGCGCCTTCCGGTCTCGGCGACGAGCCCCATGTCTTCACCACCGTCACGAGCAGCACGCGATGTCCCTCTTCGAGCCATCGCGCGCTGTTCTTCAGGACTTCGAGATCCACGCTGTCCATGATTTCTTTCCCTTTTCCTTCTCTTCCTGCACTTCGCCGCCTGTTTCATCGCTGGCGGCCACATCCGTCGATTCCTGCCCGCCCTGCAACTGCGCGCTGAATCGCTTGAAGAATTCTCCCGCAATCTTACGCGCCGCGCCGTCGACGAGCCGCGAGCCGATCTGCGCGAGCTTGCCGCCCACCTGCGCGTTCGCGCTGTAGCTGAGCTTCGTCGTGTCGGCTTCGTCGCCGGGTTCCAGGTTCACGGTCGCGCTGCCCTTGCTGAAACCGGCCGCGCCGCCCTGCCCCTCGAACACGATCGTATACGTATGCGGGGCGTCGATATTCGTCAGCTCCATTCTTCCCTTGAAGCGCGCCTTCACCGGGCCGACCGCCGCCGTCATCGCGACGTGGTAGGCGTTCTCGCCATCGGCGTCGATGCTGTCGCAGCCGGGAATGCATACCTTCAGGATCGACGTGTCGTTCAGCGCTTCCCACGCGCGCGCCTGCGGCACCGGCAACGTGTGTGTTTCGGTCAGTTCCATTTCGTGTCTCCCGTGTGCCGTGACAGCGCGGCCAGTTCGGCTCCGACAGCGCACAGACTGTCGAGGTTGTGCGCCGCGAGCATCGCATCGACGTGCGGCAGGATCGCGCGCACGCCTCGCGCGCGCGGCGTGAAATCGGCGAAACGCAACAGCGGATTGAGCCACACGAGCCGATGCGCGAACCGCCTGAGCCTTTGCATCTCGGCATCGAGCACGTCGATGGCTTCGTGATCCAGACCGTCGGTGACGAGCAGCACCGTCGCCCGGCCGGACAGCACGCGCCGCGCCCAGCGTCGATTGAACTCCGCGAGCGTCGCGCCGATGCGCGTGCCGCCCGCCCAGTCCGCCACGTTCTGCCCGAGCGACGCAATGGCGACATCGGGATCGCGTTCGCGCAAGGCGCGCGTCGCGTTCGTGAGGCGCGTGCCGAACAAGAATACTTGCAACCGCTCGCGGGATTGCAAAAGCGCGTGGCAGAAGTAGAGCACGGCGCGCGAATACGCGCTCATCGATCCGGAAATGTCGAGCAGCAAAACGAGCGGCGGCCGGCGCTCGACCGCCGCGCGATATTTCCACACGGTCCAGTCGCCGCCCGAGCGCACGGCGTGACGCGCGCTCGCCTTCAGATCGGCGCGCGTTCCGTGCGATGCCGCCTTCAGCCTGCGCGTCGGTTCGGTCGCGAGCGGCATCCGGTGCGCGCGGATCTGATGCCGCAGCGTGCGCCATTCGTCGGCGGTGAGCGTGTCGAAATCGCGATGACTCAGCCGCTCCTGCGCGCTGAACGTGATGCGCGCGTGCGCTTCTTCCGGCTTCGATTCCGCCGCCTGCGTCTTCGATGCCGCCGCGCGCGTCGCCAGGGCATCGGCGAGACGGTTGTTCCGCTTGGGCGGCGGCATGCCGCTCTTCACCTTCGGCAGCAGCAGCGCGCGCAGCTTGCCTTCCCAGTCCGGATCGCGCCAGAAGAGATCGAAGGCGGCGTCGAAGATGTCGCGCTCGTCGCTCGCGTGAACGAGCAGGCAGGCGAGCGTCGCGCGCACATCGTCGCGGCGATCCAGATCGACGAAGCGCAGCGCATCGAGCGCATCGACCGCGTGCGCCGGCGACATGCCGAGACCCGCGCCGCGCAAGAGCCTCACGAAATGCACGACGTTGCGCGCGAACGGTTCCATCGTGATCGTCATGGTGACGACGAGAGACATTGCGCGAGCGTATCGGCGTCCATGCGCGCGAGGTCGTCCTGATACTTCAGCAGCACGCCGAGCGTGTTCTGCACCGATTGCGGATCGAGTTCGGTCACCGACAACGCCGCGAGCGCGCGGCACCAGTCGATGGTCTCCGCGACGCCCGGCGCCTTGAACAGATCCAGCGTGCGCAGTTGGTGCACGAAGGCGACCGCGCGTCTTTGCAACGCCTGCCCCGCTTCCGGCGCGCGGGCCGCGACGATCGCCAGTTCCACGTCGCGCTCCGGATAGCCGATCCACTGGTAAAGACAGCGGCGCTTCAACGCATCGTGGACTTCGCGCGTGCGGTTCGACGTCATCACGACGAGCGGCGGCTGCGCGGCGCGCACCGTGCCGTACTCCGGAATCGACACCTGAAAATCGGACAGCAGTTCGAGCAGAAACGCTTCGAAAGGCTCATCGGCGCGATCGATTTCGTCGATCAGCAACACGCGGCGCGCGTCGGGATTCTCCGGATCGGGCAGCAAGGCCTGAAGCAGCGGACGCTTCAGCAAAAACTCGCCGCGATACAGCGAATCGTTCGACGGCGTTTCCCCCGATGCTTCCGCGAGCCGCAGCGCCATGATCTGCCGCGGATAATCCCACTCGTACAACGCGCTCGCGGTATCGAGCCCTTCATAGCATTGCAGGCGCAGCAAGGTCGTGCCGCACAAACCCGCCGCCGCCTTCGCGAGTTCCGTCTTGCCGACGCCCGGCTCGCCTTCGAGAAACAGCGGCCGCTGCATTTTCAACGCGAGAAAGAGCGCCGTCGCGAGCTCGCGGTTCGCGAAGTACTGATGCTCGCGCAAGCGCGCGAGCGTCTCGTCGATGGATTGCGGCACCTGGTCCGGCATCGCGGATCAGAACGACATCGCGCGCTCGATGGCGCGGCCCGCGAGCACCGGAATCAGGTGCGCGCGATATTCGGCGCTCGCGTGCATGTCCGAGTTCAGTTCGCCGGGCGAAATCGTCACGCCGCGCGCCGATGCCACCGAAAAGTCCTTCGACAGCGCCGCTTCCAGCTCCGCCGGACGAAACACGGAAGACGCCGCGCCCGTCACGCCGACGCGCACGCCATCCTTGAACTTCGCGACGAACACGCCGACGAGCGCAAAGTGCGAGGCCGGATTGCGAAACTTCTCGTAGCCCGCGCGCTCGGCCAGCGGAAACTCGACGGCGGTGATGAGTTCATCGGGTTCGAGCGCGGTCGTGTACATGTCGATGAAAAAATCGTCCGCCGCGATGCGCCTTCTGTCCGTCACGACCGTCGCGTTCAGCGCGAGCACGGCGCTCGGATAGCACGCCGCCGGATCGTCGTTGGCGAGCGAGCCGCCAATCGTTCCACGCTCGCGCACCTGCCGGTCGCCGATGCGCCCCGCAAGATCCGCGAGTCCCGGCAGCGCGCGCTGCACATCCGCGTTCGATGCGACCGCCGCATGACACACCGCGCCGCCGATGGTGAGTTTGTCTCCATCGAGCGTGACGTTTTTCATCGACGCGATGCGCGTCACGTCCACGAGCGCCGATGGCTGCGCGAGCCGCAGGCGCATCGTCGGCAAAAGGCTCTGGCCGCCGGCGAGGAACTTGGCGTCGTCGTTGGCGGTGAGCGCCGCGACGGCGGCCTTCGCTTCGTCGGCCCTTTGATAGTCGAATGAGTACATGTGCCGGTCTCCTCAGGCGCGTTGAGCGTTGTGCATCGCGGTCCACACGCGATGCGGCGTCGCGGGCATCTGCAAGTCCTTCACGCCGAGCGGCGCGAGCGCATCGAGAATCGCGTTGATGACGGCCGGCGGCGAGCCGATCGCGCCCGCCTCGCCGCATCCCTTCACGCCGAGCGGATTGTGCGTGCACGGCGTGCCCTTCGCGGTCTCCACCGTGAAGTTCGGCAGGTCGCTCGCGTGCGGCATCGCGTAATCCATGAACGAGCCGGAGAGCAGCTGGCCAGTGCTGTCGTCGTACACGCAGCGTTCGAGCATCGCCTGGCCGATGCCCTGCCCCAGCCCGCCATGCACTTGCCCTTCGACGATCATCGGATTGATCACGTTGCCGAAATCGTCGACGGCCGTGAACTTCTGGATGCGCGTTTCGCCGGTGTCCTGATCGACTTCGACTTCGCACACATACGCGCCCGACGGATACGTGAAGTTGGTCGGATCGTAGAACGCGTTTTCGTTGAGGCCCGGCTCCAGGGTTTCGAGCGGGAAGTTGTGCGGCACATACGCGGCGAGCGACACATCGGCGAAGCTCTTCGTGCGATCCGTGCCCGCGACGCTGAACACGCCATTCCTGAACTCGATGTCTTCGACCGCCGCTTCGAGCAGATGCGCGGCGATTTTCTTCGCCTTCGCTTCGACTTTATCGAGCGCCTTCATGATCGCGGAGCCGCCGACCGAAATCGACCGCGAGCCATACGTGCCCATGCCGAACGGAATGCGCCCGGTATCGCCATGAATGATTTCGACGTTCTCGATCGAGATGCCCAACCGGTCCGCGACCACTTGCGCGAAGGTCGTTTCGTGTCCCTGCCCGTGACTGTGCGAGCCGGTGAAGACGGTGACGGAGCCGGTCGGATGCACGCGCACTTCGCCCGCTTCGAAGAGACCCGCGCGCGCGCCGAGCGCCCCCGCCACATTCGACGGCGCGAGTCCGCACGCCTCGATGTAGCACGAATAGCCGATGCCGCGCAGCTTGCCCTTCTGCTTCGATTCCTCGCGACGCTTCGCGAAGCCCGCGACGTCCGCCAGTTCCAGCGCGCGATTCAGGCACGCGTCGTAATCGCCAATGTCGTACGTGAGGCCGACCGGCGTCGCATACGGGAACTCGCGGATGAAATTGCGCCGGCGCAACTCGACCGGATCGATGTTCAGCTCGCGCGCCGCCGTTTCCACGAGCCGCTCGACGACATACGTCGCTTCCGGACGGCCCGCGCCGCGGTACGCATCGACGGGCACCGTGTTCGTGAACACGGCTTTGACTTCGGCGTAGATCGCGGGCGTCGTGTACTGGCCGGCGAGCAGCGTCGCGTAGAGCACGGTCGGAATCGACGATGCGAACGTCGACAGATACGCGCCCATGTTCGCCGTCGTATGCACGCGCATGCCGGTGAACTTGCCGTCCTTGTCGAGCGCGAGCTCGGCCTTGGTCACATGATCGCGGCCGTGCGCGTCGGAGAGGAAGGCTTCGGAGCGCTCGGCCGTCCATTTGATCGGACGCCCGACTTTCTTCGAGGCCCACGTCAGCGCGACATCTTCCGGATACAGAAAGATCTTCGAGCCGAAGCCGCCGCCCACGTCGGGCGCGATCACGCGCAGCTTCGATTCCGGCAGCGACAGCACGAACGCCGCCATCAGCAGCCGCTCGACGTGCGGATTCTGATTCGCGACATAGACCGTGTAACTCTCGTCGTGCTTCGAATAGCTCGCGTTGACGGCGCGCGGCTCGATCGCGTTCGGCACGAGACGTTGATTGACGATATCGAGCGTCGTCACGTGCGCGGCCTGCGCGAAGGCGGCGTCGGTCGCGGCCTTGTCGCCGTGGCCCCAGTTGTAGCAGACGTTGTTCGGCACGCTGTCGTGCACGAGCGGCTGGCCGGCGTCGGAAGCGCTCCCCGTATCGACGGTCGCGGGCAGTTCGGCGTAATCGACTTCGATGAGTTCGAGCGCGTCCTTCGCCTCCTTCACCGATTCCGCGACGACGAGCGCGACCTGATCGCCCACGTGCAGCACCTTGTCGTGCGCGATGACGGGATGCGGCGGCTCGTGCATCGGCGAGCCGTCGGTGCTGTGGATGAGCCAGCCGCACGGCAGTCCGCCGACGTTCTCGCCCGCCATATCCTTGCCGGTGAAAATGCCGATCACGCCAGGCGACTTCATCGCCGCCGCGGTATCGATGCGCGTGATCTTCGCGTGCGCGTGCGGCGAACGCAGAAACACGCCGTAGCTCTGCTGCGGCATGACGACGTCGTCGGTGTACTGGCCCGCGCCCGTCAGGAAACGATAGTCTTCCTTGCGCTTCACACCAGCGCCGATCAATTTCTGTTGCTCAGGGGCATTCATCGCGGTCTCCTGTTCAAGGCGCGATTCATCGATTCGGAGGGAGTGTGGCGCGGGATCAGGCGCCGGACTTCATCGCCTGCGCGCCTTCGAGCACCGCTTTGACGATGTTGTGATAGCCCGTGCAGCGGCACAGATTGCCGTCGAGCTGCTCGCGCACGTCTTCTTCGGACAGATCGGGCGATTGCGCGGCGAGCGCGCTCGCACTCATCACCATGCCCGGCGTGCAGAAGCCGCACTGCAAGCCGTGGCATTCCTTGAACGCTGCCTGCATCGGATGAAGCTGGCCGTCCTTCGCCATGCCTTCGATGGTCGTCACTTCCATGCCGTCCGCCTGCGCGGCGAGGATGTTGCACGACTTGATCGCGCGGCCGTCGAGATGAACGGTGCACGCGCCGCACTGCGCGGTGTCGCAGCCGATATGCGTGCCGGTGAGTCTGAGTTGATCGCGGAGAAACTGGACGAGCAGGACATGCGGTTCGACGGTGGCGGTCACGGGTTTCCCGTTGACCGTCAGGCTGATACTAAGCGCCATTTCACTGTCTCCTAGGGGATGGAACCAGCTTCACGCCACGCACCTGCCATCTGCCGCCGTGAGCGTTCAGCCGGATTTGGTGTTATGTGATTTGTGACAATGAGTAAAACACAAATCGGCGGGCCTCGCTATCGGCGCGAACGTCCGTCCCATATTCACGGCATCGCGGCTGCAAAAGCAAAGCGCCGCCTATCGGGCGGCGCTTTTGCGTGCAACGACAGTTGCTTCAGTGCGTCACGGTCTCACGCTCTTTCTGCACATTGACAGCCGATGCCGCTTCGAGCGGCGCGCGTCCGAGCACCGAATGGCGGCGCGAATACGCGAAGTAGATCGCGAGGCCGATCACGAGCCACACCGCGAACGCAATCCACGTCATCCGCTGAAGATTGATCATCAGGAACAGGCACGACGCCACCGCCAGAACCGGCACGACGGGCACGCCCGGGCAGCGGAACGCGCGCGGCAGGTCCGGATGCGTGCGGCGCAGGATCAGCACGGCGATGGACACCATCGAGAACGCAGCGAGCGTGCCGATGTTGATCAGCTCGGCGAGCACGTTGAGCGGCACGAGCGCACCGATGAGGCCGAAGAAAATGCCGACGATCCACGTCGTGAGAAAGGGCGTCGAGTAGCGCGGATGCACCTTCGAAAGCCGCGCGGGCAGCAGGCCGTCACGCGACATCGCGTAGATGATGCGCGTCTGGCCGTAGCTCATCACGAGGATCACGGTGAGCATGCCGAGCACCGCGCCCAGATCGATGAAGCCCGCGACCCAGTTCTGACCGGCCATCTGCAACGCGAACGAGACCGGATGCGGATTGTTCGCGAACTGCGCCGCCGGCACGATGCCGGTCACGACCGCCGCGACCGCCACGTACAGCACCGCGCACACCGCGAGCGACGAGATGATGCCGATCGGCAGATCGCGCTTCGGATTCTTCACTTCTTCCGCCGCCGACGACACCGAATCGAAGCCGATGAACGCGAAGAACATCACCGCCGCCGCGCCGAAGACGCCGGACCAGCCGTTCGGCATGAACGGATGCCAGTTCGCCGGCTTGACGTGGAACACGCCGACCGCGATCACGAGCAGCACGATGGTCACCTTGATCGCGACCATGATGTTGTTCAGGCGCGTGGATTCCTTCACGCCGACCGAAAGCAGCCACGTGATCGCCATCATCACGAGGAACGCGGGCAGGTTGAAGAACGTGGTGTGACCGGGCAAAGCGCCGGGCGCGGCGGACAGCGCGGCCGGCAACGAAATGCCGAAGCCGGACAGCAGCGATTGCAGATAGCCCGACCAGCCGACCGAGACGGCGGACGTCGCGAGCCCGTATTCGAGCATCAGATCCCAGCCGATGATCCACGCGGCCAGTTCGCCGAGCGTGGCGTACGAGTACGTGTAGATGGAGCCGGCGACGGGAATCGTCGACGAGAATTCGGCGTAGGCGAGGGCGGCGAAGCAACACGCGATCGCCGCGACGATGAACGAAATCATGAGCGCCGGGCCGGCCTGCACGGCGCCGGTGCCGGTCAGCACGAAAATGCCCGTGCCGATGATGGCGCCGATCCCGAGGAACGTCAGATCGAGAGCGCCGAGCGTCTTCTTGAGCGACGTGCTGTGCGCGCCGGCCAGCATGTGCTCGATGTTTTTCTTGCGGAACAACGACATTGCGATGAGTCTCCTTCTGGCGCGTGCGGGCGCCCCTGCTGCGGGAAAACCCGCCATTTTATCGGAGAATCAAGGATTGCCCATCATGTGGGCATGCAACGCACTCTTGCAGCAATTTATGACGAATCGACGTTTTTATCTCACACAAGATAAATACTAACCAGCGATCGCCGGATTCATATCGACCAGACGGTTGCTCATCACATAGAAAGTCAGCTCGGCGTTGTTGGCGAGCTTCATCTTCTCCAACAACCGCGCGCGATAAACACTGACGGTTTTCACCGAAAGCGATAACGCAATTGCGATATCCGTCAGCCGCTTTCCCGACGCGAGCATGCACAGCGTCTGGTATTCGCGGTCGGACAGTTTTTCGTGCGGCAAACGCTCCGTGTCGAGCGAAACGTAAGTCGCGAGCGCTTCGGCCATTTCCTGACTCACGTATTTCCGGCCCGCGGCGACCTGCTGAATCGCGCCGATCATCAGTCCGGGGTCCGCCGTTTTCGACAGATAGCCCGACGCGCCCGCCTTCAGCGCGCGCACCGCGTATTGATCCTCGCGATACATCGAGAACATCAGCACCGGCAGACGCGGGCTTTCGCGCTTGAGACGCTTCAGCACGTCGATGCCGTTGACGTCGGGGAGCGAGATATCGAGCATCGCGACATCGGGCGGACGGCGCGCGGCGAGCGCGAGCGCCTGCATGCCAGTTTCGGCCTCCGATACCTCCGACGCGACGCCGCGCTCCAGCAGCAATTGCGCGACCCCGCGGCGCACGATGGCGTGATCGTCGGCGAGAAGAATTCTGAGCATCGCGGGCCGCCTCAGGCGCTGAACATGTGCGGCATGCTGATCGCGAAAAGACCCGGACGCGCCGCGGCCCACGGCAGGCGCGCGCGCACGCCGGTTCCGGCGGGCTTGGCCGCCGCGACGCGCAGAGTGCCGCCGAGCGCCTCGCAGCGCGCGCGCATGCCGGACAGGCCGAAGCGTCCGGTCTTGCGGCGCGCCGCCGCGCTGATGCCGACGCCGTCGTCTTCCACGAGCAGGGTCACGCCGTGTCCGTCGAGCGTGACGGACACGTGCGCGCGCGCGGCGTGCGCGTGACGCGCGACGTTGCCGAGCGCTTCCTGCATCACGCGAAAGAGCGCGAGCGACATGTCGTGCGACATGCGATCCAGCCGCGCATCGGCGGGACAGGAGAAATCGACGGGAATGGTCGTGCGCGCGCCGAAGCCCGCGATCCAGTCGGCGAGCGTGCCGGCGAAGCTGCCGTCGAAAGTCGGCGTCTGCAAGCCTTCGACGATCCGGTGACTCGTCTCGCAGACATCGGCGAGCGCCGCGCGCGCCTGATGCAATGCGTCGCCGAGCGCGGCGGGGACATCGGCGGGCAGCCAGTGTTCGGCGCGCGCGAGGGCGATATTGGCGACCGTGAGCGCCGCGCCGCTCGCGTCGTGCAAATCCTGCGCGAGCGCCTGGCGCGCGCGCTCTTCCGTGACGGCGAGCAGCGCGGCGAGTTCCTGGACGCGGGCGGCAAGACGCTGAATCTGACGGTCGCCCTTGAGCTTGGCGTCGATCAGCGCGGAATAGGGTGAGGCAAACGACGCACCGGAACATTCCGGCGCCGGTGACGGAACCCCGCGCAGCGGGGCGCGGCGAATCGGGCTCTCATCGAGCGTGATCGTGGCCGACGGGTTCATTCACTATCCTCGCTTTGAGCGCAACTGGAGCTACGTCCTCGGGCGATCTCACGAGCGGCGTAACTGAATTTACACTCTGTAACATGCGTGGCGGACTTACGCGGTCGCGTACGCCATCTCAAGTAAACACATCATATCTCAAAAATATGATAAATCCATGTCGCACAAGGCTCGAACGGAAGAACTTCATGTCGTTTGCCAAGTTCGCTGCACATAATGCGTAGGAAAAACACCTACTGACATCGGGCAATTTGTAACAGCGCAACGTTTTTCGCGGGGCGAAAAAAAACCGGAGCACGAAGCTCCGGTCTTTGCGAAGGCCGCGCTGAATCGATCAGCCGACGAACGCCTTTTCCACGACGTAGTGGCCAGGATGATTGTTGCTGCCTTCCTGGAAGCCCATCGAGTCGAGCAGTTCGCGCGTGTCGCGCAGCATGTGCGGGCTGCCGCAAAGCATGACGCGGTCGTTTTCGACCGAGAACGGCTCGACCGAAAGATCCGCGAACAGCTTCTTCGTCTCGATCAGGTCAGTGATGCGGCCGCGGTTCGCGAATTCCTCGCGCGTGACGGTCGGGTAATACACGAGCTTCTCCGACACGATCTCGCCGATATGCTCATGCGCCGGCAAGTGCTCGGTGATGAAGTCCTTGTACGCGAGTTCGTCGACGAAACGGCAGGTGTGCGTCAGCACGATCTTCTCGTAGCGGTCGTAGACGTCCGGGTCCTTGATGATCGACATGAACGGCGCGAGGCCCGTGCCCGTCGACAGCAGCCACAGCGTCTTGCCGGGCAGCAGGTTGTCGGCGACGAGCGTGCCCGTCGGCTTCTTGCCGATCAGCACGGAATCGCCCACTTTCAGATGTTGCAGGCGCGACGTGAGCGGACCGTCCGGAACCTTGATGCTCAGAAATTCGAGATGCTCTTCGTAGTTCGCGCTCGCGAGGCTGTATGCGCGCAGGAGCGGCTTGCCGTCGACTTCGAGACCTACCATCGTGAACTGGCCGTTCTCGAAGCGGAACGAGCTGTCGCGGGTGCAGGTGAAACTGAAAAGCGTGTCGGTCCAGTGATGGACGCTCAGAACGGTTTGAGAATTAAGGTTGCTCATGGCTTCTTGAACTGTGCTCTAACTGTGCGAAAGCGGTGACGCTCTGACGCTCGCGGCTGAATGGCGGACTGCGCCACCCCGGGCTGGCATCGAAAAAAAGCGCGCTAACAAGGGCGCTGTGCTGCCCGAACAGGACGATCGAATGGTGAAAGTCGCCGATTGATCCGAAACCCGCGATTCGAGGACAGCGATTCACGCCGCGCCACGCGTGAACTTCGCGCAAAAAACCAGACAGCCCGGCGCAATCGGCTATTTTAACCCGATAGTCGTTTCGCGGTCCGAACGTCGACACGGCGGCAAAGGCGCGCGCGTGCGCCTCGTGGGCGAACGCGCGTGCTGGAGAAGTGCGCTTACGGCTGGCTGCGCGGCCCGATGGCCGCCGACAAGCCACCGAGCCCGCATGATAGCAACGGATGCCGCGCTTATCCCGAAAATCCCTTCTGGCGAAGGGCTCGGACGGGTGTCAGATGCGCTGATCCGTCGACGGTTTTTCCCACAGGTTGATGCCGCCTTCCTGCGCGTGCTGATCGATTTCCGCGAGCTCTTCCTTCGTGAACTCGAGATTCTTGAGCGCGCCGACGTTCTCCGTGACCTGTTCCGCGCGGCTCGCGCCGATCAGCACCGACGTCACGCGCCCGCCGCGCAGCGCCCACGCGAGCGCCATCTGCGCGAGGCTCTGGCCGCGCTTCTGCGCGAGGTCGTTGAGCTTGCGCACGTGCGCGATGTTGGCATCGCTCAGATGCTCCTGCTTGAGCGAGCCGCCGCCCGGTTTGTTGACGCGCGCGTCCTGCGGCACGCCGTTGAGATATTTGCTCGTCAGCAGACCTTGCGCGAGCGGCGTAAACGCGATGCTGCCCGCGCCGACATCGTCGAGCGTGTCGAGCAGATCTTCTTCGATCCATCGGTTCAGCATGTTGTACGACGGCTGATGGATGAGCAGCGGCACCTTGTGCTCGGCGAGCAGCCTGGCCATTTCGCGCGTTTTCGCCGACGAATACGACGAGATGCCGACATACAGCGCCTTGCCCGAATGCACGGCGGTCGCGAGCGCGCCGGCGGTCTCTTCGAGCGGCGTGTCGGCGTCGAAACGATGTGAATAGAAAATATCGACGTAATCGAGACCCATGCGCTTCAGGCTCTGGTCGAGGCTCGCGAGCACGTATTTGCGCGAGCCGCCGCCCTGGCCGTACGGCCCCGGCCACATGTCCCAGCCGGCTTTCGACGAAATCAGTAATTCGTCGCGGTACGGCCGGAAGTCGTCCTTGAAGATGCGGCCGAAGTTGGTTTCAGCGCTGCCGTACGGCGGGCCGTAGTTGTTCGCCAGATCGAAATGGGTGATGCCGAGATCGAACGCGGTGCGCAGGATGTCGCGTTGCGTGGAGATCGGCGTGGTATCGCCGAAGTTGTGCCACAAACCCAGCGATAGCGCGGGCAGCTTCAGCCCGCTTTTGCCGCACGTGCGGTATTGCATCTGCGTGTAACGCTCGGACGCTGCTTCATAGGCCATGACGTGAATTCCTCTGCGGATTGCGAATTGAACGTGCTGCGATGAACGGCGGGCAAACGCGCGTGATGCGCGGCCGCGCGCGCCGCCAAGGGCGTCAATGGTAAGCCAATCGGGGCTTCGCGCGCACGGCGCACGCCGTCGTCCCGCTATTCGGCATCGGCTGAACGGATAGTAAGGGGAACGATCCAGCGCGATCCCGGACAAAAGCAGATTTCCGTTTAGAGAACTTGCACCAATGGACTCGATCGATAGACTGCGCCCCGCCTACGATTCCTTCACCGCGATCGCCGTGACCTACGGCATCGACATTCTTTTGGCGATCCTGATTCTCGCCATCGGCTGGTGGATTTCGAACGCCGTCGCGAACGCGCTGCGCCGCACGCTCGCCCGCACCAACGTCGACGCCACGCTCACGCCCGTGCTCGCCAGTCTCGCGTTGTGGGCGATCCGCGTGGTCGCGATCGTCGCGGCGCTCGGCAAGTTCGGCATCGCGGCGGCCAGCATCCTGACGGTGCTCGGCGCGGCCGGCCTCGCCATCGGCCTGGCGCTACAGGGCACGCTGCAAAATATCGCGGCCGGCCTGATGCTGTTGCTGCTGCGGCCGTTTCGCGTGGGCGACTACATCGAAGGCGTAGGGACGACGGCCGGCACGGTCAACGAGATCGGACTCTTCACGACGCGCCTCACGAAAGCCGACGGCATCGTCATGTTCGTGCCGAACAGCCTCATCTGGGCGAACGCCATCACGAATTACAGCGCGAACGATCGCCGTCGCGTGGTCATCAATTTTCAGGCGCAACACGGGCTGAAAGTCGAGCACGTGCTCGCGGAACTGCGCAATCTGATGAGCGAAGATGCGCGCATCGTGCAGGACGGCCCGTCGGCGCCGTGGGTCGCAGTGACCGATTACACCGACACGGGCGTCAAATACAACCTCGGCGCGTGGACGAGCCGCGGCGATCATCAACACGTCATGGCCGATCTGCTGCGCAAGATTCAGCCGTATACGCGGGAGCAGGCGCAAGCCGCATGAGCGCAGCCGGGTGGACGCGCTCGCGCGGAGCCGCTAACCTGTCGCGCCTTTCCATCTACGAGACCACCCTATGACCCGGGCGATTTCCGTTGCATTGCTTGTCGGCGGCGTCGTGCTGCTGTACTTCGGCGGCCAGTCGTTTCATTCGCTTTCCAACGACGTCGCGCGCTTTTTCACCGGCTCGCCCACGAACAAGACCATCTGGCTGATCGCGGGCGGGATCGTCGCGTTGCTCGCGGGGCTGATCGGTCTCGCGATTCCGTCGAAACGCTGACGTCAGACGAGCGGCACTTCCGGCTTCGATGCCGAACGCGTGCCGGGCAGCGCCGCGTTGCTCGCGCCGCGATACGTGAACACGAGCGAGAACTTCACCTGGTCGGTGAGGTTCTTGCCCGCCGAATGCAGCGTGTTGCAGTGGAAAAACACGACATCGCCCGGTTCCAGCGCGGGCGACACCGCCGTGCGGATCAACGCGGCGTTCTCGGGCAGATCGGAGCGGAAGAATTTCGCGTCGTCGAAATGATCCGACGTGAACGGCAGTTTGTGCGATGTCGGCACGAACCACAGCGCGCCGTTCTCCACCGTTTCGTTGCCGAGCGCAACCCACGCGGACACGAGGTCGTCGCGTTCGAATGCCCAGTAGCGCACGTCGCGATGCCAGCCGGTCAGACTGCCGTACGCCGGATGCTTGGTCATCATGCAGTTGTGATGCGCGCGCGACAGAAACGGCGTCTCGCCGAAATACAGCTCCATCCAGCCGCGCACATCCGGCGATGTCGCGAATTCCGCGAAGAGCGGATGCCGCGCATAGGCGTCGAGCAGGCGGCGCACGGTATGTCCGCCAGGCGCGTCTTTCGAATCCGGCGCGCCGGGATATTTCAGATCGGCCTCGAACTCCACCGGCGCGGCGGCCTCGGCGAGCTGCTGGCGCGCGACTTCGCGCATCGCGTCGCGTCGCTCCTTCGAGACCAGCCCTTTCACGATCACGTAGCCCTTTTCACGCAGCTCGTGCACCTGTTCTTTCTTCGATTTCAGCGGGTGTTGATCAGACATTTCAGTTCTTGCCTCCAACGGCTTTCGATTTTATTCATGCCGTCGACGCTATATCCGGAATTGGGGCGAATACGGGGATTGTAAATCCGGCGACGCGGGAAGGCCCGTGCGGCAACGCATCCGCGGGGATTTATAAGCAGCCGCTTCATAAAACGGCAGGGAAAACGCGGACTTACCCGGGTAATACGCGTCCTGTACATTGAGCCGCATCAATTCGGTGCAACTTCGCAAACGCGTTTGAATCGAATCGTTGAACTCCATTTTTGAGACGACTATCGTCGAGTCTGCCTCCACGCAAATCGACCTTTTCCCGCCGACATGAACCACCGAATCGCTATCGGATTGACTCGCGCCGCCTCGCGAGCCGCGCGTCCTGCGCGCCGCGGCATGATCCGCGCATTGCGCCATCACTCCACCCGCACGCAATTGCTCGCCGAGCAACTGAAGAACGTGCATCCTGTCGACGGTATCCGGTCGTGGTTCCGCGGTTTCTTCTTCAATCTGCGTGTCCGTGCGGCTTCGCGGCGGGTATCGTTGCGCGCGCTGTTGCGCCGTCCGGTGCAGTTGCGCGCGCCGGCGCCCAAGCCGAAGGCCGCCGCACTGACGAGCCGCCGTCCGCGCCGCGTGTCGGCGAGCAGCGCCGGCTGGTACGCGTTCGCGGCGCGCTGAATCGCTCGACTCAGTCCGGCGTGGACTCGTCGAGCGCCGGATAGTCCGTGTAGCCTTTTTCTCCGCCGCCGTAGAACGTGGCCTCGTCGGGCGTGTTGAGCGGCGCTGCGGTCCTGAAGCGCTCGACCAGATCCGGATTCGCAAGAAACGCGCGACCAAAGGCCACGGCATCGGCTTCGCCTCGTTCGATGCGCGCGTTCGCCTCTTCCGCCGTGTATTCGCCGCAGACGATGATCGCGCCGTCGTAGGCCTCGCGCAGCGCGCGCCGATAGCCTTCCGAGAGCGGCGCGCCGCCGGCCCAGTCGCCCTCCGCCAGATGCAGATACGCAATGCCAATGCGCTTCAGCTCGCGCGCCAGATGCAGCGATGACGCCTCGCCTTCGTCGTCCTGCAGATCGAAGCCCGTGAAGTTCGGCGAAATGCGGATGCCCACGCGATTCGCGCCCATCACGCCGGCCACGGCCTCCAGCACATCGATGACGAGCCGCACGCGATTCTCAATGCCGCCGCCGTAATCGTCGGTGCGGTGATTGGTGCCCGTCGCCATGAACTGATGCAGCAGATAGCCGTTGGCCGCGTGCACTTCGATCATGTCGAAATCGGCCCGTTTCGCGCGATGCGCGGCATCGACGAATTGCAGCACGATGCCCGGCAGCTCGTCGGTTTCGAGCGCGCGCGGGTCGTCGGCATCGGTCATGCCGTAAGAGCCGTCATCGTGTTTCACGAACACTTGCGTGTCGCGCGCGCGGATCGCGGACGGCGCGACGGGCGGCGCACCGCCTTCCTGAAGCGAGCGATGCGACACGCGCCCCACATGCCACAACTGCGACGCGATGCGCCCGTGCCGAGCGTGAACCGCGCCCACGACCGCTCTCCAACCGGCTTCCTGCGGATCGGAGTAGATGCCCGGCGTCGCGAAATAGCCCTGACCTTGCGGCGAAATCTGCGTCGCCTCGCTGACGATGAGCCCCGCGCCCGCGCGCTGCGCGTAATAGCGGGCGTTCATTTCGGTGGGCACGTCGCCGGGCTGCGATGCGCGATTGCGCGTGAGCGGCGCCATCACGACGCGATTCGGCAGTTCGAGACCGCCGATGGTGACAGGAGAGAGAAGCGTATCGAACGGCATGGCGGCTCCGTGGATGATCGGGTTTGCCACCCGATGTCATCGCAAGAAACGCGCCGCGCGAGGCGCAAAAAAAAACCGGCAAGCGCGATGCTTGCCGGTTTTCGTCCTGCTCGATGCCTCGGCGGCGTTATGCCACGCTGGCGACCGGCTCGGTGCCGGCGGCTTCCGCGAGGACAAGCGCCTTGTCCGTGGCTTCCCACGAGAATTCCGGCTCTTCGCGGCCGAAGTGACCGTAAGCGGCCGTCTTCTCGTAGATCGGGCGCAGCAGATCGAGCATCTGGATGATGCCCTTCGGACGCAGATCGAAGTGCTCCTGAACGAGCTTCGTGATTTCGGCATCCGACACGCGGCCCGTGCCGAACGTGTTCACCATCACCGAAGTCGGACGCGCGACGCCGATTGCGTACGAAACCTGAATCAGCGCGCGCGAAGCGAGACCCGCCGCGACGATGTTCTTCGCGACATAACGGCCCGCGTAAGCCGCCGAGCGGTCGACCTTCGACGGATCCTTGCCCGAGAACGCGCCGCCGCCGTGCGGCGCCGCGCCGCCGTACGTATCGACGATGATCTTGCGGCCCGTCAGACCGCAGTCGCCCTGCGGACCGCCGATGACGAAACGGCCCGTCGGGTTCACCAGGAACTTGATGTCGCCCTTGATGAGTTCCTTCGGCAGCGTCGGCTTGATGACTTCTTCGATCACCGCTTCGCGCAGTTGCGCGAGGTCGATGTCCGGCGAATGTTGCGTGGACAGCACGACGGTGTCGATGGAATGCGCGCGGCCGTCGACGTAACGCACGGTGACCTGCGACTTCGCGTCCGGACGCAGCCAGGGCAGACGGCCGTCGCGGCGCAGATCCGCCTGACGCTCGACGAGGCGATGCGACAGGTGGATCGGCAGCGGCATCAGTTCGGGCGTTTCGTCGCACGCGTAGCCGAACATCAGGCCCTGGTCGCCCGCGCCTTGATCGAGGTTGTCGTCGTGCGCCTTGTTGACGCCTTGCGCGATATCCGGCGATTGCTTGTCGTAAGCGACGAGCACCGCGCAGCCGCGATAGTCGATGCCGAAGTCGGTGTTGTCATAGCCGATGCGCTTGATGGTGTCGCGCGCGACCTGGATGTAATCGACGTTGGCGTTAGTCGTGATTTCGCCCGCGAGGACGACGAGACCGGTGTTGCAGAGCGTTTCCGCTGCGACGCGCGAATATTTGTCCTGCGACAGGATGGCGTCGAGGATGGCGTCGGAGATTTGGTCGGCAACCTTGTCCGGGTGGCCTTCGGAAACGGATTCGGAAGTAAAGAGATAGTCGTTCGACACGCTTCAGACTCCAAGAGTACGGTTGATGATCACGTAGCCGTCTTCGTCTGGAGTCTGAAGCGGCGACGCTTTAGCGGATGTTTTTCCGGACCGGCGGCCTCCTGAAACTTCGGAAGCCTTCGGCCCGCTTCGCCCCGCAAGTTGTCCATTAACTCGGCGAAGGTTCTATTATACCGGCTTCCCCTGATTTCACAGAATTGACCCTTTTGGCTTCCTTGGTCCCGCCCTTTTCGTCCCGTTCGTCCGGTTCGCCGCTTTTGCCCGCTCGCCGGAGTTCGTCATGCTAGGCCGCATCGGCGTGGCGCTCGCCATCGGTTTCCTCAAATTCCTGGCGCTCATTCCGTACGGCATCACTGCGCGTTTCGGCGACGGGCTCGGCTGGCTGCTCTATCAGATCCCGAGCCGCCGCAAGCGCATCGTCCATACGAACCTGAAGCTCTGCTTTCCCGAGTGGTCCGAGGAAAAACGCGAGGACATCGCGCAGAAGCATTTCCGTCACGCGATCCGCAGCTACGTGGAGCGCAGCGTGCAATGGTTCGGCTCCGCGAAGAAGCTCGAAAAGCTGATTCAGGTCGACAGCGCCGTCGATCTCACCGATCCCGATCTTCCGCCCACGCTCTTTCTCGGCCTGCATTTCGTCGGCATCGAAGCGGGTTCGATCTTCCTGAACTACTCGCTGCACCGGCAATGCGGATCGCTGTATCAGCCGTTTTCGAATCCGCAGATCGAGGCACTGGCGAAGGCGCAGCGCGCCCGCTTCGGCGCCGACATGGCGAGCCGCGCCGACAGCGCGCGCATCGTGCTGCGCTGGCTGCGCGATCGCAAGCCCGTGATGCTCGGCGCGGACATGGATTACGGCATGCGCAATTCCACCTTCGTGCCGTTTTTCGGCATCCCGACGTGCACGCTGACCGCAGTCGGCCGGCTGGCGAAGACGGGCAAGGCGCAGGTCGTGCCGTTCATCGGCGAGGTCTTGCCGGACTACAAGGGTTATCGGCTGAAGATTTTCGAGCCTTGGGACAATTACCCCACCGGCGATGACGAAGCCGACGCGCGCCGCATGAACGCGTTTCTGGAAGAGCAGATTCCGCACATGCCGGAGCAATATTATTGGGTGCACAAGCGCTTCAAGACGCGGCCGCCGGGCGAGCCGGGTTTTTATTGAGGCCTGAAATCAACGCCTGGACGGCGCGAAACGCGGCAGCGCGGCTCACATACAATAGCGGCCATGAAACTGAAATTCACCAAGATGCAAGGCGCGGGCAATGACTTCGTCGTGCTCGACGGCTATACGCAGGCGCTCGATCTCTCGGGCGAGCAAGTGCGCGCGCTTGCGAACCGCCATTTCGGCGTGGGCGCGGATCAGTTGCTGCTCGTGGAAAAGCCGACGATCGGCGGCGTCGACTTCAAGTACCGCATCTTCAATTGCGATGGCGGCGAAGTCGAGCATTGCGGCAATGGCGCGCGCTGCTTCGTGAAGTTCGTGCGCGACCGGCGTCTGACGGACGCATCGACGGTGCGCGTGCAGGTGCAAAACGGCATCATCACGCTGACGATGCAGGAAAACGGCGAAGTCGTCGTCGACATGAGCACGCCGGTATTCGATCCGCCGCAGGTTCCCTTCGACGCGCAGGCGCTCGAAGGCCGCAAGGAAGGCAACGACACGCTCTGGCCGCTCGACGTGAACGGCGAAACGCGCTGGATTTCCGTTGTGTCGATGGGCAATCCGCACGCGGTCCAGATCGTCGATGACGTCGAGGCGTATCCGGTCCTGACCGAAGGTCCGGTCGTCGAGCGTCACGCGCGCTTTCCGAAGCGCGTCAACGCGGGCTTCATGCAGATCGTCGATCGTCATTCGGTGAAACTGCGCGTCTACGAGCGCGGCGCGGGCGAAACGCTCGCGTGCGGCACGGGCGCGTGCGCGGCGGTGGCCGCGGGCATCCGTCGCGGCCGGCTCGATTCGCCCGTGCGCGTCGAAACGCACGGCGGCACGCTCACGATCCGCTGGGACGGCGCAAGCAACGAAGCCGCCGCGCTCTTCATGGCCGGACCCGCCGCCACGGTTTTCGAAGGCGAGATCGAGCTCGACCGCATCGTTTAACGCATATACGTCACCAATGAATCCACGCGAAGTCGCCGACTATCTGCTCGACAACCCCGATTTCTTTGTCGAGCACGCGGAATTGCTCGGCACCATCCGGCTTTCGAATCCGCACGGCAAAGCGGCCGTGTCGTTGCAGGAACGCCAGATGGAAATGCTGCGCGACAAGAACAAGCAGCTCGAGCGGCGTCTGGCCGAACTGCTGCGCTACGGCCACGAGAACGACAGCATCTCGTCCAAGTTCAACCGCTGGACCGTGCGCGTGATCTCGCAGCGCGATCCGTACGCGTTGCCCACGACCATCAGCAAAGGGCTGTGCGAAGTCTTCGACGTGCCCCACGCCGCGCTGCGCGTGTGGGATATCGACGAAGCGTATCGGCAGGCCGATTTCGCGCGTCAGGTCGGCGAGGAAGTGCGCATTTTCACGAGCAGCCTCGCGACGCCGTACTGCGGCGTGAACACCGGCTTCGCTGCCGCGCAGTGGCTGGGCGCGGCGAACTCGGCATCGGCGACGGTCGCGCCGAGCGACGGCCCGTCCGACATCGATCGCACGATCGAATCCGTGTCGCTCATCGCGCTGCGCGATCCGCAAGCCGGCCCGGACGCACCGAGCTTCGGACTGCTCGTGATGGGCTCGCCCGATCCGCGCCGCTTTCACGACGGCATGGCGACGGACTTCCTCACGCAGATCGGCGCGCTCGCGAGCGCCGCGCTGTCGCGCCTGCTGCCGCACTGAACATGAACGCCGCCGCCGATGTGATCGCCGACTATCTCGCGATGCTCGACCATCAGCGGCATCTCTCCGAGCACACGCTGCGCGGCTACACGCATGAATTGAGCGAGTTGCGCGCGCTCGCCAAGGATCGTCCGCTCGAAACGCTCACGTCCGCCGATATTCGCGGCGCGGTCGTGCGGGCGCACGCGGGCGGGCTGTCGTCGCGTTCGATCGGGCATCGGCTGTCGGCGTGGCGCGCGTTCTATCGATGGCTCGCCGAGCGCGTCGAGATGCCCGCGAATCCCGTCGCGGCGGTGCGCGCGCCCAAGCGCGAAAAGACGCTGCCGAAGGCGCTTTCCGTCGATGACGCCGCGAGGCTCATGGACGCGCCGCAAGCGGACACGACCGAAGCGCTGCGCGATCACGCGATCCTCGAACTGTTCTACTCGTCGGGGCTGCGGCTCGCGGAACTCGTCGGGCTGGATGTGCGCTTCGTCGAGCAGGACGGTTATCGTTCGGCGGGCTGGCTCGATCTCGTGCAACAGGAAGTGACCGTGCTCGGCAAGGGCAATCGGCGGCGCTCGGTGCCGGTCGGCAGCAAGGCGATCGAAGCGCTGCGCGCGTGGATCGACGTGCGCGGCGAATTCGTCAAGCTCGATCCGCACGCGCTCTTTCTTTCGGTGCGCGGCAATCGCATGTCGCCCGGCGTCGTGCGCGAACGCGTGAAGCGGCTCGCGCTGCTCGCGGGCATTCCGTCGAACGTGCATCCGCACGTGCTGCGGCATTCGTTCGCCACGCACGTGCTGCAATCGAGCGGCGATCTGCGCGCGGTGCAGGAACTGCTCGGCCACGCGAACATCACGGCGACGCAGGTGTACACGTCGCTCGATTTTCAGCATCTCGCCCGCGTCTACGATGCGGCGCACCCGCGCGCGAAAAAGCGCGATTAACTCGGCGGGCGCCTCGCGCGCCGCCTCCGGATTGCAATGAACACCATCACGCTCAAACCGGCGAAGGACAGATCGCTCGTCCGCCGCCATCCGTGGATTTACGCGAACGCCATCGCGCGCATCGACGGCAATCCAGCGCCGGGCGCGACCGTCGTCGTGCGTGCGGCGGACGGCCGCTTTCTCGCGCGCGCGTCGTACAGCCCGAGTTCGCAGATTCGCGCGCGCGTCTGGACGTTCGACGAAAGCGAGCCCATCGATCACGCGTTCTTCAAGCGCCGCGTGCAGCGCGCGGTCGCGCACCGGCGCACGATGGTCAAGGACACCGGCGCGACGCGCCTCGTCTTCGGCGAGGCGGACGGATTGCCGGGCCTTATCGTCGATTACTACGTCGCGGACGACGGCAAACACGCGCAGCTCGTCTGCCAGTTCATGGCGACGGGCGTCGAGGCGTGGAAAGAGGCCATCGTGCAGGCGCTCGTCGAGGCGACCGCGTGCCCGAACGTCTACGAGCGCTCGGACGTGTCGATCCGCCAGAAGGAAGGGCTCGAACAGACGACCGGCGTGCTCGCCGGCGACGCGCCGCCCGAGACGCTCATCACGAACGAATGCGGCGTGCGTTATCACGTCGATGTGCGCAACGGCCACAAGACCGGCTTTTATGTCGATCAGCGCGACAACCGCGTGCTCGTCGCGCAGAACGCGCAAGATCGCGACGTGCTCAACTGCTTCTGCTACACGGGCGGCTTTTCGCTGGCCGCGCTGAAAGGCGGCGCGACGCGCGTGGTCTCGGTGGATTCGTCGGGCGAAGCGCTCGCGCTCGCGCGCGAAAACGTGACGGCGAACGGCTTCGACGCGGCAAAGGCCGAATGGCTCGACGCCGATGCCTTCAAGACGCTGCGCCGTCTCTACGACGAAGGCCAGCGCTTCGACCTGATCGTGCTCGATCCGCCGAAGTTCGCGCCGTCGAAGGAAACCGTCGATCGCGCCGCGCGCGCGTACAAGGACATCAACCTGAGCGGCTTCAAGCTGCTGCGTCCGGGCGGGCTGCTCTTCACGTATTCGTGCTCCGGCGCGATCGATTCGGACCTGTTCCAGAAGATCGTCGCGAGCGCCGCCGCCGACGCGCGCGTCGATGCGCGCATCCTGAAGCGTCTCGGCGCGGGCGTCGATCATCCGCTGCTGACGGCGTTCCCGGAAGGCGAGTATCTGAAAGGGCTGCTGTTGCAAATCGCGTGATCGGCCCCAGTTAAGGCCGAATCGCGGGCGAAGGACGCACGAAGCGTCGGCTCCGCAAATATGTTTCAATATTCGACTCAGCGCGTTCCCCGAACTTAAAAGGCGACACCATGATTCCCGTAACCATCCTGACCGGCTTTCTCGGCAGCGGCAAAACCACGCTGCTCAAGCGCATCCTGAACGAGAAGCACGGCATGAAGATCGCCGTGATCGAGAACGAGTTCGGCGAAGAGAACATCGACAACGAAATTCTCGTGCAGGAAACGAACGAGCAGATCATCCAGATGAGCAACGGCTGCATCTGCTGCACGATCCGTGGCGACCTCGCGCGCGCTCTCGAAGACCTCGCGAATCGCAAGAAGGCGGGCACGCTCGAATTCGACCGCGTCGTGATCGAAACCACCGGCCTCGCGAATCCCGGCCCGGTCGCGCAGACGTTCTTCATGGATAACACCGTCGCCGACGAATTCCTGCTCGACGCGATCATCACGCTCGTCGACGCGAAGCACGCGAACGCGCAGCTCGACCAGCACGAAGTGGTGCAGCGTCAGGTCGGCTTCGCGGATCGCCTGTTCGTCACGAAGTCCGATCTCGTCTCGGCGGACGATCTCGAAGCGCTGAAGCATCGCCTGATGCACATGAACCCGCGCGCGGCGATCAAGGTCGTGAATTTCGGCGACGCCGACATCAAGGAAATCTTCGATCTGCGCGGCTTCAACCTGAATTCGAAGCTCGAGATCGATCCGGACTTCCTCGCGGAAGACGATCACGATCATGACCACGATCACGCGCATGATCACGGCCACGGCGACGACCACGATCATTCGACCTGCGGTCACGATCACAGCCACGATCACGAGCACGGGCATGACCACCATCATCACGCGCACCACGACGACAAGATCAAGTCGTTCGTGTATCGCAGCGACAAGCCGTTCGATCCGAACCGCCTCGAAGACTTCCTCGGCGGCATTCTGCAGATCTATGGCGAGCGCCTGTTGCGCTACAAGGGCGTGCTCTATATGAAGGGCGTCGATCGCAAGGTCGTGTTCCAGGGCGTGCACCAGATGATGGGCAGCGACCTCGCCGGCAAGTGGATGCCGATCGAGAAGAAGAACAGCAAGATGGTGTTCATCGGCATCGAGCTGCCGAAGGATCTGATCACCGACGGACTCGACGCCTGCCTCGTGAAGTAATCCGGCACGCATCTCGCTTGGATCGTGCGAATCCCGCGGGGGCGAAAAAAGAGGCATCGAAGCAGAACGCCGCCGCGAATGGCTCGTGTGCGGCGTTTTTCTTGTTCGACTTTCGATGTGCGTATGTAGTCGCGCCCACGAACCGTCATCGCTTTTTGCACGTCCAGGCGTTATATTTTTGAAATTCCGGCACGAATCGACAGGGTTTTCCGTAGGTTTAGCCGGAAATTGCGGTTCAGTTACAATACAGCCCCACTGGAGAAGGGCAGTTTCGCTGAATGCGCGTCTTTCAGGCGCTCGGCCAGCGGACATTGGAGAAGGGATGTCCCGTCGGGACGATGCCTCGATTTGCCGGGGGAAGGCAAATCAAGTCAAAGCACCGGGGCCGGACATGCCGGGCCATGCAAATGCGGCCGGGCCTTCCGGAGCATCATCCAATATCGGTTTCCAGAGGAGTTCGGCCCCGCATCGACGCGTCGCGCAGCCCCAGGCGCACCACACGTTGCATGCGGGTAACGCAAGTGCGGGCGGTGCGAAGACATCGCCCTACATTGAAGAAGCAAGCTGATGACAACGAAACTCTTGACCGAAGCCGAAATCCTGAAGATGAGCGAGAAGGACTACATGAACGAGGAGCAACTCGCCTTCTTCAAGAACCGGCTCGAACAGTTGCAGGCGGACATTCTGAAGAATGCCGGCCAGACCACCGAAAATCTGCGCGAAACGGTGATCGTGCCGGACCCGGCGGACCGCGCGACCATCGAGGAAGAACATGCACTGGAACTGCGCACGCGTGACCGCGAACGCAAGCTTCTGAAGAAGGTGCAGCAGTCGCTCGCGCGCATCGAGTCCGGCGATTACGGCTGGTGCGAAGAGACCGGCGAACCGATCGGCATTCCGCGTCTGCTCGCGCGCCCGACGGCTACGCTCTCGCTCGAAGCTCAGGAACGCCGCGAACTGCGCCAGAAGCTGTTCGGCGACTGAAATTGCTGCCGGCAGGCGATCGTCGCGGGTCCGCCCGCCACGGGGAAGACGCCGCCGCAAAAGTTGCGCGCATGCAGTCACATCAGGAAAAGGCACCCAGGCAGGGGTGCCTTTTTTGCTTTGCGGCAGGTAAAAAGCGGCGAGCGTCGAAGTCGCGCGCCTTGATAAATCCACCGCCGCCCTAAAATGAACTCGACGCGCGCCGCAAAAGCTTCATCGCGGCAGGCGCGAGCGCGGCGCCGTCCACCCGAGGCTCAACGCCCGGACGGAACCCCGCGCCGTGCACTCCATCGAATTCTCGACTGCGCGGCGGCTATGGCCACATTACGGGGCCGCCCCGCGTCCTTCTGTTTTCACAAGGAACGCACATGGAACAATTTCACGGCACGACCATCGTCTCCGTGCGCCGCGACGGCAAGGTCGCGCTGGGCGGCGATGGTCAGGTGACGCTCGGCAATATCGTCATGAAAGGGGGCGCGAAGAAAGTGCGCCGCATCTATGGCGGCAAGGTGCTGGTCGGCTTCGCCGGCGGCACGGCCGACGCGTTCTCGCTGCTCGACCGCTTCGAAGCGAAGCTCGAGAAGCATCAGGGCAATCTGACGCGCGCCGCGGTCGAGCTGGCGAAGGACTGGCGCACCGACCGCATGCTGCGACGCCTCGAAGCCATGCTGATCACCGCCGACAAGGACACCACGCTCGTCATTACCGGCAATGGCGACGTGCTCGATCCGGAGCACGGCATCGCGGCAATCGGCTCGGGCGGCGCTTACGCGCAGGCGGCGGCGCAGGCGCTCGTCGAGAACACGGATCTTTCGCCGCGCGAAGTCGTCGAAAAGGCGCTGACCATCGCCGGCGACATGTGCATCTACACCAATCACAATCGCGTCATCGAGACGATCGAATAAAGGACTTTAGCGATGACCACCATGACTCCCTCCGAAATCGTCTCCGAACTCGACAAGCACATCATCGGCCAGGGGCGCGCGAAGAAGGCGGTTGCCGTCGCGCTGCGCAACCGCTGGCGCCGTCAGCAGGTCGCCGAGCCGCTGCGCCAGGAAATCACGCCGAAGAACATCCTGATGATCGGGCCGACGGGCGTCGGCAAGACCGAAATCGCGCGGCGGCTGGCCAAGCTCGCGGACGCGCCGTTCATCAAGATCGAAGCGACCAAGTTCACCGAAGTCGGTTACGTCGGCCGCGACGTAGACAGCATCGTGCGCGATCTGATCGAGATTTCCGTGAAGCAGACGCGCGAATCCGAGATGAAGAAGGTGCGCACGAAGGCCGAAGATCGCGCCGAAGACCGCATCCTCGACATTCTTCTGCCGACGGCGCGGCCGGTCGGATTCGGCGCATCGAACGCGATCGAGTCGAACAGCGAAGGCGGCGACAACGCCACGCGCCAGACCTTCCGCAAGCGGCTGCGCGAAGGCGCGCTCGACGACAAGGAAATCGAGCTGGACGTGGAAATGCCGCAAGTCGGCATGGACATCATGGGGCCGCCGGGCATGGAGGACATGACCGAGCAGATCCGTTCGATGTTCGCGAATATCGGCGGCGGCAAGAAGACGCGCCGCAAGGTGAAGGTCAAGGAAGCGCTCAAGCTGCTCACCGACGAAGAAGCCGGCAAGATGCTCAACGACGAAGAGGTCAAGAGCCGCGCGGTGCAGAACGTCGAGCAGAACGGCATCGTGTTCCTCGATGAAATCGACAAGATCGCGTCGCGCAGCGAGACCGGCGGCGCCGAAGTGTCGCGCGCGGGCGTGCAGCGCGATCTGCTGCCGCTCGTCGAAGGCACGACCATCAACACGAAGTACGGGATGATCAAGACCGATCACATCCTGTTCATCGCGAGCGGCGCGTTCCATCTCGCCAAGCCGAGCGATCTGATTCCCGAGTTGCAAGGGCGTTTTCCGATTCGCGTCGAGCTGGATTCGCTCTCGGTCGGCGACTTCGAATCGATCCTGAATTCGACCGATGCGAGTCTCGTCAAACAGTACAAGGCGCTGCTCGCGACGGAAGACGTCGAGCTCGATTTCGCCGAAGACGGCATCCGGCGTCTCGCGGAAATCGCATATTCGGTGAACGAGAAGACCGAGAACATCGGTGCGCGGCGGCTGTACACGGTGATCGAAAAGCTGCTGGAAGAAGTGTCGTTCGCGGCGGGCAATCACGCCGGCCAGCCGGTGCGCATCGACGCGGCGTATGTGGATCGCGCGCTCGGCGATGTGGCACAGGACGAAGATTTGTCGCGCTACGTGCTGTAACGGCGGCGGAATCGTCATGAGAAACCGGGCTGCGGCCCGGTTTTTTGTGTGCGCTGCGTTTGGAACGGACGAAAAAAAACCCGCCTATGTGGGCGGGTTGAATCCATATCAGGAGGAGACATGGAGGAGACAGTTCCAATCATACACAGCCGCTTGATGCGACGCAATAGAAATTTCGGTAAAAACCCCTATAGCGTCCTTTTGTGGTATCTGCGCGTCACTTTTCGGATTCCTCCCGCCGATGACACCGCAAGAAACGGCGCGTAACCTCGTCTGGACGGCTCTACAGTGGTCACGTACCCAAGAGCCACCGAGGTCGTCATGAAAACCGCAACCGACACACTCTTTTCTTCCGATGAAAGCCGCTGGCAAGCCGTCGTCGATCGCGACGAGCACGCCGATGGCGCTTTCTTCTTCGCCGTGCGCACGACTGGCGTGTTTTGCCGGCCGTCGTGCGCGTCGCGGGCGCCGCGTCGCGAGAACGTCGAATTCTTTCCGACGACCGACGCCGCCGAACAAGCCGGATATCGCGCATGCAAGCGCTGCCAGCCGACGAGCCTGCCGCGCGAACTCGCGATCGTCGAACGCGCGTGCAAGGTGCTCGACGCCGATCCGCAGCAACGCATGACGCTCGCGCAATTGAGCGAGGCCGTACACGTCAGCCCGTTCCATTTGCAGCGGCTGTTCTCGCGCATCGTCGGCATTTCGCCGCGGCAGTATCAGGCTGCGCAGCGCGCGGGCGTGCTGC
Source organism: Caballeronia temeraria (assembly GCF_001544795.2). Taxonomy (GTDB): domain Bacteria; phylum Pseudomonadota; class Gammaproteobacteria; order Burkholderiales; family Burkholderiaceae; genus Caballeronia; species Caballeronia temeraria. The sequence continues at coordinate 115,623 of NZ_FCOI02000002.1, read as the reverse complement.
GCGACGCGTTGCAGCGCGGCCGCAACGTCACGCGCGCCACGCACGACGCCGGTTTCGGCTCGCCCTCGCGCATGTACGAAGCCGTGCCCGCGGAACTCGGCATGACGCCGTCCGCGTACAAGCGTCAGGGCGCGGGGCTGACCGTGCGTTACACGACTGCCGCGACGCCGCTCGGCGCCGTGCTCGTCGCGGCAACCGACAAGGGCGTCTGCAAGATCGCATTCGGCGACGATGCGCACACGCTAATCGATCAACTCGCCGCCGATTTCGCGCAAGCCGACCGAATGGAGGATGCCGCGAAGATGGAGCCGTTCGTCGCGCAGATTCGCGCGTATCTGCAAGGCACGCGCGAGCGCTTCGACTTGCCGCTCGATATCGGCGCGACGGCATTTCAGCGGCGCGTGTGGGACGCGTTGCGCAGCATCCCGTACGGGCAGACGCGCAGCTACACGGAAATCGCCGAATCGCTCGGCTCGCCGCGCGCGGTGCGGGCGGTGGCGAATGCGTGCGCATCGAATCCGGTGGCGCTCGCGATTCCGTGCCATCGCGTGATCGGCAAGGACGGCGCGATCGCGGGTTATCGCTGGGGCATACCGCGCAAGGAGTCGCTGCTCGACACCGAGCGCACGCGCAGCAAGACCGGCAAGGTCGCATGAAGCACGGGCGCTCGCCGTCGGCATGACGCGCGAGCGCTTCGATCCCCTCGCGAGCCGCTTCACACGGCTCCAAAGCGCGCCGCCGCACGTTCCGCGAATCGCCCGAAAAACCCGCAATCCCTTGCCGGGCCTGGGCTCAAGCACGCCTTACACCGAGATGTTAAAGTGCCCGCTACCCTAAAAATACGACCGGGCGCATGCGCTCGCGCTCCTCGCAGAACGCTTCAATGGCAAACAATAATTCCGCTCACTCCAAAGCCGGCGCATTCGAGCGCAGGCTTGCCGCGCTCGCGTCCGGCCCGCATGCCGGCGCGTTGCGTCAAGGCTTGCGCGGCATCGAAAAAGAAAGCTTGCGCGTGACGCCGCAAGGCAAGCTGGCGATGACGCCGCATCCGCGCTCGTTCGGCTCCGCGCTGACGCATCCGCTCATCACGACCGATTACTCCGAAGCGCTCGTCGAACTGATCACGCCCGCCGAATCCGACGTCGCGATCACGCTCGATCGACTCGACGCGCTGCATCGGTTCGCGTTCGCGCATATGGGCGACGAGCTGCTGTGGAACAACTCGATGCCCAATTCGCTGCCGCCCGAGGACGAGATTCCGTTCGGCTATTACGGGACGTCGAATATCGGCATGCTTAAGACGGTGTACCGGCGCGGGCTCGCGCTGCGTTACGGCCGCACGATGCAATGCATCGCGGGCATCCACTACAACTATTCGCTCGACGAAGCCGTGTGGCGCGCGTGGCAGACGCTCGACAACGCGAGCACGCTGTCCGCGAAAGATTTCCAGTCCGAGCGCTACTTCGCGCTCATCCGCAACTTCCGCCGCACGAACTGGCTGCTGATGTATCTGTTCGGTGCGTCGCCGGCGCTGAACGCGCGCTTCGTGGAAGGCAAGACGCATCATCTGGAAACGTTCGATGCCGACACGTTCTATCTGCCGCACGCGACCAGCCTGCGCATGAGCGATCTCGGCTACACGAACAATCCCGCGCAGGCGGATCTGCTGCCGAGCTACGACACGCTCGACGCCTATCTCGACGTGCTCGCCAAAGCCGTGAGCCAGCCGTATGCGCCGTACGTGGCCATCGGCACGCAGCGCGACGGCGAATGGGTGCAGATCAACACGAACGTGCTGCAGATCGAAAACGAGTTCTATTCGACGATCCGCCCGAAGCGCGTCACGCAGTCGGGCGAGCGTCCGTTGCATGCGCTGGCCGAGCGCGGCGTGCAGTACATCGAAGTGCGCTGCCTCGACATCGATCCGTTCGTGCCGACCGGCATCTCGCTCGAAACGGCCCGCTTTCTCGACGCGTACTTGCTCTATTGCGCGCTCGAAGACAGCCCGCTGCTGCCGCGCGACGCGAGCATCGAGGCGAACGGCAATTTCAGCGCGGTGGCGAAGGAAGGCCGCAAGCCGGGCCTCGCGCTGCAACGCGACGGCGCCGCCGTGCCGATGCAGCAATGGGCCGAAGAACTGTTCGACGCGATCGAACCCGTCGCGCAGACGCTCGATGCGCTCAACGGCAACGACGACCACATGCGCGCGCTCGTGGCGCTGCGGCCGCGTATCGCCGATGCGTCGCTGACGCCGTCCGCGCGCGTGCTCCAGACGATGCGCGACAAGCGGCAAACCTTCGACGAATTCGCGCTCGAACTCAGCACGCGTCACGCGGAAGATTTCCGCGCGCGTCCGCTTTCCGTCGACGAAGAACGCGCGATGGAAGAGCTCGCGGCAAAATCGCTGGTGGAACAGGCCGTGGTCGAAAGCCGCGACACGGAAACATTCGACGCGTTCGTTGCGGCCTATCAGGACTACAAGCCGAATCCCGCGCACGCGTGAGTCAGTTTTTCCGCGCCGACGTCAGCGCGGATCGGCAAAAGTTGCCGGCTTATGCAACAGAGGGAAACGCGTCATAACGTCATCCGATTGGAGGGGTCAAAATATGGCCGACTTTTCGACGATCGGGGGAGTAATGAAAAAGAAGTTCTACGCCGCCGCCGCGCTGGGGGCCGCGTCGCTCGCGCTAGTGGGCGGCTGCGCGGTGCAGGACCAGGTCAGCAGCACGACGATGGAGCAGGCCACGCAACCGCTCACCTGCATGAGCAAGGCGGAATGCGACGCGTGGTGGGCGCGCGCCCAGGTCTGGGTGACGAACCACTCCGAGTACAAGCTTCAGACGGTCACCGATTCGGTCATCCAGACGGCGGGGCCGTCGAGCGGCAAGCGCGCGCTCGCGTATCAGGTCACCAAGACGCCGACCAACGAAGGCACCGCGACCATCGGTTTCGCCGCGCACTGCGACAATCCGCTCGGCTGCCAGCCCAATCCGTGGCAGGCGGGCGCGGATTTCAAGCAGTTCATCAAGAACGGGCCGGGACTGCGTAAAACCGAAACGCCGCAAGCCAGTCAGGCCGCGCCGGCGCCCCCGCCCGTGCCGAGCGGCGTGCAGGTCAGTCCGCTGGACCAGCCGGCTCCGCTGAATCTGGAAAGCCAGCCGGGACAGTCGGCGACGCCGCTCACGCCGCAATAGTTCAGTGTCCCATCGAGGCTGACGCACCCTTCTTCGGCCGCGTCAGCCAGACCATCACGGCCAGCACGAGAAACGCATAGAACGAAATGCGGAAGAAGTCGTTGGTCGACATCATGTAAGCCTGCGCGGACACCACGCGATCCAGTTGCGCGGTCAGCGCCTGGCCCGACAATCCGAGTCCTGAAAGCAGATCCGAATACGCGCTCGTGCCGGCCGAATACGGCGTGACCGATTCGGTGAGACGCGCGTGATGCCGGATCATGTCGTTTTCCCAGAACGTCGTGCTGACCGCCGTGCCGATCGCGCCCGAGAGCGTCCGCAGAAAGTTCGACAGCCCCGCCGCGCCCGCGAGGCGTTCGTCGGAGACGCTGGAGAGCGTGATCGTCGTCATCGGCACGAAAAAGCAGGCGACGCCGATGCCCTGAATCAGGCGCGGATAGATGATCTGGTGGAACGGCGTATCGAGCGTGAAGGTCGAGTTCCAGTGCGACACGAACGCGAACGTGAGAAACGCGCAGCTCGCGACCACGCGCAGATTCAGCCGATGCATGTTCTGCCCGATGATCGGCGACAGCACGAGCGCCAGAATCCCGACCGGCGCGGTGGCGAGACCGGCGAGCCACGGCGTGTAGCCGAGCACGGTTTGCAGCCACAACGGCAGCACCACGACCGAGCCGAAGAACGCGAGAAAGCCGAGCGACGTGATGAGCACGCCCATCGCGAAATTGCGGTCGCGGAACAGCGAAAGGTCGATGACCGGCTCCTTCTCCGTCAGCTCCCACGCGAACATGAACGCGAGCGACACCGCGGACACGATCGCCAGCGTGACGATGAAGTTCGAGCCGAACCAGTCGTGGTCCTTGCCGAGGTCGAGCATCATCTGCAGGCTCGCGACGCCGATCACGAGCAGCGCGAGCCCGACGCCGTCGATGCGCTGCTGCGTCGTCTTCGTTTCGTGCCCGCGCAGCAGAAAATACGCGATCGTCGCCGAAAAAATGCCGATCGGCACGTTGATGTAGAAGATCCACGGCCACGTGTAGTTATCGGTGATGTAGCCGCCCATCACGGGGCCGAAGATGGGCGCGACGATTACGGTCATCGCCCAGAGGCCGAGCGCGAGGCCGCGCTTCTCGGGCGGATAGCTGCGCATGAGGATGGTTTGCGACAGCGGAACCATCGGTCCGGAAACGAGGCCTTGCAGCAACCGGAACGCGATCAGCGATTCGAAGTTGTGCGCGAGCCCGCACAGCGCCGACGCGATCGAAAACAGCAGCACGGAGATGGTGAAGAGCTTCACCTCGCCGACGCGCCGCGCGAGCCAGCCCGTCAACGGCACCGCGATCGCCGAGGCGACCGAATACGACGAGATCACCCACGTGCCCTCGCTCGTCGCCACGCCGAGGTTGCCGGAAATGGTCGGCACCGCGACGTTCGCGATGGACGTGTCAAGCACCTCCATGAAGGTGCCGAGCGCGAGGCCCATCGTCAGCAGGGCGAGAATGCCGCCTTTGAGCGGCATGGGCGCGGGCGCGGTGGCGGGCGTGCCCGTGGCGGATGTGGACATCGTCGAATCTCCGGTGCGTGCGTGCAGGCGCCCCAAGCGCGCATCGCATGCAAGCTATTTATTGTCGTGACATTCTCTGCTCAGACAGCGAAATCCGAACAGAACATTCGGGTTTTTTCCGATCAATCAGGTGATTTCATCATCCAGCACGCAGGGTGCGCAATCTCCCATCGGCGTATTGCCGATGATGCGTGCAAGCATCGCGATCAACAGGTTCAGTTCCGCGCGGCTGAAGCCGGTCAGTTGCTCGTTCAGCACGGCGGCGCCGATCACCGGCAGGCGCGCGGCGGCGTCGCGCCCGCGTTCCGTCAAACTCAACTCGACGATTCTACGGTCCACTTCGCTGCGCGCCCGGCTGACGAAACCCTTCTTCTCGAGCCGGTCGAGCATGCGGGTCATCGAGCCGCTGTCATACGACAGCTCGCGCGACAGTTCCAGCGGCGTGCGCGCCCGCCCCGACGCAAGCAGCAAGATCGCGCCGATTTGCGGCGACGTGAGATCGAGCGGCTTCAACGCCTGATCGGTGCGCATGACGAGCACGTTGCGCGCCTTCGCGAGGTAATAGCCGAGACTCGTTTCGAGCTGAATCGTGGCGGGATCGTAAAGCGGTTCGCTATTCATGCGACATCGGTCAAACGGCTGAGGCGAATCTGCGACACTGCGCCGCGTCTCCATAAGGCAACAATTGCGAAAAAGCAATCAGCAGTATCTTGAAAACTAGTTGCACAGTCAATATTATTCTATGCAACGAGTTACGCGCGATACGCGCCGCCCGAGACCATGTTCTGACCGCCAGCCGTCGTTCGCCGACGCCCGAAGGACCATCCGATGACCCGCTTTGTTCGCACCGCCCGCCGACGTTTCGGCCCCATCAGCAGCAAGATCGCCAGCGCTTCCCGTCACTTCGTCCCGCCGAAGCTGAGTTCGTGGAAACTCGCGTTGTATCTGATCGTGTTCCTGCTGCCGGGCGGATCGTTCGTCGTGCTGGGCATGGGATGGTTCGAGAACCGGCATCGGCGCAAGACGGCGGCCGCGCCCAAAAAGGCGCACACGCGACCGATGCTCGCCGCGCCCTGCTCGCCGTGTCCCGGCAGCGGCCGATGATCGCCACCGTAACGCGTCGTAACCGATTCCTCCCGCTGCGTAACACCCGCCTTACGGCGAACCCGTTACGCTAACGTCTGCCTGACGAGCGCTCATCCCTTGCGCTCGTCGCGTTCCGTTACCATTTCGGCTTGCCGCATCCGTCATATCGAACGGCGCGGCGCCGACAGGAATATCGACAAGCAGATGCCGTATCGCCCCGCCTTTCCCGCTCCCGCCGTCGCGCGCCTGACCACGACGGCGCTCGCCGCCACACTCGCGATGTTCATCGCCGGATGCGCGGTCGGCCCCGATTATCAGCGCCCCACGACGACGATCCCGGCCAGCTACAAGGAAGCGCCCGAGGGCTGGAAAGTCGCGCAGCCCGCCGATCAGACCGACCGCGGCACCTGGTGGACGGTCTATCACGACGATCGCCTGAACGATCTCGAAGCGCGCCTGAATCAGTCGAACCAGACCATCGCGCAGTACGCGGCGGCGTATCGTCAGGCGCGCGCGCTCGTCGGCGAGGCGCGTGCGGCGTATTTCCCGACGATCGGCGCGTCGGCTTCGGCATCGCGTTCCGGAACCGGTTCGGGCAACCGGTCGACCAGCAGTTCCAGCCTCGGCCAGACCGGCGCGATCAACAACCAGTTCAGCCTCTCGCTCGACGCTTCGTGGGAACCGGACTTGTGGGGCACCGTGTCGCGCACCGTTGCCGCGCAGAAGGCGGGGCAGCAAGGCGCCGCCGCCGATCTCGGCAACGCGCGCCTGTCCGCGCAGGCCACGCTTGCGCAAACCTATTTCCAGTTGCGCTCGCTCGACGCGCAGCAACGGCTCCTCGACGACACCGTCGCGGCCTACGAGCAATCGCTCAAGCTCACGCAGAATCAGTACGCGCAGGGCATCGTCGCGCGTTCGGACGTGATTCAGGCGCAGACGCAGTTGCAGTCCGCACAGGCATCCGCCATCGACAACGGCGTCACGCGGGCGCAGTACGAGCACGCGATCGCGGTGCTCGTCGGCGAACCGGCGTCCACGTTCTCGCTTCCGCCCATTCCGCTCGACGCGACGCCGCCCACCGTGCCCGTGCACATGCCATCGGCCATTCTGGAGCGGCGGCCGGATATCGCTTCGGCGGAGCGAAAGGCGGCGGCGGCGAACGAGCAGATCGGCGTCGAGATGGCCGCGTATTTCCCGACGCTCACGCTGTCCGCGCAGGGCGGCTTCGAAAGCTCGGTGCTGTCGCAATTGCTGCGCGCGCCATCGCGTTTCTGGACGCTCGGGCCCGATATCGCCGCGACCATTTTCGACGGCGGCCTGCGCTCGGCGCGCACCGAAGCCGCGCGCGCGACTTACGATCAGGACGTCGCGACGTACCGGCAGACGGTGCTGACCGCGTTCCAGGACGTCGAAGACAATCTGGCGTCGCTGCGCATTCTGGAGAAGGAAATCGTCGTGCAGCAGCAGGCCGTCGAATCGGCGCAGCAGGCGCTCGCGATCATCAACAATCAGTACAAGGCGGGAACGGTCGCGTACATCAGCGTGCTGACCGCGCAGACCACCGCGTTCACGGCGCAGCAGAAGCTCGCGAATATCGCGGGACAGCGGATGGTGTCGTCGGTGGGACTGGTGAAGGCGCTCGGCGGCGGCTGGGATGTCGCGCAGATGGATCGCGAGACGGGCACGGTGGAAGCGCCCGCGCCTGCCTCGACTCCGGCGCAAACTGCCAGCCGCTGATCAGCGCATGAAGGTCAGCGCGACCGTATCCGGATCGGTATGGCGGCCGAGCAGGTTGAGCAGCCCCGCGAGGTTCTCGCGCTGATCCGGCGCGGCGGTGGCCGTGCCCTGGAACGACGTCGATTCCTGTGAGATCGCGCCATTGCCGGTGAGCATGAGCGGGCCTTTGCTCGTCGAAAGATCGATCGTCGCCGACGCGCCCTGCGCCTGCAACGCCACGCGATACGAACCGAGCGGCTTTACACGCGAAACGCGCGAAGCCATGTCGTCGAGCGTGACGACCACTTGCCCGTACGCGTTGCGGTTCAGCAGGCGGAACTCCGTCCACGAAAGCCGCACGTTGCCGTCGAAATCGAGCGTGTTGAACGGCGCGCCCAATCCCGAGAGCAGCGTCGCGGGCACGGCGATCTGGCCGGCGGTGACCATCGCGCCGCGCGTGGTGGCGTCGACGATCACGGCATCGGGCATCGCCTCGGTCTGACGCATCGTCATGTGCACGCGGCCCGTGAAGAGCGGCAGGAAAGATGTCGTCCATTCGATGCGCCCCGGCAGCAGCGTCGCGCCCGCGCCGTCGCTGCCCGCCGCGAGCATCAGCGTGGCCGAGCCGCTCCACAGCGAGCCCGCCGGATCGACCAGATTCACGTGGCCGCCCGTCGCTTTCGAGAACTGCGGGACGATCCACGCGGCGGGCATCATCGCGAGCAGCGTGCCGGCGACCGAAATCACGATCACGAAAAGCGCCGGCAGCGCGAGCCGGATTCGTCGCGTCCAGTAGCTCATTTCGCGCCGGCCGGTTGCAGCGATGCCGTCAGATCCACCTGGCCATCTGGCTTAAGCGCCGTGACGTGCGCTTCCGACACCTGCACCTTGAACTGCTTGCGCGCGTCGTCGAGCCACGCCGTCCAGTTCGGGAACGACGCGTTCTTCAACTGAATCTGCACCGCCGAGCCGATCACCTGAACCTGCGTCGGCTGCATGCCGTTGTCGCCGAGCGATTTCGCGAGCGCATCGCGCAGCGCGCCGCCGGTCGGCATCACGCCTTCGGCGGCGGGCGCGAGCGAGCGCGCGTCATTGGCCTGCGCGGTCATCGTCGCGAGCTGGCGTTGCATCGCAGGCAATGTCTGGCGCAGCCGCGCGCGGCCTTCGTAAGCCGGCGCCCACAGCACGAGATACACGAGCGCCAAGCCGAGCACGAGCCCGCCCCACATGAGGATGGTCTTTTCGCGCGGCGTGCGCGCTTCCCAGAATTCCGACAGGGAACGTCCGATTTCCGCTTTCATTGGCCGCTCCTGATCATCCATTTGCCGGTGTTGGTATCGATCGAACCGTTCAGGCCGTTCGCGGCGAGGCGCTTCGACAGATCGGGATCGACCTTCGTCTCCGGCTTGAAGGTCACTTCCAGATGACGCTCGCGATAATCCAGCCCCGCAACGCCGTTCACCGGCACGGGACCGAGCGAGCGCGCGAGACCGTCCGCGAGCGAAAGAAAGTCCGAAGGCGACAGCTCGCCCGACGCCACGCGCAGGCGATCGAGATTGCGCGTCATCTGATCGGGCGCGTCGAGCACGGTGGTCGTCTTCGGGAAGGCGTTGAGCAGCAGTTCGGTTTCCTGCGCGCTGATGGCGTCGCGCTGACGAGAAAGCTGCAGCCATTGCACGTTGACGCCGATGATCGACACCACGATCGACGCTGCCACGAGCGCGATCGGCACGCGCAGACGGCGCATCGTCGCGCGGTCGAGACGCCACGGCTGTGCGGCGAATTCGAACTGGCACAAGTCGAAGCGGCATGCGAGCGCGTTGCGCGCGAGGGCTTCGAACGCGAGCGGCTGCGCGCCCGCGACGGCCGCAGCCGCATTGCGCGAGCCGGACAGGCGCGGCTCGTCGCCGGGAAGATCGACGAGCGAATAGAGCGTCACCGGCTGATGGCCCGCGAGCGCCGCGAGCGTTGCTTCGATCGAATCGGCGGGCAGCGCGAGACCTTCGCCGAGCGCCGCGCGTTCGCCGCGCGCAATCGCGATCTCGATGCGCTCTGCACCCACCGAAGCGGGCGACGGCGCGGCCAGTTCGCCGATCAGCGCGGGCGCGGTCGACACGACGTGACCCAGCAAACCGGCGATGAACGGCAGCGGCGGCGCTTCGGCTTCGGCGGTTTCATCGACAGGCACGGCAGCCGGGACCGGCAGGCAGCGCGTCGCGGGCACGGCCTTCACGTTGCGATGCCCCGCGCCCGAAAACGCGCCGATCACGAAGCGGAACCAGCCGCGATCGATGACCGCGACGACGCGCTTGCCATCGGCGAGTTCGACCGGATCGACGGCGATGTGGCACGTCTGCGGGTCTTGAATCAGCTGATCCTCGACAACGTTCGGCAGCGCCTGCCGCAGACGCGGCCCCTTGAGCGGCGGCACGGAAGCGGCGAGCAAAAGCGTGTCGCGCGCGGCGACGATCAGCACCGTCGCACTCGCGCGCGGCAACAGCCCGAGCGCCGCACGGCCGACGCGTTGCGGCTCGCCGCGCTTGTCGAGCAGCAGAAACGGCAGATCCGGCAGATGCCACTCTTCCGAGCGCACCGCGGGATCGCGCGGCGGTAACAAAACGATCAGTGTGCTCAAAGGCCACTTCCTCTCATCAATGACTGCGCAGCGTCGTCACAGCGCGTCGCGCGTGTAGACGATACGCGTCGTATGCGTCGTCGGATCGCGATACACGAGCGTCGTGCGCTCCAGTTGCGCGCGTTCATGCTCGACGCGCCCGTGGATCACGAAATACTTCGTGGTGACGTCCATCTCATTCGGATCGATCGACACCGTCTTGACGCCCGCGCCCGTCAGCGCGAGCTGCACGTTGCCGACGTCGTGAAAAAACACCGTCTCGCGACGCGCGACGAACGCCTGTCCCTGCGACAGATTCATGCCCGGAATCACGGCTGCGATCACTTCGGCGGGCGCGGTGTTCATGTTCACGGCGGTCGTCGTCGGCAGCACGGTGACGAACGGCCTCAGCTTCGCGACCGCTTCCGCCGAGAAGCCCGGCACGTCGAGCAATGAATCGACGGTGATCATCTGCAAGGGCGCGACCGGCGCGTTGCTGTCCGCGTCCTTCAGGCCCGGATCGTCGGTGAAATTGCCGCCGCCCGTGCCGCCGCCCTGCGCGATCGCCGCGAGCGTCGTCGCTTCGTTGTTCGTGCCGCTCGCCGTCGTCGAGTTGTTGCCCGTCTGCGTCTGAAAGCGCGTCGCGGAGCGCGCGAGGCCCGCGCGCATCTGCAACGCCACCGTCTTCGCGAGCGAGCCGTTGATGCCGAGCATCGTGAGGAGCCGCTGGAACGCCTGAATCTGCGCGACATTGATGGTCAGCACGCCGGGCGTCGGCGTCGATACGAGGTTGCGCAGGTTGAACTTGGCCTGCGCGTCTTCGATCGAGCCGGACAGATACGTCGATGCGCCCTGCTGCGCGCGCACCTCGCCGATCTGCCCGAGAAAATCCGACAGCTTCGTCTTCGCGATCGGCACGCCCCACACGCCGCCGAGATACGTGACGGTCGGCGAGGTATCGGCTTCCGAGCGCAAGATGAGGCGCGTCCAGTCGAGCGCGCTGCGCGAAATCCACTGCGCCTGCGCGAGCAGCCGCTGATTCTCGATGCGGCGAATCTGCACCTGCTGACGCCACAGCATGCCCGACACCAGAATCGCCGTGAGCGACACGACGAGCAACGCGCTGATGATCGCGACGCCGCGTTCCTTGTTCCGCTTCAGGGCGCGCATGCTCATTCTCCGACGAGGAACACGCGCGTGAGCGGCACTTGCAGCGTGCGCGCGCCCACCGCGACCTGAATGCCCGACACCGCGCGCGCCAGCGGCGCATTGCCCAGTTGCGGCACCTTCAGGTTGTTGTCGTTCTGGTTGATCTGCGAGAGCACGTCGCTCATGCGCGTCGTCCAGCCTTTTTCCGGGATGTAGACGCGCGTCGCGAGCGAGGCCACGCCGCCCATCAACGGAATCGAGCTCCAGCCGTTGCCCGTGTCGCCCGACTGCAACGCGCGCCGCACTTCGCCGACATTCGACAGCGGCGGCGACGCAAAGCGCACGATGCGCCCGTTCGACAGCTTGTAGCGCACCACTTGCAGACGCGGCGCCGCGCCCGGCGTGAACACGCCGCGCACGATCTGCAGCGAGCCGTTGCCGACCTGCACGGCGGGCTGGCCGGCTTCGTCGTCGGTGGCGGCCTGGCGCGCGTCGATGCGCATCTGGTCGAACAACTGCGCGACGATGCGCTCGTCCTGCATCGCGTTTTCGATCGTCGCGCGGCCGCGAATCACGGAGTCGAGCCCGCGCCACGACAGCACCGCGAGCACCGCGAGAATCGCGATGGCGATCAGCATTTCCAGCAGCGTGAAGCCGCGCTGCTTGTCTGAGCGGTCAGAGCGAGCGATTCGTTTCATTCGCCACCACCGTGACCAGTTGCGCCAGATAACCGGAGCGGCCCGGCGTCGTGACGAACATCTCGACGCGCCGGAAAATGGGGTTGGGCGTCTGGCTCACGCGCTGCGTGCACGAGAGCTTCAGATTGCCCTGCGAACAGTCGAAGGTGCGCGAGCCGATCGCCGGAAACTGGCGCGACAGCCTGAGCTGCGCGAGTTCGTTGTCGGCGCTCCAGCCCGCGAGCAGCCGCCGATGCAGGTCCGCTTCGCCCGTCGCGAGCGAGCCGACCGCGCGCACCGAAGCGGCGAGCGCCACCGCGATGATCGCCAGTGCGACGAGCACTTCGATCATCGTGAAGCCGCGCCGATGCCGACGAGACGCGCGCATCACCGCACCTGATAGCGGCCGTTGCCGCTGCCGACGATCGTCACGCGCCCCACCGCCGAGAACAAGGTGATTTCCATGGGCGCGTCGATGGCTTCGGTGCCGAACACAAGCCGGCTCACCGTCTTGTCCGAATCGAGAAACTGGATCGACACGCCGGTCACGCCGCCTTCCCAGCGCCGCTGACGAAGGAGATCGTCGCGCAGCGGGCGCCAGCCGTCTTCGGTGCGCATATCGAAGCGAAAACCGCCGTCGAGCGGCTGCCACGCGATGGGCCGCGCGCGCACCTGCGCTTCGTCGCCCGCCGATTCGAACAGCAGCGCGAGACGCTGCGCTTCCTCGTTGAGGTCCGTGCGCGGGTTGCGCGTCAGTTGCAGCGACGCGAGCGACACGAGCAAACCCGCGATCACCAGGACGACGAGCATTTCGAGCAGCGTGAAGCCCGCCTGACGCCGCGCCGATGAATGCCCGTTCACGATCTATGCCGCCGGTCTTACTGCCACGAGCCGACGTCGGCATCGTTGCCTTCGCCGCCCGCTTTTTGATCGGCGCCGTAGCTGAACACGTCGATTTCGCCGTGCACGCCCGGATTAAGATACTGATACTGGCCGCCCCACGGATCGGCCGGCAGACGCTCCAGATAGCCGCCGTCCTTCCAGTTGTTCGGCACCGGCTCGGTCGTCGGCTTTTCGATCAGCGCGCGCAGACCTTGCTCCTGCGTCGGATAACGGCCGTTATCGAGGCGATACAGCTTCATCGCCTGCATGATCGTGCCGATGTCCTGCTTCGCGGCGACGCGGCGCGCCTCGTCCGGGCGGCTCATGATCTTCGGCACGATCAGCGCGGCGAGAATGCCGAGAATCGCGATCACGACCATGATTTCGATCAGCGTGAAGCCGCGCTGGCGGCGGCCTTGCGCCTGAGCTTGTTGAATGTGCATGCGGCGTTGGGTCCACAATTGCATGAGTCCTACCTCTTGAATTGAAAATATCGTTTCCGGGCTTCTGCCCGGTGACTAAAAACACGGCGCGGCTTTTCGTCTTGCCGGAACCGCCGGTCATTCTATCGATCTGCTTTCGTCGCGTGATTCGGCTGAAAGCGAGGCATCGCGTCGCGCTCAGCGCACCCAGATCGTCGGGCCGGGCGGATTCTGCGGCAGGAAGATCTCCGATTTGACGCCGTTACGCTCGATGATGATCGAGCGCGCGCGCACTTCCGAGAGCTTCACGCCTTGCGTGAGCGGGCCGCCCAGCGACACGGCTTTCGCCGGCTCGCCGCCGTAACTCACGATGGCCGCCGCGCCGCCCTGCAGCGCGAGAATGCCGAACAGATGCACGTCCGAATTGGCCTGACGATCCAGCCGTCCGCCGAAAATGGTCGCGGCCTGTTCGACCGACGGCGCGCGCGTCGCGGCCGCGGCGGGCAGCGGCGCGGTCTGCCGCGAAGTCAGCGTGACGACCCAGTACGTCACCGTCACGCAAAAGAGCGCGAGCGCGGCGAGCGTCAGTAAGCGAGTTTGAAGGGCGTTCATCACTGCACCAGATTATTCAGTTCGATGATCGGCAGCATCACCGCGAGCACGATCACCAGCACGACGCCGCCCATCGCCAGAATGAGCAGCGGTTCGAGCAGGCTCGTGAGGAACATCGTGCGCCGTTCGAGCTCGCGCGCTTCGCCTTCGGAGGCGCGGTCGAGCATGGTGGTGACGTCGCCGGTGGCTTCGCCCGAGCGGATCAGGTGCACGAGCACCGGCGGAAACGTCTTCGTGTTGCCGAGCGCGCGTGACAGCGACGAGCCTTCGCGCACGCGCACGATGGCGTCGTCGACGTTCTCGCGCATCGCCGTGTTGCTGAGCGTTTCGCCCGCCGCCTGCAGCGCGCGCAGGATCGGCACGCCGGCGGCGGTCAGGATCGCGAGCGTGCTGGCGAAGCGCACGGTGTTATAGCCGCGCACCAGCTTGCCGATCAGCGGCGCGCCGAGCAGCCAGCGGTCGAACGACATGCGCGGTCCGGGCCGCGCGAGAATGGTTTTCACGAGCCACGCGAAAATCACGACGCCGATCAGCATCGCCCACCAGTAACTTCGGACGAAGGCGGAGAGCGCCATCATCATGATGGTGAGAAAGGGCAGCGCCTGCTTCGTGCTCGCGAACACGTTCACGACCTGCGGCACGACATAGCTCAGCAGAAACGTGACGATGCCGAACGCGATGAGCGTGACGATGCCCGGATACGTGAACGCCAGGATGATCTTCTGCTTCAGCGCATTACGCTGTTCGATATAGTCCGCGAGACGCGACAGCACGAGGCCGAGCTTGCCGGTATGCTCGCCCGCCGCGACGAGCGCGCGGTAAATCTCCGGAAAGTCCTTCGGATGCTGCGCGAGCGCGTTGGCGAACGAATGGCCGCCGAGCACTTCGGCGCGGATCGCGGCCATCAGTTCGCGGATGTAATCGCGTTCGGACTGCTCGGTGAGCACCTGGAGCGTTTCGCCGAGCGGCAGGCCCGCGATCAGCAAGCTTGCGAGCTGACGCGTGAGAATCGCCTGTTCGCGCTGCGACAGACGGCGCCCGAGCGAGAGCCGCTGCTGGCGCTCGCCGCGTGTGCGCGAGCCCGCCGCCTCGACGACGAGCGGCGTCAGTCCCTGCGTGCGCAACTGGCTGCGCGCGGCGCGGGCGCTATCGGCATCGAGCACGCCTTTTTGCGTCTTGCCCGCGTGATCGATCGCCTCGAAACGGAATGCCGGCATCTGCTTATTCTCCGCCCGTCACGCGCAGCACTTCTTCCATCGACGTCGCGCCGGAGGCGATCCAGCGGTCGCCGTCCTCGCGCAACGTGCGCATGCCCTGCTTGCGGCCCGCGTCGAGAATCTCGGCATCCGCCGCATTGCGATGGATGAGCGGGCGAATCTCTTCGTCGATCAGCAGCAGCTCATACACGCCGCGACGGCCGACATAGCCCGACTGGCCGCATCGCTCACAGCCGACCGGATGGTAACGCTTCGTGCCGTCTTCCTCGACGCGCTCTTCCTTGCACACCGGGCAGAGCTGCCGCACGAGCCGTTGCGCCAGCACGCCGAGCAGCGACGACGCGAGCAGATACGGCTCCACGCCCATGTCGGTGAGACGCGTGACGGCGGAGGCGGCGTCGTTCGTGTGCAGCGTCGCGAGCACGAGGTGGCCGGTGAGCGAAGCCTGCACCGCGATCTGCGCGGTTTCGAGATCGCGGATTTCACCGATCATGATGATGTCCGGATCCTGACGCAGAATGGAGCGCAACGCGCGCGCGAACGTCATGCCGATGCGCTCGTTCACCTGCGTCTGGCCGATGCCCGACAGGTCGTATTCGATCGGATCTTCCACCGTCATGATGTTGGTGGTCGTCGTCTCCAGCCGCGACATCGACGCGTACAGCGTGGTCGTCTTGCCGGAACCGGTCGGGCCGGTCACGAGCACGATGCCGTGCGGGCGGCCGATCAGCTTGTCGAAGTTGACGAGCGTGTCGCGCGCCATGCCGAGCGTTTCGAGATTCAGGCGCTGCGCGTCTTTTTCAAGCAGACGCAGCACCGCGCGCTCGCCGTGGCCGGTCGGCAGCGTGGACACCCGCACATCGACCGGACGGCCGCCGACGCGCAGCGTAATGCGCCCGTCCTGCGGCAGCCGTTTTTCGGCGATATCGAGCTGCGCCATGATCTTGATACGCGAGATCAGCGCGCCGTGCAGCGCCTTCTTCGGGCGCACGACATCGCGCAAGGTGCCATCGACACGAAAACGCACGACCGACGCGTTCTCGAACGGCTCGATGTGAATATCCGACGCCTGCTCGCGCGCCGCCTGCGTGAGCAGCGCGTTGATCATGCGGATGATCGGCGCGTCGTCTTCGGATTCCAGCAAGTCTTCGACTTCGGGAATGTCCTGCATCAGGCGCGACAGATCGACTTCGCCTTCCACTTCGCCGACCACCTGCGCGGCGCTGCCGTCGTTGCGCGCGTAGGCCGAATTGATCGCCGCAGCGAGTTCGTCGGCGGGCTTGCGGACGATCGACAGCGCGCCGAAATTGCGCGCGACTTCGGCGAGCGCCGCGTCGGTCGTGCGCTCGCTGATCCAGACTTCGATGCTGTCCGCGTGCTGATGCGCGAGCAGAATCTGCCCGGTGCGCGCGAAGCCGTAAGGCACGAGCCGGGCCGCCAGCGGCGACGCCGCGGTGCCCGCGCTTTCGACTGCATCGTTGACCGCACTCACGGATGGACTCCTGTCGCGGCGTTGCCCGGCATGGCGTGGGTCGCGCCATTGGCCGGCATGGCGTTGGTCGCGCCGTTCGGGGCCGCCGGGTAAGTGCTTTGCGGCGGCAGCGTGGATTGCGGCGCGGTCTGCATCGGCTGCGGCGCCGGGCCGGCATCCGGATTCTGCGGCAGCGTCGTGCTCGGGCCGGGACCGCGCGTCGTATCGCTCCAGTCCAGCAGATTTTGGGCCGGCGGTCCACCGCCTTCGGAAGGTCCGAGCGGTTTCGGCGGCATCACCGGCACGTTCTGGTCCTTGACGATGCGGTTATCCGTCGTCGAGCCGTATTGCTGGTTGCGCAGATAGTCGTAGCGCGTGTTGGCGATCTGCGTGGCCGTCGCCTGATCGCGCACGATCACCGGGCGCAGGAACACCATCAGATTGGTCTTCGTGCGCGACTTGCCTTCGCTGCGGAACAGGCTGCCGATGAACGGAATGTCGCCGAGCAGCGGAATCTTGCTGTTGTTGTTGTTGTACTGATCCTGCATCAGGCCGCCGAGCACGACGATTTCGCCGTCATCCGCGAGAATGGTCGACTGCACCGAGCGCGTGTTGATCGTGACGCCGCCCGGATCGTTCTTCGTGGTGGTGTCGACGCTCGAATCTTCCTGATAGATCTGCATTTTGAGCACGCCGCCGTCCGTGATCTGCGGCTTCACGTGCAAGGTCACGCCGACGTCGCGGCGGTCGAACGTGTTGAACGCGGTGACCGAGGTCGCGGCGTTCGCGGTCGGCGTCGCGTATGAACCGGTCACGACCGGCACGTTCTGGCCGACGACGATCTTCGCTTCCTCGTTGTCGAGCGTGATGAGGTTAGGCGTCGAGAGGATGTTCGCATCCGCCGATGTCGACAGCGCCTGCAACAGCCCGCCGAGACCGAACAGATTGCCGAAGCGGTGCAAAAGGCCGATGTTCAGACCTTGCGCGAGCAGCCCGGACGTCGACGTGAGCGCTGAAGGATTCTGCGCGATCGCATTGCCCTGCAAGGTCAGATCGACAATGTTCGTATTCCCGCTGCCGAAGCTCGAACTGCCGTAAAGCGCATTGTTGCCGCCGTTCGACAGCAGCGCGCCCTGCCACTGGATACCGAGGTTCGAGCCGCTCGTCGCGGAAAGCTCCACGATCAGCGCTTCGATATAGACCTGCGCGCGGCGCGCGTCGAGCTGGTCGATCACGGTGCGCAAGTTCCGATAAACCGGGTCCGCCGCGGTGATGATCAGCGAGTTCGTCGCGGCGTCGGCCTGGATCATGCCGCCGCCCTGATCGTTGCCGGAATCGTTATCCTTGTTCGACGAGAAGCTCGAATCCTTGTTGCCCGCGCCGCCCGTCATCGGATTGTTGCTGCTGCCCGAGCTGCTGCCGCCGAGTCCGCCCGGAAGCGGCGGCGTGCCGGACGTTCCGGTGGACATCGACGAATTGCCGAGCCCGCCGCCGCTCTGCCCGAACGAATTCGAGCTCGAGTTCGACGTATTGTCCGAGCTGCCGCTGCCCTTGCCGAGCATGCCGCGCAGCGTCTTGGCGAGGCGCGTCGCGTCGGCATTGCGCAGCGCGACGACGTGCATGTTGCCCGGCTGCGACGTGGGCGCGTCGAGCTTCTGCGCGAGTTGCTTCGCCGCGGCGAGGCGCGCGCTGCTCGATGCGCGGAACATCAGCGAATTCGTGCGGGCATCCGGCGTGACGGTGACTTTCAGCGTCGCGTCCGTGCTGCCGACCGCGCCGGGATCGAGCAGCTTGTTCATCTGCTCGGCGACGTCGATCGCGTTGGCGTTCTTCAGCGTGAGGATGTCGACCGAGCGGCCCGCCGCCGTGTCCACGCCCGCGATGATGCCCGCGATGCGGCGCACGTTGTCGGCGTAATCGGTAACGACGAGCGTGTTGTTCGCCGGATAGGCCGCGATGGTGTTGTTCGGCGAGATCAGCGGACGCAGCACCGGCAGAAGGTTGTTCGCCGATTCGTTGTGCAGCTGAAAGACCTGCGTGATCACCTGATCGCCGCGCGCGGCCGGCGCATTGCCGACATACGTGGGCACGCCTTGCAGCTTGGCGTCGGCTTCGGGCACGACCTTCAGAACGCCGTGATCCTGCACGAGCGCGAAGCCCTGCATGCGAAGCGACGACTGCAGCGTCTTCAGCGCCTGCTCCTCGGGAACAGCGTTTTCCGAGACCAGATTCAATTGCCCCTTGACGCGGGGATCGACGATGATCGTTTTGCCGGTAGCGGCGCCGATCGCTTTCGCGACCTGGTCGATGTCCGCGTTGACGAAATTCAACGTCACTTGCGCGTACGCGGCTTGCGCGACGATAAGTCCCGCCGCCAGCATTGCCGTCGCGAGACGACGCAGTGCCATAGGTTGTCTTCTCATGGATGTGATGTCAGAGCCGGGTCTTTGGGGAGCCGGCCAAGGCAGCATCGCCCGTCAGCCGAGAGCGCTGCCAATCGCGGGTGCGGGACGAGATGACCCGGCCTCTCGCGATAATTTTTAAAAATATGACGATAACAGCTTTGTGTAACGGAATTGTGCCAATTCGTTCCGGACCACATTGCTTCCTGGCCGCTGTGCGACCCCGTCCGGCGCTCTCAAGCTTTCGAATAACTTGCCGATAGACCGTATCTGGGCGTCTCCAGGAATCGGCCGATGTACGCGGGAGCCGAATTATATCTCGTCCAGAAGTCTTATTATTCATACATTTAGAACACGTCCGACTGACGAGCCGGCGAGCTGGCGCGCATGTGCGGTTCAGTTGATCGAACGGGCCTATGTCTGATAGCCAACTTATGGCCGGAATCGTCAGCCGGTATGATACGGTCGGTTCCGCACTCCGGGCGGTGACAAAAAGGGTGGGTTTTCCCCATGCAGCCCGGCCGCGGACGTTGGTTTGTTCGCGTTGGCGCCACGGCGCCGCAACGGCGGCTTGACGTTCCGCGCGTGCGGATGGAGTAGAAGGAAGATGAAGAAAACATTGCGATTACTGGCGATATGCGGGCCGCTCATGGCGGCCGCTTCCGCACACGCAGACTGCTTCGACGAAGCGGCGAAGTATCAGAAGGTCAATCCGCTCATCCTGCGCGCCATCGCCTGGCAGGAATCGCACAACAAGCCCGACGCCATCAACAAGAACGCCAACGGCTCGACCGACTACGGGCTGATGCAGATCAACTCGATCCATCTCAATACGCTCGCGCAATACGGCATCTCGAGCGGCACGCTGATGGAACCGTGCAAGAGCGTCTACGTCGCCGCATGGCATCTGCGCCAGAAGATGAACAAGTATGGCAATTCGTGGCAGGCGGTCGGTGCTTACCATTCCGAAACACCTGCGCTGCGCGACAAGTACTCGGCGCAGATCATCGAGATCCTGCGCCGCTGGAAACTGCTCCAGGCCACGCGCTGACGTTCTGTCCGCGCTCGCATGCGCGCCGCGCCCGGCGCGCATTTGATGCAAAATCCCCTATTCGATCGCCCGCGCCGCCCGAACGGCAGCGCCGGCTCGCGCTCGCGCGCTCCCTTCCCTGTCACGCTCCATTGCGATGAACCAGACGCCATTGCCCATTACCGTGCTATCGGGATTCACCGGCGCGGGTAAGACCACGCTCGTCGATGCCCTGCTCGCCAACGCCGAAGGCCTCGCGCTCGGCGCGGTGACATTCGGCAACGCCGCTTCCGGCGCGGATCGCGAAACCACCGAACTGCCCAACGGCTGCCTGCTCGTCACGCTCGGCGACCCGTCGATGGAAGCGCTCGAAAGCGCGATCACGTGGATCGCGGAGCAGCGTCGCTTCGATGCGATCGTCATCGAAACAACGGGCAGCGCGGAGCCGATGACCATCGCCGAGCATCTCGCGTTCGGCGACGACGACGACGCGACGCTCGCGGGCCGCGCGCATCTCGACACCTTCGTCACCGTGATCGATGCCGCGAGCTTTTTGCGCGATTACGCGTCGGCGGACTCGCTCGCCGAGCGCGGTCTCGCGCCGGAAGGCCACGATGAGGACGACGACCGCACGGTCGTCGAAACGCTCATCGAACAGATCGAGTTCTGCGATGTCATCGTCATCAACAAGATCGATCTCGCCAGTGCGGACGACATCGAAAAGATCGCGAGCATGCTGCGTGCGCTCAATCCGCGCGCGCATCAGGTTCGGACACAGGCGGGCAACGTGCCTTCGGGCGACGTGCTGAACACCGGCCGTTTCGATTTCGATGCAACCGCGAGCGCGCCCGGCTGGCTCACGATTCTCAATGGCGAGCCCGAATCGGGCGACGCGTCCGATTCATCTGGCGTCGGGCATGTCGTGTATCGCGCGCGCCGGCCGTTTCATCCCGAACGTCTATGGAACCTGCTGCATCAGGAATGGCCCGGCGTGCTGCGCGCGAAGGGCTTCTTCTGGCTGGCGACGCGCAGCGATGTCGGCGGCTCGCTGTCGCAGGCGGGCGGCACGGTGCGGCATGGTCCGGCGGGGCTGTGGTGGGCCGCGCAGGATCGCAGCGAATGGCCGACCGACGACCCCGAACTCGAAGCCGAAATCGTCGCGGAATGGTATGGCGATCCGGATGACAACAGCATCGGCGACCGGCGGCAGGAGCTGGTGCTGATCGGCCTCGATCTCGATCCCGCCGGCTGGCAGGATCGTTTCGACGCATGCCTGCTCACCGACGACGAATGGGCGCAAGGCCCTGAAGCCTGGCAGCGTTACGCCGATCCGTTCCCCGCGTGGGAAGTGGAGGATCACGATCATGACCACGATCACGGTCCCGATTGCGACTGCGAGGATCATCGGCATTGATGGACGAAAAAAAACCCGCCGACGGCGGGTTATGTCCTACTGGCTACCTCGGGTAGCCGCACAATCGGCAAGATGCTTACCGCTTGTTCACTGCGTCCTTGAATGCCTTGCCAGCCGTAAACTTGACCGTCTTTGCGGCCGGAATCTTGATGGACTCGCCGGTCTTCGGATTGCGGCCGGTGCGCGCTGCGCGCTTTCCCGAGCCGAAGCTGCCGAAGCCGATCAACTGCACTGCGTCACCTTTCGAGACAGCCTTCTTGATCACTTCGAGCAACGTATCCAGCGTTTCGCCGGTTTGAGCCTTGCTGGCGCCGGTCTGCGCGGCTACGGCGTCGATCAATTCCTGTTTGTTCATTAAGGTTCCTTTATCAGTTTAGGTTGACACGAACAGCGCGAACGCGCCGATTATACGTGCGCAAGCCGTGCAGTCGAGTGGGGACGGCCTTCTGGCGCGCCTGCCCGACGAATCGGCGTGCTTACGCGCCATCTCACCGGCATTGCTCCACTTCGTCGCCTTCACGCCGCCTCTATACGCGGCGCTTGGTATGATAGCGCAGCGCAAACCCAATCAGGATAAGGGTTTCAAAGATTTACCCTTATATTTTCGAGGCTCCCGGCCGTTTTTTTGGCGCAGGTCATCTGGGTGCGATCCATGCTACGCGAGCTGATCATCGAATACGGCCTGCCGTTGGTTTTTGCCAACGTTCTGCTCGAATGCCTCGGCTTGCCGCTCCCAGCCTTGCCCACATTGGTTTTGACGGGCGCCATCACGGTCTCCGCGAGCTTCGCATCGGGGCCGGTTTCGGGACTCGCGACGGCCTTTCCATCGGCTGCATGGTGGCCGCTCGCGGCGATCGTGATCACGGCCAGCATCGCCGCGCTCATCGGCGACACGCTCTGGTTCTGGCTCGGGCGCCGCTACGGCAGCCGCGTGCTCGCCTTCATGTGCAAGCTCTCGATCTCGCGCGATACCTGCGTGAACCGCAGCCTCGACTTCTTCGGCCGCTTCGGCGTGCGCATCCTCGCGGTCTCGAAATTCATCCCCGGCTTGTCGACCATTGCGATTCCCGTCGCGGGCGCGACCGGGATCGGCTTCGGCAGCTTTCTCCTGTACGACACGCTCGGCGCGCTGCTGTGGTCCGGCTTAGGCGTTGCGTTCGGCGCGATGTTCGCGGATCTCGTCGATCGCGTGCTCGCCTGGCTCGATCTGTTCGGGCGCGGCGTGATCGTGCTCGCGGTCATCGCGCTCGCGCTGTATCTCGCCGTGCGCTGGTGGCAGCGCGTGTCGCTGTTGCGCAGGCTGCGCATGGCGCGCATCGATATCGCGATGCTGCGCGCGCTGCTCGACGGCGAACCGCCGCCGCTCGTCATCGATGTGCGCCGCCGCGAGCGTCGCGCGATGGATCCGTTCGCCATCCCCGGCGCGCTCCTGCTGCACGATGACGCCGCGTCGCAACTCGCCGGCATCGCGCGCGATCGCAAGCTCGTGACCTACTGCGATTGCCCGAGCGAAGTGTCCGCCGCGCTCGCCGCCAAAGAACTGACGGCGCACGGCTTCACCGATGTCGCGCCGCTCCTTGGCGGCCTCGAGGCATGGCGCGCGGCGGGCTACACGCTCGAGCCGCTCATGATCGAAGACGCCGCGAACGGCGCGGCCCGTGCCATCGCCCGGTCGTCTTCCGCTTGATGTTTCCCGATCTTTCGCATGACCGAGTCCCTGTTTTTCGCGCCGCGCGATCTTCCTGCGCGCTGGCGGCATGAACGCATCTTCACTTTCGTCGATACGACGTTCAGCGCCTTTCTGCCGCTTTGGCAACGCTGGCGCGACGACGATGCACGTTGCGGCCGTCTTCATGTCGTTGCTATCGCGCGGTTAAATGCGCTGAACGATCCGCCTTCTCTCGATGACGCATCGCCGCTCGCCGCCGAACTCGCGCGCGCCTGGCCGATGCGCGTCGCGGGCGTTCATCGGCTGGAGTTCGATGAAGGCCGCGTCGTGCTGACGCTCGCCATCGGCGAAGACATTCAAGACACGCTCGCGAAGCTCTGGCTGCGCGCGGATGCGTTCCACGTCGAAGCGTCCGGCGATCCGCGCAAGCTGTGCAAGACGCTCGCGCGTTTCGCCGCCGAGGATGCAACCGTCTGCGCGAACGCGTCTCCAGACCTTCATCCGATGTTGCGACGCGCGCTGGCATCGTCGGGATTCGAATGCTTGCCGGACGCAACGGAATCGCGGCTCGTTGCACGCTTCGCGCCGCGCTGGCGCGTGCGCCGCCACGACCCGCCGCTGCCTTGCGAAGCGAGCGCGCGCGAGGCGATCGTCATCGGCGCGGGACTCGCGGGCTGCGCCGTGAGTTCGCGGCTCGCCGGGCGCGGCTGGCACGTCACGCTGATCGATCGCCACGCGCTTTGCGCGCGCGATGCATCGGGCAATCCGGCGGGCGTGTTTCATCCGATCGTCTGGCGCGACGACAGCGTCGCCGCCCGTCTCACGCGCGCCGGATTTCTCTACGCGTTACGCCGATGGCGCGCGCTCGAAGACGCGAATCACGACTTGCATCGCAGCGGCGCGGGCTTGCTCCAGATCGCCGATACCGCCGATGACGCCGACGCGCTCGCCGCCGCCATCGCGCGCTTCGCGTATCCATCGGATTACGTGCAGCCGATGACACGCGCCGACGCATCGCGCATCGCGGGCGTCGATGTCGCGCGCGGCGGCTGGTTCTTTCCGCGCGGCGGTGCGATCTCGCCCGCCGCCGTATGCGCGGCGCAAATCGCCGATGCTTCGGCCCGGATCACGCCGCGCATGAACACCGAAGTGGCGCGCATTGAACACGATGGCCGCATCTGGCGCGCGTTCGACGCGAGCGGCGATGTGATCGCGCGCGCGCCCGTCGTCGTGCTGGCGAACGCGCATGACGCCGCGCGGCTCGCCGGTTTGTATGGCGAACCGACTCGCAGCGTGCGCGGCCAGCTCACGCTGCTCGACCGAAGCGCGCTCGATCCGTTGCGCATGCCGGTGATCGGCGAAGGCTACGCGGTGCCGCTTGGCGCGGACGGCACGCTCATCGGCGCGACATACGACATCGACGATCCCGATCGTGAGATTCGCGAAGCCGGGCACGCGGAGAATATCGAACGCGTCGCGGGCATGTTGCCGGATCTCTCGCGCGTGCCGGCCGATGTGCGCGCGGGCCGCGTCGCGTTCCGGTGCGTGACGAGCGATCGCATGCCGATGATCGGCCAGCTCGCCGATGAAAACGCCGCGCGCCGCGACGCGCGTCAGCTCTCGGGCGCGTGGCCGCTCGATCTGCCGCGCACGCCGGGTCTCTACGGCGCGTTCGCGTTCGGTTCGCGCGGACTCGTTTGGGCGACGCTCGCGGCTGAACTGATCGCGTCGCAGATCGAAGGCGAACCGTGGCCGATCGAGCGCGAACTCGCCGAAGCCATCGATCCAGCCCGCTTTTTGCTGAAGGCATTGCGTCACGGCGAAATCGTCGCGGCTTAGTTGTCCCCGGCGGGCTGTGGATAACGCGTCGAATTGCCGGCGAAACTCGTGTGAACGCGTTGTGCACGTAAACGGGACAACTCGGGCATCCGGTTTACGCGGCCAAAAGTTGTTCCGGGTTGACCGCGATGCGCCAACATGTTTACGACCCGCTTCTGCTTTTTCCAAACGATTGAATGGAAAGACAAAAGCGGTGTTATCCACAGAAAAGACGTTGCTTTGTTAACCACTACTACGTTTATATACAGTAAACCTGTAAACACCTGAAGGCGAGGTCATCGGCCAGCCGTAAACGCGATGCCGGAATGCTACGAGACAGGCAACCGGTCAGCCTTGCCAACCGGGCTAGAGCGCGCCAGTCGCTTTTACTTCATAAGAATCAGGAGCTTGGACTTTCTGTCAGGGGAACCGAGGTATGGCACAATCGCGCTTCTTCCTGCGTCGCGCCATTTTCGAGATGGCGTCCGCTTCAATGGAACGATGGTTGCGAGCCAAGAATCTGATCAACGAAGCCGCATCGTCGTTTGCTGTGTCCGGCCCGGCATTCGAGCGGGCGCCGCATACATCGCCCATGTCACACGGATTGGAGATATCCGGTGCGACATTGAGGGTATGCGAGGCGCCCCGCAGCCTGCCGGACGCGTCGTCTAATTCGTGCACGGTTCTGCCGTGACGCCGTGTTCGTTCGCATTTCGATTCGCCTGAATGAACCAACGCTCGCCTAGCCAGGCGGATGCGCCTCGCCCGCGAGCGCGCGCCGCCGATGCGAGTCACGCAACGGAACGTGCACGCTCTGCTGCAGCAACGAAGGAGAAGCCCATACGATGAATTCGGCATTTTCATTTTTGCCCGCCTGGCCGCTCGAACCCGATGCCATTTTCTGGGCCGGTCTCGCGCTCGTCACCGCGGGACTCGCCGGAGAGCTGCTATGGCGCGCGTGGCGCCTGCCGCGCATCACCGGTTTCGCGGTGATCGGGCTGATCGCCGGCAACGCGGGTCTCGGCGTCATCGACGCGAGCGCGGGCGGCCTGTCGCGGCCGCTGCTCGATGTCGCGCTCGGCCTGCTGCTCTTCGAACTGGGCGGACGGCTCGATTTGCGCTGGATCCGCCGCAATCCGTATCTGGTGCTGTCGAGCATCGCGGAATCGACGCTCACGTTCGGCCTCGTGCTGATCGCGCTGACGCTGCTCAACGTGCCGACGATGCCGTCGGTCGTGATCGCGTCCATCGCGATGGCCACGTCGCCCGCAATGGTCATTCAGCTGAAGACCGAACTGCGCGCGGAAGGCCAGGTCACGCAGCGCCTTCTGACGCTGACGGCGTTGAACAGCATGTACGCGGTGGTCGTCGAAAAGCTCGCGGCCGGCGTGCTGCATCAGGAAATTTACGGCAACGCGTTCGCGACGATCCTTCAGCCGTTTTATCTGCTGATCGGCTCGCTCGTGCTCGCGTTCCTGCTCGCGCGCGCCTGCAACATGCTGGTGCGGCGCCTGCCCGCGAACGACGAGCATTCGTTCGTCGCGCTTTTCGGACTCGTGCTGCTGGCGATCGCGGTCGCGCACATCTTCAAGCTGTCGACGATTCTCGCGCTGCTCGCGGCGGGCATCATCGTGAAGAACGCCGATGAACGCCCGCAGCTCTGGCCGTCGCATTTCGGCTCGGCCGGATGGCTGCTCACGGTCATTCTGTTTGCGCTGACGCTGACATCGTTTCACTGGCGCGACATCGCGCTCGGCGGCGTTGCGGCGATCGGGCTGATCGTTGCGCGTTTCATCGGCAAGCTGGTCGGCGTGCTGATTTTCGCGAAGCCGAGCGGCCTGAACTGGAAGCAGGGCGCGGCGCTCGGTGTCGCGCTCTCGCCGATGTCCGCGCTCGCCTATCTCCTCGTCGACGACATGTACGTGCTCTATCCGGACTACGATCCGACACTGCGCGCGATCGTCATGTGCTCGATCGTCGTGCTGCAAATCGTGTCGCCTTTCCTGGTGTACCGTAGCCTGTCGGCCGTGGGCGAGCGGCGCGAGTAAGCGCGCCCGTCCTGCTCAAGCATTGATCATTCAAGAGGCGTCATGGCACTCGAACCTTTCATCAACTCCGAACCGTTTACGTTCGGCGTCGAGCTGGAGATCCAGGTCGTCAATACGCACGACTACGATCTGACCCGCGCCGCATCGGATCTGATGCGTCTCATCAAGGACGAAAAGATCCCGGGCAATATCACGCCGGAAATCACCGAAAGCATGATCGAGCTGTCGACCGGCATCTGCACGACGCACGAGCAGGCCGTCACCGATCTTCGCAAGATTCGCGACGTGCTCGTCGCGGCGGCGGACCAGCTCAACGTCGGGCTGGCCGGCGGCGGCACGCACGCGTTTCAGCAATGGAGCGACCGCCAGATCTACGACGCGCCGCGCTTTCAGTACATTTCCGAGCTGTACGGATACCTTGCCAAGCAGTTCACCGTGTTCGGGCAGCACGTCCATATCGGCTGTCCTGATCCGAACAGCGCGCTCTTCCTGCTGCATTCGATGTCGCGCTATATCCCGCATTTCATTGCGCTTTCGGCTTCGTCGCCGTACATCCAGGGCGTCGACACGGGATTCCACTCGGCGCGTCTGAATTCGGTATTCGCTTTTCCGCTGTCGGGGCGCGCGCCCTTCGTACTGACCTGGGACAGCTTCGAGGAGTACTTCTCGAAGATGGTCAACACGGGCGTCGTCAACAGCATGAAGGACTTCTACTGGGATATCCGGCCGAAGCCCGGCTTCGGAACGATCGAAGTGCGCGTGATGGACACGCCGTTGTCCGTCGACAAGGCCGCGGCGATCGCGAGCTACATCCAGACGCTGTCGCGCTATCTGCTGCTCGACAAGCCGCTCACGCCGCGCGAGGACGACTACCTCGTGTACACGTTCAACCGCTTCGAGGCGTGCCGCTTTGGGCTGGAAGGCACCTGCATCCATCCGCAGACGGGCGAGCGGCGGACCATCGGCGAGGACATTCTCGCGACGCTCGACGTGCTCGCGCCGCACGCCGAAGCGCTCGGCTCGCAAGCCGCGCTCGCGGAAGTGGCCGAGATCGCGCGCGGCGTGAACGATGCGACCTGGTTGCGCGGCGTGGTGGACAAGGAGAAGTCGCTGCACGAGGCGGTCAGGCAGCAATGTCTGCAATGGCGCCGATGAAGGGTTTCGCTCGCTGACACGCATCAGCGAATCATGACAAAAGGCCGCTTCGAAGCATTTCGAAGCGGCCTTTATCGTGGGTCCGTATGAAACACATGCATGACGGGCAACGGGAATAATGCGCTCGCGGCAACGTTTGAAGAAGAACCGATTCGATGGTTCTAAGGTTTGCTTCGAACAATCCGTATACGTTCGTAATAGTCGTGAACAAGTCTTGTCGGCTCTGTGGAAAACGTCAAAAAGCGGTGCAGACTCAACGTACTAGAGCGATGATAACCCTGTGACTTTCTCACGCCTCGCGACACGAAGTTCTGCATAACGGAAGGCTTCCAAAGGGGTGCCGAGTGTTATCGAGAATACGCCCGCAATCAAAGAAGACGCTTTTCCACGGGTTATCCACAGTTCTGCATAGATAATTAAGGTGTACGTTTGTTCTATGTCGCTTAGAATGGCGACTTTGCTGGCATAGCGTTATAGTCGGCAGGAAAACAGCGCCACGAGCAGGACCATAAGAAGGCGCATAACGAAGAGGGTTGCAATGTCCCCAATCAGGCACCGCTAATTGGCTTGGCACGCCTGAATTTTGAGACGGCGGGGACCTTGAACGAAGCGCAGCTCGCAACGGGTTCGGAGTACTTTTTTGCGGGCAGCGTCGAGAACGAGGTGTTCGCGGCAATCGGCGCGAACATGCCGTCGAAACACATAAGCGGAACAACAAGCGAAAGATTATGAGTGAAGGCGTTTACGGAGAGCAGGCGACGGGGCGGGTGACCCACGGCCTGCTGAGGCTGAGCACCGCGATGCGCAGCCAGGCATGGGAATGGGCGGAAGGCGCGGGGCTGACGCCGACCCAGGGTGAAATTCTCGTTCTGCTGATGCAGCGCAAGGGGCCGATGCGGCTCGGCGAGATCGCGCGAGAAACGGCATTGACCGCCGCCACCACGAGCGATGCGGTGAGCACGCTCGAAGGCAAGGGTCTCGTCGAAAAGCGTCGCGCGCTCGACGACGGCCGCGCGCTCGCGGTCCGTCTGACGGCTCGCGGCCGCACGGCGGCGAAGAAGGCGCTGCAATGGCCGGACTTCCTCGCCAAGGCGGTCGGCACGCTGCGCGAGGACGAGCAGGTCGCGTTCTATCGCACGCTGCTCAAGACCATCCGTCAGCTCGAATCGCAGCAGCAGATTCCGGCGCACCGCATGTGTCTGTCGTGCTCGCATTTCGAAGCGAGCAAGAATCCGAAGAAGACGCCGCATCACTGCGCGCTTCTTCAGATCGACATGGCGGACACGGATCTGCGTCTCGACTGTTCGGTATACGAAGAAGCCGACCTCGCGACGCAGAAGAAGAGCTGGAAGGTCTTCGCCCAGGTCGCCTGATCCGGGCAGACGGGGTAGAAGCCAGTTGGCGTCATCCGGCGCTGTGGGGCCGCGGCGAGTCGGTTAGACTGTGCCCGTCGCGCCTCACCGCGAGGCGCGGCTCGTCACAACATCGTTCCGAGCCACGCGCAGTCGACCTACGGAAAGCCGCCGATGAAACATGAAGTCCTGGCGATTCGCCACGTCTATTTCGAAGATCTGGGCAGCCTCGAACACGTGCTCGGCGATCGCGGCCATCTGGTGCGCTATCTCGACGTCGGGCGCGGCCGCATCGATGCGCCCAATCCGCTCGATCCTTCCTTGCTCGTCGTGCTCGGTGGGCCGATCGGCGCTCACGAGGATGCGCATTATCCGCATCTCGCGCCGCTGCTTTCCATGCTCGAAAAGCGCATCGCGGCGGGCTTGCCGACCATCGGCATCTGTCTCGGCTCGCAGCTGATCGCGCGGGCGCTCGGCGCGCGCGTCTATTCGTCGGGCAAGCTCGAACTGGGCTGGTCGCCGCTCACGCTCACCGACGCGGGGCGCGCGTCCGCGCTGCGGCATCTCGAAGCCGACGGCGCGCCCGTGCCCGTCTTCCATTGGCACGGCGATACCTTCGATCTCCCCAAAGACGCGACGCTGCTCGCCTCCACGGACCTGTGCGCGCATCAGGCGTTCACCTGGGGCGAGCACGTGCTCGCGCTGCAATGCCATCCGGAAGTGCTCACGGAGCGCTTCGAAAGCTGGCTCGTCACGTATCCCGGCGATATCGTCAGAAGCGGCACGACCGTCGCCGCGCTGCGCGAGGAAACCGCGCGTCACGGCGCGAATCTCGAACGCGCCGCCCGCGCGATGTTCGGCGAATGGCTCGACGGCTTTTCGATGAACGCGCGCTGAACGTGTGATGGTATGAACCATCGGCGTTTCTGCGCGTCGTGAGGTGCGGTGCTATTCTCGATCGCTCCTTGTCCCGCAACGAGTCATCGCCATGAGCGCGCTGTTCACTCCCACGAGCCTACGCAGTCTCGAACTCCCGAATCGCATTTTTGTGTCGCCGATGTGCCAGTACTCCGCCGAGCGCGGCGAGGCCACGGCGTGGCACATGATTCATCTGGGCCAGCTCGCGTTGTCGGGCGCGGGCATGCTGTTCATCGAGGCGACGGCCGTCGAGCCCGACGGACGCATCACGCCGGGCGACCTCGGCCTTTGGGACGACGCCACCGAAGCCGCGCTGCGGCCCGTGCTCGCCGCGATCCGCCAGTATTCGAAGATCGCGGTGACCATGCAGTTGTCGCACGCGGGCCGCAAGGCGTCGAGCCACAAGCCGTGGGAAGGCGGAGCGCTGATTTCCGTCGCCGATGGCGGATGGATGACCTACGCGCCGTCCGCCATTGCGCACAAGCCCGAAGAAACGCCGCCGCTCGCGCTCGATGCGGCCGGCCTCATTCGCGTGAAGGAAGCGTTCGTCGCGTCGGCGAAGCGGGCTGCGCGGCTCGGTATCGACGGCATCGAGGTGCATTGCGCGCATGGCTATCTGCTGCATCAGTTCCTGTCGCCGATCGCCAATCAGCGCACCGACGAATACGGCGGCTCGCTCGACAATCGCATGCGTTATCCGCTCGAGATTTTCGATGCCGTGCGCGCCGCGTTTCCCGCCGACAAGCCAGTCGGCGTGCGCGTCTCGGCGACCGACTGGGTCGAAGGCGGATGGGGCATCGAAGACACGATCGCGTTCGCGTCGGAGTTGAAGAAGCGCGGCGTCGACTGGGTCGATGTCTCGTCGGGCGGCGTTTCGCCGCTGCAGAAGATTCCGCTGTCGTCGGGCTATCAGGTGCCGTTCGCGCAGGCCGTGAAGGAAGCGACCGGCGTGACCACCGTGGCCGTCGGCCTGATCACGGAGGCGAAGGAAGCGGAGGAAATCGTGGCGAGCGGCAAGGCGGATTACGTCGCGATGGCGCGCGCGATGCTCTACGATCCGCGCTGGCCGTGGCACGCGGCCGCCGAGCTGGGCGCGACCGTCGCGGCGCCGCCGCAGTACTGGCGCTCGCAGCCGCGCGACCAGAAGAACCTCTTCGGCGAGATCACAATCGGCCAGCGCTGAAACTTGGTTCGTATCCCCTGGACAGTTGAGCATTCGCGTGCTGAAAGTGTAGGATACCGGTGTGTTGAACACGAAGGTTCAACCGGGCGAACGCGGCGGCATCGAAGCCACCGCGTTTTTTTTCATCCCGATGTTCATCCCGATCGCGCGGGAGCGAAGCGTTATTTAAGGATTCGTTCGATGAGTTCACGCAGGGTCACCGTTCGCCGCTCCGGCGTGCACGGCAAAGGCGTGTTTGCAGTGAAACCGATCGCCGCGGGCGAGCAGGTGATGGAATACAAGGGCGAGCGCATTTCGTGGAAGGAAGCGCTGCGTCGCCATCCGCACAATCCGGACGAGCCGAATCACACGTTCTACTTCGCACTCGACGACGGCCGCGTGATCGACGGCAAGATCGAGGGCAACAGCGCGAAGTACATCAACCATTCGTGCGCGCCGAATTGCGAGGCCGAGGAAGTCGAAGGGCGCGTCTTCATTCACGCGCTGCGCGACATCGAGGCGGACGAAGAGCTGAACTACGACTACGGTCTCGTCATCGAAGGCCGCATCACGAAGAAGCTCAAGAAAGAATACGAATGCCGGTGCGGCGCGAAGAAATGCCGCGGCACCATGCTCGCGGTGAAGGCAGAAAAAGAGAAAAAGAAGAAGTAAGCCGCACGACGTTTCGGAAAGAGCCACGGTCGAAGAAAGCGATCGTGGCTCTTTTTCATTCCGCAGCCGGTTTTTCGTCCTTGAGCGGCATGCGCACGATGAAGCGCGCGCCGCCGCCAGGTGCATCTTCGTAATGCACGGTGCCGCCGTGCAGCGCCAGGATGTCGTGAACGATCGCGAGTCCGAGACCCGCGCCGCCTTCCACGCTTTGTCCGTCGCCGCGGAAAAAGCGCTTGAAGAGATCCGGCTGCTGATCCGGCGGCACGCCCGGGCCGTTGTCTTCCACGACGACTTCGCCGAAGCGGCGGCCGTTCGCATCGGTCCATTCCGTGACCGACATCGTGATGCGCGCGCCTTCGATGCGGAACGGCGGAATGTACTTGAGCGCGTTGTCGATCAGATTGGCGAGCACTTCGCGCGCGAGCACGACATTGCCGCGCACGATCAGCGGATGCTCGTTCTCGGGATCGTCGAGGCGCTGGAAACCGAGATCGACGCGCGCCGCTAGTGCGCGCGGCACCCATTCCGCACCGGTTTCGAAGGCGAGCGCGGCGAGATCGAAATCGGCGAAACGCGCCGCCTGTTCGCCCGGCTCGGCGCGTGCGAGCGACAGCAACTGATTCGACAAGCGCACCGCACGATCCGCCGATGCCCGCAGTTCCTTCACCGCCTCGACCGCCTTCGCCGGATCGCGCGAGCTGAGCGCCTGCTCGGCGTGCAGCTTGACCGCGGTGAGCGGCGTGCGCAGTTGATGCGCGGCATCGGCGATGAATTTGCGCTGCGCGTCGAGCGCGGTTTGCAGGCGCACGAGCAGGGCGTTCATCGCGCTCGTGAGCGGGCGGATTTCGCCGGGCACATACGTTTCGTCGACGGGTTCGAGCGAGATGTGCGTCTGCTGATTGAGCGCGTCGGCGAGATCGGTGAGCGGGTTCAGCTGCTGATTCACGACGCGCCACACGATCACCCATCCCGCGAGCAGCAGCAACAGAAGCGGCATCATGATCGCGATGAGGAACTCCACCGCGATCCGATATCGCGAACCGACGCGCTGCGCCACTTCGACGACGATCGGATTGCCGGTCGGCTGCGGCACGCGCACTTGCGCCGCGCGCACGGAGACGCCCTGAAAGTGCGTCTCGAAGACGTACGCGTAGTGAATGCGCCGGACGTTGGTGCCGGTGAGCGGCAGGTCGGGTTCGCCGGCGATTTCGTCGTCGCCGGTGCTGATGCGGTAGATGAGCTGCTCGACGGGATCGGAGAACATCGCCTGGGCGAGCGGCGGCACGGTGACGGGCGCATCGACGCCCGCGAGCTGAATCTGCTTGGAGATGGCGGTGGCGAGATCCGCGAGCGAGCGGTCGACGACATGCTGCGTGTATTGCCACGCGAGCCAATAGGCCATGAGGCCGGACATCAGCGCGAGCAGGGACAACGGCGCGGCGAGACGGCGCAGCAGCGTGCGCCGCAGACTCGGCGGCGCCGGCGTCTTGGTGGCTTTCGATCGCGCCAGATCGAGCCAGTCTTCGCGGGCGAAACGCTGATCGCCCGCGCGGCGGGTGGGAAATCGCAAGGCGGTGGACGGCAGAAGCGTTAGGCCGCCTGCCGGATCTCCTGAAGCAGATAGCCGAAGCCGCGCACCGTCACGATTTCCACGCGCGTGTTCTCGAGCTTTTTGCGCACGCGATGCACATAGACTTCGATGGCCGTATCGCCGAGATCGCCGCCGAAGTGCGTCAGATGATCCTGCAACTGCGCCTTGCTCACGACGCGGCCGTGGCGCAGCAGCAGCATTTCGAGCACCGCGAATTCGCGCGGCGAGAGTTCGAGCGGACGTTCGTCGTTGAAGATGCGGCGATCGACGCCCGACAGACGCAGGCCGCCCAGCGACACTTCGGGGCGCGGCACGTCGCCGTGCGGGCCGCTGCGGCGCATGACCGCGCGGATACGCGCTTCGAGCTCCTGCGGCTCGAAGGGCTTCAGCATGTAGTCGTCGGCGCCGCTGTTCAGGCCTTGCACGCGGTCGTGCAGTTCGTCGCGCGCGGTGAGAATGATCACCGGCGTATGACGATTGCTCTGGCGGAAACGCGAGAGCAGCGTCATGCCGTCGATGCCGGGCAAGCCGAGATCGAGAATGACGAGCTCGTGGCGGTTCTGCGCGAGCGCCTGTTCGGCGAAGATGCCGTCGTGCACCATGTCGACCGTGAAGCCGGATTGTTCGAGGCTGCTTTGAATGCCGCGCGCGATGGGGCGGTCGTCTTCGATCAGAAGGATTCGCATGGAGTCGCTCAAGTACAATGGGTTGAGCTCAAGCGGGCGGGGCCGCCGGTGGCATGCTTACATGCGCGACGGTGCGGCGCGGGCTCGAGCCGGTTCAAAACTCACATTTCATGCGGCGTGCGCGGCCCTGTTCCTGAAGCCGCGAGCGGCCGTACACCGAATGTATTTCTGCCCGGACATGGCTGTCATCTCGATCAACGAACTCGAAGCCGCGATCAATTACTGGCGCGGCCGCTCCCCGTCTAGCGGCGACGAACTCAGCCTCTGCAAGGAGGCGAGCGCATTGTCCAGGCCCTATGCGCTGCTGATTGTACAGCGTCAGTCCGGCCTGCCGCCTGAGCAGCTGGACGACGAAGCCCGCGCCGCCTGGGAAGCTTACGATCGATTCAGGAATGGTTGCCGAGACTGAAAGGTAACTGACGATCGAGCTTTCTTTTAGCTGTTCGAATGCTTGCGTTTATATCGATTTGACGGGATTGCGCGCGAAATCTCACCTTTCGCGATGTCATGATTGGTAACACGTGCGTTACGTTGTTTGCTGCTGTAAGTCATTCGAAAAATACGCGCAAAACGGCCCTCTCGCGCGAGGGGTTTGTGAGTGCGCACTCGCGATTGCGCTAAAGTCGCATTCACCACGGCTTTTGCGCATATCCGCCTCATGCTCGAACTCGATCATTTCGACCTCGCCCTGCTCGACGTGCTTCAGCGCTTCGGGCGTGCCACGCATCAGCAACTGGGCGAGCAGGTGCCGCTCTCGCCATCGCAGATCGGGCGGCGTCTGCAGCGGCTTGAAGCGACGGGCGTGATCGAAGGATATCGGGTGGTCTTGCGGCCGGAAAAGCTCGGCCTCGGGGTGACGGCGTTCACGAGCCTGAAGCTGAAGCATCATGGCGATTCGATCATCGAGCAGTTTCAGCAGCAGATCGAAATGCTGCCCGAAGTGCTCGAATGCCACGCAACCGTGGGCGACGCCGACTATTTATTGCGCATTGTCGCCCCGGATCTGAACGCGCTGTCGGGTTTCGTGATGAAAAAGCTGATGCGCGTGCCGGGCGTCGACAGCGTGCGCTCGAACATCGTGTTGACGACGTTCAAGCGCAACGGCCCGCTGCCGCTGTCTCACCTCGCCGACGACGCCTCGGGACTGAGCAGATCCACGTAGGCGAGCGGCACGAGATCCGTCTGCGCCACGCCGAGGCGCGCGAACATGGCGTGCGCTTCCTCTTCGCCGCCGGCTTCGTCGTCGTCCTGTCCGAGCACCACTTCCAGCTCGATGAAATCGCCGAGGCCGTCCACGCGGTCGAGGTGAATCCGCGTGCGCCCGACGAGAAATACATGCCGTTCCTTCGAAACGATGCCGCGCGTCGTCAGCGCCTGCGCGAGCAGCGCGTGCATGGCTTCGGGATTCGTCACAGGACTGCGCGAGTAATACGAGACTTTCGGGCCGTCGCGGTCGTCGCGCTGATAGAAGATCAGCTCGGACGGCGTGCCGTCGTCGAACTGGCGCAGCTTGAGGCGGCCGGTGGGCACGTCGTAGAAGAAGTCTTGCTGGCGAAAAACCAGCGGCGCGTCGGGGGCGAGCGCGGCTGCGCGTTCCCTCAACTGCTCGAATTGATGCGCGCGCGCCTTGATTTCGATGTTGCGTGCCATGAAGACTCCTAGAACACGGTTGAATGTAAAAAAAGAGCACTCAGACTAGCAGACGATCGATGAAGGACGCTTGAATGTCCTTGCGCGCGAGGTCGGGATTTGCCCTCAGACGGCCCATTGCGCGTCGATCAGCCGCAGCGCTGCGGCGATCGCCGGTTCTTCGCGACGTTCCGCGAGCGCGACGAAGGACAACTGTGTCGGCACGGTGACGCCATCGACGATGGTCAGCGCGTGCGCATGGGCTTGCGCGAGCGCGATCGAATCGCGCGCGAGCGAGAGACCGACGCCTGATTTCACGAGATCGAGCATCGACGGTTCCTGATCCACTTCGGCGACGATCACCGGCATTGCGCCTGCTTCGCGAAAGATGCGCGACAGGAGCCGGTTGTGCGCGGATTCGGGCGGCGTCCAGATCCACGGCAGCTTGGCGAGCGCGGCCCAGTTGCGCTTGCCTTTATTGACCCGATGATGCCAGCCGGCCGGCGCGAGCACGCGATAGAGAAACGGCGTGAGCTTGACGACG
Source organism: Caballeronia temeraria (assembly GCF_001544795.2). Classification (GTDB taxonomy): domain Bacteria; phylum Pseudomonadota; class Gammaproteobacteria; order Burkholderiales; family Burkholderiaceae; genus Caballeronia; species Caballeronia temeraria. The sequence goes on along the minus strand of NZ_FCOI02000002.1, from coordinate 78,929 downwards.
TGAAACCGTTCGCCGTCGCGGGTGCCGTCGATGGCTGGATCGCCGATGTAATAGCCGACATCGAGATCACGCGCCCTGACGCGCTCGAGCACCCAGCCTGACATACCGTGCCGCAAAGAGGTCTCGATGCGCGGATGCGTTTCGACGAGTTGCCGCAGAAAGCCGCCGAGCCGGAGAAATTCGGGATCGAGAATCGTACCGATGCGCAGTGTCCCGCTGACTTCGTGCCGCAATGCAGCGGCGGCACGTTGAACGTCGGCGGCGGCGACGAGGGCGCGTTCGGCGTGAGGAAGGAGCGCTTCGCCGTCGCGGGTGAGGAGGAGCCCGTGTGAGGTCCGCGAGAAGAGGACGACGCCGAGCATTTCCTGGAGGTTTTTGATCTGGAGGCTGACGGCTGGTTGCGTGAGATGCAGCTGAGCGGCGGCACGCGTGAGATTGCCTTCGCGGGCGACGGTGAGAAAGGCGCGGAGGAGGGTGTAGTCCATCGCCTGATATTAAAGCTTCTTATATCCCAATTGAACATATCTGATTGGAAAGAGAAACCGAAGCAGAAGTACTCTAGGAAAAGTGGACCGAACGCCCGCGCGAAGCGCAGGGGCGGAGCAGTTTGGAGCTGAACCAGTCAGAAATGCGGCGCGATGTGACGGACCGTGCGCGATCCAGGCCGGATGGGGCCTATGAGGGCACTCTTTAGGCGAGAGCCACGGTGGACGAGAGAACTACCCAACGTGCGTGTGACCGCGGGCCTGAGAAGCTGCTTTCTTTGGTTACTTTCTTTGCAGCAGCAAAGAAAGTGACTGCCGCCCCGCATAGGGGCAGCGCGAATAGACCGACACGACGACAGGCCATACACAAAAGCACAAAGCAAGAAAGAAGGAGACAAACCCCGATGAAACAAACCGCCCGCAAGCTCGAAGGCGAATTCGACTACATCGTGGTGGGCGCGGGCACGGCTGGCTGCGTGCTTGCAAACCGCCTGACGGAGGACCCGAACGTGAACGTTCTGCTGCTGGAAGCGGGCGGCAAGGACGACTATCACTGGATTCACATCCCCGTCGGCTATCTGTACTGCATAGGCAATCCCCGCACGGACTGGCTTTACAAGACGCAACCGGAGCCCGGCCTGAACGGCCGAAAACTGTCCTACCCACGCGGAAGAGTGCTAGGCGGATGCTCGTCGATCAACGGCATGATCTACATGCGCGGCCAGCGCGAGGACTATGACGATTGGGCGCATATCAGCGGCGATCCGAACTGGTCATGGGATTCGGTGTTGCCGATATTCAAACGCAGCGAAGACCATCACGCGGGCGCGAACGAATGGCACGGCGCGGGCGGTGAATGGCGCGTCGAGAAGCAGCGCCTCAAGTGGAAGATACTCGAAACCTTCGCGCGGGCCGCGCAGCAAACCGGCATTCCCGCCACCGACGACTTCAATCGCGGCGACAACACGGGCGTCGGATATTTCGATGTGAACCAGCGCGGCGGCATCCGCTGGAACGCGGCGAAGGCTTTCTTGCGCGAAGCGATGAAGCGCCCGAATCTCACGACGATCACCGGCGCGCACACGCAACGTCTCGTGTTCGAAGGCACGCGTTGCGTCGGCGTGGAATATCGCGGCGGCGATGTGGATTACATCGCGCGCGCGCGTGACGAAGTGATACTCAGCGCGGGCGCGGTGAATTCACCGCAGATACTGGAACTCTCGGGCATCGGCAATGGCGCGCGTCTGCAGCGTTTAGGCATCGACGTCATAAAGAGCCTGCGCGGCGTCGGCGAAAATCTGCAGGACCACTTGCAATTGCGCATGGCGTACAAAGTGAACGGCGTGCGCACGCTCAACACCTTGTCCGCGCACTGGTGGGGCAAGCTGTTCATCGGCATGCAATACGCGCTGCTGCGAAGCGGCCCGATGTCGATGGCCCCATCGCAACTCGGCGCATTCGCAAAGTCCAATCCCGACGATGCATCGATCACGCGCGCCGATGTCGAATATCACGTTCAGCCGCTGTCGCTCGAACGCTTCGGCGAGCCGCTGCATGCGTTCAACGCGTTCACCGCATCCGTGTGCAACTTGCGGCCGACATCGCGCGGCAGCGTGCATATCGAATCGCCGGATGCGCATGCGGCGCCGCTCATCGCACCGAACTATCTCTCGACGGAACGCGATCGCGAAGTCGCCGCGAATTCGTTGCGGCTCACTCGGCGCATCGCCGGCGCGCCCGCGCTCGCGCAATACGCGCCCGAAGAGATTCTTCCGGGCATCCAGTTCCAGACGCAGGAAGAACTCGTCGAAGCGGCGGGCAGTATCGGCACGACGATCTTTCATCCGGTCGGCACGTGCCGCATGGGCACGGACAACGATCCGGGCGCGGTCGTCGACAGCCGCCTGCGCGTGATCGGCGTGCGCGGCCTGCGTGTCGTCGATGCATCGGTGATGCCGACGATCACATCGGGCAACACGAACTCGCCGACGCTCATGATCGCCGAGCGCGCGAGCGACATGATCCGCGAAGACCGGCGCGGCCTCGAAGCGCAGGAAGTGATCGCGACGGCGCTCGCATGACCGGCGGATGAATCGCGCGCCTCACATGTTGAGATGACATGCGGATGGCGCGCGCATGACGCTGCATCGATGAATGCTTATAGGCGGGCGGAATAAGCGCTCTCATGCCCTTATTGCGTGCATGCGACGGCACTCCAAGCAAATCGTTAGTAAGTGCAAATCCCAATGATTGCGCTGCATCATTGGCGCGACAATGGCCCCGGAATTAGTGATGCTCGGCATGCCACGTGCACGCTTTGTGCGGCCGCAACAGCGGCGCGCGAGGCAAGCAGTACCGGAATGGAGACAACGTTCGGGTGCGCGCGGAAAGAAAAAATAAGGCGCAGGCGAACGGAGTTTGCCAAGCGTCTCACTTCGCATGGAAGGGGACATGATTCTCGGCGACACCATTCTTGAAACGCGAGGACTCACGAAGGAATTCAAAGGCTTCACGGCCGTGAATGGCGTGAACCTGCGCGTTCGCCGCGGTTCGATCCATGCGCTGATCGGACCGAACGGCGCAGGCAAGACCACCTGCTTCAACCTGCTCACCAAATTTCTCGAGCCCACTGCGGGCCAAATCGTTTTCAATGGCACGGACATCACGCGCGAGCGGCCGGCGCATATCGCGCGGCGCGGCATCATCCGCTCGTTTCAGATTTCCGCCGTGTTTCCGCATTTGACCGTGCTGCAGAACGTGCGCATCGGCTTGCAGCGGCAACTGGGCACGTCGTTCCATTTCTGGCGCAGCGAACGTTCTCTCGATGCACTCAACGACCGGGCGATGGATCTGCTGACGCAAGTCGGCCTGACCGATTTCGCCGATACGAAAACCGTCGAACTTTCGTACGGGCGCAAGCGCGCGCTGGAGATCGCGACCACGTTGTCGATGGAGCCGGAGCTCATGCTCCTCGACGAACCGACGCAAGGCATGGGCCACGAGGACGTCGACCGCGTGACGGCGCTGATCAAAAAAGTATCGGCGGGCCGCACGATCCTGATGGTCGAACACAACATGAACGTGATCGCGGGCATTTCCGACACCATCACCGTGCTTCAGCGCGGCGAGGTGCTGGCCGAGGGCAGCTACGCGGAAGTGTCGAAGAATCCGCTCGTGATGGAAGCCTACATGGGCAGCGCCGATGCGGCGCTCACCGGAGCGCATGCATGAGTACGATTGTGGAGGAGCGCCGCTCGCGCGAGGCGAACGGCGCTGCGGGCAATGTGCCTGCGCTGGAAATTTCGGGCCTGCAGGCGTGGTACGGGGAATCGCACATCCTGCACGGCGTGGACCTCAAGGTGAACCGCGGCGAAGTGGTCACGCTGCTCGGCCGCAACGGCGCGGGCCGCACGACCACGCTGCGCGCCATCATGGGTTTGACCGGTCGAAGGACGGGGTCGATTCGCGTCGCGGGACACGAAACCATCGGCCTTGCTACACACAAGATCGCGCATTACGGGGTCGGCTATTGTCCGGAGGAGCGCGGCATTTTTTCGAGCTTGTCCTGCGAGGAAAATCTGCTTTTGCCGCCGATGATCGGCAGCGCAAAAGACGCGATGTCGCTCGACGAACTCTATTCGATGTTCCCGAACCTGAAAGAGCGCCGCGCGTCGCAAGGCACGCGTCTGTCGGGCGGCGAACAGCAGATGCTGGCCGTCGCGCGCATTCTGCGCACGGGCGCCAATCTGCTTCTGCTCGATGAAATCTCGGAAGGTCTCGCGCCGGTCATCGTGCAGACACTCGCGCGCATGATCCTCATGCTGAAGTCGCGCGGCTACACGATCGTCATGGTCGAACAGAATTTTCGTTTCGCGGCGCCGCTCGCGGACCGCTTTTACGTGATGGAGCACGGGAATATCGTCGAGCATTTCGGCGCGGGGGAACTCGAAGCGAAGATGCCGGTGCTGCACGAACTGCTCGGCGTCTGAGCCGCGCGCAACACGGCAGGTTGAGAAGGGCAACACCAGTAACACCGCATCAAATCAAAACTCATGGAGACTGGAATGAAAAAGAAGACCCTCGCGCGCCTCTCTACTCTGTGCTTTGCGGCTGCGGCGGCGAGTGTGGCGGTGATGAGCACGAGCGCCAACGCCGCCGACAGCAACACCGTGAAGATCGGCTTCGTCACCGACATGTCGGGCCTTTATGCGGATATCGATGGCCAGGGCGGTCTCGAAGCGATCCGCATGGCGATCGCGGACTTCGGCGGCAAAGTGAACGGCAAGCCGATCGAACTCGTCTATGCGGATCACCAGAACAAGGCGGATATCGCGGCGTCGCGCGCGCGCGAATGGATCGACCGTGACGGCGTGAACGTGATCATCGGCGGAACGAATTCGGCGACGGCGCTCTCGACCGCGCAGGTCGCGGCGGAGAAGAAGACGCCGTACATCAACATCGGCGCGGGCGCGGACAACCTGACCAACGAGCAATGCTCGCCGTACACGGTGCACTACGCGTACGACACGATGGCGCTCGCGAAAGGCACCGGTTCCGCGGTGACCAAGCAGGGCGGCAAGACGTGGTACTTCCTGACCGCCGATTACGCGTTCGGCAAGGCGCTCGAAAAGAATACCGCCGATGTCGTGAAGGCAAACGGCGGCCAGGTGCTCGGCGAAGTGCGTCATCCGCTGTCGGCGTCGGACTTCTCGTCGTTCCTGTTGCAGGCGCAGGGCTCGAAGGCGCAGGTGCTCGGCCTCGCGAACGCGGGCGGCGACACGATCAACTCGATCAAGGCCGCGAAGGAATTCGGCATCACCAAGTCGATGAAAATCGCCGCGCTGCTGATCTTCATCTCCGATATCCACTCGCTCGGCCTCGAAACGACGCAAGGACTGGTGGCGACGGATAGCTGGTACTGGAACAAGGACGACAAGACGCGCGCGTGGGCGAAGCGCTACTTCGGCAAGATGAAGAAGATGCCGGGCAGCCTGCAGGCCGCGGATTACTCGGCCGTCACGACCTACCTGAACGCGGTGAAGGCCGCGGGCACGTCCGACAGCGACAAGGTCATGGAGCAGCTCAAGAAGGCGAAGATCGACGACTTCTACGCGAAGGGCTATATCCGCGAAGACGGCTCGATGATCCACGACATGTACCTGATGGAAGTGAAGAAGCCGTCGGAATCGAAGGAGCCGTGGGACTACTACAAGATCACCGCGACGATTCCGGGCGATCAGGCGTTCGGCACGAAGGCGGAGTCGCGCTGCAAGCTCTGGAAGTAAGCGTTCGGTAGTGAGCGAGTGCTTCAGCGCGTTCGCGCGGCAGGCGGCTCGGGGCCGCCTTGCCGCCGCAACCGCGTCAACACGTTTCTGACGGCAGGTTCAATGGAAATTTTCGGCATTCCACTCGCCGCGATGATGAGCCAGCTGCTGCTCGGGCTGGTGAACGGCTCGTTCTACGCGATCCTGAGCCTCGGGCTCGCGGTGATCTTCGGCCTGCTCAACGTCATCAACTTCGCGCATGGCGCGCTCTTCATGCTGGGCGCGATGCTCGCGTGGATGGGCTATTCCTACCTCGGCATTCCGTACTGGGCGATGCTCGTGCTCGCGCCGCTCGTGGTGGGACTCTTCGGCGTGTTCGTCGAACGTTCGATGCTGCGCTGGCTCTACAAGCTCGATCATCTCTACGGGCTGTTGCTCACGTTCGGTCTCACGCTCGTGGTCGAAGGCGTGTTCCGCTCCATTTACGGCTCGTCGGGGCAGCCTTACGACGTGCCGTCGCTGCTGTCTGGCGCGACCAATCTCGGCTTCATGTTCCTGCCGAACTATCGCGCGTGGGTGGTCGTCGCGTCGCTCGTCGTGTGCTTCGCGACGTGGTTCGTCATCGAGAAGACGCGCATCGGCGCCTATCTGCGCGCGGGCACGGAGAACCCGAAGCTCGTCGAGGCGTTCGGCGTCAATGTGCCGATGATGATCACGCTCACCTACGGCTTCGGCGTCGCGCTTGCGGCGTTCGCGGGCGTGCTCGCCGCGCCGGTCATTCAGGTGTCGCCGCTGATGGGCCAGTCGATGATCATCACCGTGTTCGCGGTCGTCGTGATCGGCGGCATGGGTTCGATCATGGGCTCGATTCTCACGGGTCTGCTGCTCGGCGTGATCGAAGGCTTTACGCGCGTGTTCTATCCGGAAGCGTCCGCGACGGTCGTCTTCGTCATCATGGCGATCGTGTTGATGATTCGCCCGGCAGGACTCTTCGGCAAGGAAAAATGATGCAGAGAAAAGCGCTCTACGGCCTGTTGCTGATCGGCCTGATCGTGGCGCCGTTCGTCGGCGTGTATCCGTTGTTCATGATGAAGGTGCTGTGCTTCGCGCTCTTCGCGGCCGCGTTCAATCTGCTGATCGGCTACACGGGGCTGCTGTCGTTCGGGCACGCGATGTTCCTCGCCTCCGCCGGCTACGTCACCGGCTACGCGATCCAGACGCTCAACTTCACGCCGGAGCTCGGCGTGATCGCGGGCACGGCGGCGGCGACGCTGCTCGGTCTCGTCGCCGGGCTGATCGCGATTCGCCGCCAGGGCATCTACTTCGCGATGGTCACGCTCGCGCTCGCGCAGATGGTCTACTTCGTCTTCCTGCAGGCGCCGTTCACGCACGGCGAGGACGGTCTGCAAGGCGTGCCGCGCGGCAAGCTCTTCAATGCCGTCGATCTCGGCAACGACATCACGCTCTATTACGTCGTGCTCGTCGTGATGCTGCTCGCGTTCGCGCTGATCGTGCGCATCGTCCATTCGCCGTTCGGGCAGGTGCTGATCGCGATCAAGGAGAACGAGCCGCGCGCGATCTCGCTCGGCTACGACACGGCGCGCTACAAGCTGCTCGCGTTCGTGCTGTCGGCGGGTCTCGCGGGGTTCGCCGGTTCGATGAAGACGCTGGTGCTCGGCTTCGAGACGCTCGGCGACGCCTACTGGACGATGTCCGGTCTCGTCGTCCTGATGACGCTCGTCGGCGGCATGAGCACGATGTTCGGCCCGCTGCTCGGTGCGGCGATCATCGTCGCGCTGGAAGACCGGCTCGGCGATATCGGCAGCGGCATGGCGCGGCTCACCGGCGTGTCGTGGTTCAACTCGCTGGGCGAATCGGTGACGATCGTGACGGGCGTTATCTTCATCGCGTGCGTGCTGGCGTTCCGTCGCGGGATCGTCGGGGAGATCGTCGCGCGCGTTCGGCCGCTGCAAGGGTGACGCGATTTAGTTTGAATTGCGAATCAATCGGCATTTGCGAGATGCGCGCTGTATTGCAAGAAATACGCCCCGTTAAGGTGCTTTTGTGCACCACTAGGGTAAATGCTAGGTTGCCGGGCACTGTTGCGTTCTTTAACATGCGTCCTAGTTCTGTTGCACCCAGATTTTTTGAGGTGGAGAACGAGGAGACATGAGGCACAAAGTGCCCAACCGAAAAGCGCTGTTGGATGAGTCCAACAGCGCTTTTTTATTTGCCCGTCGATAATACGAATAAATCCCGCCGGGCATTTTAGGCGGGGTTTTCCCGAGGGTTTCCGGATCTGCGCGGCGGCATTGCAAAAGCGTCGAAAAAACAACGCTCAAGCGCACCACGAACCCTTCAAAACGCTTGCTGCGCGGCGCTTTCGTCCGCTAAACTGCATTTCCCGACCCGTTGGTCGGCGATTCGAAGCGGGCGCGAATCATGGGCATATTCGCAGGCAGTTCTTCACGCAGAAACACGATTTACGGGGCGCAAATCAATGAAGTGGGCTTTACGCGTTAAGACGGCCGCAATGGCTGTCGCGGCATTATCGGCGGTATTCAGCAATCAGGTTTGGGCGGACGTGAAAATCGGCGTGACGGTCTCGGCAACGGGCCCGGCGGCGTCGCTCGGCATTCCGGAAAAGAACACGGTCGCGTTGTTGCCCAAGGAAATCGCCGGGCAAAAGGTCGAATACATCGTTCTCGACGACGCCACCGACTCCACCCAGGCCGTGAAAAACGCCCGCAAGCTGACGAGCGAAGATCACGTCGATGCGCTCTTCGGTTCGACGGTCGTCCCCAACTCGCTCGCGATGACCGACATCGCCGCCGAAACGCACACGCCGATGATCTCGATGGCCGCCGCCGCGAGCATCGTCGAACCGATGGATGCGAAGAAGGCGTGGGTCTTCAAGACGCCGCAGAACGACATCCTGATGGCCACCGCGATCGCGCAGCACATGTCGAATCACGGCGTGAAGACGGTGGCGTTCATCGGCTTTTCCGATGCCTACGGCGAGAGCTGGTTCAAGGAATTCTCGAAGGCCGCCGATCTCGCGAAGCTGAAGATCGTCGCGAACGAGCGCTTCGCGCGCAACGACGCATCGGTGACGGGCCAGGTGCTCAAGATGATGTCGCAGAACGCGGACGCGGTGCTGATCGCGGGCGCGGGCACGCCGGCCGCGCTGCCGCAGAAGACGCTCAAGGAGCGCGGCTACAAGGGCAAGATCTATCAGACGCACGGCGTCGCCAATAACGACTTCCTGCGCGTGTGCGGCAAGGACTGCGAAGGCACGTTCCTGCCCGCGGGACCGTTGCTGGTGGCGGAGCAGCTGCCGGACAGCAATCCCGTAAAGCAGGCCGCGCTCACCTACAAGAAGGCCTATGAAGGCGCGTATGGCGCGGGTTCGGTGTCGACCTTCGGCGGTCACGCGTGGGACGCGGGCCTCATTCTGCAGCGCGCGATTCCGATCGCGCTGAAGAAGGGTCAGCCGGGCACGCCGGCGTTTCGCGAAGCGCTGCGCGCGGCCATCGAAGAGACGAAGAATCTGCCCGCGTCGCACGGCATCTTCAACATGAGCGCGAACGATCACTCCGGACTGGACCAGCGCGCGCGCGTGATGGTGGAGATCGCCGGCGGCAAGTGGAAGCTCTCGGGCAACTGACGGGATCGCATGTGAACTGATCCGGAGAACAAAAGGCGCGTCGTTTCGAACGCGCCTTTTTTCTGCGCTGTGCAGTGGGAAGCCGTTGCGAAGAAGAGGGCGCACAGCCTCGCTCGCGATGGTGCGAATGGTCAGGGAAAACCAGCCTTGGCACGCAGTAACGCGGTAAATAGATTGGGGCGGCTCTTTGATTGGCCTGGAAAGTCGCATCGATAACAACTCGCAGCAACGCACCGCCAGTGTGCGCGTTTGGAGACAAGCAATGAAAACGAAGAAAGCATGGATGAAGACGGGCATCGCGCTCGCCATCGCGGGCAGCCTGTTCGCGGGTGCGGGCGCGGCCTTCGCGCAGGTGAAGATCGGCGTGACGCTCTCGGCGACGGGGCCGGCCGCATCGCTCGGGATTCCCGAGAAAAACACCGTCGCGCTGCTGCCGAAGGAAATCGGCGGGAAGTCGGTCGAATGGATCGTGCTCGACGACGGTTCCGACACGAGCCGCGCCGTGCAGAACACGCGCAAGCTGATCGACGAAGATCACGTCGATGCGATCGTCGGCTCGACCGTCACGCCGAATTCGCTCGCGATGATCGATGCGGCCGCCGCAGGCAAGACGCCGATGATCTCGATGGCCGCATCGGCCGCGATCATCGCGCCGATGGATGCGAAGAAGGCGTGGGTCTTCAAGACGCCGCAGAACGACGCGCTCATGGCCGATGCGATCGCGAGTTACATGGAGAAGCACGGCGTGAAGACGGTGGGCTTCATCGGCTTCGCGGATGCCTACGGCGACGGCTGGTACAACGTGTTCAACACGGCGGCCGCCGCGCACAAGCTGAAGATCGTCACGAACGAGCGCTATAACCGCACGGACACGTCCGTCACGGGCCAGGTGCTGAAGACGATGGGCGCGAACCCCGACGCGGTGCTGATCGCGGGCGCGGGCACGCCGTCGGCGCTGCCGGCGAAGGCGCTGAAGGAGCGCGGCTACAAGGGCAAGGTCTATCAGACGCACGGCGTCGCCAATAACGACTTCCTGCGCGTGTGCGGCAAGGACTGCGAGGGCGAAATCCTGCCCGCCGGTCCGGTGCTCGTGACCGAGCAGCTGCCGGACAGCAATCCGGTGAAGAAGTCGTCGGCGGCGTACAAGGAAGCGTATGAGAAGGCCTACGGCGCGGGTTCGCTCTCGACGTTCGGCGGCCACGCGTGGGATGCCGGCCAGATGCTCCAGCGCGCGATTCCCGAAGCGCTGAAGAAGGGCCAGCCGGGCACGCCGGAATTCCGCGAAGCGCTGCGCGCCGCGCTGGAAAACCTGAAGGATCTGCCGGTGTCGCACGGCATCATGAACATGACGCCGACGGATCACAACGGCTTCGACAATCGCGCGCGCGTGATGGTGCAGATCGTCGATGGCAAGTGGAAGCTGCTTAACGACTGAGCTTGACGGGACGCGCTTGATCGCGCGTTCGTGTTTCCTATTTTCAAGATGAACGAGCGGCGCACCGGCAACGGCGCGCCGCTTTGACCATGTTCCGGCTGCTGTCGTATCGCGGCCTGTTTGATAGAAGCCCCGAAGAGGAAGTAATGGACTTATCGATTGCGGCGATCCTCGCGCAGGACGGGATCACCACGGGCGCGATCTACGCGTTGCTCGCGCTCGCATTGGTGCTCGTGTTCTCCGTGACACGCGTCATTTTCATTCCGCAGGGCGAGTTCGTCGCGTATGGCGCACTCACGCTGGCCGCGCTGCAGACGCAGAAGCTGCCCGCCACCTGCTATTTGCTCATCGCGATGGGCGTCGGCTGTTTCGTCGCCGAACTCGCCGGCATCGTTCGGCATCCTGCGCGATATCATCAGAAAGGGCGTTTGCTCGCCGTTCTGGCGGGCAAGTATCTGCTGTTTCCCGTCGCGGTGTGGGGCATCACGCAGGCCGTTTTCGCGCAGCCTCTGCCGATGATCGCGCAGATCGCGCTCACGCTTCTGATCGTCGTGCCGATGGGACCGTTCGTCTATCGGCTGGCGTATGAACCGATCGCGGAAGCGAGCACGTTGTTGCTGCTGATCGTGGCGGTCGCCGTGCACTTCGCGATGGTCGGCCTCGGCCTCGTGATGTTCGGCGCGGAAGGCTCGCGCACGACGGCCTTCTCCGATGCCAACTTCAATATCGGCAGCGTCTCGATCTCCGGGCAAAGCTTGTGGGTCGTGGGCACGGCGGTCGTGCTGATCGCCGCGCTGTACTTCTACTTCGATCGCTCGATCTCCGGCAAGGCGTTGCGCGCGACGTCGGTGAATCGCCTTGGCGCGCGGCTGGTGGGCATCGGCACGACGCAGGCAGGGCGGCTCGCGTTCACGCTCGCGGCGGGCCTCGGCGCGCTCTGCGGCGTGCTCGTGGCGCCCATCACGACGATTTACTACGACTCGGGCTTCCTGATCGGTCTGAAGGGCTTCGTGGGCGCTATCGTCGGCGGTCTGGTGAGCTATCCGCTCGCGGCGGCGGGGTCGCTGCTCGTGGGACTGCTCGAATCGTATTCGTCGTTCTGGGCGAGCGCGTACAAGGAGGTGATCGTCTTCACGTTGATTATTCCGGTCCTGCTGTGGCGAAGCCTGGCGAGCCCGCATTCCGATGAAGACGAGGAGTAAGCCGATGAAATTCCGTTCTTTCTGGATCTTTCTGCTGATCGTCTTCGCGTTGCCGATCCTGCCCGGACCGGTCGCCGTGCCCGAGTACTGGATCACGCTGCTGAACTACATCGGCCTCTATTCGATCGTCGCGATCGGGTTGGTGCTGCTGACGGGCATCGGCGGGATGACGAGCTTCGGACAGGCCGCGTTCGTCGGCGTAGGCGCCTATGCGACGGCCTTCCTGACGACGCGCTATGGCGTCTCGCCGTGGCTCGCGCTGATCGCGGGCGTCGTGCTGACGGCGTTTATCGCGTTGCTGCTGGGCCTCATCACGATGCGTCTGTCCGGGCACTTCCTGCCGCTCGGGACGATCGCGTGGGGACTGTCGCTGTTCTATCTGTTCGGCAACATGGAGCTGCTCGGCAAGTACGACGGCATCAACGGCATTCCGGTTCTCAGCGTGTTCGGCTGGGAGCTGGAATCGGGGCGCAGCATCTACTACCTGATCTGGGTTGTCGTGCTGCTCGCGGTGATCTCCGTTCAGAATCTGCTTAATAGCCGGCCTGGCCGTGCCATTCGTGCGCTGCGCGGCGGCGGCACGATGGCCGAGGCGATGGGCGTCAACACGGCGTGGATGCGCGTGGTGATCTTCATCTACGCCGCGGTTCTGGCGGCCATTTCGGGCTTCCTGTACGCCCATTTGCAGCGGGCGGTGAACCCGACGCCGTTCGGGCTGAATCACGGCATCGAATTCCTGTTCATGGCGGTGGTGGGCGGCGTCTCACATGTCTGGGGTGCGATTCTCGGGGCGACGATCCTCACCGTTCTGCAGGATTACCTGCAGACGCTGCTGCCGAAGCTGATCGGCGCTAACGGCAATTTCGAGGTGATCGTTTTCGGTGTCGTGATGGTGCTGCTCCTGCAATATGCGCGACAGGGCGTGTGGCCTTTCGTGGCGCGTCTCTTTCCGCGCGGGCCGCGTGCGCATGTGCCGGATCATGGCGATGCTTTGCCGCAACGCAGCAAACCAGCAGCCGGCGAACGTCTGCTCGTCGTAGAAAAGGCGCGCAAGCAGTTTGGCGGGCTGGTCGCGGTCAACGACGTGAGCTTCGAGGTGAAGGCGGGCGAGATCATCGGGTTGATCGGACCGAACGGTGCGGGGAAGTCCACGACCTTCAATCTGGTCACGGGCGTTCTTCAGGCGACCAGCGGCGCGATCAGTTTCCACGGCGAACGCATCGAGAAGCTGACTTCCCGGGAAATCGTCAAACGCGGCATAGGACGGACGTTTCAGCACGTCAAGATGCTGCCCGGGATGACGGTTCTGGAAAACGTCGCGATCGGCGCACATCTGCGGGGCAACACCGGCGTTTGGCGCAGCGTCGTGCGTCTGAATGCAGCCGAAGAGACGCGATTGATGGCCGAGGCGGCGAAGCAGATCAAGCGCGTCGGTCTCGACAAACATATTTACAGTGAGGCCGGCAGTCTCGCGCTCGGTCAGCAGCGGATCATGGAGATCGCGCGGGCGCTGTGCTGCGATCCGACACTCTTGCTGCTCGACGAACCGGCAGCCGGTTTGCGGTATCAAGAAAAATTACAACTCGCCGATTTGCTGCGAAAACTTCGCGCCGAGGGGATGAGCATTCTTCTGGTCGAGCACGACATGGATTTCGTGATGAATCTGACGGATCGGCTGGTGGTGATGGAGTTCGGCACCAAGATCGCCGAAGGATTGCCGAAAGATGTTCAAAAGGATCCGGCGGTGCTCGAAGCCTATTTGGGCGGGGTGGAATGATGGCAAACGTATCGAACGCAGTAGGAAACCCGATTCTGCAAGTGGATGGCCTGTCCGTCCGCTATGGCAAAGTCGAAGCGTTGCACGACGGCAAGCTCACCGTCGGGGCAGGGCAGATCGTATCGGTCATCGGGCCGAACGGAGCGGGGAAATCGACGCTGCTCAATGCAATCATGGGCGCGTTGCCGCAAACGGGACACGCGAAGGGCGTGGTGCGTTATCTCGGCGAGGATATTTCGGCCTTGGCGATTGAGCGTCGTGTTTCACGTGGAATGTGCCTCGTGCCGGAAAAGCGCGAGTTGTTCGCGACGATGGCCGTCGAAGACAATCTCGTGCTCGGCGCGTATCGACGGAAGAAGGCGGGCGAGCGGAATTATCTCGATCAGATGGATCATGTTTTTGCGCTTTTCCCGCGTCTGAAAGAGCGAAGGAAGCAGGCGGCGGGCACGCTTTCGGGCGGAGAGCGGCAGATGTTGGCCGTCGGCCGTGCATTGATGGGAAAGCCGCAGTTGCTAATGCTCGACGAGCCGAGCCTCGGGCTGGCACCGCTGATCGTGAAGGAGATTTTTCACATCATCAGCGCGCTGCGACAAACGGGCGTCGCGACCCTTTTGATCGAGCAGAATGCTCGGGCGGCCCTGCAGATTTCCGATTACGGCTACGTTCTCGAAACCGGCGAGTTTGCGCTGGAGGGAAGTGCCGATGCGCTTCAGCACGACCCGCAAGTCATCGAAACTTATCTTGGTCTGACGAAAAAGGTCGCATAGCGCGACGCTTGCGGTGTCATCTGGTGGCGTGTTTCACGTGAAACACGCCATTTTTTTCGCCTTCAGCCGCCCGGTCGAATTCGAGGGCGGGAGAAACCGTTATAATTCAAAGCTATTCCCTCTCTAGGTTCGTGTCGTTCGTACACGATATCTCAATGCTTTATCCCACAGAATTTGATGTGATCGTCGTCGGCGGCGGTCACGCGGGCACCGAGGCGGCGCTTGCCTCGGCTCGAATGGGCTGCAAAACGTTGCTTTTGACCCATAACATCGAGACGCTAGGCCAGATGAGCTGCAACCCGTCGATTGGCGGAATCGGCAAAGGGCATCTCGTCAAGGAAGTCGACGCTCTCGGCGGCGCTATGGCGGCCGCGACGGACGAATCGGGAATTCAGTTTCGGATTCTCAATTCGTCGAAAGGACCGGCGGTTCGGGCGACCCGGGCGCAGGCTGACCGCCTCCTGTACAAGCAGGCGATCCGCCATCGACTCGAAAATCAGCCGAATTTGTGGCTGTTTCAGCAGGCCGTCGACGATTTGATGGTCGAAGGGGACCGCGTCGTCGGTGCCGTGACCCAAGTCGGGCTTCGATTCCGTTCGCGCGCAGTCGTGCTGACGGCGGGCACGTTCCTGGACGGCAAGATTCACGTCGGCCTGAATAACTACGTCGGTGGTCGCGCGGGCGATCCGGCTGCGATCTCGCTTTCCGCGCGTCTCAAGGAGCTGAAGCTGCCGCAAGGCCGCCTCAAAACCGGCACGCCGCCGCGCATCGATGGCCGTACGATCGATTTTTCGAAGCTCGAAGAGCAGCCGGGCGATCTCGATCCGATTCCGGTTTTCTCGTTCCTCGGGCGGGTAGAGCAGCATCCGCGTCAAATGCCGTGCTGGGTGACGCATACGAATGCTCAGACGCACGACATCATCCGTTCAGGTCTCGATCGCTCGCCGATGTATACGGGCGTTATCGAAGGCGTCGGGCCGCGTTATTGCCCGTCGATCGAAGACAAGATTCATCGTTTCGCTTCCAAAGACGCTCACCAGATTTTTCTGGAGCCGGAAGGTCTCACCACGAACGAGTTCTATCCGAATGGCATCTCGACGAGCCTTCCGTTCGATGTCCAGCTCGATCTCGTCCGCTCGATGCGCGGTCTGGAACATGCGCATATCCTTCGCCCAGGCTATGCGATCGAGTACGACTACTTCGATCCGCGCGGGCTGAAGGCGTCGCTCGAAACGAAGGCGATCAACGGTTTGTTCTTCGCAGGGCAGATCAACGGCACAACCGGTTACGAAGAGGCCGCCGCGCAAGGGTTGCTGGCGGGTATCAACGCTGGTTTGCACGTGCGAGGGAAGGAAGCGTGGTCCCCGCGCCGCGATCAGGCGTATCTGGGCGTTCTCGTCGACGATCTCGTCACGCGTGGCGTGTCGGAGCCGTATCGGATGTTCACGAGCCGGGCAGAATATCGTCTGTCGCTCCGCGAAGATAATGCGGATATGCGTCTGACGGAGATTGGCCGTGAGCTGGGCGTCGTCGACGATATCCGCTGGGATGCATTCAGCCGCAAGCGCGATGCTGTTTCACGTGAAACACAGCGTCTTCGTTCGACTTGGGTGAATCCGAAGACGCTGCCCGCGGAAGAAGCGACGACTTTGCTCGGTAAACCAATCGACCACGAATACAGTTTGGCGGATCTGCTGCGCCGTCCGGGTGTTTCGTACGATGGAATTTGTGCGCTCCGCGATGGCGCGTGCGGTCCGGAGACGCCGCTTGCCGAAGATCCGGTTCTGCTCGCCCAAATCAAGGAACAGATCGAGATCGGCGTGAAGTACCAAGGCTATATCGACCGTCAGGCGGACGAAATCGTACGCAACGGCGCGCAGGAAAACACGCGCTT
This sequence comes from Caballeronia temeraria, assembly GCF_001544795.2. Lineage (GTDB taxonomy): Bacteria > Pseudomonadota > Gammaproteobacteria > Burkholderiales > Burkholderiaceae > Caballeronia > Caballeronia temeraria. Next base: position 62,438 of record NZ_FCOI02000002.1, on the reverse strand, counting down.
GCCTGACGCGCTCGACTACAACGAAGTGCGCGGGCTGTCCTTCGAAGCTCGCCAGAAGCTGATTCAGCACCGCCCTGAGACGATCGGTCAGGCGTCGCGTATCTCCGGCATCACACCGGCTGCCATTTCTCTGCTGATGGTTCATCTGAAGCGCGGCGCGGGCCGTCGCGGCCGCAATTCGACGGGCGACGATTCAACCTCCGGTAACACGACGGCGGTTCAATGACGGAGCGAAGCTTATCTCTCACAACGACGCTCGAGAAGGGCGTCGCCGAACTCGGTCTCACGCTGTCTTCGTCGCAAAGTCAAAAGCTGCTCGATTACGTTGCGCTGCTCGGCAAATGGAATTCCGTCTACAACCTGACGGCGATCCGCGATCCACATCAGATGATGATCCAGCACATTTTGGATTCGCTCGCGATCGTCCCGGCGGTGTCGGCGCGTCAACCCGCGGCTGCGCTGGACGTCGGTTCCGGCGGCGGTTTACCGGGAATCGTATTGGCGATCGCGCTGCCGGAATTGCATGTCACGTTGAACGATATCGTCCACAAGAAAACCGCGTTTCAGTCGCAGGTGAAGGTTCAGTTAGGTCTGAACAATCTTGCGGTAGTGACGGGGCGCGTCGAAAGTTTACGTCCGGGAATCGAAGTACCAGAAAAATTCGATGTAATCGTGTCGCGCGCGTTCGCAGAGCTCTCCGATTTCGTTACACTTTCGCGTCATCTGGTTGCGGACAACGGACGGATTCTCGCGATGAAGGGTGTGAGGCCCGACGCCGAAGCCGCGCGCGTCCCGCCGGGCGCCACCGTGCTGGGCATTGAGCGTCTGAACGTGCCGATGCTCGACGCGGAGCGGCATCTCGTCGAGATTACCGTCGAGCCGATATGACGGTCCGTTGAGGGTTTTCATCCGCCATTCCAGGCACGCTGATCTTCTGACAGCGAAGAGAAACGAGGACACAAAACGATGGCAAAAATCTTCTGCGTCGCAAATCAGAAGGGCGGCGTTGGAAAGACCACAACTGCGGTCAATCTCGCGGCGAGTCTCGCGGGGCTCGGCCAGCGTGTGCTGCTGATCGACCTTGACCCGCAGGGCAACGCGACGATGGGCAGCGGTATCGACAAGGCAGCGTGCGAAAACACCGTCTACGAGGTTCTCGTCGATGGCGTGACGCTGCGTGACGCGCGCACGCGTCCGGAAGCCGTCGACTATGACGTGCTGCCGGCGAACCGCGAACTCGCGGGCGCCGAAGTCGAGCTCGTGCATATGGAGAACCGCGAACGCATTCTTCGCGCTGCAATCGACGAAGTAGTCGATGACTATGACTTCGTGCTGATCGATTGCCCCCCGGCGCTTTCGCTGCTGACGCTCAATGCGTTGTGCGCGGCGCACGGCGTGGTGATCCCCATGCAATGCGAATATTTCGCGCTGGAAGGGCTGTCCGACCTCGTGAACACGATCAAGCAGGTTCACGCGAACCTGAACCGTGAGTTGAAGGTGATCGGCCTGCTGCGCGTCATGTTCGATCCCCGGATTACGCTGCAGCAGCAAGTGTCGGATCAACTGAAGGAACACTTCGGCAGCAAATTGTTCGATGTCGTGATCCCGCGAAACGTGCGCCTTGCCGAAGCGCCGAGTTACGGGCTGCCGGGCGTCGTGTTCGACAAGTCGTCGCGCGGGGCGCAGGCCTATATCCAGTTCGGCGCGGAAATGATCGAGCGTGTACGTTCGCTCGACATGCACTAAACAAACCCATTCGATGCGGCAGGGAACGCCGACGGAGGAACCGAAATGAGCGCTGTAATGAAAAAGAAGGGTTTGGGCCGAGGCCTGGATGCATTGCTCGGCGGCAGCGTCGACATTACGGAAGCCGTGCGCGGCGAGGGAACGCCATCGGTGTTGCCGCTCGACAAGATGCAGGCGGGCAAGTACCAGCCGCGAACGCGCATGGACGAAGGCGCGCTTCAGGAGCTCGCAGCGAGCATCCGCGCGCAAGGGCTGATGCAGCCGATTCTCGTGCGCTCCATCGGCGACGATCGCTACGAAATCATCGCGGGCGAGCGACGATTCCGCGCGGCGCGCATCGCCGGTCTCGATGAAGTGCCGGTGCTCGTAAAAAACGTGCCAGATCAGGCCGCCGCCGCGATGGCACTGATCGAAAACATCCAGCGCGAGGATTTGAACCCGCTGGAAGAGGCGCAGGGCATTCAGCGTCTGCTCGATGAATTCAGCTTCACGCACGAACAGGCGGCCGAGTCGGTCGGGCGTTCGCGCAGCGCCGTATCGAACCTGCTGCGCCTTTTAAACCTGGCGACACCCGTTCAGACGATGCTCCTCGCCGGCGATCTCGACATGGGCCACGCGCGCGCGCTGCTCGCCGTCGATGCCGCGACGCAGATCCAGCTCGCCAATCACGTCGTGAATCGACGCTTGTCGGTGCGTGAAACCGAGCGTCTCGTTGCGGCGACGACCAAGGAAGCCCCCGCGACAAAAGCACGCGCCGCAAACGACGGCGGACGTGATACTCGCCGGCTGGAAGAAGAGTTGTCGGACCTGCTCGCGGCGAACGTCAAGATCAAGCTGGGCGGACGAGGGCGCGGCAAGCTCACCATCGATTTCGGCAATCTCGACTCACTCGAGGGCATTCTGACGAAGCTGCGCGGCAGCGTCGAAACGCCGACCCCGGCAGCCTGATTTCGCGCGCATCTTGTCCGAGTTCCACGCCAAGCGCGCACGTTTCGACGTTCTGGCGCGTATCTGGAGAGCCGTCTCGAAAGAGCCGGTTCTCGCGATCCTCGTCTTCGCGCTCATCGTGCTGCAGATCGCGCATCCGCGGCCGTTGTCGTCGCTGCCCGGCCTCGTCGACTGGCAGACCGTGCTCACGCTCGCCGGCCTTTTGATCCTGACGAAAGCGATCGAATTGTCAGGATTCCTGATGTGGTCGGCGCATCGGCTCGTGCATCACATTCATGGCGAGCGCACGCTGGCGTTGCTGCTCGTGGCGCTCGCCGCGGGGCTGTCGACCGTGCTGACCAACGACGTCGCGCTCTTTGCCGTCGTGCCGCTCGCGTTGTCGTTGCACAAGCTCGCGCCCTTGCCGATCAAGCGGCTCGTCATCGTGATCGCGCTTTCGGTCAACGCAGGCTCGATTCTCACGCCGCTCGGCAACCCGCAGAACCTTTTCCTGTGGCAGACGAGCGGCGTCGGCTTCCCGGCCTTCGTCTGGACGATGCTGCCGCTGTGCGCCGCATTGATGGCGCTGCTCGGCATCGTCACCTTCGCGATGTTTCGCGCCACGCCGCTCGATTTGTCCGGCGATGTCGAAGAGCATCGCGTCGACCTTCTTCTGTGCGGCGTGAGCGTGCTTGCATTCGCGGCGTTCGTCGCGCTCGCCGACGCGCATCATGCCGGCCCCGCGCTTGCCGCCCTCGCGCTCGTTTTCCTGGTGTGGCGCCGCGAAGTCGTTCTCAAGATCGACTGGCTGTTGCTGCTCATCTTCGTGATGATGTTCATCGTGCTGCGCAGCGCGGCCGCGTTGCCGTCGATTCACGCGGGCATCGCGCATATCGGTATCAATACGCCCGTGCGCGCCTATGCAGCGGGCGCCGTGCTATCCCAAGCGATCAGCAACGTGCCCGCCGCGATCGTGCTCGCGGAGTTCTCCAGGGACTGGCGCGCCCTCGCGTTCGGCGTGAGCGTCGGCGGTTTCGGCATCGCGATCGGCTCGCTCGCGAATCTCATCGCCGTCAGACTTTCAGGCGAAAAAGGCATGTGGATGCCGTTTCACATGGTGTCCATACCGTTCTGGATCGTGGCAACGGTCATCGGCTGGGCGCTCATCTGACCGCCGGCGAATGCTTCGCTACGGACTGAGAATCTCCTTGCAATTGCAAGGAAAGTCTCGCTTTCGAGACCAATTTTTAAGGTTCGTCTGCTTGGTTTTTGACGCACCTAAACTATTGAATCCGTGACAACAATCGCTTACAATCGCCCGGATTTATCAGCTAGGCCACCTCGAAAGCGCAGCGAAAGCGCAAGGTGATTTCCCGGGACTTTTAGGTTGAAGGTTTGAAGGCGGTGCGAGAGCAAAATCGAGCGCCGGACGCTCACTCAGCCGGCGATGAAAACGCCTCCGGAAATCAGCCGCGCCCTTCGTCGAGCGAATCGTGGGATGCCGAAGCGCAAGATAACAATATCGTTCCGCTCACGCGGGATCAGGCACAGAAGCTGTTTGGGCCCGAGGTGAGTCGTCCATCGCGTGTCACTCCGTTTAAGGTGGTGGCAGCGCAAATGGTTTTGTCCCTGGGTGCGACGCTGTTGTGGTGGCTGTTCTACAAGCCGCCGGGCGATGCTGCGCTGTCCGCATTTCTGGGGGGAGCAATCTGCTGGGTGCCGAGCGCCTTGTTCGCCGCGCGCCTGAGCGCAAAGAGCGGCGCGGAGACGATCATGAGCTGGATGATCGGCGAGGCGCTCAAGATGGGAGCGACGATCGCCATGTTCGTGGCGGTCGCGTACTGGTACAAGAGCGCGTTGTGGTTGCCGCTGCTCGTCACGTACATCGTCGCTCTCAAGACTTACTGGGTGGCAATGGCGCTGCGGTGACGATTCTTGACGTCCCAGGTAAGTGCCTGCAGCACAGGTTGCAAGTAGCATCACGGATGAACAAGTGCGGACCGTGTACCGCACTCGGGCCCCTTGCCCCGGAGCCGCGACGCGAAGCGGCGGCTCGGAAGCGATGGGCGGCGAAAGATTTTTGACAATTTGGGTGGCTTTAACGATATGGCAGCTAGCGAAGGAACGCACGCTCTGGATCCGTCCGAGTACATTGCGCACCACTTGCAGAATCTTTCCACGCACGCACAGACGTCGATTTTCGACATTCACGTCTGGAATCTCGACACGTTGTTCTGGTCGATCGTGTGCGGTCTCGCAACCATCTTCATTCTTCATCTTGCCGCGCGCAAGGCGACGTCCGGTGTTCCCGGCCGTTTCCAGTGCGCGATCGAGATGCTGGTCGAAATGGTCGAAGATCAGTCGAAGTCGATGATCCACGGCAGCCGCCGCTTCATTGCTCCGCTCGCACTGACCGTGTTCGTCTGGGTCGCCCTGATGAACTCGCTCGACTTCATCCCCGTGGATCTGCCGTCGCGCGTCATCGGCTGGCTGGGTCTGTCGGAAGTGCTTCCCCATCATCGCATCGTTCCGACGGCTGACCTCAACGGCACCATCGGCATCGCGCTCGGCGTGTTCGTGCTGATGATCTACTACAACTTCAAGATCAAGGGCGCCGGCGGCTTCGTGCATGAACTGCTGTCGGCTCCGTTCGGCGCGCATCCGCTGCTGTGGATTCCGAACCTCGCGCTGAACATCATCGAGTTCGTCGCCAAGACGGTTTCGCTCGGCATGCGGCTTTTCGGCAACATGTACGCAGGCGAACTGCTGTTCCTCCTGATCGCCCTTCTGGGCAGCATGTGGACGTTCGGTGCGGACGCTTCCGTGCTCGGCTTCATCGGTCATGTGGTCGCAGGCACGGTTTGGGCGATCTTCCACATTCTGATCGTGCTGTTGCAGGCGTTCATTTTCATGATGCTGACGCTGGTGTACATCGGCCAGGCGCATGACTCACACTGACGCGTTGCGGCACGTTCCGGAATCGTTCAGGTTTTAGGTTTTCGTTTTTTATAAATCCAGTTCCAAAGTCTTTAATCAAAGGAGTGATCATGCAAGCTTTCATCGCCAACATCCAGGGTCTGACCGCCATCGGTATCGGCATCATCATCGGCCTGGGTGCAATCGGCGCCTGTATCGGTATCGGTCTGATGGGCGGCAAGTACATTGAAGCGTGCGCCCGCCAGCCGGAACTGATGAACCCGCTGCAGACCAAGATGTTCCTGTTGGCTGGTCTGATCGACGCGGCGTTCCTGATCGGCGTTGGTGTGGCAATGCTGTTTGCTTTCGCGAACCCGCTGCTCTCGAAGCTCGCAGGCTGAGGTTCCTCGGAAGTTTGCGTCTGACTTTTCAAAGACGCTAACCGGAACGGATGAGGCGCTGATCGAGCTCAACAGCCGATGAGCGCCTTTTAACCGTTTCACCTCCGATCAAGCAACGTTTAAGGAAACACCGTGAATCTCAACGCAACCCTGTTTGCGCAAATGGTCGTGTTTCTGATCCTCGCGTGGTTCACGATGAAGTTCGTGTGGCCGCCGTTGATCAACGCCCTCGACGAGCGCTCGAAGAAGATTGCCGACGGCCTCGCCGCCGCCGACAAGGGCAAAGCGGAACTCGAAGCAGCGCACAAGCGCGTCGACCAGGAACTCGCGCAAGCGCGCAACGACGGCCAGCAACGCATCGCCGACGCTGAAAAGCGCGCTGCAGCAGTCGCAGAAGAAATCAAGGCCAACGCTCAAGCCGAAGCCGCGCGCATCATCGCGCAAGCGAAGGCGGATGCCGACCAGCAAATCGTCAAGGCACGCGAATCGCTGCGCGCTGAAGTCGCCGCACTGGCCGTCAAGGGCGCCGAGCAGATTCTGAAGCGCGAAGTCGATCAGAAGGCTCACGCCGATCTGCTGAATCAACTCAAAACCGAGCTCTGATCATGGCCGAACTTGCAACCATCGCTCGTCCTTACGCAGAAGCGCTGTTCCGCGTGGCCGAAAGCGGCGATCTCGCGGGCTGGTCCACCTTCGTCGGAGAGCTGGCTCAGGTTGCGCGTCTGCCCGAAGTGGAATCCGTCGCCACGAGCCCGAAGGTGAGCCGTCAGCAAGTCGTCGATCTCCTGCTCGCCGCAGTGAAGTCGCCACTCGCTCAAGGTAATGCTCAGGCGAAGAACTTCGTCGGCATGCTGGCCGAGAATCATCGCCTGGCGCTGCTGCCGGAAATCGCCGTCCAGTTCGACGAATTGAAGAACGCCCGTGAAGGGGCGGCCGATGCGCATATCGTGAGCGCGTTCCCCCTCGAAGGCGAACAGTTGAACGACCTCGTTGCAAGCCTCGAACGCAAGTTCCAGCGCAAGCTGAAGCCGACCGTCGAAGTCGATCACTCGCTGATCGGCGGCGTTCGCGTGACGGTTGGCGACGAAGTGCTCGATACCTCGGTCCGCGCGCGCCTCGCCAGCATGCAGACGGCTCTGACCGCCTGACGCTTCCAGGAAGCGCCTAGCTGGCACGCAACAGAATTGACTATCAGGAGCGAATAATGCAACTCAATCCCTCTGAGATCAGCGAGCTGATCAAGAGCCGGATCCAGGGCCTTGAAGCGAGCGCGGACGTTCGCAACCAGGGCACCGTGATCTCCGTGACCGACGGTATCGTGCGTATCCACGGCCTGTCGGACGTGATGCAGGGCGAAATGCTCGAATTCCCGGGCAACACCTTCGGCCTCGCGCTGAACCTCGAGCGTGACTCGGTCGGCGCCGTGATTCTCGGTGCGTGGGAACACGTGTCGGAAGGCGACACCGTCAAGACGACGGGCCGCATTCTCGAAGTGCCGGTCGGCCCGGAACTGATCGGCCGCGTGGTCGATGCGCTCGGCAACCCGATCGACGGCAAGGGCCCGATCAACGCGAAGATGACCGACGCGATCGAAAAGATCGCTCCGGGCGTGATCTGGCGTAAGTCGGTGTCGCAGCCGGTGCAGACGGGTCTGAAGTCGATCGACTCGATGGTGCCGATCGGTCGTGGCCAGCGCGAGCTGATCATCGGCGACCGTCAGTGCGGCAAGACCGCCGTCGCGGTCGACGCGATCATCAACCAGAAGGGCAAGGACCTCATCTGCATCTACGTCGCGATCGGCCAGAAGGCTTCGTCGATCATGAACGTGGTGCGCAAGCTCGAAGAAACCGGCGCGATGGCGTACACCATCGTCGTCGCGGCTTCGGCTTCGGATTCGGCCGCGCTGCAATACCTCGCGCCCTACTCCGGCTGCACGATGGGCGAATACTTCCGCGACCGTGGACAAGACGCGCTGATCGTCTATGACGACTTGACCAAGCAAGCTTGGGCATATCGCCAGATTTCGCTGCTGCTGCGCCGTCCGCCGGGCCGCGAAGCGTATCCGGGTGACGTGTTCTATCTGCACTCGCGTCTGCTCGAGCGTGCTGCTCGCGTCTCGGAAGAGTACGTCGAGAAGTTCACCAACGGCGAAGTGAAGGGCAAGAGCGGTTCGCTGACGGCACTGCCGGTCATCGAAACGCAAGCCGGCGACGTGACCGCGTTCGTTCCGACGAACGTGATCTCGATTACCGACGGCCAGATCTTCCTTGAAACCGACCTGTTCAACGCCGGTATCCGCCCCGCGATCAACGCGGGCGTGTCGGTGTCGCGCGTCGGTGGTGCGGCTCAGACCAAGGTCGTGAAGAAGCTGTCGGGCGGTATCCGTACCGACCTCGCGCAGTATCGTGAGCTGGCTGCGTTCGCGCAGTTCGCATCCGACCTGGACGAAGCCACCCGCAAGCAGCTGGAGCGCGGCCGCCGCGTGACGGAACTGCTGAAGCAGCCGCAATATCAGCCGCTGCAAGTGTGGGAGCTGTCGGTGTCGCTCTTCGCAGCCAACAACGGCTACCTCGACGATCTGGAAGTCGCGCAAGTGCTCCCGTTCGAAAAGGGCCTGCGCGAGTACCTGAAGACGAAGCATGCCGACCTGGTGAAGCGCATCGAAGACAATAAAGACTTGTCGAAGGACGACGAAGGCGCACTGCATGCCGCGCTGAAGGACTTCAAGAAGTCGGGCGCTTATTGATCGGGACTAAGAGGCAACGCGCGGTGCTCGGGCGCCGCGCGGCTTCGATCAAGGAGTAAGCAATGGCTGGAATGAAGGAAATTCGCGGCAAGATCAAGAGCGTGCAGAACACGCGCAAGATCACGAAAGCGATGGAAATGGTCGCCGCATCGAAGATGCGCCGCGCTCAGGAACGCATGCGTTCCGCCCGTCCGTATGCCGACAAGGTCCGTGCAATCGCATCGCACATGAGCCGTGCGAACCCGGAATATCGCCATCCGTTCATGGTGGAGAACCAGGGTGCGAAGACCGCCGGCCTGATCCTCGTCACGACCGACAAGGGTCTGTGCGGCGGCATGAACACGAACATCCAGCGTGCGTCGCTGAACAAGATCAGGGAACTCGATCAGAGCGGCATCAAGATCGAAGCGTCGGCGATCGGCGGCAAGGGACTTGGCTTCCTGAATCGCCTGAAGGCCAACGTCGTGTCGCAAGTCACGCAGCTCGGCGATACGCCGCATCTGGAAAAGCTCATCGGCGCGATCAAGGTGCAGCTCGACCTGTATTCGGAAGGCAAGATCAGCGCGGTGTACCTCGCGTACACGCGCTTCGTCAACACGATGAAGCAGGAAGCGGTGATCGAGCAGCTGTTGCCGTTGTCGGTGGATGACCTGAACGCGAAGGACGAAGACGGTGTAACGCCGAAGACCTCGTGGGATTACATCTACGAGCCGGATGCGCAAACCGTGGTGGACGAACTTCTGGTCCGCTACGTCGAAGCGCTCGTCTATCAGGCGGTCGCGGAAAACATGGCGTCGGAGCAATCCGCGCGCATGGTCGCGATGAAGGCCGCGTCCGACAACGCGAAGACCGTGATCAACGAACTGCAGCTCGTCTACAACAAGAGCCGCCAGGCCGCGATTACGAAAGAATTGTCGGAAATCGTCGGCGGCGCCGCAGCGGTCTGACGGCCGCGTGAAAGAACACAGTATCTAAAGGAAATGCGATGAGTACTACTGCTTTGGTAGAAGGCAAGATCGTACAGTGCATCGGCGCCGTTATCGACGTGGAATTCCCGCGTCAGCACATGCCGAAGATCTACGACGCGCTCATTCTTGAAGGCACCGAGCTGACGCTCGAAGTCCAGCAGCAGCTGGGCGACGGCATCGTGCGCACCATCTGTCTGGGTTCGTCCGACGGTCTGCGCCGCGGCACGATGGTCAAGAACACCGGCAAGCCCATCAGCGTGCCGGTCGGCAAGCCGACGCTCGGCCGCATCATGGACGTGCTCGGCCGTCCGATCGACGAAGCAGGTCCGATCGAATCGGCAACGCTGCGCTCGATCCACCAGAACGCGCCGGTATTCGAAGATCTGTCGCCGTCGACCGAACTGCTCGAAACGGGCATCAAGGTTATCGACCTGATCTGCCCGTTCGCGAAGGGCGGCAAGGTCGGTCTGTTCGGCGGTGCTGGCGTGGGCAAGACCGTGAACATGATGGAACTCATCAACAACATCGCGAAGGAACACGGTGGTTATTCCGTGTTCGCCGGTGTGGGTGAGCGTACCCGTGAAGGGAACGACTTCTATCACGAAATGAAGGACTCGAACGTTCTGGACAAGGTCGCGCTGGTGTACGGCCAGATGAACGAGCCGCCGGGCAACCGTCTGCGCGTCGCGCTGACCGGTCTGACGATGGCCGAGCACTTCCGTGACGAAGGCCTCGACGTGCTGTTCTTCGTCGACAACATCTACCGTTTCACGCTGGCGGGTACGGAAGTGTCCGCTCTGCTCGGCCGTATGCCTTCGGCAGTGGGTTATCAGCCGACGCTGGCTGAAGAAATGGGCAAGCTGCAAGAGCGTATTACGTCGACCAAGACCGGCTCGATCACGTCGGTTCAGGCCGTGTACGTCCCTGCGGATGACTTGACCGACCCGTCGCCGGCTACGACCTTCGGCCACCTGGACGCAACCGTCGTGCTGTCGCGTGACATCGCGTCGCTGGGTATCTACCCGGCAGTGGACCCGCTCGATTCGACCTCGCGTCAGATCGACCCGCACGTGATCGGCGAAGAGCACTACACGATCACGCGTGGCGTTCAGCAAACGCTGCAGCGCTACAAGGAATTGCGCGACATCATCGCGATTCTGGGCATGGACGAACTGTCGCCGGAAGACAAGCTGTCGGTCTCGCGCGCGCGTAAGATCCAGCGTTTCCTGTCGCAGCCGTTCCACGTCGCTGAAGTGTTCACGGGTTCGCCGGGCAAGTACGTGCCGCTGAAAGAAACCATTCGCGGCTTCAAGATGATCGTCGACGGTGAGTGCGATCATCTGCCGGAGCAGGCGTTCTACATGGTCGGCACGATCGACGAAGCCTTCGAAAAGGCCAAGAAGATCCAGTAAAGGTCGGGTGTTTTTGCGGCGGACGTTGGCTGAAGGGCCGATGTCCGCGAATCACACTCACCTCAGGAGTCGACACATATGGCAACCATCAAGGTAGACGTCGTCAGCGCGGAAGAGCAGATCTTCTCGGGCGAGGCGAAGTTCGTCGCGCTGCCGGGCGAAGCGGGTGAACTCGGCATTCTGCCGGGCCACACGCCGCTCATCACGCGTATTCGTCCGGGCGCGGTGCGCATCGAGGCGGAAGACGGCTCGGAAGAGTTCGTGTTCGTGGCTGGCGGGATTCTCGAAATCCAGCCGGGCATCGTGACCGTGCTCGCCGACACCGCCATCCGCGGCGCCGATCTCGACGAAGCGAAGGCAGAGCAGGCGAAGAAGCGCGCCGAGGAAGCGATTCAGAACAACAACTCGGAGCTCGAGTACGCGACCGCACAAGCGGAACTCGCTTACGCGACGGCGCAACTCGCGGCGATCCAACGTCTGCGCAAGGCGCACGCGAAGCACTAAGCGCGCGACGCAAGCAGCGTTCAGCAGTTCGAAAAGCAGCCTTCGGGCTGCTTTTTTTATGCTCCAAATCGGCAAATCGCGCGGGCAAAACTGCATATCGGTTATGTGGCGGGCCGGCAGCATTTGCGTATCTCGTTGATTCGACGAGAAATTCGTCGGTATATTCATAAGAGTCTTGAGGGGAAACACTCAATGCCCGCACGCGTCTTTGCGATGCACAATGGCCTCCAATTAGCCTTCATCGGGCGGCGATTCACATTGGCGGAGACCATCGATGGCAACTGAACCGACGCAGGCCGGCGCGCAGATCGAACCGCGCGACGGCGTTTCTTATGTTCGCGGCGCGACCGACTCACCTTTGAGCGACGCGACCGTCTCGCGTTTGCTACTGGAAACCACGGGCCGATTTCCCGATCGTCCGGCCGTCGTTTTCCGCGAGCAGAACATTCGCTGGACCTGGCGCGAGTTCGCGGATCAGGTCGATGTGCTCGCGAGCGGCCTGCTCGCGCTCGGGATTCAGGCGGGCGATCGCGTCGGCATCTGGTCGCCGAATCGCGTCGAATGGCTGCTGACGCAATTCGCGACCGCGCGCATGGGCGCCACGCTCGTGAACATCAATCCGGCGTACCGGCTGGCGGAGCTCGAATACGCGCTGAACAAGGTCGGTTGCAAGGCGATCATCGCGGCCGAGCAGTTCAAGTCATCGCAATATCTGGAGATGCTGCAGGCGCTCGCGCCCGAACTCGCCGACGCCGCACCGAACGCGCTCGACGCGGCGAAGCTGCCCGAGCTGCGCGCCGTGATTCGAATGGGCGAGGGCAAAACGCCCGGCATGCTCAATTTCGACGATGTGATGCGCACCGGCCGCGAGCAACTCGACGTGACGCGACTCGATGCGCTCGAAGCGAAGCTGCACCCCGACGACGCGATCAACATCCAGTTCACGAGCGGCACGACCGGCAATCCGAAGGGCGCGACGCTGACGCATCGGAACATCGTCAACAACGCGCGCTATATCGCGATGGCCATGCGTCTGACCGAGCAGGATTCGCTGTGCATTCCGGTGCCGCTGTATCACTGCTTCGGCATGGTGCTGGCGGTGCTCGCGTGCGTGTCGACGGGCTGCGCGATGGTGTTCCCTGGCGAAGCCTTCGATCCCGCCGCGACGCTCGCCGCCGTCCACGAGGAGAAATGCACGGCGCTGCACGGCGTGCCGACGATGTTCATCGCCGAACTCGATCATCCTGACTTTGCGAAGTACGATCTGAGCCGTCTGCGCACGGGCATCATGGCGGGTTCGCCGTGTCCGATCGAGACGATGAAACGCGTGGTGTCGAAGATGCATCTGAGCGAGATCACGATCGCGTATGGCATGACGGAGACGAGCCCCGTCTCGTTCCAAAGCTCGACGACCGATCCGCTCGACAAACGCACGACGACTGTCGGGCGCATTCAACCGCATCTCGAAGTGAAGATCGTCGATCCGCTGGGCAACATCGTGCCGGTCGGCGAAACCGGTGAGCTGTGCACACGCGGCTACTCGGTGATGAAGGGCTATTGGGGTGACGAGGCCAAGACGCGCGAGGCGATCGTCGACGGCTGGATGCACACCGGCGACCTCGCGACGATCGATGCAGAAGGGTATTGCAACATCGTCGGACGCCTGAAGGACATGCTGATTCGCGGCGGCGAGAATATCTATCCGCGCGAAATCGAAGAGTTTCTGTTCCGTCATCCGAAGGTGCAATCCGTGCAGGTCTTCGGCGTGCCGGACCAGAAATACGGCGAGGAGGTGTGCGCGTGGATCGTCGTGCGTCCGGGCGAGCAGGCGAGCGAGGACGACATCCGCGAGTTCTGCCAGGGGCAGATCGCGCACTACAAGATTCCGCGCTATATCCGCTTCGTCGACGAATTGCCGATGACCGTTACCGGCAAGGCACAGAAATTCGTGATGCGCGCACGCATGATCGACGAGCTGAAGCTGGCGGAAGCGAAAACAGCCTGATTCCGGTGCGGCCGGAGCCATGAAACGACAAAGGGAGCGCCGCGGCGCTCCCTTCTGTCATGAGGTAAACGTTCGGGCTCTGAATTGATCAAAGCGAGCAAACGTTTGTCCGGACGAAAAAAAAGCGGGCCTGGAGCCCGCTAAAAACCACACGCTACGGGGTTAGCGCGAGGAGACCAAACGTGGGATGTTTCGAACGCCTTTCATTCGAATAACGACCCCAACACCGATGCCCCAAAAATGAGAGCTCCGGCCACAGCCTGCCATTGGATCGCGCGGCTTACGCACGACGCAGCCCAATACATCCGTGTTGAAACCGTTTGAACAGATTGTGGGCGAATTGATTCCGGGTCGCCGTAACAAAGTGTTTCAGGTTGTAACCCGCGCCCCGTAAGGCTCAGGGGAAATTTTCCAGCGCGATTCTCCTGATTTTCACCGATATATTGTCTTTTATCCGAATCATTTATCGAATTGGCATGTCTTGAAAGACAAATGCCGATTTTCGGCTTGGTGCATTTAATCTAATTTTTAGCGAAAATCGAACGCGCGGCCGCATGAAATCGATGCGCAGGGTCCGGCGCATCCAAAATATCGACCTGAAAACACTATGGAGACTTGCATGACCATTGACGCAGCCTTGCTCCGTTACTACCGCGCTGTCGACGACACTTTCCCGGCCCTGCCACCCGGTGCCGATGCACAAGCGGTCCGCGAGCGCTTCAGCAAGGTCGCTCAAGCCTACGCCAAAGAACGCGACGAAGCCGTGACGGCCGAGAACGTCCAGATCAAACTGGACGGCCGCACGCTCGGTGCGCGCATCTACAAGCCGAAAGCGGCGCGCGCCCCGCTGCCGCTGATCGTGTATTTTCACGGCGGCGGCTGGGTGGTCGGCGATCTCGAGACGCACGATGGCCTCGTCGCGCGGCTCGCGCGGGATTCGCAATGCGCGGTGGCGAGCGTCGATTACCGGCTCGCGCCCGAGCATCCGTTTCCCGCGCCCTGTGACGACGCGCTCGATGCCGTGATCTGGCTGGCGGAGCATCGCTCGCGGATGGGCTTCGCGACCGACCGTCTCGCCGTCGGCGGCGACAGTGCGGGCGCGCATCTGGCGGTCGTCGCGGCGCGCGGCGCGAACGAGCGCGTGGCGGGTATCGTCGGCTTGCAGGTGCTGCTCTATCCGGTGATGCGGCGCCAGTTCGAGAGTCCCAGTTGCATCGCCAATGCCAACGGTCCGGGACTCACGAACGAAGAGATGAAGTGGTACTGGACGCAGTTCCTGTCGGGCGAAACCCCGCTTGAGCACGACGTGCGCGCGTTCCCGCTCTCCGAGCCGTTCGAACGCACGCCCGCGCCCGCGATCGTCGTCGCGGCGGCCTACGATCCGCTCTACGACGACGCCATCGAACTCAAACGCTTCCTGGAGGCGAACGGCGGGCGCGTCGAGATGATCGATGCACGCGACATGACGCACGGCTTCGGACGCATGCATGCGCAATCGGACGCGGCGCTCGGCTGGCTGCGCACAATCGGCGAGCGTACCGGCGAACTGTTGCGCGCGGCGCGTTGAGCGTTGCCTACTTCAGCCACTTGTCATACACGGCCTGAAACTCGCCCGACGAACGGGCGAGATGCAGCCACTGGTCGACGTACTGCTGGAACGGCACGTCGCCGCGCGGCAGCAGATACGCCTTCTCGCCGAACTGAAACGGCTTGTCGGGATGCACAGAACACAAGCCGGGATTGAGCTTTTGCTGAAGCAGCGTTTCGGAGGCGTCCGTGACCATCACGTCGGCTTTGCCGTCTAGGATCTGCTTGAAGATCGTCACGTTGTCCGGGTACTCGATCAGCTGCGAATGCGGAAAGAACTGCTTCGCGAAGCGCTCGTTGGTGCCGCCGGGATTCACGATCGTGCGCACGTTCGGCTGGTCGATCTGCGCGACGGTCTGATACTTGTCCACATCGTCGCAACGGACGATCGGCGTTTTGCCGTCTTCCATGTACGGCGCGGTGAAGAACGCGCGCTTCTGCCGTTCGAGCGTGGTTGAGACGCCGCCCACGGCAATGTCGCATTTGGCGATGAAATCGTTCATCAGGTTCGACCACGACGTTTTCACGTACTCGGCCTTCGCGCCGAGCGACTTCGCGAGACTGTCCGCGAGATCGATGTCGATGCCCTCGAACTGCCCGTCCGTGCGCAGGAACGAATACGGCTTGTAGTCGCCCGTCGTGCAGACGCGCAACGTGTGGCGCGCGAGGATGTCGTCGAGGTGAGACGGCGCCGCCACGGGCGCGGGCGCAGCGGGCTTCGCACCGGCGACAGTGCCGGCCTGAATCGTTTGAGCGTGCGCGACGTTCGCCACTGCGAGCGACATCACAAGAGCGGAGGCGGCGAGACTGACAGACGTGCGTTGCATCGATTCTCCTGGTTCTAGTTGTGTAAGCACATCGATCATAACGACGCCTCCGGCTGTCTGAAACCCGGCCAAACGACATAGGCCGCGCGGCATGAGTCATCCCGTATTGCCGGACTCAGCCGGCGTAAACTTTCGGGCGCTCCGGTAGAATGGATGATTCTCCGCCTTAAGCATCGAGCGACGTGGCACACACTCTTCTGAACGACACCTTCCTGCGTGCGCTCCTGCGCCAGCCGACCGACTACACGCCGATCTGGCTGATGCGTCAGGCGGGGCGCTATCTGCCGGAATACAACGCAACGCGCGCCCGGGCGGGCAGTTTTCTCGGCCTCGCGAAGAATCCGGATTACGCCACCGAAGTGACGCTTCAGCCGCTCGAACGCTTTCCGCTCGACGCCGCGATTCTTTTCTCCGACATCCTCACCGTCCCTGACGCGATGGGTCTCGGCCTGAACTTCGTGCAGGGCGAAGGTCCGCGCTTCGAGCGCACGGTGCGCACCGAAGACGACGTGAAGCGGCTCGCCGTGCCCGACATCGGCGCGACGCTCTCCTATGTCACCGACGCCGTGAGCCAGATCCGCCGCGCGCTCACCGACGCGCAGGGCCGCCAGAAAGTGCCGCTGATCGGCTTTTCGGGCAGTCCGTGGACGCTCGCGTGCTACATGGTCGAAGGCGGCGGCTCGGACGATCATCGGACGGTCAAGTCGATGGCGTATTCGCGCCCGGATTTGATGCATCGCATCCTCGATGTGAACGCGCAAGCCGTGACCGCGTATCTGAACGCGCAGATCGAAGCGGGCGCGCAGGCCGTCATGATCTTCGACACGTGGGGCGGCGCACTCGCCGACGGCGCGTATCAGCGCTTTTCGCTCGAATACATCGCGAAAGTGGTCGCAGGACTGAAGCGCGAGCACGACGGCCAGCGCGTGCCGGTCATCACGTTCACCAAAGGCGGCGGACTGTGGATCGAGGAAATCGCCGCGACGGGCGTCGATGCCGTCGGTCTCGACTGGACCATGAATCTGGGCCGCGCGCGGGAGAAGGTCGGATCGCGTGTGGCGCTGCAAGGGAACATCGATCCGAGCGTGCTGTTCGCGCCGCCCGCATCGATTCGCACCGAAGCCCGCGCCGTGCTCGACAGCTTCGGAAATTTTCCGGGCCACGTGTTCAACCTCGGCCACGGCATCTCGCAATTCACGCCGCCGGAGAACGTTGCGGAACTCGTCGACGAGGTTCATCGCCACAGCCGTGCGATGCGCGCCAGCGGGACTGCGCAGTAAATCGCGTCCGAAAGTCGATTTTCGGACGAATGCTGCAGCGCACACTTGGTCTGCCGGGGAAAATAGTCAGCGGCTGGAGCATTCTGTCTGAATCGACCGGCTCGCGCGGCGTCCCCCGATGTCAAGACTGAACTTATGCACAATTTGTTCGTTGCGGCGCGCCATCAGACGTATGGCCTCCGGCAACCCATAAAGTGTCGCTATATGTGCTTCAAGTCAATGATTTTTAAGGATTTTCGAGAGCTTTGCCCGAAATGTGGGCTAGCGCACATAAGGGATTCGTGACATTGTTTGCGCCGACCACGAACGCACTTCTCAACAAAGTTATCCACAGGCCTGTGGAAAGCATCGGAAATCCAAAACTAATCGGCGGTTTACAGACGATTCTGATGTTTCACTTTAACTTCGGACGGGTCGGGCGCGTCGCTGTGTCGAGCCCTTGTACGCGGGGCCACGTACGGTGACCGGTCTTTTCGTGCGCGTCGCGGTCGATCAGCCCTTGTCCGTGCTGTTCGACTACCGCTATGCGCTGCCGGACGCGCCCGCCATCGGCATGTTGGTGCAGGTTCCGTTCGGGCGACGCGAAGTCGTCGGGCTGATCTGCGAAATCGCTCATTCAAGCGACGTGCCTGAAGGCAAATTGCGCAGCGTCACGTTGATTTGCGACGGCTGTCCGCCGCTGTCCGAGAACTGGATCGCGCTGACCGCTTTCGCCGCCGACTACTATCAGCGTGGTCTCGGCGAAGTCGCGCTGCCGGCGCTGCCTCAGGCGCTGCGCGACGCGTCTCGCTGGACTCGGCTGTTCGCTGTCGAACCGCGTTTCCGCATGCTGGCCGAAGGGCGCGCGCAACTGCCCGACGCTCTGCCCGCACGCGCGAGCGCCCTGCGCCGTCTCGCCGATGCCCTCGCGGAACAGCCGTCGCTCGCCCTGTCCGATGCCCGCGCGCTGCATCCCAAAGCAAGCACGACGTTCGATGACTGGCTCGCGCGCGGCTGGATCGAAACGGTGACGGCGGACATCGTCGAGCCGGATGTGCTCGCGCTCATGCTCCCGACCGGCGCCGCGCCGCTGCCGCTCCTGACCGACGAACAACGCGACGCCGTCGATGGCATTGCCAACGCTCAAGGATTCGCCCCGTTCCTGCTTCACGGCGTGACCGGCAGCGGCAAGACCGAAGTCTATCTGCACGCGCTCGCCGCGTTGCTCGCCGCCCGTCCGGACGCGCAAGCGCTCATCCTCGTGCCCGAAATCAACCTGACGCCGCAGTTCGAGGCGGCATTCCGCGCGCGTTTCTCGGCGCTCGCGGACGGCTCCATCGTCACATTGCACAGCGGCCTCGCCGAAGGCGAGCGCGCGCGTCACTGGCTCGCGGCGCACACGGGCAGCGCCCGCATCGTGCTCGGCACGCGTCTCGCGATACTCGCATCGATGCCGAAGCTCGCAATGATCGTCGTCGATGAAGAACACGATCCCGCCTACAAGCAGCAGGAAGGCTTGCGCTATTCCGCGCGCGATCTGGCGGTTTATCGTGCCAAGCAACTGGATATTCCCGTGGTGCTCGGGTCCGCGACGCCGTCGCTCGAAACGTGGTGGCAGGCGGAGCAGGGCCGCTACACCCGGCTGACGCTCACGCGCCGCGCGGTCGCGGAAGCCGCGCTGCCGAGCGTCCGTCTCATCGATCTGGAAGAGGAACGACGGCGCGGGCGCGCCTCGGTCGATGGTCTCGCGGGACCGCTGATCGCCGCGCTGAAAACGCGCGTCGAGCGGGGCGAGCAGAGTCTCGTGTTCCTGAACCGGCGCGGCTATGCGCCGATTCTGTCCTGCGACGCCTGCGGCTGGGTCGCGGGCTGCCCGCGTTGCAGCGCCTATGCCGTGCTACATAAGCCGGAGCGCGCGCTGCGCTGCCATCACTGCGGATGGGAGTCGCGCATTCCGAAGTCGTGTCCGGATTGCGGCAACATCGATATCGCGCCGATGGGCCGCGGCACGCAACGCGTCGAGGAAACACTCGCGAGCGTGGTGCCGGGCGCGCGCGTCCTGCGTATCGATGCCGACAGCACGCGTCGCAAGGGCAGCGCGCAGGCGCTGTTCTCCGATGTCCACGCGGGCGAAGTCGACATTCTCGTCGGCACGCAGATGATCGCGAAAGGCCACGACTTCCGGCGCGTGACGCTCGTCGGCGTGCTGAATGCCGACACTGCGCTCTTTTCCCACGACTTCCGGGCGAGCGAGCGGCTGTTCGCGCAACTGACGCAGGTGAGCGGACGTGCGGGACGGGCCGGATTGCCTGGCGAAGTGATGATCCAGACGCGCTATCCGCGCCACGCGCTGTATCAGGCGCTATCGCGGCAAGACTACGTGGGTTTCGCGAATTCGACGCTCGCCGAGCGGCGCGACGCGCGCCTTCCGCCGTTCGTCTATCAGGCGATGCTGCGCGCCGAGGGCCGCACGCTCGAAGCCGCGCTCACGTTTTTGGGCGACGCGGCGGCGGCGTTCGCGTCGCTGCCCGGCGCGGACCGCGTGACGGTCTACGACGCGGTGCCGCTCACCATCGTCAAAGTGTTCAATGTGCACCGGGCGCAACTGCTGCTGGAAAGCGCGTCGCGCGCCGCGCTTCAGGCGTCGCTGCGCGCGTGGCAGCCGGTGCTGCGCTCGCTCAAGGGCGTGCTGCGCTGGAACGTCGAGGTCGATCCGCTCGACGTATGATTGCCGTCGGCGTCGCGTTCGCCGTAAAAATCCTCCATCCGGCGATGGCGCAATGATGCGCCCCGCACGAACAGCACGGCGCAAAGCGCCAACATCGCCCAAACGCTGGTTACCACCATCCAAGTGCTCATGCCGTTGCTCTCCCCGAGACCGCGAACGCTGCGCCGTGTGCGACGCATGACGTTTATATCGGCGGCGCCCGAGGAATAACTTAGGGGCTATCCCAAAAATTTCCGGGTTAGGGAAACTACTAGGCCGCAACCGCCAGCCGCCGTCCGCCGGTGCACCGCTGAAAGCCTTATGGCATAAGGGTTTCATTGTGGTGCAACCCTAGCGAAAATCTCGGTTGCACCTTTTAAATCAGCGGGGTACGATTCGCCAACTTTTCAGGTCTCTGGCCGGGTGGGCATGACCGGCAAACGAAGGAAATATGGCGAGCACAACCCTAGGCGTCAAAGTCGACGATTTGCTGCGTTCACGGCTCAAAGATGCCGCGACGCGTCTCGAACGCACTCCCCACTGGCTGATCAAGCAGGCGATCTTCGCCTATCTGGAGCGCATCGAGCATGGCCAGCTTCCGCCCGAGCTGTCGGGCGCGAACGGCGCGTCGGAAATGGCCGATGCCCCTTCCGTCGATGGCGATGAAGACGGTGCGCCGCATCCCTTCCTCGATTTCGCGCAGAACGTGCAGCCGCAATCCGTGCTGCGCGCGGCGATCACGGCGGCGTATCGCCGGCCGGAGCCGGAGTGCGTGCCGTTCCTGATCGGTCAGGCGCGGCTGCCGTCGAACGTGTCGGCTGAAACGGAAAAGCTCGCGACGAAGCTCGTCGAAGCGTTGCGCGCGAAAAGCTCGGGCGGCGGCGTCGAAGGATTGATCCACGAATTCTCGCTGTCGAGCCAGGAAGGCGTGGCGCTGATGTGCCTCGCCGAAGCGCTGCTGCGCATTCCCGACCGCGCCACGCGCGACGCGCTGATCCGCGACAAGATCAGCAAGGGTGACTGGAAATCGCATATGGGCCAGGCGCCGTCGCTGTTCGTGAACGCGGCGACGTGGGGCCTGATGATCACCGGCAAGCTCGTGACGACGAACAGCGAAGCGGGCCTCTCGTCGGCGCTGACGCGTTTGATCGGCCGCGGCGGCGAGCCGCTGATCCGCAAGGGCGTCGACATGGCGATGCGCCTGATGGGCGAGCAGTTCGTGACCGGCGAGACCATCTCCGAAGCGCTCGCGAACAGCCGCAAGTACGAAGCGCGCGGGTTCCGCTACTCCTACGACATGCTCGGCGAAGCCGCGACGACGGAAGAAGACGCGCAGCGCTACTACGCGTCCTACGAGCAGGCGATTCATGCGATCGGCAAGGCGGCGGGCGGGCGCGGCATCTACGAAGGCCCGGGCATTTCGATCAAGCTGTCCGCGCTGCATCCGCGTTACTCGCGCTCGCAGCAGGAACGCACGATGAACGAGCTGCTGCCGCGCGTGCGGTCGCTCGCGCAACTGGCGCGCCGTTATGACATCGGCCTGAACATCGACGCGGAAGAGGCGGATCGCCTCGAAATTTCGCTCGATCTGCTCGAAGCGCTCTGTTTCGATCCGGAACTCGCGGGCTGGAACGGCATCGGCTTCGTGGTGCAGGGGTATCAGAAGCGCTGCCCGTTCGTGATCGATTATCTGATCGATCTCGCGCGCCGCAGCCGTCATCGCTTGATGATCCGTCTCGTGAAGGGCGCGTACTGGGACACGGAAATCAAGCGCGCGCAGGTCGATGGCCTCGAAGGTTATCCGGTCTACACGCGCAAGATTTATACGGACATCTCGTATCTCGCGTGCGCGAAGAAGCTGCTCGGCGCGCCGGATGCCGTCTATCCGCAATTCGCGACGCACAACGCGTTCACGCTGTCCGCGATCTATCACCTCGCGGGACAGAACTACTATCCCGGCCAGTACGAGTTCCAGTGCCTGCACGGCATGGGCGAGCCGCTCTACGAAGAAGTCACTGGCCGCGACAAGCTGAATCGTCCGTGCCGCGTGTATGCGCCGGTCGGCACGCATGAAACGCTGCTCGCGTATCTCGTGCGCCGTCTGCTGGAAAACGGCGCGAATACGTCGTTCGTGAACCGCATCGCCGATGAATCGTTTCCGGTCAAGGAACTCGTGCGCGATCCGATCGACGAAGCGCAGGCGATCACGCCGCTCGGCGCGCCGCACGCGAAGATTCCGTTGCCGCGCCAGCTTTATGGCGACGAGCGCTCCAATTCGATGGGCCTCGATCTCTCGAACGAGCATCGGCTGGCGTCGCTGTCGTCGGCGTTGCTGGCGAGCGCGCATCATCCGTGGCGCGCGGAACCGATGCTCGAAGGCGGCGATATCGGCAACGGCGTCGCACGCGATGTGCGCAATCCGTCGGATCTGCGCGATCTCGTCGGAACCGTGGTCGAAGCGTCGCCGGAACAGGTCAGCGCCGCGATCGCCAACGCGGTCGCCGCCGCGCCGATCTGGCAGGCGACGCCCGTCGACGACCGCGCCGATTGCCTCGCGCGCGCCGCCGACCTGCTCGAAGCGCAGATGCACACGCTGATGGGCCTCGTCGTGCGCGAAGCGGGCAAGTCGCTGCCGAACGCCATCGCGGAGATTCGCGAGGCGATCGATTTCCTGCGCTACTACGCGTCGCAGATTCGTGCCGAGTTTTCGAACGATACGCATCGGCCGCTCGGTCCGGTCGTGTGCATCAGCCCGTGGAACTTCCCGCTCGCGATCTTCATGGGCCAGGTCGCCGCCGCGCTCGCCGCCGGCAATCCGGTGCTCGCGAAGCCCGCGGAGCAAACGCCGCTGATCGCCGCGCAAGCCGTGCGCATCCTGCGCGAAGCCGGCGTGCCGGCGGGCGCGGTGCAACTGCTGCCGGGCAATGGCGAAACGGTCGGCGCGGCGCTCGTCGCCGATCCGCGCACGCGTGCCGTCATGTTCACCGGCTCGACGGAAGTCGCGCGCCTCATCAACAAGACGCTGTCCGAGCGCCTCGATCCGGATGGCCGTCCGATTCCGCTGATCGCCGAAACCGGCGGCCAGAACGCGATGATCGTCGATTCGTCGGCGCTCGCGGAGCAAGTGGTCGCGGACGTGCTGCAATCGTCGTTCGATTCGGCCGGCCAGCGCTGCTCGGCGCTGCGCGTGCTGTGCCTGCAGGACGACGTCGCGGATCGCACGCTCGAAATGCTGACGGGCGCGATGAACCAGCTCGCGGTCGGCAATCCGGATCGTCTGTCGACGGACGTCGGCCCCGTGATCGACGCCGACGCGAAACGCGGCATCGATGCGCACATCGCCGGGATGCGCGACAAAGGCCGCAACGTTACGCAACTGCCGCTGCCCGACAACTGCGCGCAAGGCACGTTCGTGCCGCCGACGTTGATCGAGCTGGACAGCATCGACGAACTCAAGCGCGAAGTGTTCGGCCCGGTGCTGCATGTGGTGCGTTACCGCCGTTCCAATCTTGATAAACTCCTCGACCAAATTCGCTCGACGGGTTACGGCCTCACGCTCGGCATCCATACGCGTATCGACGAAACCATCGCGCATGTGATCTCGCGGGCGCATGTGGGCAACATTTATGTGAACCGCAACGTGATCGGCGCCGTGGTCGGCGTGCAGCCGTTCGGCGGCGAAGGCTTGTCGGGAACCGGTCCGAAGGCGGGCGGCGCTTTGTATCTGCAACGCCTGCTCGCGAAACGTCCGACCGGTCTGCCGAAATCGCTCGCGAGCACGCTCGTCGTCGATCAGGCTGCGTCGAAGGATGCGCCCGCCGCCGCGCTCACCGCGTTGCGCGACTGGGCGCTCGGCGAGCGCGATCCGCAGACGGCCGCGCGCTGCGACGGTTACCTGCAACACGTGATGGCGGGCGCGACCGCGGTGCTGAACGGCCCGACCGGCGAGCGCAACACGTACACGCTCGGCGCGCGCGGCACGGTGCTGTGCGTGGCGGCGACGGAGAGCGGCGCGCGTGCGCAACTCGCCGCCGTGCTGGCGACGGGCAACCGCGCGTTGTTCGCCGGATCGGCGGGCGAGCAGCTGGCGGCGTCGCTGCCTGCGTCGCTCAAGCCGTATGCGATGGTCAGGAAAGCGGCGGAAGATTTCGACGCCGTTCTGTTCGAAGGCGACAGCGATGAACTGCTGTCGCTCGTGAAGGAAGTCGCGAAGCGTCCGGGGCCGATCGTATCGGTGCAGGGCGTGGCTGCGGGAGCGTTCGCCGACGCTGGCCACGACGGCGAAGACTATGCGCTCGAACGTCTGCTGACAGAACGCTCGGTGAGCGTGAACACGGCGGCGGCGGGCGGCAATGCGAATTTGATGACGATCGGTTGAGACACCCCTCGAGCGCTCGATTCAAACGAATTCAAACGAATTCAAACAATCGGCAGCAGGCACGGCGATCCCGGCACAAGCTGCCATCCACACTGGAACCAGGAGAAGCTATGAAGCACACGATGACCAAGCTGGCAGCAGCCATGACGCTCGCCGGCCTGTTCGCGGGGACCGCGGTCGCACAACAGACGGAAGACGTGAAGGTTGGCTACGCCGGCCCGCTGACCGGTGCGCAGGCGCACTACGGCAAGGACATGGAAAACGGCATCACGCTCGCCGTCGAAGACTTCAACGCCACGAAGCCGGTGATCGGCGGCAAGCCGGTGCGCATCGTGCTGAGTTCGGCCGACGACCAGGCGGACCCGCGCACGGGCACGACGGTGGCGCAGCGCCTCGTCGACGACGGCATCAAGGGCATGCTCGGCCACTTCAACTCGGGGACGACGATCCCGGCATCGCGCATCTACGCGAACGCGGGCATCCCCGAAATCGCGATGGCGACGGCGCCCGAGTACACGACGCAAGGCTTCAAGACGGCCTTCCGCATGATGACGTCGGACACGCAGCAGGGTTCGGTCGCGGGCGAGTTCGCGGTGAAGAACCTGAAGGTCAAGAAGATCGCGATCGTCGATGACCGCACGGCCTACGGCCAAGGTCTTGCCGACCAGTTCGAGAAGGCGGCGAAGGCTGCGGGCGGCACGATCGTCGACCGTGAATTCACGAACGACAAGGCTGTCGACTTCAAGGCGATTCTGACGAAGATCAAGTCGACGAATCCGGACCTCGTGTATTACGGCGGCGCAGATTCGCAAGCCGGCCCGATGGTCAAGCAGATGAAGACGCTCGGCTTCCGCGCGCCGCTGATGGCAGGCGAAATGGTGAAGACGGACACGTTCCTGAAGATCGCGGGCGACGCGTCGGACGGCACGGTGGCATCGCTCGCCGGCCTGCCGATGGACGAAATGCCGGGCGGCGCCGACTACTCGGCGAAGTACAAGAAGCGCTTCAACGAAGACGTGCAGACGTACTCGCCGTACGCCTACGACGGCGCGATGGCCATGTTCCACGCGATGAAGGCGGCCAACTCGACGGACCCGGCGAAGTACCTGCCGTTCCTCGCGAAGACCGACATGCAGGGCGTGACGGCGAAGCACCTGTCGTACGACTCGAAGGGCGATCTGAAGAACGGCGGGATCACGCTGTATAAGGTCGTCGGCGGGAAGTGGACGACGCTGCAGAGCGTGGGCGGAAAGTAAGCGCTTTTTGCTCTGAATCGAGAGGAAGCCTCGTGATTTGCGTCACGGGGCTTTTTTGTTTCCCGTGACCATCGCCCGAATAAGATTCTCCCGCGTCCACACGCTCATCAGCACGGCCGCGCCGACATGCACGCACACGCACACCTCGACAGCGACGGAAAGCCACGTGTGAATCTCCTGCGGCCAGTCTTCGCCCCAGAACGCATCGAGCCGCATGATCCATCCCGAGACGGCGAGCGCCAGAATCAGGAACCACAGAAAGAGCGCCATCAACCCGCCGAGCGGATTGTGCGAAACGTGATGCATCGGCTTGCCGTTCGCAACCGAGCGTAGATACTCGATGAGATGCGAGCGCGTCGGCCACCACGCCGAGAAGCGCGCCTGACGCGACCCGGCGAAGCCCCACACGATACGCGCGACAACCAGCCCCGCCGCGACATACCCGAGCAGCCGATGCGCGGAATCCGTCGGTCCGAACAGATTCCACACGACGATGCCCGCGACGGCCCA
Organism: Caballeronia temeraria; assembly: GCF_001544795.2. Lineage (GTDB taxonomy): Bacteria > Pseudomonadota > Gammaproteobacteria > Burkholderiales > Burkholderiaceae > Caballeronia > Caballeronia temeraria. Next base: position 36,289 of record NZ_FCOI02000002.1, on the reverse strand, counting down.
ATGCGTGAGCCGGACGAAGCCGTCCCAGACTTTCACGGCGCGAGCGTCATTCGACTTCGGACTTCACCACGGCCAGCGTCTTCGTGTCGTAATAGATCTCGACCTTCTTGCCGTCTTTATCGTGGCCGTAGATCTCGTAGCAATTGCCGTCGACCTTGAACTTGCGGATCTTGTAGCCCTGCGCCTCCAACTGCGCCTTGGCGTCCGATTCCTTCATCCATTCGCTCTTCGGATGCGCCGTGCAGTCCGCCTTCGCGAACGCCGCACCCGAAAAACCCAACGCCAACGACAAAGCCAGAACCTTAAGCATCGCTAACTCCCGGTGGTTTCGAACTGGCCACTCTACTGCCACCGGAAGCGCGTCGCAAGCATATTGAAAGTTTGTCCGTCAACGCCCGACTTGCTGGCGAATTTGTTCGAGTGTCGCGCCCGGCGTGCTCTGATCCGGCGGAATGCGAATCTCGATCACCGCCGGCAAACCGGAATTGCGCGCGCGCTCGAACGCGGGCAGAAACTGATCCGTCGTTTCGACTCGCTCGCCATGCGCGCCGAACGCGCGTGCGTACGCGACGAAATCGGGATTCGTGAGTCCCGTTCCATGCACGCGATTCGGATAATGCCGCTCCTGATGCATGCGGATCGTGCCGTATTGCGCGTTGTTCACGACGATGAAAATCACCGGCAGTTCATATTGCATCGCCGTGGCGATTTCGTTACTCGACATCATGAAGCAGCCGTCGCCCGCGAACGCGATCACCGTGCGGTCCGGATACAGCGACTTCGCGGCGATCGCGGCGGGCACGCCGTAGCCCATCGCTCCGCTCGTCGGCGCGCATTGCGACCGGAAATGCCGATACGAATAGTGCCGATGCAGCCACGTCGCGTAATTGCCCGCGCCGTTCGTGAGGATCGAATCGGCGGGAATCGTCTCGGCGAGCTGACGCATGATTTCGCCGAGCTGGACGTCGCCGAGCATCGGGCGCGGCTTGCGCCAGTCGAGATACGCCGCGTGCGCCGCTTCCGCCTCGCCTTGCCACGCGATATCGGCTGGCGCCGGCAGCGCGGCGAGCATCGACGCGATTTCCGGCATGCCCGAGACGATCGGCAAGTCCGCGCTATACACGCGCCCGAGTTCCTCCGCGCCCTGATGCACGTGGATGAGCGTCTGCTTCGTCTTCGGGATATCGAGCAGCGTGTAGCCGCCCGTCGTCGATTCGCCCATGCGCGGGCCGAGCACGAACAGCACGTCGGCATCGCGCACGCGCGCGGCGAGCGCCGGATTGACGCCCAGGCCGACATCGCCCGCATAGTTCGGATGCTCGTTCGACAGCGTGTCCTGATAACGGAACGCGCAGCCCACCGGCAGCTTCCACTGCTCGACGAAGCGCGCGAAGTCCTGCGTCGCCGCCTCGGTCCAGCCGCTGCCGCCCGCGATCACGAACGGCTTCTTCGCGTTCGCCAGCAACTCGCGCAGGCGCTCAATCTGCGCCGCCGACGGCGACGCCGCCACGCGCTGATAACGCGGCGCGGCCGGCACAGCAGCGATCGTTTCGGTGAGCATGTCTTCCGGCAGCGCGAGCACGACCGGACCGGGACGGCCCGACATCGCCGTGTGAAACGCGTGGCTCATGTATTCGGGCACGCGGCGCGGATCGTCGATCTGCGCGACCCATTTCGCCATCTGCCCAAACATCCGCCGATAGTCGATTTCCTGAAACGCCTCGCGATCCATGTGATCCCGCGCGCATTGGCCGATGAGCAGGATCATCGGCGTCGAATCCTGAAACGCGGTGTGCACGCCGATCGACGCGTGCGTCGCGCCCGGCCCGCGCGTCACGATCGCCACGCCCGGCTTGCCCGTCAGCTTGCCGACTGCCTCGGCCATGTTCGCGGCGGCCGCCTCGTGGCGGCAGACGATCGTCTGGATCTTCGAAGTCTCGTCGTGCAGGGAATCGAGCACCGCGAGAAAGCTCTCGCCGGGCACGCAGAACACGCGCTCGACGCCGTGTTCGACGAGCGCATCGACGAGGAGTCGCGCGCCGGTGGTTTGATCCTGTGAGGAAGGGACAGCGGACGTCATGCGAAGAAGTCTCCTTTGATTATCCGGCGTGGCCGGGATGCGAATCGCCCTAAAGCTTACGCCCTCGCGCACGCGCGAGGAAACGGGCAAAGCGGAATCTTTTTCCGGCGAAACGCGCGCGCCTGCGACTCGCCGCGTGTCTCCATCAGCCGAAATACCCCTCTTTCTCACCCCTTATCCAGCGATGGGCAAACGCTCAAGTTCGCAATAATGGCTTCACTGAAAAGCGGACACGGCAAGAAGCCAGAGCGGGTCCGCCTCGCAACGATCGCAGTTTCACCTCATCGGGGGCAAGTTTGAACATCCGTAAATTCATCGGCGCGAACAGCCGGGACGCACTGCGCCAGGTTCGTGAAGCGCTCGGCCCCGATGCCGTGGTGTTGTCCAATCGCACGCTGGACGACGGCACGGTCGAGATCGTCGGCGTCGCGGACAGCGACATCGCGTCGATCTCGCCCGCCGCGAAGGAACAGGCGGTGCGTTCGGCAGGCACGTCGCGCGCCGCGCTGGCCGCCGCCGCCGCCGCGATGCCGGTGAAGCAGTCCGCCGCGAATCCGTACGCGAGCGGCGACGTGTTCTCGTCGGTCTTCGGCGCAAACACCGATGCCGACGATGAATTCCACGCCGAGCAGCAACCCCACGCGGACGACGACACGCCGCCCACGATGGCCGAAACGAACCCGTGGCTCATCGAGCACGCGAAGCGCATCGCGCAGCAAGCGGCGATGCCGTCGAACCGTCCGCTGACGGCGTCGGCTGCGATCGCACGCGGCATGGGCGTGCCGGTTCCGGTCGCGGCGCAAGAGACGCGCGTCGAAAAAGCGGCGGAGGCCGGCCGGCACGCGACGCGCCAGCAAGCGAAGCGCGCCGGAGCCGCCGTCGAACCGAAAGTCGAAACGCCTGAATGGGCGCGCGAAGCCGCGCAAGTCGCCGCGCGCCGCGCCGCGCAGAAGATCAACGCGAGCGCGCCGCACGCCGAAGCGCCGGCTCCGAGCGCAGCACCGGCCACGCCGGAAAACGCCTTCGAAGGCCTGCCCGCGAACGCGGCGGAAGTCGTCACCGAAGCGATTCGCGCGCGCATGGAGCAGGTCGTCAACGAAACGGTGATGAACGAGCTTTCGTCGATGCGCTCGATGATGGAAGAGCACTTTTCCGGCCTGCTGTGGGGCGAGCGCCAGCGTCGCAATCCGACGGGCGCGGTGCTGACCAAGCGTCTTTTCTCCGCCGGTTTCTCCGCCCAGCTCGTCCGCATGATGGTGGACAACATGCCGGAGATGGAAAGCGTCGAAGGCGCGCTCGAGTGGGTGCAGCAGGTGCTCGAATCGAATATTCCGGTGATGGACAGCGAAGACGCGCTGATGGAACGCGGCGGCGTGTTCGCGCTGATGGGCCCGACGGGCGTCGGCAAGACGACGACGACCGCGAAGCTCGCCGCGCGCTGCGTGATGCGCTTCGGCGCGAGCAAGGTCGCGCTGCTCACGACGGACAGCTACCGTATCGGCGCGCATGAGCAACTGCGCATCTTCGGCAAGATTCTCGGTGTTTCCGTCCACGCGGTGAAGGACGGCGCGGACCTGCAGCTCGCGCTCTCGGAGCTGCGCAACAAACATATCGTGCTGATCGACACGATCGGCATGAGCCAGCGCGATCGCATGGTCTCGGATCAGATCGCGATGCTGTGCGGCGCGGGTCATCCGGTGCAGCGCATCCTGCTGCTGAACGCGACGAGCCACGGCGACACGCTCAACGAAGTCGTGCAGGCCTACAAGAGCGCGGCCGATCAGCCGCCGCTCGCGGGCTGCATCCTGACCAAGCTCGACGAATCGACGAACCTCGGCGGCGTGCTCGATACGGTCATCCGCTACAAGCTGCCGGTGCATTACGTGTCGACCGGCCAGAAGGTGCCGGAGAACCTGTACGTCGCGACCAAGCGTTTCCTCATCAAGAGCGCGTTCTGCATTCCCCGCGACAACTCGCCGTTCGTGCCGCACGACGAAGAAGTGCCCGCGCTGCTGTCAGCCTTGTCCGCGCGCGCCTCGACCGAACTGCACGAGGTGCATTTTGGATAAATACGTGCTCGACCAGGCGGAAGGTCTGCGACGGCTTCTCACGCGCGCTGGTTCGCGTGTGGTGGCGGTGGCGGGCGGACCGGCGGGCATCGGATGCACGTCGGCGGTGGTGAATCTCGGCGCGGCGCTGTCCGCGCATGGCAAGGATGTGCTCGTGATCGACGAGCATCAGAACGCGGGATCGGTGAGCCGTGTTCTGGGCATGGAAGACGCGGGCTCGCTCGCCGCGGTGATGTCGGGCCGCCGCATGCTGACCGATGTCGTCGAGCGCACGCCGTTCGGCTTCTCGCTGATCGCAGCGCCGCGCGACGAACGCATCGTTCACGATGCCGCGCACTGCCGCGCATTGCTCGACGGTCCGGCGGACATCGTGCTGATCGATGCCCAGCTCGATCGACACGGCGCACTGTCGACCCTCGCGGCGCAGGCGCATGACTTTCTGATGGTGACGCGGGTGGCCGCGTCGGCGATCACCGAGGCGTATGCGTGCATGAAGCGCTTGCACTACGCCCATGCGATCGGCCAGTTCCGCGTGCTTGTGAATCACGTGCAGAACCCGGCCGACGCGGCGGTCGCGTTCGACAACCTGTCGGGCGTCGCGAGCCAGTATCTGGCCGTGTCGCTCGTGCAGGCGGGATATGTGTCCGAGGATGCGCGCGTCGCTCGGGCAAAGGAACTCTCACGCTGCGCAGTCGAAGCGTTCCCGGCCACGGCCGCGGCGCGCGACTACCGCGCGATCGCGGCGGAGCTCCTGCACTGGCCGATGCGCCCCGCGCCTTACATGCGCGCGGCGGGCGGCCAGGCAGACGCGCGAAATCCGGTTGGCGACTCTGTCCAGAGCGCGCGGGAGGCGTCGCAACGTGCGGCTGCGCTTCACGATTTTGCATTGAGCAGCACGGCGTCGATGTGATCAAGATAGGTGACCAAGATGTATAACGCCCAAGGCAAACTCTCGCAGTCGGACGTGCTGACTAAATATGCACCGCTCGTTCGCCGGCTGGGGCTTCAGCTCGTCGCCAAGATGCCGGCGAGCGTCGATCTCGACGATCTCATCCAGGCCGGCATGATCGGCTTGCTGGATGCTGCGAGCCGCTACAAGGAAGATCAAGGCGCGCAGTTCGAGACATACGCGAGCCAGCGCATCCGCGGCGCGATGCTGGATGAGCTCCGCGCCAACGACTGGCTGCCGCGCAGCATGCGCAAGACGTCGCGCGAAGTGGAATCGGCGGTGCACAAGGTCGAGCAGAACCTCGGCCGCTCCGCGAGCGAGACGGAAATCGCCGAGCACATGCAGTTGCCGCTCGACGAGTATCAGTCGATGCTGCAGGACTTGCACGGCAGCCAGCTGATCTATTACGAAGACTTCGACCGCTCCGCCGACGACGAGCCGTTCCTCGACCGTTACTGCGTCGATCGTTCGGACCCGCTTTCGGCGCTGCTCGACGACAGTCTGCGCGGCGCGCTGATCGAAGCCATCGACAGGTTGCCTGAGCGCGAGAAGCTCCTGATGAGCCTCTATTACGAACGCGGCCTGAACCTGCGCGAAATCGGCGCGGTGATGGAAGTGAGCGAATCGCGCGTGTGCCAGTTGCACAGCCAGGCGGTCGCGCGTCTGCGCACGAAGCTGCGCGAGCAGGCGTGGACGAGCGTCGAAGCCTGACGCCTTTCTAGCTGATCTCGAAGTCCCGCGTCTCGGCGAAGACGGTTTTGCCTTCGCCGAGACTTTTTGCCCGATACATGGCGCGGTCGGCTGCGCGCAGCACGGCGGTCATGCTGGCCTGGTTCGCGGCCGTTGCGCTGGAAAGCAGACACGCGCCGATGCTCGCCGATACCGACACCGGCCGCTCCTGCACCGATGTAATCGCGCCGAGCACCGAATGGATGCTGTCGGCAACTGACAGGACCGCCGCGCGGTCGCGGACCTGATGCGCGAGCACGACGAACTCGTCGCCGCCTAAACGCGCGATGGTGTCCGGCTTGCGCATCCGCTTCGCGAGCGATTGCGCGAAAGCTTGCAGCAGCATGTCGCCGACTGCGTGACCGTAGGTGTCGTTCACTTCCTTGAAGCCGTCGAGATCGATGAGCAGAAGCGCGGTGGCGTGATCGCCATCGGCTTCGTGCGCGGACATCGCACGATCGACGATCCGTTCGAGCGCATAGCGGTTCGACAGTCCCGTGAGCGGATCGGTCGATGCCTGCCGCGCCAGATCGCGATTCGCATTGCCGAGCCTGTCGACGAGCACGCTCAGATACACCGATGCGCCCAGCACGCTCAAACCCAGCCCGATCGCGGCGGGAATATTCTCGTGCCACCACGGCTGCCAGATGGCCATCGCCATGACGATGACGAGCGCCGTCGCGCACGATACGGCGAGCGTGCGCTTGCCGTAACGGCATCCCGAGCCGATCAGAAACCAGAACATGACCCAGATGAGCGGCAGCGCGACCGATCCGCCCGCGGCGAGCGCGAGCCCGAGCAACGTCTGATCGGCGATGGTCGTGACGGTGAGACGCACGGAAGAAGGCGTGCTGATGCGGCTCACGATCAGAAGCGTGATCGCCCCGTAGGACACATAGAGCGCGACGAGCCGCATGACGAGCAATGCGTCGTGCGAAGGGCGCAGCCACGCGAAGATGCCGTAGGCCAGCAGAACCGCCGCTCCCATCCAGACTCGCAGCGTGGCCTGTTCGCGTTCGGGATTCCGGTGTTCGGACCACGCAAAGGCATAGGCCCGGCGTGCCGGTTGATGCGCCTGCTCCATACTGCACCCCTGGATGGTGATTTCTTTCTTTTATCTTGCTGTTATGTGCTGCGGCAGCGTCGCATGGCACCGGCTGGAAGGCGTTGCATCGAGTTGCACCGAGCGCGCGATCCGCTATTTTGCAACTTTTTGCGAAGACGCTGTGTTTCGTGTATGAACGGCTTTCGAACCACTTTTCCCGATTCACGGTGATGCGCGACGAATCTGTTTCTCTGGCTGGCGAATGGTTGCCCGTGTGCAATGGCGAAGATGTGCCGGACGGCGGCGCGCGCGGATTCGTCGTCGGCGATGAGCGGATCGTCGTGTGGCGCGACAGCATCGGCGCGGCGCATGCGTGGCGCGATTACTGTCCGCATCGGGGCGCGCAGTTGTCGCTCGGGCATGTGATGCGCGATCAGATCGTGTGTCCGTATCACGGCTGGCGCTATGACATCGAAGGGCAGTGCTTGCGAATTCCGTCGAATCCGTCGCTGCGTCCGTCGAAGCGCGCGTGCGCGACGACCTACGCGTGCGAGGAGAAATACGGCGTCGTGTGGATGTGTTTCGGCGAGCCCGCCTATGCGCTCGATTTCTTTCCCGAAGCCGCGATTCCCGGCGGCCGGCGCATCAACCTCGCGCCGCAGACGGTGAGGTCATCGGCGCCGCGTGTCGTCGAAAATTTTCTGGATATGGCGCACTTCTCATTCGTGCATGCGGGGATTCTGGGCGAAGAAGCGCATACGGAAGTGCCGGACTATGACGTCGTCACGAGCGATCAAGGTCTGGAAGCCCGCCAATGTCGATACTGGCAGCCCGCAGGCATTCCGGGGCAAGGCGGCGGCGCGATGATCGATTATGTGTATCGCGTGAGGCGGCCTTTGATCGCGAGTCTCACGAAGATGGCATCGGGCGGGCAGGGCGCGCTGCATATCATGCTGGCGGCGTCGCCGGTGACGCACACGGAGACGCGCGCGTGGCTCGTTTCCATTCACGAGGATGATTCGACGCATTCCGACCAGGAGCTTTACGACTTCAATATGGAGATCCTGATGCAGGACACGCCGGTCGTGGAGTCGCAATGGCCTCGGCGCTTGCCGCTCGATCTGGATGCGGAACTGCATCAGCGGTGCGATCGGATGGCGGTGGCTTACCGGAGGTGGCTGGCGGGGATGGGGTTTGGGTGGGGAACGACGTCGTCAAATCGCGAAAGCGAAACTAAGTAGTTTCGGCTGCTGCGATTGCTGACGAGTGGAAACGCTTTGGCGCGCCCGGCTGGGATCGAACCAGCAACCCCTGCCTTCGGAGGGCAGTACTCTATCCATTGAGCTACGGGCGCATCGGAGAAGGGCTTGCGGAGGAAAGTCACGCGCCGAAAGGCGGCTGCAAGGCCCATGCGAATCCGAGAGGATACCTGTTTTCCGTGACGCCGTCCATCGCGCGGGTTTGCGCGCGCCGCATGTGCCAGGTCACAAAGCATCACACGATTCGGGTAAACGCCCGTTCCAGCGCCCCGGCTAGCTCGCGCCGACAGTTAAGCGTTCCGTCTATAATCGACCGTGCCTTTTCCCCAAGGCGCGCCTGAGCGCAATGCATTGCCGTAGCTGTCACGCTGTCACTGAACCGACTCACACCAAAAAACGGGAGACGAGACAAGCATGAGCGAAGCACCCCACGGAGCCCCGATCAAGACACCCGGCCAACTGATCGCCGCGGTCATCGCGGGATTCGGCATCCCGGTCGCCATCATCATTCTGCTCGCGGTGTACGTGAACAATTCCACGCGCACCGGCGCGGGCACGGACATCGAGCAGTCGGTCAAGGAGCGCATCGCGCCTGCAGCGCAGGTCGATGTCCGCGACGCCAACGCGCCGCGCGTCTACAAGACCGGCGAGGAAGTGTTCAAGGCCGTGTGCTCGGCGTGTCACGCCGCAGGCACCGCGGGCGCGCCCAAGTTCGGCGATGCATCCGCGTGGGCGCCGCGCATCGGCGAAGGCTACGACACGCTGCTGCACAACGCGCTCAACGGCAAGGGCGCAATGCCCGCGCGCGGCGGCACCAGCCCCGACGATTACAGCGACTTCGAAATCGCGCGCGCGGTCGTCTACATGGCGAACGGCAGCGGCGGCAAGCTCGCGGAACCGGCGCAGCCCGCGCCGGGCGCGGCGGCGGCGTCGGGCGCTTCCGGTGCGGCTGCGGCTCCCGCTGCCGCAAGCTCGAACGAAAACGCGCAAGCGGCGGCGGCCGTGGCCGCGCTGGCGTCGGTGCCGCAAGCATCGGCGGCGCCCGCAGCGGGCGCGCAAAGTGCCGATGCCGCTCAGGCCGGCAAGGCGCTCTACGAGCAGGTCTGTCAGGCGTGTCACGCGGCGGGCGTGCTCGGCGCACCGAAGTTCGGCGACAAGGCCGCGTGGGCGCCGCGTCTGAAAGAGCCGATGGACACCGTCTACAACTACGCGCTGCACGGCAAGGGCGCGATGCCGGCGAAGGGCGGATCGAACGCATCGGATGCGGATGTGAAGGCCGCCGTCGACTACATGGCGAACGCGGCGAAGTAACGCTTTCTTCGAGCCGCAAAGAAAAACCCTGCGTTTTGGCGCAGGGTTTTTTTATGAGCGAACGATGAGCGTCACCCCTTCTGCAACATCGCCTTGAGCATCGCCATGCGATCCTTCGGCGACAACGGCGCTTCTTCCGCGGTCGGCGGCGGCGCATCGTCGAGCAGCATTTCGGGGATGAAGCGCGACGGCTCGCACACCACCGTCTCCCGCGCGCGCTTTCGCTTCTTGCACCAGTTCAGATGCAGACTGCGCTGCGCCCGCGTGATCGCGACATACATCAGCCGGCGCTCTTCCTCGATGCGCGAATCGTCGACGGGCGCGTCATCGTCCGAGGCACCGCGATGCGGCATGATGCCTTCCTCCACGCCCACCAGAAACACGTGCGGATACTCCAGCCCCTTCGACGCATGCACCGTCGACAGGCGCACCGCATCCGGATCTTCTTCCTTGCCTTCGAGCATCGACATCAGCGCGACGGTCTGAATCAGGCCGAGGAGGTTCTTGCCTTCATCGGCGAAACCGTCGGCGGTGTCGAAGCCGGTCTGCTCCGTGCCCGGCGCGGCTTCCGGCTTCGTGCCCTTGCGCTTCAGCCACTCGAGAAATTCGAGCACGTTCTGCCATTTCGTCTGCGCCTGACGCTCGTCGTACGCGTCGTAGAGATACGACTCGTAGTGGATGGCTTCCATCATGTCGTCGAGGACTTCGGTCGCGGGATCGCGATCGGCGCGGTCCGAGAGACGCCGCATCCATTCGCAGAACGTGCGCAGCGGCTCGACCTGCCGCGCCGACAGCCGCGCCTCGATGCCGCCCATGAACACCGCCTCGAACAGCGACACCTTCGCCGCGCCCGCGAACGCGCCGAGCGCTTCGAGCGTCGTATTGCCGACACCGCGCCGCGGCGTCGTGATCGCGCGGATGAACGCAGGATCGTCGTCGGGATTGGCGATCAGACGCAGATACGCGATGAGATCCTTGATCTCGGCCTTATCGAAGAAGGATTGCCCACCCGACAACACATACGGAATGCGCTCGCGCCTCAACACCTGCTCGAAGATGCGCGCCTGAAAGTTGCCGCGATACAGGATGGCGTAATCGCGAAACTGCGTGCGGCGCTCGAACTTGTGCGCCGACAAGCGGAACACGACGGATTCCGCCTCGTGCTCCTCGTCGTTGCAGCCGGTGACGGTGATCGTGTCGCCCATGCCGTGCTCGGACCAGAGCTTCTTTTCGAACAGCTTCGGATTATTCGCGATGACGTTGTTCGCCGCCGTCAGAATCCGCACCGTCGAGCGATAGTTCTGCTCCAGCTTGATCACGTGCAGCTTCGGGAAATCCTTGCCCAGCTGCGCGAGATTTTCGATGGTCGCGCCGCGCCAGCCGTAGATCGCCTGATCGTCGTCGCCGACGGCGGTGAACGCCGCGCGCGGGCCGGCCAGCAGCTTCACCAGTTCGTACTGGCAGGCGTTCGTGTCCTGATATTCGTCGATCAGCAGATAACGCAGGCGGTTCTGCCATTTGTCGCGCACCTGCTCGTTCTCCGCGAAAAGCTGCGCGGGACGCAGGATCAGATCGTCGAAATCGAGCGCCTGATATGCGTGCAGCGTCGCCGCGTAACTCCGATAGACGATCGCCGCCTGATGCTCGTCCTCGTTGTTCGCGAGCACAGACGCCTGACCGGGCGACACCATCGCGTTTTTCCACAGCGAGATGATCGACTGGATCTTGCGGATCAGCCCCTTGTCGGTCGTGCCGAGCTGTTCCTGGACCATGCCGAAGCAATCGTCGGAATCCATGATCGAGAACTGCGGCTTCAACCCGACGTGCTCCGCTTCCTGCCGCATGATCTGCACGCCGAGCGAGTGGAACGTGCAGATCGTCAACTGATTGACGGGAATCTTGCGGCCTTCCTTGCCGGGCGTCGTGAGCGTCTTGCCTTCGAGGAGCTTGCCGGTGCGCTCGCGCATTTCGAGCGCGGCCTTGTTCGTGAAGGTGAGCGCGGCGATGTGCTTCGGCTCGAAGCCGCGCCCTTCGATCAGATGCGCGATCTTCTGCGTGATCACGCGTGTCTTGCCGCTGCCCGCGCCGGCGAGCACGAGACAGGGACCATCGAGATAGCGCACGGCTTCGCTTTGCGCGGCGTTCAGACCTGCGGACATCGTTCTGGATTCTGGAGATTGGTGCGCCTAGCTGTTGCCTGTGCGCAGAGGAGAGCGCGATGTTAACACGATAGCGGCGCTGCGGTTCCGGCCCTGGTTCGTGCCAAAATATCCGGTCAACTCCACGACAGGACGATGCCCGCATGGACACAGCACTGAAAGTCGGCGTAATGGGCTATGGCCTCGCCGGCGCAACTTTTCACGCGCCCGTCATCGAGCACTGCGGACGCGCCGAAGTGACGGCCATCGCCACGTCGCAGGCCGAGCGCGCGCTGGCCGATTATCCGCACGCGCAGATCGTCGCGGATTTCGACGCGCTGCTCGCCGTCGACGGGCTGCAATGCGTCGTCGTCGCGACACCGAACGACACGCACTTCGATCTCGCGCAGCGCGCGCTGTCGGCGGGCAAGCACGTGGTCGTCGACAAACCGGTGACGCTTTCCGCGCGCGACGCCCGCACGCTCGCCGATCTCGCGCAGCAGAAAGGGCTCGTGTTCGCGCCGTTCCACAATCGCCGCTGGGACGGCGACTTCATGACGGTGCGCGCGCTCATCGAAAGCGGGCGGCTCGGGCGCATCACGCATTACGAATCGCATTTCGACCGTTTCCGCCCGAAAGTGCCGCAGCGCTGGCGCGAGGAAGCGGAGCGCGGCGGCGGCTTGCTGTTCGATCTGGGGCCGCATCTGATCGATCAGGCGCTGACGCTTTTCGGCGCGCCGCAGACGGTGACGGCGTTCGTGAAGGCGCATCGGGATCACGCGCACGCGCCCGATTACGTGCATCTCGTGCTCGGTTACGACGACAAGGAAGTGATCCTGCACGCGAGCGCGCTCGCGGCGCTGGAGCCGCCGCGTTTCGCGATCCACGGCACGCGCGGCAGTTATGTGAAGAACGGGCTGGATACGCAGGAAGATCAATTGCGTTCGGGCATGCGGCCGGGCAATCCGGAGTTCGCGAAGAATCCGCCGGGCGTGCTGCGCGAAGTCGACGGCGATCACGATCTGCGTCACGAATTCGCCACGAAGGACGGCGCGTATGTCGAGTTTTATCGTGCGCTGGCGGCATCGATTCTGGATGGCAAGCCGTTTCCGGTTTCGCCGCAAGATGCGGTCGATACGATGACGATCATCGAACTGGCGATGCAGAGCGAGAAGGAAGGGCGGCGGGTGGCGTTTGCGCGGATCGGCTGAACACGGTTCAGCGTTCGCGCGCGGTGTCCATCGGACGCGCCCGAATCAGTTTGACAACCCCAATCCGGTCGCGTAAATTCTGCCGCACGCGTCGGGAGAGCGCGTGGCCGTTCGTCGCAACGAAAAAGGCCGCGCCGCCGAAGGGGCACACCCGCAAACTCTCAGGCAAAAGGACCGGCCGCGTCGAGGAACGAATTTCCTCGCACTCTGGAGAGCGGCAGCGGCTTCATTTATGAAGCCAGTTGCCCACCGAAGGGGCGCGCGATGAACCGCGGCACGACCGTGCACGGTTCGCGCAATCTCTCAGGTACCGAGGACAGAGGGGTCACGCATCGCAACCGCTCGGCGGCATGCGCCTTGCGCGCTGCTTCGGCAGCACGAAAGGCGCATCCTGCAAGCGAATAGTGCGCTGCGTGGCCTTTTTTGTTTCGCGAACCGAGGCCCCGATGACTTCTCTTCAACAAACGCCCTTGCATGCCGCTCACCTCGCGCTCAACGCGCGCATGGTCGATTTCGGCGGCTGGGACATGCCCGTCAACTACGGTTCGCAGATCGACGAGCATCGCGCGGTGCGCACCGACGCCGGCATGTTCGACGTCTCCCACATGCGCGTCGTCGATTTCGAGGGCGACGCCGTCCGCGATTTCTTCAAATACGCGATCGCCAATAACGTCGACAAGCTGACGACGCCCGGGAAGGCGCTCTACTCGTGCCTGCTCAACGGCAACGGCGGCGTCATCGACGACCTGATCGTCTACTACTTCTCCGAAACGAACTTTCGCGTCGTCGTGAATGCGGGAACGGCGGAGAAGGACATCGCCTGGTTCGGGCAATTGAATGCCGAAGGCGAATTCAACCTTTCCATCACGCCGCGCCGCGATCTCGCGATCGTCGCCGTGCAAGGTCCGAACGCACGCGAAAAAACCTGGCAAGTGCTGCCCGATACGCGCGCGCAGACCCAGGACATCAAGCCGTTCAACGCAGTCGTTTTCCCGAACACGAAATTCGGCGAGCTGATGCTCGCGCGCACCGGCTACACCGGCGAGGACGGTTTCGAGATCGTCGTTCCGGCGACGCACGTCGAAGCGCTGTGGAACGCCTTGCGCGACGCGGGCGTGAAGCCCGCCGGCCTCGGCGCGCGCGACACGCTGCGTCTCGAAGCCGGCATGAATCTCTACGGCCAGGACATGGGCGAGAACGTCTCGCCGCTCGACGCCGGCCTCGCGTGGACGGTCGATCTCAAAACGGAGCGCGATTTCGTCGGCCGCAGCGCGCTCGAAGCGCACGGCTCGAAGGCGAACTTCGCCGGACTCGTGCTCATCAAGGAAAACGGCAAGGCGGGCGGCGTGCTGCGCGCGCATCAGAAAGTCGTGACGGAGCACGGTGAAGGCGAGATCACGAGCGGCACGTTTTCGCCGTCGATGCAGGAGTCGATCGCGTTCGCGCGCGTGCCCACGGGCGTTGCCGTCGGGGACACGGTGCAGGTCGTCATCCGCGACAAGCAACTTCCGGCGCGCGTGGTAAAACTTCCGTTCGTGCGCAACGGCAAGGTTTTGGTCGAACTTTCCTAAGGCCGTCAAGCCGTCGCGCCCGTTTCCTCTGATCAAGAATCTCTAGAAAGAACCACGCAAGGAGCATCCAATGAGCATCCCGGCCGATCTGAAATACACCGAATCGCACGAATGGGTCCGCACCGAATCCGATGGCACCCTGACCGTGGGCATCACGGATCACGCGCAGGAAGCGCTCGGCGACATCGTCTTCGTCGAGCTGCCCGACGCGGGCAAGACCGTCGCGGCGGGCGATGCGATCGCCGTCATTGAATCGGTGAAGGCCGCATCCGATATCTACGCACCGGTCTCGGGCGAAATCGTCGCGTCGAACGACGCGCTGACGTCGTCGCCCGATCAGGTCAACGGCGCGCCGTACGAAAGCTGGCTCTTCAAGATCAAGCCGGCCGGCGACGCCAGTCTGGACAAGCTGCTCGACGCCGAAGGCTACGGCAAGTCGATCGGCGAATAACTTTTCTCACCGGCAAAGCGGTTCGTGGACGAGCCGCTTTCGCCGTCAGATGGAATTCACATGAAGCTCGAACACCCGGATCGCCTGATGAGCCGCACCTCCCTGTCACTCGCCGCGCTCGAATGCCACGACGCATTCGCCGAGCGGCACATCGGCCCCGATGAAGCAGATCAGCGCGCCATGCTCGACGCGCTCGGTTTCGCGTCGCGCGCGGCCTTCATCGACGCGGTGATTCCTGAATCGATCCGCCGCAAGGAAACGCTGCCGCTCGGCGCGTTCACGCAGCCGAAGAGCGAGGCGGAAGCGCTCGCGTCGCTGCGCAAGCTGGCGGACGAGAATCTGGTGTTCCGGACTTACATCGGCCAGGGTTACTACGGCACGCACACGCCGGCCGTGATCCTGCGCAACGTGCTGGAAAATCCGGCGTGGTACACGGCGTACACGCCGTATCAGCCCGAAATTTCGCAAGGGCGCCTCGAAGCGCTGCTCAATTTCCAGCAGATGGTCATGGACCTGACGGGCCTCGCGATGGCCAACGCCTCGCTGCTCGACGAAGCCACCGCCGCCGCCGAAGCGATGACGCTGTTGCAACGCGTCGGCAAGCCGAAATCGAACGTCTTCTACGTGGCGGACGACGCGCTGCCGCAGACCATCGAAGTCGTGAAGACGCGCGCGAAGCCGGCGGGCATCGACGTGAAGGTCGGACCCGCAGCCGACGCCGCGAGCGCGAACGCGTTCGGCGTGCTGCTGCAATATCCGGGCGCGAACGGCGATGTGCGCGACTACCGCGCGCTCGCCGAAGCGATCCACGCGGCGGGCGGCCATGTCGTCGCGGCGGCGGATCTGCTCGCGCTCACGCTCATCACGCCGCCGGGCGAATGGGGCGCGGATGTCGCGATCGGCAATACGCAGCGTTTCGGCGTGCCGGTCGGTTTCGGCGGCCCGCACGCGGCGTACATGGCCGTGCGCGACGAATTCAAGCGCCAGATGCCGGGGCGTCTCGTCGGCGTGACCGTCGATGCCCAAGGCAATCACGCGCTGCGTCTCGCGCTGCAAACGCGCGAGCAACATATCCGTCGGGAGAAGGCGACGTCGAATGTCTGCACGGCGCAGGCGCTGCTCGCGATCATGGCGAGCATGTACGCCGTCTATCATGGCCCGCGCGGTCTCAAGACCATCGCGCTGCGCGTGAATCGCGTGGCATCGATCTTCGCGGCGGGCGTGAAGCAGCTCGGATATGCCGTCGCCAATGACACGTTCTTCGATACGGTGACGGTCGACAGCGGCGCGAACACGACCGCGCTGCATCAGGCCGCTTACGCCGCGCGCATCAATCTGCGCCGCGTGAGCGCAAGCCAAGTGGGCGTTTCGCTCGATGAAACCACCACGCGCGACGATCTCCTCAAGCTCTTCGCGCTGTTCGCGGAAGTCGCGGGCAAGACCGAAACGTTCGATATCGACGCGCTCGATCAGGCCGCAACGGATTCGCTGCCGCAGGCGCTGCATCGCACGAGCGAGTATCTGACGCATCCGGTTTTCAATCGCCATCATTCCGAGCACGAAATGCTGCGCTATCTGCGCAGTCTCGCGGATAAAGACCTCGCGCTCGATCGCACGATGATCCCGCTCGGCTCCTGCACGATGAAGCTCAACGCGACCTCCGAAATGCTGCCGGTCACGTGGCCCGAATTCGCGCAGATTCATCCGTTCGCGCCCAACGAGCAGACGGTCGGCTATCGCACGATGATCGATCAGCTCGAACAGATGCTCGTCGCGTGCACGGGTTACGCGGCCGTGTCGCTGCAGCCGAATGCCGGCTCGCAAGGCGAATACGCGGGCTTGCTGATCATTCACGCGTATCACGAATCGCGCGGCGAAGGGCATCGCAACGTGTGTCTGATTCCGGCGTCCGCGCACGGCACGAATCCGGCGTCGGCGCAGATGGCGGGCATGCAGGTCGTCGTCGTCGCGTGCGATCAGAACGGCAACGTCGATATCGACGATCTGAAGGCGAAGGCCGAGAAGCATTCGGCGAATCTCGCGGCGATCATGATCACGTATCCGTCGACGCACGGCGTGTTCGAGCGCAACGTCCGCGAAATCTGCGAGATCGTGCACGCGCACGGCGGTCAGGTGTATGTCGACGGCGCGAACATGAACGCGATGGTCGGTCTCTGCGCCCCCGGCCAGTTCGGCGGCGACGTGTCGCACCTGAATCTGCACAAGACGTTCTGCATTCCGCACGGCGGCGGCGGACCGGGCGTCGGTCCGGTCGCGGTCGGCGCGCATCTGGCGAAGTTCCTGCCGAATCAGGCGTCGACCGGTTACAAGCGCGATGACGCGGGCATCGGCGCGGTGTCGTCGGCGCCGTACGGCTCGGCCGCGATCCTGCCGATCTCGTGGATGTATATCGCGATGATGGGCGCGCAAGGCCTCACCGCCGCCACGGAAAGCGCGATTCTCGCGGCGAACTATGTCGCGAAGCGTCTCGCGCCGCACTATCCGGTGCTGTACAGCGGCCCGGGCGGACTCGTCGCGCACGAGTGCATTCTCGATGTGCGTCCGATCAAGGAATCGAGCGGCATTTCGGTGGAAGACGTCGCGAAGCGCCTGATCGACTACGGCTTTCACGCACCGACGATGAGCTTCCCGGTTCCCGGCACGCTGATGGTCGAGCCGACGGAATCGGAATCGAAGGAAGAACTCGACCGCTTCATCGACGCGATGATCGCGATCCGCGAGGAAATCCGCGCGGTGGAAGAAGGCCGCGCCGATCGCGAGGACAACGTGCTCAAGCACGCGCCGCATACGGCGGCGGTCGTGACATCGGATGACTGGGCGCACGCGTACACGCGCGAGGCGGCGGCGTATCCGCTGAAGTCGCTCGTCGCGCGCAAGTACTGGTCGCCGGTCGGACGCGCGGACAACGCGTATGGCGACCGCAATCTGATGTGCTCGTGCGTGCCGGTATCGGAATACGCGGACGAGTAAGGCGTCGAGCAGGAACCTGAGAGAGCGCCGCCCGAAAGCGTAAAGCTTCGTCGGGCGGTTTTGCGGCGCGTTCCAGAACAGCTAACATCTCACCCCGGACCAAAAGCCAAAACAGGGAGTTCACATGGCGCTCAAGGTGCGAGAGGTGAAAGGGACGAGACGCGCGTGCGCGGCACTGGCGATGCTCGGCGTCATGTCGATCGCATCGTCCGCGCATGCCGCGATGAATTTCTGCGCCGCGCCCGCGATGCAGACGAGCGAGCGCACCAATGCCGATCCCGGCGTGAAGGCGCTCGTGAAGATGGTGCAATCGCACGTGAACGATCAGCCGAAGCCGCGCGCGAAGCTGCACACCGAAGGCACGCTGCCGCACGAGGGCATTTATGACGAGAGCGTCGAAGCGGAGAAAGACCTCGGCCTGATGCGCGATGCCGCGCTGGCCTGGCGCGCGACCGGCGACGAGCGTTATCTGCGGCTCGTCGACCGCTTCCTGCTCGCGTGGACGACCACGTATCAGCCGAGCTTCAATCCGATCGACGAAACGAACTTCGAATCACTGATTCTCGCGTACGACCTCACGGCGAGCGCCTTGCCGGTCAAGACGCGCAACGCGGCGAATGCGTTCATCACGAAGATGGTGACCGGTTACGTCGCGGATATGGACAAGCAGCCGCGGCCGCTCACGGGCAATTATCGGAACAACTGGCAGAGCCATCGCGTGAAGCTGGTGGCGATGGGCGCGTTCACCATCGACGACCGCAAGCTCATCAACGCGGCGCAGCGGCTGTTCGTGGAGCATATTGGCGATAACATCGCGCCGGATGGATCGACGGTCGATTTCGCCGAACGCGATGCGCTGCACTACGTCACCTACGATCTGCAACCGCTCGTGACGGCGGCGCTCGCCGCGCGGCGGCATAACCGCAACTGGCTGCCGGAACGCGCGCAGTCGGGCGCGACGCTCGCCGAGGCGCTCAACTGGCTCACGCCGTACGCGCTCGGCACGAAGACGCACGATGAATTCGTGAAGTCGTCCGTGCCTTTCGACGCCAAGCGGCGCGAAGCCGGATTGCCGGGCTTTTCGGGTCAGTGGGACCCGAAAAACGCGGCGGAACTCTTTCATCTGGCGGCTCGGCTGGACGGCCGCTACGCGCCGGTCGCGCTGCGGCTCGCACCGACGCCGCCCGCGTGGCTCGCGGTGTGTCTGCCGCTGCCGGCGCGCTAATCTCAAAAGGCAGGGACATCATGGCAGTCAGCGTATTCGACCTCTTCAAGATCGGCATCGGCCCTTCGAGCTCGCACACCGTCGGACCGATGCGCGCGGCGTTGATGTTCGCGCAAGGGCTCGAGCGCGACGGACTGCTGGAATCCACGGCATCGGTGAAATGCGAGCTGTACGGATCGCTCGGCGCGACGGGCAAAGGCCACGGCACGGATCGCGGCGTGATGCTCGGCCTGATGGGCGACGCACCCGATACCGTCGATGCATCGAGCATCGTGCCTCGGCTGGAACAGGTGCGGACGTCGAAAACGCTCGCGTTGCTCGGCGTGCACAAGATTCCGTTCACGATCAAGGAGAACATCGCGTTCTACCGGCAGGCGCTGCCCGAGCATCCGAACGGCATGAAGCTCCATGCTTTCGATGCGAACGGCACGTTGCTGCGCGAGTCGACGTATCTGTCGGTCGGTGGCGGCTTCGTGGTGACGGCGGGCGCGGCGAACACGGCGGTGCTGACCGCGCACGAGCAGTTGCCGTATCCGTTCCAGACCGGCGACGAGCTGATGAAGATGTGCGCGGAATCGGGCAAGTCGATCGCGCAGCTGATGTGGGACAACGAGCGCGTCTGGCACAGCGAGGAGGACATTCGCACCGGCCTGCTGCGCATCTGGGACGTGATGCAGGATTGCGTCGCGCGTGGCTGCGGCATCGGCAATCCGGACGCGGAAGGGCATTTGCCCGGGCCGTTTCAGGTGAAACGTCGCGCGCCGCAGTTGTACAAGGCGCTGGCGGGCAAGCCGGAGCAGGCGCTGCGCGATCCTTTGTCGATGATCGACTGGATCAATCTCTACGCGATCGCCGTGAACGAGGAGAACGCGATCGGCGGACGCGTGGTCACGGCGCCGACGAACGGCGCGGCGGGCATCATTCCGGCGGTGCTGCATTACTACGACCGCTTCGTGCCGGGCTCGAACACGCAGGGCGTGATCGATTTTCTGCTGACGGCGGCGGCGATCGGCATTCTGTACAAGATGAACGCGTCGATTTCCGGTGCGGAAGTCGGATGTCAGGGCGAAGTCGGCGTTGCCTGTTCGATGGCGGCGGGCGCGTTGGCCGCGGTGCTCGGCGGCACGCCGGCGCAGGTCGAGAACGCTGCGGAAATCGGCATGGAGCACAACCTCGGGCTGACGTGCGATCCGGTCGGCGGGATGGTGCAGATTCCGTGCATCGAGCGCAACGCGATGGGTTCGGTGAAAGCCGTCAACGCGGCGCGCATGGCGATGCGCGGGGATGGATCACATTATGTTTCGCTCGATTCGGTCATCAAGACCATGCGAGAAACCGGCGCGGATATGAAGACCAAGTACAAGGAAACGTCGCGCGGCGGGTTGGCGGTGAATATTGTGGAGTGTTGAGGCCGCGGCTTGCGTCGGATCGATGTCCGGCGCAAGTCGTCCGTTCGGGAGATGTGCGGCGTCAGATGCATTGCTTAGGATGACGAGATTATTCGTCGAAGATCACAAACAATGTCTGAAGTCATCGAAGTCACGGCGTGGCACTGCCTCTCCACCATCAGCGTGCGATACGAAGGCAAGGAAGCCGCATCGCATGAGATTGATCTGAATCAGCTAGGACAGTCCATTCAGGGCTTAGCACGCATCTTCGCGTTGTGCTCCAATGTCTTGCTCACGGGTGAACTCAACACACGTCTCGAGACGCTCGATGTCCGCGTGGTGTGCGCTCCCGTCGTGGAACATCGTTGCTTCGAAGTCCTGGCAATGGTGAAAAGCGTGGCGACTAGCAAGGAACTGTGGTCCGGTGCGTTTGGGGCTGCGCTTGCTGTCGTTGTTCAATATGTATTGTCTCGGCGCGAGCAGGATCAAATGAAATACGTCAACGAGGGATTGAAGCATTTTCACGACGCGCTCCAATTGGCGCTGCGCAACAATCAGGCGAGTACTGAAAGTGTCATGAACGTGACCGGGAAGCTCGTGTCTCTTATCGAGAAGCTAACCGACGTCCTTCGTCCCGACGTACGCCACGCGCTTAGCCCAATCGACCGCTCGTGCAGTCGCATCGATCTCTACACCGAAGGGCACCGGCTCATGACCTTAAGCGCCGATCACAAGCATGCGTTCGCAGGGCCAGACGCCATCAAATCCGAGACGCCCGTGCCGTATGTCGGCGTCATTTCGGAGTTCGACATGGCAACTGGCGCGTGCAAGATTACGCTGGACGGAGAGGTCTCGCGCATCCCGGCAATCGTGATCGATTCGGCTTTCAATCGACCGAATAACCGGTACGTGCGAGCGATGGCATCGGCCGACTCGATCCGCTTTCTGGCTGAAGCTGACCTCGACTCCGGCGGCAACCCCGTCAGGCTCTATATTTCGTCTTCATCGGAGCATGATTCGGAGCGTGCCGCGCAGTAATCAAGCCCCAATCAAATTCACCACCTTCACATTCCGCGTATCCGGCACTTCCGCATACGAGATCACCTTCAACTGCGGCAAGCTCCTCCGCAGAAACCTGGCCAGCATCGCACGCAGCGAATGCTGAACCAGCAACACCGGCGGCAAGCCGAGATTCTGCTGGCGCATGATCGCGTTTTGCGTCGAGTTCATCAGCGTCTGCGCGAGCCCCGGCTCCAACCCCGGATTCGGCCCCGTCGACAAAGCCTGCGACAACACGCGCTCCAGCTTCGGATCGAGGCCCATCACCTGTAGATCGTCGTTACCCGGATACCACTGCTGCGTGATCGCGCGACCCAGCGCGAGGCGCACCGCCGCCGTGAGATCGTGCGCATCGGAGACGCGCGGCGCGTGTTCCTGCAACGCGTCGAGAATCGTGCGCATATCGCGGATCGGCACACTTTCGTCGAGCAGATTCTGCAGCACCTTCTGCAGCGTCGTGAGCGACAGCACCTTCGGCACGAGATCGTCCGTGAGCGACGGCGTGTCCTTGCCAATGCGCTCCAGCAGCGCCTGCACTTCCTGACGGCCGAGCAACTCGGCCGCGTGCGTGACGACGAGATGATTCAGATGCGTCGCGACAACCGTGCTGGCATCGACGACTGTGTAGCCGTACACCTGAGCCTGCTCGCGCAGGTTCGTGTCGATCCACACCGCCGGAAGACCGAACGCCGGGTCCTGCGTCTGCGTGCCGGGCAGCGCCGCCGACACCTGTCCCGGATTGATCGCGAGCCACTGGCCGGGGAACGCTTCGCCGACGCCCACTTCCACGCCCTTCAACGCAATCCGGTACCCATTCGGCCGCAGCTCGAGATTGTCGCGAATATGGATGACCGGCGGCAAAAAGCCGATTTCCTGTGCGAACTTCTTGCGAATGCCCTTGATGCGCTTGAGCAACTCACCATCGCTGTTGCGATCGACGAGCGGAATCAGCCGATAACCCACTTCCAGCCCGAGCGGATCGATCAGCGACACATCCTCCCAGCTCGCCTCCGCATTCTCCGCGGAAGCGGCCGCGGCGCTCGCCTGGAGCGGCGTGACATCGGTGACGGCGCTCTTCTTCTTCGCTTCGGCGCGCTTGTTCATCGAACGTGCGGCGTAGATCAGGCCGCCGCCGAGCAGAATGAACGCGAAGTGCGGCATGCCCGGAATCAGACCCATCACGCCGATGATCACGCCCGTGATCATCAGCACGCGCGGGTTCTGGAACAACTGGCCGGTCAGCTGCGTGCCGATGTCCTCCTCGGTCGCGACGCGCGACACGATCACACCGGCCGCCGTCGAGATGATGAGCGACGGAATCTGCGCGACGAGGCCATCGCCGATCGTCAGCAGCGTGTAGTTGGTCGCCGCGTGCCCGAAGTCCATGTCGTGCTGAAGCATGCCGACGATCAGCCCGCCCACCACGTTGATCACCATGATCAGCAAGCCGGCGATCGCGTCGCCGCGCACGAACTTCGACGCACCGTCCATCGAACCGTAGAACTCGGCTTCCTGCGCCACGCTCTGGCGGCGCTTCTTCGCGGTTTCTTCGTTGATGAGGCCGGCGTTCAGATCGGCGTCGATGGCCATCTGCTTGCCGGGCATCGCGTCGAGCGTGAAGCGCGCGCCGACTTCCGCGATACGGCCCGCGCCCTTCGTGATCACCATGAAGTTGATGATCATCAGGATCACGAACACGACGATACCGACCGCGAAGTTCCCGCCGACGAGAAAGTGCCCGAACGATTCGATCACCTGACCCGCCGCATCCGGACCGGTATGGCCTTCGAGCAGCACGATACGCGTCGACGCGACGTTCAGCGAAAGGCGCAGCAGCGTCGAGAACAGCAGCACGCTCGGGAAGGCCGCGAAATCGAGCGGCTTTTGCGTGTACATGCTGACGAGCAGCACCATCACCGACAGCGCGATGTTGAAGGTGAACAGCAAGTCCAGCAGAAACGACGGCAAGGGCAGAATCATCATGCCCAGGATCATGCAGATCAGGATCGGGCCGGCGAGGGCTCGAAGGTTCTGCGTGCCGAGCGCGTCGGGTCGTTTGGCGAAAAATCCAGCGCGCGCGTTCATGCTGCGGCTCCCTTGTCAGTGTTGTCGCCAGCGAGCGCCTCTGCGGCTTCCTCGTCGGCGTCGGCGTCGGAAACGCCGCCTTTGTCCAGTTCCTTCGGCACGTCGAGATCGGACGGCTCGTCCGGCTTCTCGCCGCCATCTTCCTTGTAGCGCTTGAGCTGGTAGACCCACGCCAGCACCTGCGCGACCGCGCCGTAGAGCGCGCCCGGAATCTCGCGGTTGATCTCGACGTTGTGATACAGCGCACGCGCGAGCGGCGGCGCTTCGAGCAGCGGCACGTTGTGCTCGCGGCCCATTTCGCGGATGCGCGCCGCGACCAGATTCACGCCCTTCGCGACGACCTTCGGCGCGCGCATCTCGCCGTCGGTGTATTTCAGCGCGACGGCGAAGTGCGTCGGGTTCGTGACGATCACATCGGCGGTCGGAATCGCCTGCATCATCCGGCGACGGGCCGCCGCGCGCTGCTGCTGGCGGATCTTGCCCTTGATGTGCGGATCGCCTTCGCTTTCCTTGTGCTCGCGCTTCACTTCTTCCTTGCTCATGCGCAGCTTCTTCGCGTGCGAGAAAAGCTGGTACGGCACGTCGACGGCCGCGACGAGAAACAGTCCGCCGATCGCCATGCCGCAGCACACGAAAATCAGGTGCATCGCATCGGCGAGCGCCAGATTGACCGGCTTCGTCAGCAGGCCGAGCACTTCGGCTTTGCGGCTCCAGATCGCCGAGCCCGCCATGCCGCCGACGACGATCGTCTTCAGCACCGACATGCCGAGCTGCACCGGCCCTTGCATCGAGAAAATCTTGCCGAGGCCGCTGATCGGATTCAGACGGCCGAAGTTCGGCGCAAGCGGCTTGGTCGTGATGAGCCAGCCGCCGAGCGCCATCGGCGCGGCCAGCGCGGCGAACGCCGTCATCAGCAGCACGGGCAGCACCGCGAACAGCCCTTCCTTGCTCGCGTTCGCCGCGCCGATCATCATCTGGCGCGTGTCGAGCACGGCCGCGTGATCGAAGGTGAACGCGCCGCGCAGAATCGACTGCAAATGCTGGCTGATCGAACCGGATAAACCCCACACGCCGAAAAATCCCGCCGCGAGCAGCGCGAAAGACGCGAGCTCCCGCGAACGCGCAACCTGGCCTTCCTCCCGCGCCTTTTCCAGGCGCTTGGGAGTGGCTGATTCGGTTTTTTCGAGATCGCTTTCTTCTGCCACCGGGCCTTACTCCGTTGCTTCCATCGTTTCCGGATACGAGCGGCACGAGGCCGCTTTTTGATGAAAGCGATTATTGCGGATGGCGTCGAGCGGCCATCGGCGGATAAAGCCGGGGAAAAGGGGGTTATTCGGTCGATGAAAGCGCGGGAAACAAAAGCGGCGCGCGCCTCGCAGGAAGCGCGCGCCGTTCGAGAGGCGAAAACTGGCGGTCAGGCGCCCGGCAGGCGGCCGTCCGGACCGTAAAAGCCGCTCTTCGACGGAGCGACCTGCAACGCGGCGAGCGTTTTGCGGTTGTAGTCCATGCGGGTGCGGATCAGCACGCCGTTGTTGTTGTTGCCCTGCTTCGCGCGACGGGCGGCGGCAGTGAGCAGCGCCCATTGTTCGGCGATGGCCGCGTCACCCACGGCGGCGGCCTCCATGCCGACGAAGCCGCCCGGAAAACCGAGCGCGTTCAACTGTTCGTCGCGCGCTTTTTCGAGTTCGGCGATGCGCTCGGTGAGCGCCGTCTTGTGTTCGATGATCGTGGGCAGCGCCGGCAGCGGCTGCGCGGCGATCAGCGCTTTTTCCTCATCGACGAGGAGGGATTCGAAGGCCTGAACAGCGGCGACTTCTTCGGTGACGGTGGCAAGCAGGGCGTCTCTCATTGCTTCGCTCGGATAGCGGTTTGAAAAGCCGCCGGTTTCGCGAACGCTCGCCGTCACGCGCTCGTCGCGCGCCTCGTCAGCGTCAGCCGCCGGTCGGCGGGGTTCTCGTTTGCAGCAGATCGCGGGCGGTGCTCAGCATGCCGTCGGCGATCTTGCTCGTGTCCATCTTCAGGCTGCCGTCGCGGATCGCGGCCTTGATCGATTCGACTTTCGCCGTATCGATGTCCGAGCCGTTCGATGCGCGCAGGTCGCTCGACAGCGACGACAGGCTCACCGTCGAGTTCTGCGACGCGCTCGCGCCCGTCTGCGGTTGTTGCACGGCGCCCGCGGCACCTTTTGCGTCGTTTTGCGACGCGCGTTGCAGGTTGTCCTGAAGGCTTGCCAGAGTGGTGTTGCTATTCGATTCGATCTTCACGATGTCCATTCCCGAACGTGTTGAGTCCTTTAACGGCGACGGGTGTTGAAAACTTTACCCTCGCTGCAGACCGCAAACTGCCGTTCGTCGTGCATATATCGCTCAGAGCCTTATCTGACGGGCATCCGGCGCATTTGCAACAAAATGAAACAAGTGTGGGGGACCGAACAAAACCTGTTTTTACAGGGCCACTTCCACCGTCTGACTGTCCTTCACGATGCCGGTGATGATCTGACCGCCGGCAGTTTTGACGCGTACTTGCTGGCCGGGCGACGCGTTGCTCATCGCGGTGCCGTCGGCGGAAATCGAAAAGCCGGAGCCGCCCGCGACCACATGCACGTTCTGGCCGATCGACACCGAGCTCGCCGCGCGCAGCATGTCGGTGCGCAGCGGCAGGCCTGCGGGCACACGCGAGAGCGCGACCGCGCCCACGGCCTGAGCCGGATCGGTGACGATGGCCTGCGGCATCGCGGTGAGATCGCCGTCGCGGGCGACGAGATCGGCGTTGCTCAGCACTTCGCCCGGCGCGATCGCGCGCGCGGCGGTGTAGTACGTCGCGTTGATCGACACGCGCGCCTGCACGTAAAGCGTCCACGGACGCTCGCCGACACAGCGCACGCCCACGGTCAGACGGCCCCAGAGACGCGCGCCGGTCGGCATGAACGGGTCGAGCGCGGAGCAGGCGGCGAGGCCGCGCGGAAAAACCGGCGTCACGGTGATCTCGACCTTGCCCGGCAAACCGGCGGCCTGCTGCTGGAGAAAGGCGAGCGTGACGGCCCGGATCGATTCGCCGTCCTGCATCGTCGCGGGCGCGGCCGGCGCGGCTGCAATAGCGGCCGATGGATTGAAGCTCACGCGGCGCATCGGCGATGCGGCGGCGACGGGCGTCGCGGGACTCGCCGCGACGGGCTTTGCATTCGTGTTGCGGGCGACGGCATCGTCGTGTGTCACGACGACGGGCATCACATCGCGCGAAGCGGACGCGACCGGCGCTTTCTGAAGCGCAGGCGCAGGCGCTGCAACCGCACGCGCAGGTTTCGCCTCGCCCGGTCCGGGAATGACGATCATGCCGCTCGCGTCGTTCATGGAGTCGTCGGCGGCGTCGGCGCGGGCGTCGAGTTCGAGCGCGGCGTTGCGCATCGCGGCATCGGCGGCTCGCGTCGCGGCGCGATAACCGCTCGGGCCGGGCCGCGACGTTTCAGGCGCGGGCGCCGCCGCAACGGGCGTCGTGGCGCGCGCGGTCAGCTTTTGCGCCATGTCGGCAGCGGCGGCCGGATTGGTTTCGGCGTTGCCCGGAATGACGATCGGACCGTCGCTCTGCTGCGCCTGCGCGCCCGCCGCGACGCTCATCAAGAGAGACACGCCGGCGAAACCGCGCAGCGTGCGGCGCGCGAACGTCGCTGCGGCGCGAGCCGTAGGGTTCGATGCACGTTTCGCGGACCTGCTCATCAACTTTCTCCTGCCTGATTCGATCGGGCCGCACACGAGGCGGCGACTGCCTTCGATTGCGGCGGGAATGAGACCCGCAATCGGCTACGAAACGAATTCTAGATATCGGCGGGATAACGCAAGCGTCGAATAGAGGCCCCGTTTCCCGGTTATTCGTCGGATTAGTTATTGCGCGCCGCTCCTAAGATGCGTGTCATGCAAAAAGGCCTCGGCACCGCCGACAGGAGAAACCGCCATGCTGGACAAACTCGACAAGGAATTCGCATTTGGCCGTGAGGCGCTCGACGTGCGCGCTTACCGGCAGGAATTGCTGTCGTCGAATATCGCCAACGCCGACACGCCCGGCTACAAGGCGCGCGACGTCGATTTCTCGAGCGCGCTCGCGGGCGCGCTCAAGCACGGCGGCGGCGCTTCGAACGGCTCGACGCTGAAGATGGCGCAACCCGTCAGCGTGAGTTCGAGCGGCGGCCTGGCGACGACGGCCAAGGGCCACATGAGCGGCACGTCGACGCTGTCCGCGTCGGGCGGTTCGAGCGACGACTACGGCAAGCTCGCCTATCGCGTGCCGAGCCAGCCTTCGCTCGACGGCAACACGGTCGACCTCGACGCGGAACGCGTGCAGTTCGCGGACAACGCGCTGCATTTCGAGGCCGGCATGACGGTGCTGTCGTCGCAGATCAAATCGATGTTGTCGGCGATTACGTCGAATAGTTGAGCGCAGCAGGAGAACACATGCCCTCTTTGATGAACATCTTCAACGTCGCCGGCTCGGCGATGTCCGCCCAGGCGCAGCGCCTGAACGTCACCGCGTCGAATCTCGCGAACGCGGACAGCACGACCGGCCCGGACGGCCAGCCGTACAAGGCCAAGCAGGTCGTGTTCGCGGTCGATCCGCTCGGCGGCGCGCGGACCGCGTCGGGCCAGCAGGTCGGCGGCGTGCAGGTGACCGGCGTGGTCGACGACCCGACCCCGATGAAAACCAGCTACGACCCGAGCAACCCGGCGGCGAACGCGGACGGCTATGTGACGCTGCCCAACGTCGATCCGGTGCAGGAAATGGTCAACATGATTTCCGCGTCGCGTTCCTATCAGGCGAACGTCGAAACGCTCAACACCGCCAAGCAATTGATGCTCAAGACCCTGACCATCGGAACCTGATAGAGACACCTCAAGGAACACAACGTGACGACCAGCACAACCATCGGCAGCAACGGCACCACGGTGTCGCAGACGCTGCTCGACACCATGAACGGCGCTTCGTCGGCGTCGTCCAGCTCGACGAGCTCGACCTCGGGCTCCGATCTGCAGAACACCTTCCTCACGCTGCTCGTGACGCAGCTGAAGAATCAGGATCCGACCAATCCCGCCGACAGCTCGCAGATGACCTCGCAGCTCGCGCAGATCAACACGGTGACGGGCATCGGCCAGTTGAACACGTCGCTGTCGTCACTCGCAACGCAGCTTTCCGCCGGCCAGCAGACGCAGGCCGCGCTGCTCATCGGCTCGAACGTGCTCGCGGCGGGCAACAACGTGACGGTGTCGAAGGGCGCGTCGTCGGGCTTCGGCGTGCAGCTCGCCAACGATGTGAGCGATCTGCAGATCGTCGTGAAGAATTCGTCGGGCCAGATCGTCAACACGCTCGACCTCGGCGCGCAAGGCGCGGGCGTCGTGCCGGTGACGGGCTGGACGCCGGTCGATTCGAAGGGCGCCACGCTCGCCGACGGCTCCTACACGATCACCGCGCAAGGCACGATCAACGGCCAGCAGGCCACCGCGACGACGCTCGCGGCTTCGCAAGTGCAGAGCGTCGTGCAGATGTCCGGCGGCGCGCCGGGCCTCAAGCTCTCGAACGGCTCCACGGTTGCGCTGTCGGGCGTCGCGTCGATTCTTTAATTCGATCCATCAGGACGGGCGCGGGCTCGTCGCGGAGAAACACATGAGTTATCAACAAGCACTGAGCGGTCTGGGCGCCGCATCGAGCGACCTCGACGTCATCGGCAACAACATCGCGAACGCGAACACCGTCGGCTTCAAGCAGGGCTCCGCGCAGTTCGCCGACATGTACGCGAGCTCGATGGCCACGGCCGTCAGCAATCAGATCGGCATCGGCACGCAGCTCGCGGAAGTGCAGCAGCAGTTCTCGCAAGGCACGATCACGTCGACCAATCAGGCGCTCGACGTCGCGATCAACGGCAACGGTTTCTATCAGTTGTCGAACAACGGCTCGAGCGTGTACTCGCGCAACGGCGTGTTCCATCTCGACAACCAGGGGCGCATCGTCAACGCGGCCGGTCTGCAACTGATGGGCTACGCCGCGAACTCGAACGGCGTGATCAACAGCGCGAGCACCGTGCCGTTGACCGTGCCGACGTCGAACGTCGCGCCGATCGCGACCAAGAACATCACGGCCGCGTTCAACCTGAACTCGCAGGACACCGCGCCGACCGGCAACTTCGATCCGACCGACTCGACCACCTTCAATCACTCGACTTCCGTCGACGTGTACGACTCGCTCGGCGGCACGCAGAAGGTGTCCGTGTACTTCGCGAAGGACACGACCTCGAACTCGTGGAAGGCGTACGCGACCTACGGCGACCCGGCCAGCTCGCCGATTTCGCTCGGCAACATGCAGTTCAATTCGTCCGGCACGTTGAGCGGCACCACCGACACGAGCGGCGCGGCGACGGCCGACGTGGGCAAGTTCACGTTCTCGATTCCGAACGGCGCGGACGGCGGCGCGACGCAGCAGTCGCTCACGATCAACCTCAACGGCACCACGCAGTACGGCGCGAAAGACGGCGTGACGAACATCGTGCAGGACGGCAACAGCACGGGCGAACTGACGGGCTTCACGGTCGGCACCGACGGCACGCTGACGGGCAACTACTCGAACGGCGCAACGAAAGCGCTCGGGCAAATTGCCATCGCCAACTTCAACAACCAGAACGGTTTGCAGAATCTCGGCGGCAACGTGTACGCGCAGACCGCCGCGTCGGGCGCACCGCAGGTCGGCGTGCCGGGCTCGACCAACCACGGCACGCTGCAGGGCGGCGCGGTGGAAAACTCCAACGTCGACCTGACGAGCGAGCTCGTGAATCTGATCACCGCGCAGCGCAACTATCAGGCGAACGCGCAGACGATCAAGACGCAGCAGACCGTCGATCAGACGCTGATCAATCTGTAAGCGTCGTTTGCACGCGAACTTGACGCATTAGGGAAGAAGGAAGCGATTCATGGACCGTCTGATCTACACCGCGATGACCGGCGCAAGCCAGGCGCTCGAGCAGCAGGCCGTCGTGGCGAACAACCTCGCGAACACGTCGACCACGGGTTTCAAGGCGCAGCTCGCGGCGTTCCGCCAGGTGCCGATGTCGTTCGAGGACCAGTCCGCCGATGGCACGACGCGCACTTTCGTGCTCTCGTCGACGCCGAATGCGGACTACTCGGCGGGGCCGATCCAGCAGACCGGCAATCCGCTCGACGTCGCCGTGCAGGGCCAGGGCTGGTTGTCCGTGCAGGCGGCGGACGGCAGCGAGGCGTACACGCGCGCCGGCAATCTGCACGTGGATCAGAACGGTCAGCTCGTCACGGCGAACAATCTGCCGGTGCTCGGCAACAGCGGCCCGCTGTCGATTCCGCCGGGCGCGGAAGTCACGGTCGGCAAGGACGGCACGATCTCCGCGCTGATTCCGGGCGACCCGCCGACGGCGATCGCGGTCGTGGATCAGCTGAAGCTCGTGAATCCCGATCCGGCGTCGCTCACGCGCGGCGACGACGGGCTCTTTCGAACCGCGACGGGCGATCCCGCCGATGCGGACCCGAACGTGGTCGTGACCGGCGGCGCGCTCGAAGGCAGCAACGTGAACCCGGTCTCCGCGATGGTCTCGATGATCACCAACGCCCGGCAATTCCAGATGCAGACGAAGCTGATGGAATCGGCCGACCAGAACGAACAGTCGGCCAACAAGCTGCTCAACTTCTCTTAAGCGGCAAACAAGCTGCACACGCCAGCTAGACAGGATACGAAACAAGATGAATCGCTCTCTCTACATCGCCGCGACCGGCATGAACGCGCAGCAGGCGCAGATGGACACCATCTCGAACAACCTCGCCAACGTGAGCACGAACGGCTTCAAGGGTTCGCGCGCGGTGTTCGAGGATCTGCTGTATCAGACGACGCGCCAGCCGGGCGCGAATTCGACGCAGCAAACCGAGCTCGCGTCGGGCGTGCAGCTCGGCACCGGCGTGCAGCAGGTCGCAACGGAGCGCCTCTACACGCAGGGCAACCTGCAACAGACCGGCAACTCGAAGGATGTCGCGATCAACGGCCAGGGCTTCTTCCAGGTGACGATGCCCGACGGCTCGACCGCCTACACGCGCGACGGCTCGTTCCAGACCAACTCGCAGGGCCAGCTCGTCACGTCGAGCGGCTATCAGCTGAATCCGGCGATCACGATTCCGCAGAACGCGACCGGGATCACCATCGGCTCGGACGGCACGGTGTCGGTGACGACCGCGAACAGCACGACGAGCACCACCGTCGGCCAGGTCACGCTCGCGACCTTCATCAACCCGGCCGGTCTCGATGCGCGCGGCGAAAACCTGTTCTCCGAAACGAGCAGCTCGGGCGCGCCGAACGTGTCGCAGCCGGGATTGAACGGCGCGGGCTCGTTGCAGCAGGGCTACGTGGAAGCGTCGAACGTGAACGTGGTGCAGGAACTGGTCAACATGATCCAGACCCAGCGCGCGTACGAAATCAACAGCAAGGCCGTGACCACGTCCGACCAGATGTTGCAAACGCTGTCGCAGATGCAGGTTTAACCCCTCTATTCGACGGATGGGATTCGCGATGACGGCGTCACACTAACGCTAATTTCGCTTCAAAAGAGTTATCACGATGTCGTCACTTCACATCATCGCGCGGGCTTCGATCCGTGCTCTGCGCTTCGCTTCGGTTGCCGCGCTCGGCGCAACGGTCGCCGCATGCGGCCTCGTGCCGAAAGAGCCGATCATCCAGCAGCCGATGACCGCGCGTCCGCCGCAGCCGCCCGTCGGCACGCGCTCGCCCGGCGCGATCTACAACGCGGGCTACGCGGGCAGGCCGCTGTTCGAAGACCAGCGTCCGCGCAACGTGGGCGACATCCTGACCATCGTGATCTCGGAAAACGTCAACGCGACGAAGTCGTCGGCGGCGAACACCAATCGCGGCGGCAATGCGTCGTTCGCGGTCCCGACGACGCCCGGCATCTTCGGCGGTCTCTTCAACAACACGAATCTCTCGGCGACCGGCGCGAACAAGTTCACCGCCGCGGGCGGCGCGAGCGCGGCGAACACGTTCAGCGGCACGCTGACCGTGACCGTCACGGACGTCCTGCCCAACGGCAACCTGCAGGTGAGCGGCGAGAAGCAGATGCTCATCAACCAGGGCAACGAATTCGTGCGCTTCTCGGGCGTCGTCAACCCGACGACCATCTCGGGCAGCAACACCGTCTTTTCCACGCAAGTCGCCGACGCGAAGATCGAATACTCGGCGAAGGGTTATATCGACGAAGCTGAAAACATGGGCTGGCTCCAACGCTTCTTCCTCAACGTCGCGCCGTTCTGATCATGAATCCGTTTCTCCGTTTCGTTTCGTTCTCGCTCGCAGCGGCGCTCGTCGCCATCGGTTCGGTGCATCAGGCGCACGCCGAACGCCTGAAAGACCTCGTTTCGTTTCAGGGCGTGCGTGACAATCCGCTGATCGGCTACGGTCTCGTGGTCGGTCTCGACGGCACCGGCGACCAGACGATGCAGACGCCGTTCACGACGCAATCGCTCACCAACATGCTCGGCAATCTCGGCATCACGGTGAATTCGGCGACGTCGTCGAACATGCAGTTGAAGAACGTGGCCGCCGTGATGGTGACGGCCACGCTGCCGCCGTTTTCGCGTCCCGGCGAAGCGATCGACGTGACGGTTTCGTCGCTCGGCAACGCAAAGAGTTTGCGCGGCGGCACGCTGCTGATGTCGCCGCTGAAGGGCGCCGACGGTCAGGTGTACGCGATGGCGCAGGGCAATCTCGTCGTCGGCGGCGCGGGCGCGAGCGCGAACGGCAGCAAGGTGCAGGTGAACCAGCTCGCGGTCGGGCGCATCACGGCGGGCGCGATCGTCGAGCGCGCGGTGCCTTCGGCGTTGCAGCAGCAGGGCGGCGTCATGCAGATGGAACTGCGCGACATGGATTTCGACACGACGCAGCGCATCGTCGCGGCGGTGAACAACCAGTTCGGCATGGGCACGGCGCTCGCGCTCGATGGCCGCACCATTCAACTGCGCGCGCCGCAGGACCCGGGCGAGCAGGTTTCGTTCATGGCGCAGTTGCAGAACATCGACGTGCGTCCGGCGCAGGCCGCCGCGAAGGTGATTCTGAACGCGCGCACGGGTTCCATCGTCATGAATCAGATGGTGACGCTGCAGAACTGCGCTGTGGCTCACGGCAATCTGTCGGTCGTCATCAACACGAAGACGGCGGTGAGCCAGCCGGGCGCGTTCTCGAACGGCCAGACGGTCGCGGCGAAGGAATCGTCGATTCAGCTGAAGCAGGACAGCGGCGCGCTCAAGATGCTCTCGGCGGGCGCGAATCTCGCGGATGTCGTGAAGGCGCTCAACGCGCTCGGCGCGACGCCGGCGGATCTCATCTCGATCCTTCAGTCGATGAAGGCCGCGGGCGCGCTGCGCGCAGACCTCGAAATCATCTAAAAACGAATAAGAACCTATGAACTCGAACACGAACGGCATCGCCAGCGCCGCGCTGGCATCGACCGATACGAGCGGCGGATTCTCGAATCTCTCGAACCGTTTCGCGCTCGACACGCAGGGCTTCGACGCCTTGCGCGCGCAGGCCGGCGCGAACCCGCAGCAAGGCCTCAAGGAAGCGGCCAAACAGTTCGACGCCGTCTTCACGCAAATGATGCTGAAGAGCATGCGCGACGCGACGCCTTCGGACAGCCCGTTCGATTCGAACGACTCGAAAACCTTCACGTCGATGCTCGATCAGCAGTTGTCGCAGCAGATGTCGTCGAAGGGCATCGGCGTGGCGGACATGATGCTGAAGCAGCTCATGCGCAATTCGGGCGCGCAGACGGGCGCCGACGGAAAGGGCGGCGTCACGGGCACGATGAACGCGATGCAGGCGCTCGGCGGCATGTCGGGCGGCGCGGGCGGCGGCGATCTCGACGCGAACGCGGGCAATCTCGCCGCGATGAACGCAATGGCCAAGGCTTACGCGGCGGCGCAGGGCAACAAGAGCAGCGCGGCGCTCGCGGGCAAGGGCTACACGGCGGCGGATTCGCTGGAGCCGCCGGCACGCGGCAACGGCTCGGACAAGGTCAACGCGTTCGTCGACAGACTCGCCGTGCCGGCGCAGGCCGCGAGCGCGGCGACGGGCATTCCGGCGCGCTTCATCATCGGACAGGCGGCGCTCGAATCGGGCTGGGGCAAGCGCGAGATCAAGCAAGCCGACGGCACGACGAGCCACAACATCTTCGGCGTGAAGGCGACGAAGGACTGGGCCGGCAAGACGGTGAATTCGGTCACGACGGAATACATCAACGGGCGGCCGCAGAAAGTCGTCGAGAAATTCCGCGCGTACGATTCGTACGAAGACGCGCTCACGGATTACGCGAGCGTCATCAAGAACAATCCGCGATACGCGCCGGTGATTCAGGCTTCGCGCGACGTCGCGGGCTTCGCGCACGGCATGCAGAAAGCGGGTTACGCGACCGATCCGCAGTACGCGAAGAAGCTCATCTCGATCATGCGTCAGATCGTCTGACGCTCGTCTGGCGCCGGCGCGCGGGCCACGCCGCGCATTCCCCCGATGTTTGCGGCCGCCTTCTTGCTGTGAAGGGCCTCGTGCGCGCATTTCGGGCGCCGAATGCGCGCTGGCCCGGACTTCTCTCTGAGGCAAACGTTTTACGTTCGTTGGGACGGCGCACCACATACATTTTTCGCCGTGCGACCCTAAACTTTTAAAGTGGTATGCCGCTAACCTGAATATTCGAGAGGCCGGACCGATTCGGTTCGGATCTTCGCGCGATGTTCGGGGGAATCAGGGCAGCGCGCGAGCACAATGAACACGGCTAGCACCATGAACACCAATCAAAAACATGACTTTGCCGACGAGGACATCGCGCCGATCGTGGATTTCGGCCGGCGGAATCCGTTGGAAATCGGCGTGGCGCTGCGCAATCTCGCCAATCGCGGCGACTTTCTGACGGCGCAATACGGCGACGGGCAGATCGTGACGCGATTGCTCGACGTCGATGTGACGTCGCATCGCTTCACGTTCGACTGGGGCGGCCTCGAGACGCAGAACCGTGGCGTGCTTGCGTCGCAGAAGCTGATTTTCAATGCGGCGCCGGATGGCGTGCGCGTCGAGTTCACGACGCCGGGCCCGCGCGAGACGATGTTCGACGGACGCCCGGCGTTCGAAGTCGATTTTCCGCCGGTGCTGTATTACATGCAGCGGCGCGAGTATTTCCGCGTCGAGGCGCCGGTGCTCGATCCTTACATTTGCACGGGCACGCTTCCGGATGGGGAGCGATTCCGCTTCGAGGTGCACGACCTGTCGCTGGGCGGCGTGGCGTTGCGCACGACGGATGAGCGCGTGGCGGATCTGGAGATGGGCATCGTGCTGGAAGATGCCGAGCTGCATTTCAGCGCGAATGGACGGGTTACGCTGGATATGAAGCTGGTTTCGCATCGCGAGTCGACGACGGCGAAAGGGGATCGGCGATATACCATCGGGTTCAAGTTTGTTTCCATGCCGGGGTCGGCTGAGAATACCCTTCAGCGGTTGATTACTCAGCTTGAGATGAAGAGGCGGTCTTTGGTTAAGTAGGGTTTTTTTGTTTTTGCTTTTTGTTGTTGTTTTTGTTGTTGGATCCCGTTTTGCTTTTGGGCCTCTTTTGAATTCTCAGTGGGTGGTTTGGCGGGTCGAGGGCGGGCGTAAGCCCGGCGCAGCGAACCCTTGAGGCG
>NZ_FCOI02000001.1 GCF_001544795.2 Caballeronia temeraria | reverse complement strand
GCTGCAACACTTGCCTCAGCGAGCCAACCTCAAAGAACTAAACATTAACCCCCGTTGCACTTCGGTTTGAAACCGCCTTGAGTCTTTTCTGTTACTCCCCCTCGTGCTGCAAAATCACGCTGCGACTCGCTAAGCTCATTGCGCGCACGGCGTAATCGAATTCGGAAAGCTTCCAATCTGTTTTTCATTCGCGTTCTAGCCTCGCCTTGATAGAGAATCGCCATCTTGGCAAGATTGTTGAGTTCGCGCGTGCTGGCACTCGTCCTTGAGCAAATTCGACAGCAGAAGCTCACAAGACGGACGCTCGACCATAGCAAAGTTATGAAACCACCGTCGCCGCTTCGCGTTTTCGCCCAACTCCAAAATCTATCAGTTATGCGAACATTAAGATTTGATGCATGCTATTGATCTCTTCGCCATTCCGTTCTCTGCAGGAGCTCAAGACTAATACCTTTGATACGACAGATCCGGAACACATGATCCGAACTTCCGCTGAGACACCGTCGAACGGTTTGGATCAGGAGGAGTGTCCACTGACCTATCACAGGAAGCTGACTCCAACCCTTAAATCTCTTCTAACCGTAATGCAGGATCTGATGCAATCGCGCTGAGGTCATCGATGCCGAGTCGCCACGATATATTTTGGATCTCACACGGTGGCGACCAGCGGGCGACGAACGAAGGTGTGCAGGGCGCCCTTTTTTATGCGGGTCGACCGGGTTTGGGTCCCTTACCAACCCGCCTCTGAGCCCGAGGCTCCTGCGCACGAACTCCGCCGGCGGCCTCATGGGCTCAGAACCGGTTTTGCCGCCGGGGCCTTCGGCTTCGGATGCGCGCAGCGTCCAGGAGCAACACTTTTCCCCTGTTGTCAGCACGACCGACCGTGGTTCAATCGTGTCCTGCCTGGGCGCGGTGCCCTCCACCGGCGATCGAGAACGACGCCACGAACGACCGACCGACGACGAGGGACCTAAGCCGTGAGTACCACCCCCACCGCCGCACGCCCGCCGATCTAGCAACTGGTCCGGGACGCCGTCATCCCTTTGGGCCGCGAGACCAGCAACGCTGAGATCAAGCAGCTGCTGGCGCAGGGCTACCCCAACTGGAACGAGGGGACCGTCCATTGCCAGATCAGCATCTGCACCGTGAACCGGGTGGGCCGGGTCGGCTACCCCGAGAACAAGAAGCCCCGCCTCGCCAACGGTCGGTACGACTTCCTGTTCGCCACCGGGGCGTGGCAAGGTCGTGTGGTACGACCCGGGCGAGCACGGCCTGTGGGCGATCGAGGAGACGCCCGACGGTTTGAAGGTGCGCCGCGTGGACGAGTCCACCGAAGAGGTAGCTGCCACGTCGGACATCGACGCCGCGGAACCGGTGGACGACGGGTTCGGGGATGGAGCGTTCGCACTGGAAGGCCACCTGCGGGACTACCTGGCGCGAAGCCCGCCCAGCACCACCGCGCACGGCCCCCTGAGTCTGTTCGTCGATGCCGACGGACGGGACGGAGTGGAGTATCAAACGGATTGCGGCCCTGCGGACCTGGTGTTCCTGGACCGCGATGGTAACTATGTGGTGTTCGAGCTGAAGCTGGGCCGGGGCCCTGACGCAGCCCGCAACCAAGTGCAGCGTCACATGGGGTGGATCGAGCACCACATCGCCAACGGAAAGACCGTGTCCGGAGTGATCGTGGCGAACTCGATCTCCGACAAGCTCAAATACGCCGGCAAGGTCGCGCCCAGGGTCCAGCTCATGGAGTACTGTTTGAGTGTCGAACTGGCACCGGTCGGCCTGAACGTGGTGGCATCGGGAGGTCGGGCATGATGGCGTGGTTGTCGCACGCCTGGACGGCTGTGCTTTTGTTCGTCACGGAGCTCAACGAAGGAGAGTTACGGTTGCTGACCGGGGCTGTGTCGGTGGTGACCGTGCTCATCTCAGCATTTGCCATCACGCAAAGGGACGCTGCCTGAACTGAGCGCGCTGTCCCGAGAGCTTCGGCCCCCCCCTGACCGCGTTTCCCAGTCACCAGACCTCGATCTGCTGCAACGCGTCCGCGGCGCCCGCCGTCATGGGAACGGTCGGTCCCGAGTCGATTTTTCTCAGATCTCTGCTCCCCAAAGGCCTGTCCAGTACGCTTAGCAGAAGCGTGATCGCAACGTGGGCGTCCTTCGAAGCCCTGGCGCGCATTAGTGCAGTGAAGCAAGAAAGGCTCTTAATCAGCTGTTCGCCGCGTGTCCGGGTGAACTGCCGCAGTCGGCCAAAAGGCGACCTCCGAAAGCGGGTGGCGAGTGACCGAAAAGCTTGCACAAGCTGCCGCCCTCAATCAGCCCAAGCGCTGGCTGCCGAGGGGTTGCCACTCAACGCAGTCACCGCTCATCGTCTCCAAGGAGGCTCATTTCACGAATCGCCGTCATCCAACCAAACGATGTCATCCCGCCACTGCTCATTCTGAACGAAGCCCGCCAGCTTTTCTCGCAGCATCGCGGTCCAAGCAGTCACGAATCGGGACGAGGGCGCATCGCGCAACGTGGTTATCGCGACCGTCGAACGTATCGAGGGTCGATTGATTGCCTGTGCTAGTACATCGCCTCTCGCTGCTTCGTCGCGGATCGCGATTGACGTAAGGATAGAATATCCGACGCCAGCTTTCACAAGCTGCTTGGTGAGAGCAACGCTATCCACCTCAAGCTCAACCCGAAGCCGAATGCCATGTTGGACGGCAGCGTGTTCGATGACGCGCCGATTGCTGTGCGGCAAGCCCGGCAGAATCAACGGAAGGTTGGCGAGGTCGCGAATGTGAAAACCCTCTTTGGGCATTTTCGTGCCCGGGGGAGCGATCAGAATCATCGGCTCACTGTAAAGAGGACGGACGTTGAACGCATCGAGCGGAGGCTGGTTGTACACAACGGCCAAGTCGACCCGTCGGTCCAGCACCCATTCCTGTAGCGAGCTGCTCTGTCCCTCGCGGATATGCAACGAAACCCGGGGAAACACGGCCCGGAAACTGCGGACAAGCTCGGCGCCAATCAAGGTACCCATCGTGGGCGGTAGACCCACGGCAAGGTACCCTCGCTCCTCATCAACGCTCGCCCTGACATGCTCGCCGGTTTCGCCCACCATTTGTGTGATGACTTCTGCCCGCTCCAGCAAGCGGGCACCAGCGGCAGTCAATCGCACGCCACGGCCGTGCCGAACGAACAGCGGCACCCCAATTTCTTCTTCGAGCTTGGCAATTTGGCGGCTCAGTGCGGGCTGTGCGATGTAGAGCTCGGCCGCGGCCCGATTAAAACTGCCGGCGCGCGCCACATGGATAAAGTTCTTCAACTCGCGTACGTCCATATGCCCTTCGAGTTATGCTTGGATGGCATACCTTCGTATAGTTACTCGGTCTTTGTCAAGCCTCTGCGGAGCTCTTATGCTTGAGCCAACAAATACAAGACAGAAAGAAGTGGAGACGAGTCAATTTCAACGGATCGCAAAGTGCGCATCCGAACTTCAACAGGCGTGATGACACTGGAACGGTGAAATCAGCCCGACTCGCATTATTCCGCTCCCGCTCTCTGCCCACAGAAACTTGACCAGTGCCAATGGCCGGGCGGGCTTCGAGTGCCCATCGCTCAGTGATTGGACGCGAGGTCAACGGTACAGGCCGATTCACGGCCAATAGTCGATATAGGAGACGAGATGAAGCGGTTAAAGCAATTACATGTGCAAGTACTCATCGGACTTGCGTGTGCAATCGTCTTGGGGTTGACGAAGCCCGAGTGGGCCGTCGCGATGAAGCCGCTCGGCGTGGGCTTCATCGCCTTACTCAAGATGATGCTGGCTCCCATCATTTTCTGCACGTTGGTCCAGGGTATTGCCCACGTGAAAGACCTGCGCATGCTCGGCCGCATGGGCGTCAAATCGCTCGTGTATTTCGAAATTGTGAGCACCGTCGCGATGATTCTCGGCTTCGTGATGGTGAATGTGTTCCAACCCGGCACCGGGCTGCACGCCACGAATATCGCTGAAAGTCAGGCAGCGGTAAAGGCGACAACGAGTGCCGGTGGCATCTCCGCCGTTGACTACCTGCTGAGTCTGATCCCGCATACGCTTGTCGATGCATTCGCGAAAGGCGATATCGTTCAAGTGCTGATCATCTCACTGCTCGCGGGACTCGCGCTAAACATGGCCGTAGGTCCCGAGTCGATCCTCCTGCGCGGTATCGACGAAGCACAGTCGGTTCTCTTTCGCATGCTTGCGTTCATCATGAGGCTTGCGCCGCTGGGTGCATTTGGCGCGATGGCTGCAGCGATCGGGAGCTACGGCAGCGTGACGCTGATGTACCTGCTGAAGGTCATCGTTTTGTACTACGCGGCGTCGCTGCTCTTCGTCTTTGGCGTGCTTGGCAGCATTAGCTGGATGATTGGTTTGCCTTTCTTCAGCATTTTGAAGCTGATTCGGGACGAACTCCTGCTCATTTTTGGTACCGCGTCGAGTGAAGTTGCTCTGCCTCGCCTTATTGAAAAGCTTCAGCGCTCCGGTTGTGATGAGGCGGTCGTCGGATTTGTTCTTCCAGCGGGGTACAGCTTCAACCTAGACGGCACGTCCATCTACATGGCCATTGCGATCGGCTTCGTGGCGCAGGCGACTGACACACCGTTCTCCCTGGGGCAGCAACTTGGACTGCTCGCTATCTTGAGTCTTACCTCGAAGGGCGGCACGACGGTCGCGGGTGGTGCCTTCGTCAAGTTGGCTGCAACGTTGCAATCCGTGCGGAGTCTGCCTCTCAGCGGTCTAGGCCTCCTCTTCGGGATCGATCGCGTGATGGCCACGGCGACGGCCCTGGTGAATGTAGTAGGCAACACACTTGCCGTCTTCGCGATCGCCCGATGGGAAGGAGCCTTTGACGCAAGCGCGTTCGAACGAGAGACCGGTGCTAAAACGCGCCGCTCATGCCTCAAGCAGCAGAAGGGCGCCGCTACGACTGCTACGGCCCAGTCGAACTGAACTCACCGAGGGTACAACGCTCATGACACGTCTTCCTCCAATCGACCCCGCGCAACTTGATACAGAGCAGCGGGCCGTGTACGACGCAATCGCCAATGGTCCGCGCAAGGGTGTACGAGGACCTCTCGCCGTCTGGCTGCATCGACCGAAACTCGCTGATCGCTCCCAGGCCTTAGGCCGCTATTGCCGATACGACAGCAGCGTGCCTGCCCGGCTGTCGGAGCTCGCCATCATGTTCATGGGCCGCTACTGGCTTGCCGAATACGAATGGGCTGCGCACAAGCCGTTCGCGCTCGAGGCCGGCGTGTCGAACGAAGTCATCGACGCAATCCGCGTCGGCAAGATTCCTCCATTCACCCGTCGAGACGAAGAGTTGGTGTTTGCTTTCCTCACCCAGTTGCATGAACAGCGAAAAGTTGACGACGCGCTATATCAGGAACTTGTCGAGGAAATCGGCGAAGGCGGCGTTGTGGACCTTGTCGGCATCGCCGGCTACTACACGCTGATCTCAATGACCATCAAAGTTTTCGAAGTGCCGCATCCGCCAAGCGTGGCACCGGAACTTCCCCAAGAATCGAACTGAGGAGCATCAAGTGGAAACTTCGCAGAATCCCATCGATAACACGAATTCAGGACGCCTTAACGGTAAGGTTGCTATTGTCACCGGCGCGGGCTGTGTGGGTCCCGGATGGGGAAACGGACGGGCAGTTGCAGTCCTCTTTGCGCAAGCAGGAGCCAAGATCTTCGCGGTCGACAAGAATCCCGAGGCGATGGAGGAAACCGTACGCCGAGTGCGCGAGGTCGGCGGTGAAATCACTTCCTACGGCTGTGACGTCACGGACTCGACCGCCGTTCAGGCGATGGTCGAGACGTGTCGCGGGAAGTACGGGCGTGTCGACGTTTTGGTGAACAACGTCGGCGGTTCGGCCGCGGGTGGTCCCGTCGCACTCTCCGAAGATAAATGGGACGCTCAGGTCGCGTTCAACCTGAAAAGCGTGTACCTCATGTGCAAGTACGTACTTCCAGTGATGGAAGCCCAAGGCAGCGGTTCCATCGTGAATACCGCATCGACCTCTGGCCTGCGCTGGACCGGCTCCGCCCAAGTCGCGTACGCCGCATGCAAAGCCGGCGTTATCCAGCTGGGCAAAGTGGTCGCGGTCGAGTACGCCAAAAAGGGCATTCGTGTGAATACGGTCGTCCCTGGGCAACTGCACACGCCGATGGTCGAGGCGCGCCTCGCCGGGCAACGCTCGGGTGGAGACGTGGACAAGTTGCTGGAGAGCCGCGTTGCACGTATTCCGCTCGGTTTCATGGGAGACGGCCGCGATACCGCGAACGCCGCGCTGTTCCTGGCGTCGGACGAAGCGCGTTTCGTCACCGGCACGGAAATCGTCGTCGACGGCGGCATGACCGCACGGTGCGACTGATGAACAGCCTGCACACGACCGGTGGCCGGTGGGACTGCCACACGCATATTTACGGACCGTGGCAAGACTACCCTCTTCCCGAGGACGCGGTCTATCGCCCCCAAGAGGCGCCGCTGACGGCGCTCCTTGAAATGCATCGGAAGCTGGGCATTTCCCACGGGGTACTGGTTCAAGCGGCATGCTACCGGACCGATCACGCCGCGCTGCTCGACGCGCTCTCGCACACCGAGGGCCAATATAAAGGCGTCGCGCTCCTCGATGGCTCGGAAAGTGACAGTCAGCTGGAGGCGCTTCACGACGGCGGAATACGCGGGGTCCGTTTGAACTTCATGGGGCACCTTGCTGAAGCTCAGAATCTAAGCGAGCTCGGTGGGCTTGCCGAACGGGTTGGTTCTTTGGGTTGGCATGTTCTGCTCCACGGCAAGCTGGATCAGGTCCTTCCCGTTCTCGCCAGTTGGCGCAAGCTTCGCACAACGTTGGTCATCGATCACATGGCACGTCCCGACCTCGATCTCGACGCTGATATCGAGGGGCTGGTGGCGCTGAGAAAGTACCTGGACAACGAACACCGCTGGATCAAGCTGTCCGGCGTGGACCGGATGATGGGTGGCTCGGATAAGCCATGGTTCAAGGCCTTACCTCACGTACGTGGGCTGCTCGCGGCTGCGCCTGATCGAGCGATTTGGGGCAGTGATTGGCCACATCCCAATATCCAGGGCGACGTACCGAGCGACGCCAAGCTTCTCGAGTTCATCGAAACGGCCTGCGGCGATACTCAAACCGCTGATGCGGTGCTTGTTCATAATCCCCGCCGGCTTTACCTGTAGGTGGCATCATGCGCACAACGACAATCACTCAGGAGACAGGGTACAGCGCCGAACAGGCTGCTTGCAGAAAAGCAGCGTGGCGCATCGTACCTCTGCTGGCGCTCGCCTACTTCGTCAACTATCTGGACCGCACGAACGTCGGCTTTGCCGCACTCGCCATGAATCGGGACCTCGGGCTGACGGCATCGCAGTTCGGCTTGGCTGCGGGCATCTTCTATGTCGGGTATTGCTTCTTCGAGGTGCCGAGCAATCTCGCGCTTTATCGATTTGGCGCACGACGTTGGTTGGCGCGAATCATGATTACCTGGGGCCTGTTCGCCGCCGCCACGAGTCTTGCGACCGGCCCGATCAGTTACTCACTGCTTCGTTTGCTCGCGGGCGTCGGCGAGGCCGGTTTCTTTCCTGGGGTCATC
This sequence comes from Caballeronia temeraria, assembly GCF_001544795.2. Classification (GTDB taxonomy): domain Bacteria; phylum Pseudomonadota; class Gammaproteobacteria; order Burkholderiales; family Burkholderiaceae; genus Caballeronia; species Caballeronia temeraria. The sequence continues at coordinate 531,459 of NZ_FCOI02000001.1, read as the reverse complement.
TTCTTTTTGACATTGTGGTTCCCGGCACGCTATCGCACGCAGATGATGGCGTGGTTCCTGGCGGCCGTACCGCTTTCGTCGGTGTTCAGCGGCCCCCTGTCGGTCTCAATGCTCACGCTCGAGGGCTGGCTTGGACTTCACGGCTGGCAGTGGCTTTTCATCCTCCAAGGACTTCCGGCGTGTCTGCTCGGCATTCTGTGTCTGAAATTTCTGAGTGACTCGCCGGACAAGGCGCATTGGCTAACGGCCGAGGAGCGCTTGGCTTTGCAAGCGGCCGTTGAACGTGAGCGTCCGGCGAACGTCGAGAAGCACTTCGTTCGGTCGCTTTTGGACTGGCGCGTTTGGTTGCTAACCGGCATCCTTTTCAGCTACATCATCGGCATTCTCGGCATCGGCGTCTGGCTGCCGACGATTCTAAAGACGCACGATCTCGGCAACACGGAGATTGGGCTGCTTACCGCGCTTCCCTATGTCGTTGGAAGTGTGGGGATGCTTCTGTGGGGCCGAGTCTTGGCTCGCTCTCAGCGCTATGTCAAACATCTTGCGCTGACCTGCGGGCTGGCAGCGATCGGTTTCTTTTGCTCGGTGGTCTCGGACGACCTGGTGCCGGCAATGGCCGGCTTAACGATCGCAGTGATTGGCCTCTCGTCGGTGCGCACGTGCTTCTACAGCATTCCAGCGACGTTCCTCGGCAAGGAAGCAGCAGCCGGCGGACTAGCGTTCATCAACTCTGTCGGCAGCCTCGGTGGCCTGGTCGGCCCTTACATGGTGGGTTGGCTCAAGGATACGACAGGCTCTTTCAAGGCGGGGCTTATTGGAATGGGCGCGATGCTCGTGCTCGCAACCGTTCTGACTGTTGTTCTGCTGGTGATCATGAATAGGAAGGACGCGAGATGAGCACATGGCAACCCAGTATGCGTACTCCCGACCCTGCAATCCGCGCGTTGGACAAACGATTCGAACATTACCGCCTGGCACATGCGAAGGTCGAACGCTTATGGACAGGGTGCCGTTGGGCGGAGGGACCCGTGTGGTTCGGAGATGCAAACTTGCTTTACTGGACCGACCTCCCTAATGAGCGCATCTTGAAATGGGATGCATCGACTGAGCGGGTTTCGACCTGGCGCGCGCCATCAAACAAAGCGAATGGCATGACCCGCGACCGCCAGGGCCGACTCATCGTTTGCGAACACGGCACCAGGCGCGTCACGCGTACTGAATACGACGGACGGGTCACTGTGCTTGCCGACCAGTTCAACGGAAAGCCGCTTAATTCTCCCAATGACGTCGTCGTTACTCGCGATGGCGCGGTGTGGTTCACGGACCCGCCATTTGGCCTCGTGAGTGACTACATGGGACAGGTAGGAGAGCCAGAGTTGCCGGCATGCGTCTATCGGCTCGACCCGCAAAGTGGGCAACTCGAATGTGTCGCCGACGACATCGAAGGTCCAAATGGCCTCGCGTTTTCGCCGGATGAGCGTGGGCTGTACGTCGTCGCATCCCGAGCCCGCCCGCGAACCATCATGGCGTTTGACGTTCTCGATGGCCGGAGGCTTCGGCAGGGCCGCGTGCTCATCGATGCAAAAGACGGGACGCCGGACGGCTTTAGAGTCGACGTCGACGGAAACCTGTGGTGCGGGTGGGGCACCGGCACCGAGGAGCTGGATGGCGTCCGCGTCTTCGCGCCGGACGGTACGGCGATTGGACACATAGCGCTGCCCGAGCGTTGCGCGAATTTGTGTTTCGGCGGACGCGACAACAACCGCCTCTTCATGGCCTCGACCACATCTTTGTATGCGCTGTTCGTCAATGCACGCGGCGCAGTCTAGACCGCGAGCAATCCGTATTCATACAGAAGGAGACAAGTAATGGTAGTCGGAAAGAAATGGTCAATGCGCGCGTCCGTCGTGGCGCTCGTCTGCGCAGCCGGATTTAGCGTGGCAGCGCAAGCGGCGGACGTTCATGTGCTCGCAACCGGTGCACTATCCGCCGCATTCAAGCAACTGGTCCCGGCGTTCGAGCGCGACACCGGCAACCACCTGTTGATTTCCTGGGGTCCATCCTATGGCGCGTCTCCCGACGCCCTGCCCGTGCGCATCAAGAGCGGCGAGCCGATGGATGTCTGCTTCATGATCGGTGCCGCGCTCGACGAGCAAATCAAACAAGGCGTGTTCGTCGCCGACACGAGGACCGACATTGCTGAATCTGCAGTCGGGGTGGCGGTACGCCCAGGCATTCCGAAGCCGGACGTCTCGACGCCCGAAAAACTCAAAGCGGCGCTCCTGTCTGCCAAGTCCGTTGCCTTCTCGGAAGGGGCGAGCGGAACGTACATCACCGGAACGCTGTTCCCCAAGCTCGGCATTGCCGAGCAGATGAAGGAAAAGAGCGTGCTTATAAAAGGTCGTGAGCTGGTAGGTGCGGCTCTTCTGCGTGGCGATGCAGACCTGGGTCTTCAGCAAATCAGCGAATTAAAGGCATTCCACGACATTCAATTCGTGGGTCCCCTTCCGCGAGAAGTACAGAAGGTGAGCGTCATTTCTGGCGCAATTTCGAAGAACGCCCGGCAAGGCGATGCGGCGAAAGCCTTCCTCGTCTATCTGAAGTCAAAAAACGCCGTAGCCATCTTCGACAGCACCGGACTCGAGCAGCCGCAGACGCACTGATACCCAAAAACAGCGACCCGAAGCTGCGGAGAACGCTTGTACCGCCGCTGGGTCGTTGTCGTGCCTACTTCCAGGAGATATCTATGAAATTCGCAACAAGCGCACTTGCCGCGGCACTCTTCACTCTTTCCGTGGCCGCGTTCGCAGCAACCGGTACTGCCAAGATAACCGACGACGTCGTCAAGCATGACAACGTCCAAATCGAGGTGCTAAGCCAAGGCACGGGCCCGACCGTCGTCATCCTTCCGTCTTTAGGACGTTCGGTGCGCGACTATGATCAGGTAGCCCAGTACCTGGTCGCAGATGGCTTTCGAGTGCTGCGTCCGGAGCCGCGCGGTGTTGGCAAAAGCAAAGGACCGATGGAGAACCTGAGCGTGCATGATTTCGCGTCTGACGTCGCGATGGTCATCGACGAAAAGAAAGCGGGCCCGGTGGTCGTGGTCGGACACGCGTGGGGCAACTTCGCCGCGCGCCAGTTGGCTGCGGACCGTCCCGACCTCGTCAAGGGCGTCGTTGTGGCAGCTGCCTCGGCAGGCAAAGTTCCACCAGGCTCGACCGAGAAGCCAATCAACGCCGAAATGCGCAAGGCGATCGACGGCGCGGGGGACCTCAAGCTGCCGGAGGCACAGCGGCTTCAGTACCTTAAGGAAGCGTTCTTCGCGCCCGGAAACGACCCGAGCGTTTGGCTGAGCGGGTGGCATCCCGAAACGCACGAGGCAGAGGGACATGCTCGCAATACGACTCCGGTCGACGATTATTTCGCTGCGGGCACTGCACCGATTCTGGACTTGCAGGGAGAGAACGATGCAGTGGCACCGCGTCGATTTTCCCAGGTTCTCAAGTCCATGCTCGGCGACCGGGTGACGGTGGTCGTACTGCCGAACGCGGGCCACGCCATGGCGCCTGAACAGCCGAAAGCGATGGCCGACGCAATCTCCACTTTCGCCAAGCGCGTGAACCAATAACCTGACGTCGATACTCAAGCGGCAAAGCGGATCGAAGTTCACCGCTTCGCCGCAAGGAAGAGCAACCTCTCGATGGCATACAACATGGACACGGAAGTATCGATGGATGGGTTCAATCCTCGCCGGCGCGCCCTGGCGTTGAGTCTGGCGGCGGGATGGATGGCGGGCTCATGGAATAGTGCCATGGCACAGGCGGCGGAAAGCCACCGATTCTCAAACTCTTCCGGCAGTGAAAACCCTGCGTTGAAGGCGCCGCCGTTGGCGTGCGACGCGCATATCCACATCTATGACGATAAGTTTCCTATCGTTAATCCAGCCGCCGCACTCCCGCGTCAGGCGACGGTCGACGACTATCTGCAAATTCAGAATCGGCTCGGGACGACCCGAACGGTCATCGTCCAGCCTTCGAACTATGGAACAGACAACCGCGTCACGTTGGACGCGATCGCAAGACTCGGGGCGGCTAAAACGCGCGGCATTGCGGTTATCTCCACGGACATATCCGAGAAGGAACTGCTTGCGCTGCATCGAGGTGGAATTCGCGGTGTGCGATTTTCTCTTTTTGAACCCAAGAATGCCGTGACCCGGGTCGATATGATTGAGCCGGTCGCCACCCGAATTAGCGACTTGGGCTGGCATGTGCAGCTACAGATGCGTTCAGACCTCATTGTCGAGCAAGCTGAAACGTTGAAGCGTCTGCCGTGCCCTGTTGTTTTTGACCACATGGCACGGTTGCCATCAACTGAATCGGGGCGCGAAGCACATAACGTTGTCCGCGGGATGCTCGATCAGGGACGCACGTGGGTCAAAGTATCTGCGGCTTATCTGAACACGAAAGTAGGCCCGCCGACCTACGAAGATGTGACAGCAATGGCCCAATCGTATATCGCGGCGGCTCCCGAGCGGGTCGTCTGGGGAAGCGACTGGCCGCACCCGACTGAAAAGACGCATAAGCCAGACGATGCGCAACTGTTCGATCTACTCGCCGCATGGGTGCCCGACAAGAGAGCACTACAGCGTATTCTTGTTGATAATCCGGCGACGTTATACGGCTTCCAGGCTTAGCAATTTGGCGGAGTCTGTTCGACGTCTTGACTTCTTTCATACAAGGCGCGTCTGCCTGCTGGCTACAAAGCCGACAACTGATCGCCTGGCCGGCCGGCCGCCGGCGCCTTGACTTTGCGAGCCAGCGGCCCGTGATCTCTGCGAATGAGACCAGCAGCCGTTTGCTAGAGCTGTGCACCCGCCAGTGACTGGCTGCTTTACATCGTCCTTCGGACAAGCGGGTCCAACGACCCGACGGCCGAAAAGGGTCGGCTTTTGCCTGTCTCTGCTCGTATTGTTGAGCAGAGAAAGATCATCGGAGCATCACATGTCCTGACGCACGCCTTTGCTCCAGCACCGAAGCATGTCAAGATCGTCCGGCAATTCGACACTCTGATCGGGCAGACACGAACATGGAGCTTCGGCATCTTCGCTATTTCATCGCTGTCGCCGAATTGCGCAGCGTGCGCGCGGCATCCGACCACCTGCACGTCACGCAACCGGCGATATCCCGGCAGATTCAGGATCTCGAAGACGCCATCGGCGCAACGCTGTTCGAACGAACGCCGCGCGGCCTGAAACTGACGCCCGCTGGCGAGGCCTACCTGTCGGAAGCGCGCGAGATTCTCGACCGCGTCGATGCCGCCAATCGGCTTGCGCGCCGCATCGCATCGGGCGTGCAGGGGCAATTGCGTATCGGCTTCGTCGAGAACGCTGCATGGAGCGGCATCGTTTCGCGCGCGCTGAGCGCTTTCGAGCAGGCCGCGCCGAATGTCGCGCTCGAACTCACGCCGATGAACACCCCCGAACAACTCGATGCGTTAGCCGCAGGCAGGCTCGATGGCGCTATCGCGTATCGCATCGGCGCGCTGCCCGAAGGTATCGAAAGCGTTCATGTGCTCGATCAGGGCGTCGTGCTGGCGGTGCCGGAATCGTGGCCACAAGGCAGCGCAGGCGCCGTCGATGCGCAAGAACTCGCGGGCAAACCGTTCATCTTGTTTCCGCGCCGCGTCTATCCCGCGTATTACGACCGCCTGCTTTCCGCGTGCGCCGAACGTGGGCTGACGCTCGATATCCGTCAGGAGGCGTCGACGGAAACCGCGATTCTTTCGCTGGTATCGGCGGGAATGGGGGCAGCCATCGTCAATGCCGCGAATCGCGACCGGCCGCCCGCGCGCGTGCGCTTCGTCGAATTGCGCGATCTCTCAGTGCCCTTGCCGCTCGAATTCTGTTTCGTTGAGCGGGCGACCAATCCCGCGCTCGAGCGTTTCGTCGAACTGCTCTCCTAGCGGCTCGACTTCCTCGCGCGCGATGCCTTGAAGGCATCACCCGTCGCAGAAAACGGCATTGGCCGGACATATTTTCGTCGCCGATAGTAAAGACACCCCAAGCTCTTTACCGACCGCGCCATGTATACGTCCGCTTCACTCATCGCCACCGATATCGACTATGAACGCACCGGCTTCCAGACGGGCACGCTGCGTCTGCCGTATTCGCACGACCGCTCGGCTTACGGTCATGTGCCGATTCCCTTGGCCGTGCTCAACGCAGGCGCGGGCAGCGGCCCGACCATCCTTCTAACGGGCGGCAATCACGGCGACGAGTATGAAGGCCCCGTAGCGCTGATGAAGCTCATGAACCGCATGCCGTCGATGACGATATGCGGCCGCCTGATCGTGATTCCCGGCATAAACTTCCCAGCCTTCACCAACGGCACGCGCACTTCGCCGATCGATCGCGGCAACCTCAACCGCTTGTTTCCCGGTGCGCGCAATGGCCAGCCGACGGAGATGATTGCGCATTACGTCGAGACCGAATTGCTCCCACTCGCCGATGTCGCGATCGATCTTCACGCGGGCGGCGCGTCGTTCGAGCACGCGCCGACGCTCCTTGCATCTCCGCCCGCCCAAGGAGAACAGCGCGCGTTGTACATGGACCTCGTGCGCGAATTCGGCGCGCCGAACACGATGGTCATGGATCTGCTCGGCGAGGATCGCACAATGGCCGCGGCAGCCGAACGGCACGGAAAGCTTTTTTTGTGCGGCGAATTCGGCGGACACGCCGGCTGCGATGCGGCGAATCTCGCGATCGTCGAGAGCGGATTGCAGCGCGTGTTGCAACGGCTCGGTGTGATCGCGGACGCAGGGACCCTGGCGCCTCATACGACGCGTTTCCTGCGCGTGGAAGGCGCGCGTCATTACATATACTCGCCGCTTGCCGGGGTCTTCGAACCGGCGTTCAAGCTAGGCGATCAGGTACGCGAAGGTCAACTTGCCGGACGTCTCTTCGATCCGCATCGACCGTGGCACGCACCGCTTGATATCGCGTTTCGTGGCGACGGCATTGTGATGTGCATGAGGACCTTCGCGCGCGTCGAACCGGGTGACTGTATCGCGTTGCTCGCTTCAGAAACTCACGCCGATTGAAACGCGTCCATCGACCCCGGAGAGTGCATATGAGTCATTACCCCGCTTCGAGCCGGGCCGCCGATGATGCGGCAGCCCTCGCACCACGTAGCAGCGCGCGGCATCCTGTGTATATCGTGCTGCTGTTCTTCCTGTGCTTTGCGTTTTCCTATCTGGACCGTCAGGTCGTCAGCATTCTTGTTCAGCCGATCAAGCAGTCGCTTGCGCTCACGGACACGCAGATCGGTTTGCTGCAGGGCTTTTCGTTCACGATGTGTTACGCGACGGCGGGTGTGTTCGTCGCGCGCCTCGTCGATCGCGGCAATCGCGTCAGGCTCATCGCCGTATGCATCGCCATCTGGGCGATCTCTACGGCGGCATGCGGCTTCGCGACCAACTTCACGGAACTGCTTCTCGCGCGTGCCGGAACGGCGATTGCCGAGGCCGCGCTGAGTCCCGCCGCGTTGTCGATCTTCAGCGACATCTTCGCGCCGCGCCGCGTTGCACGCGCGAGCAGCGTGTTCATGCTCGGGCCGTATGTCGGCGGCGGCGCGGCGCTGTTCGGCGGTGGCATGTTGTTGTCGGCAGCGGCGACGGGACAGGGCACCGCATGGCTCGGGGCGCACGGGTTTGAGCCGTGGCAAGCGGTGTTCCTCGCGGTGGGCGTGCCCGGCCTTTTCCTTGCTGCTCTCGTTGCGATCACGGTTCGCGAGCCGGCGAGGCGCGAAGAGGACACGCATGACGCGCGCACGCACAACGAGATACCATCGTTGCGCGATGTGCTGGTTGAACTGTTCGTGCGCAATCGTTTTTGCCTGCCGTACTTCGCGGCATACGTCGCATTGATTACCCTGTTCTATTCGCACGCCGCGTGGTTTCCGACCTTGCTGATGCGACATTTTGATCTCGCACCGAGCGTGGTAGGACAGATGGCTGCACCCGCGTACATGATCGGCGGCATCCTCGGGGTTGCAAGCGGGGCGCTGCTTGCAACACGCGTCACCGACGACACCACGCTGCGCAAGGTGCTCGGCTTCTCCACATGTGCCGTTGCGTTGCTGACGCCTGCCGCCATCGCCATGCCGCTCGTCGCAAGCAGCAACGTGGCCATCGTGCTTTATGGAGTCAGCGCGTTGACTGCCAGCATCGCGATGGGACTCGCGCCCGTGCCGCTGCAGATTGCCGTACCAAACCGAATGAGAGGTCGTTCGCTGGCGCTGCTTGTTTTCATGACGAATGCGATCAGCGGCGGTGTGGGCCCGCTGTCCGTCGGCTATCTGAACGAACGGCTTGGAGCGACAGGCGCCAGCCTCGGCGCGTCGCTAGCGATCGTCGGCGGCGCGGCCGCGTTTGTCAGCATGATTCTCTACGCATTCGCAACTTGCCGGGTAGCAGCCGCGAATTCGCGTTGATACCAGGAGCACACAACCATGACATCAGCCGCTTTACACGCTCATCATGTCGGCGCAGCGACCATCACGCGCGTCGACGAGACCTGCTTCGCAATCGCGCCGGATCGGCTGTTTCCCGCGTGGTCGACAGACGACGAGCGAGCGCTCGGTGACCGATTCGCCGTCAACACACTCGACCTCGCCAATGCGCGCGTGCAACTGAAGACGCATCTCTGGGTGGTCGAGATCGACGGCGTGACGCTCATCGTCGATACGGGAATCGGCAACGGTAAGTCGAGGCCGTTCAGCGCGTTATTCGACAAGCTCGATAACCCCGTGCTCGAGCGGCTCGAATCAGCGGGCTTCTCACGGGACAAGATCGATTACGTGCTGCTTACGCATTTGCATGTCGATCACGTCGGCTGGAATACGCATTGGCAAGACGGCCGCTGGGCTCCGGTGTTCCCGAACGCAACGTACGTGTTTGGCGAGAAAGAGCGCGATTACTTTCTTATGCCGGAGGGCGAATCGCGTCGTATCGTGTTCGAAGACAGCGTGCTGCCGGTGATCGAATCGGGTCAGGCGCGCGTCGTACCGGACGAGGGCGAAGAGATTCTCGACGGCATTCGCTTCATGCCGACCTTTGGGCACAGCATCGGGCACATGGCGATTGAGATCCGCTCGCGCGGGGAAACGGCGCTCTTTTCCGGCGACGTGATGCACAGCGCCGTGCAGGTGCATCGACCGGAATTAAGTTCGATGTTCTGTCTCGACCAGCAGCGGGCGCGTGCGTCGCGAGCGCGTCTGCTCGCGCATGCAGCCGGCACGGGCGCGACGGTATTCGCCGCGCATTTCGCCGAGACGTCGGCCGGAACCGTCACGCGGACGGCGGAAGGCTTCGAGTGGCGATACGCGTGAATGAACAGGTAACGCTGAAACAATAATGACTTTGTGCGTCTCCGATTTCGACTGAAGACGCTCGCCCGCATTGTCGTCTGTCTGCGCTTGATGACCGTGAACCGGCGACCTGCTGAGCACGCGTGCCAATGCACCGCGGAGAACCGGGCCGATGTCCGAAAGCGGTTCGTATTTCGACGTTGGTGTTTCAGCCGCCAAAGGCTGTTCAGGTTCGTAAAGACTCATTCGCGCCTGCCGACGGTCGTTTCAGCGGTGCAGGCCGGCGAATGAACGCAAATGGACGGGCTACCGCCCACACAGTTCGTAACCGGCGAAGGTTGGCTGTGTCGGCAACCGCACGCTTGGTGAGCTTGCAACGGACGGAATTGCAATAGCAGACACATGCGCGGCTAGTGGGCGGATGAGTCAAACAAGATTTTGCCGCCACGCAATTTCGCCGGCTCCCGCGGCAACTCTTCAAGCCGTCAATCTGCGACACCGGATGCTGCTCCATCTCGGCGATGTACCAGTGGGCAGAACTATCCTGTATGAGGTGTGCAGATCGTCGTAACGGGGCTCCCACCGTTCTCCCAACTATGCTTCGGAAGTTGTTCTAATACGGGGTTACACGGGTTACATGGGTTACGTTCGCCTAAGCTATTGATTTAAGAGCTTATTTTTGTAACCCATTTTGTAACCCAGACATCGCGTAACCCCGGTTTCGGGTTACACCGCTCTGGCTGTAACCCGTGCAAATCGCGATGGGTTACGTTTTCTTCGGATCGGGTTACGCCGAAACCCTTGTGTGGCAAGGCTTCCCGTCTGCGTAACCCGTGTAACCCGTGTAACCCGCGCTTTTTCAGGTGGGTAACGAATATTTCCACATCTCGGACGTGAAAACGTAGACTTTCGTGGGACCTTTGTCAGGAATGCGCTCGGCTCGGACAGAGCGACCATCGGCAGACGGGCGAATCCAGCCGGCGCAAATGAGTGTTTTGGCCACCGAACGCGCTTCGAACCCATTGCAGACTTCGCGTTTGAAGATCTCTGGAAAGACTAAATACTCCACGCCTGCATCCCCTTTGCGACGGAAACCCGCTCGATTGATGGTCGGCCGCTCCGACACATCGTTGAAGTCGGTAAACCGCGACTCTTCATGGGCCTCGAAGAACGCCTTCACGTGCGAGAGTATTACGCCTTGCTCGTGATTGCCCGCGCCGCCTCGGTTCTCTAACCATGCTCGAAAACACGTCGCTGATGCCGCGAGTGCCTCACCGGGCTGCCAACCGGTAACTCCTCGATCAGTCGCATATTCGCCAGCCAAGCCGATGAGAGCGAGTCGCTCACAAACGCGGTGTGCTTGCCCGCTGGCATCACCCGGCAGATTATCGGCGAGGAACTTGGCTGTTTCCTGACGTAAGTACTGCTCGATCACCTCGGGCTCTTTGGCGATCGCATTAAGCATCTCGATTGCGGCGACGCCGTAGCTTCGCTTGCAGCCCTCATTGATCAGCGCTGAGAGATTCGCGCCGCCGACTTGCCCGTGCAGCGTCTCGAAGAGGCCGAAGCCGCGACCAGCATCAGCCGGAACTTCGACGAGGCGCACCTCCTGACCGGCTTTGGCCTTTTTGCCGCCCGCTTGCATGTGCTGTGCGAGGCCGATCTCGCCGGCCGACAGGAACAGCAGTCGCCACGATTGCCGCGCACGCGCCGAGCCGGTTCGCCCCGCGCGCGCCTTGCCGCTGCCGTTCGCCAGCATGTAGGCGATCTCGCCCGCCTCGCGGGGATCGACCTGCGCCAGTTCGTCGAGCACCAACAGGGTGTCGTTGTGGAGTGCTGCAAGCCCTTCGAGGCCGTTCGCCGTCGCTCGCCACCGCTGCATGTATTCCGGGCCGCCATAGACACTACATGCCGCGCGAAGCGCCGTCGTCTTGCCCGTAGACGAATCGCCAACCAAATTCAGACCACCCGATTCCTGACCGGAATACGCCAACATCATCCCGGCGAACGCCGTCGAGACCGCGACCAACATCCGCGAGTTGCCTGAGCAGTAAGCGGCGACGTCGCGCTTCCAGTCGTCCAACGTTCCTGCCTGTGAGTAGGCGCGCATGATTGCCTCCGATTGAAAGATCACGCGTTCAGCTGATATGCCGATGGTTTGGTCTGGGAATACGAAGGCTCCGCTGTGCCAGCCTGTACGCGTTACGCATCGCCCGCGCGCCTTCGGTTTGGCAGTTGTCACGTATTCGGTGAGCTTGTTGCGGGCGCGGAAACTCGGGGCAATGTCTAGCCCCAACCGTGCGAGCTCGCCACGCATGTCCGCGCCGTCCGAACGCAACATCTCCATGGGCATCGCCCACACGTGCGGATGATCGTCGGCGTCCTTCCATTCGAGCAGCCGCCCCCAGTTCTCCGAGGCGCGGTCACGCACCAGCGCGCGAACATGAAGCGGCGAGCAGATCCAGTGAGGCATGCCATCGTCGTCTGTGTAGAACACACCTTCTTTGCTCACAGAGAAGCCACGCGGCACGCAGCCCTTATCCGGTTGCTCGTCGCCATCGGGCTTCGCGGCCCGTTCAACCTGCGCGGCGACCGCCGCCGCTCCGAACCGTGTGTGCATATCGTTGAAGTCGGTCTCGTCCTGGTTGCGTTTGTCGCCGAATTCGGGTGTGGCCACGGCACCCGCAACGGATCGAGCTGCCTCGACCGCCTTCTGCTGCCCGTTTCCGAGATCGGCGAGTACCGTGATTTCGGCATTCGGATGGGCGACTCGCATCGCCTGAGCAACCTTCATCAGGTTGCCCGCCGAGAGCGCCGCCACCGTGGCATGGCCGGTGCACAAATGAGCTGACAGCGCGGTCGCGACGCCTTCGGCGATCAGGATGCGCGCGCAATCTAACGGAACTGCGCAGACGAACCAGCAGCCGCCGGCTTTCTCGCCGCGCGCCAAGGCGGCCTTGCGGCCTGACTCGTCGATCATCTCGACAGTGGTGACGGCGCCGTTGATCATCACCGGCGCGATCAGGATCCGGCCTTCGAGCTGCGCGCCGCCGGACTGTGGACGATAGCCAATCAGCATCTGGACCTTTTCGACATCTAGCTCACGAAGGGTGTCCACCGCCGCGACGCCCTTGCGCACCAGGTAAGGATGATCGTCACGCGCCCGTTGCGACTTCTCAATGAGGGCGAGCGCGAGCGTTGCCGCATGTTTGCGGTCCTTCGCTCTTTTTTGCTCCTCTTTTTGTACGCGGGCATCGCGTTCGGTCCGGCGGCGTTCAACCTCCACCGGATCCACGACAATTGCCGCCTTCGCGCGCGGGTTGTAGCCGTACCTCTTTGCGATCGCAAACAAAGTAGCGATGGTGATGCCGCCATCAGGACGGATCGAACGCCACGTGTCGCGAACGTCCGCCGCGACGTAGTTCGGGCTGCCCTGGCTCCATTGATCGAATATCTCAAAGCCCGCGTCGCCTTCCTCATGCTTTAAAGAGGCGGCGACGCGAAACCAAACGTCGCGATCGACGTCCGGCGGGATGAACGACAGCGCTTCGAGGATCCGCTGATGATTGTCAAAAACGGTGCTCATTGCTTTCCTCCCGCAATCACACCTGCGCGTGCAACTACGCGAGCGAAAGCGAGGTTGCTGCCGATCGCTGCCGTCGCTTGCCCCGCGAGAACGCGCATGCGCGGCGAAGGTTCGCGCTTGGACATCATGGTTTCGAGCAGATCGGTACGGCGGAATCCCTTCTCAGCGGCCGCAGCAAACACCACGTCGAGGACGCGGCGTGCAAACTGGCGCACGTCATCATCGGCATGCTTTGCGTGGAACACGAGAAAGCCGCACATGAGCACGCATTCAGTAGGGCTCGCGTATTCGCCTTCGGCGATCGGAATGCCCAGCTCGTAGTTCTGGTTCACGCGATTGTGCGCGCCGCCGACGGTAGATTGCTTCCGAAGGCGCTCCTCCCAAATATCTGCATCGCTGCGCAAGATGGCTTGGTGTTTTGTAGTTTTCTTTTTGCTGTTCATACGACCTCCTTTGCGGCAAGCGTCAGCCCCTGAATGACCTGCGGCAGTAACTCAGGGCGCACCATCAGCCCTTTTTGCGTTGGTACGAAGTCACCTGCGGCATTCACTACCAACAGCCGGACATCGACGTACTGGCGACCCTTGAAGCAGCGATGCGAGACCCGGATCCGCTGCGTAGGGCTTTTCTGGATGTCAACCACGACTTGTTCTTGACTGTCCATAATCAGACGCCTCCAAATGAGGAGTACTGAGTGTGATGCGCGTGCGTAGTTGGCTCGTTAGCCTTGATCTCGGAGAGTTCGTTTGCGAGCTCGCGGGAGAGGCTCGTTAACAGGCCCACGACACCGAGGACCGGCACTGCACTGTTTTCTTGGTCCTCTGGGAGTGCGGAGAAGAGCGTCTGGAGCACATCGTGGATCTGCCAGGCTCTCGCAGAAAACTCGTAGATGTCATGCATGCTTCACCTCCTGAGCATCAACCGGACGGATCGATTCAGCTAGTCCGACGCTGTGCTCTCGATAGGTCGCGCCTTCCTCCTCATAGGCGGCTGCATTCGACTCACTCATGCGTGCGCCGAGACCGGCGAGCCGTTGCACAAGCGACGGTTCATCAGCAAGTGCGCCGAGGGCGTTGAATAGTGCCGAGATGTCGGTGAACGACTGAGATGCGCAGGCGAACTCGACCGAAGCGGATCCAATAAGCGACGCGAGCTCTTTGAGATCTAAGTCCTTAGCCATGGGACACCTCTGCACGAGCGATCTCAGCGAGGTGAAGGAGTGCTTCGGCGCAGCAGTCAAGCGCATCGTTCGCACTGGGCGCGAGGGCTGCGTCGCGCAGGGCGCGATTGATAATTTGAATGTGAAGCGGGGATTGGGTTTGCTCAGAACGAGCGGAATCGTTGGCACGCATAGTCGCCTCTTGTGTTCGGGTTGAGAACCCGCTCCCCAACGCCAATTGGGGTGGGCGGGCACATGGTGGGGTTGGCGTACCGGGAACACAAGGAACCGGCGAGCCCGAGGGCTCCCCCGCCACAGCCCGCCCATTGACAGGGACGAACAAAGGCGTTGCGCACAAAAAAACCGCGTTGCGCGGTTGTGCGCTTGTGTTCTCCGGGACGCCAATCCCGAGCGAGAGGTGTCTCCTCCCACAAATCAGAGGATAGACGACCGATTCCGACTTCGTCAAGCAAGTGATTTTCGTACCGGACCGATGGTACCGATTGCTTCGCCTGGCTAATATTGAAGCGCAGTATCCTCCGAAGACCCTTGTTGCTGGCCTCCGGGCCAGCTTTTTTTTCAACGGCATTTATGCGGTCTCCGGCGTCAAATACTTGCGGAGTTCACCGACGTTCCAACGGGTCGACCCACCAATTTTGATGGGCTTTGGGAAATCGCCGCGCTTTGCACGATCCCATACCGTCGATACGTTGCAGCCACACAGAGCGGCTACAACGGTATCGCTGACACTAGCAGCGTTAGGAAGGCTATCGAAGTTCTGGAAGGCTTGAAGGTCTGAATTTTTCATCGCATCGACTTGGAAGCGTCCGGGATTGGACGGGTCGATACGAATTCTTTACTCGATAAGCCATCGTGAATAGTCAGCGTGCGTGCCGAACACCTATGCTGCGCGCGGATAACCTAGTCTCTTTGCCGGCACCCGATTCTGCCAGCAGACTGTCTTGACTGCTTCCACTTTTTCACGTACGAGAGACGCGTACTGAATTCTTTGGAAACGATCTCGCCAAGCAGTTCTGCGGCGCGGTCATTCGTCAAATTCCGCTTTTCAAAGTGCTCGTCGAGCCATTTAAACGCCTCATCGCGAATGGCTCGATTTCCTGCATGTGTTTTGTCAGCGGCCTTGCGAGCCCGTTCCGAGATCATTCGCTCGGCTTCGTGTCTCGCCATCTCCTGAAGCATTGCATCACGTTTAGGATTTTTAGTTTCGCCATCGATAAAGCCGGATAGCTTTGTAACAGCGTGCTGCGCTAGAAGAAGCGATTCCCATGCATCATCTGGGTATCCATCGTCGGCATAGCGCAATGCCTCCCCGAGATACGCGCATGACATACGGATTAGCATGAATCGCTGCATTCGAGCGCATTGATCACCCGTAGACTCGACCGAAGCTGCGTACTCCTCCAGAAACTGGCGAGCAGTTGGACTTCCGTAGTCTCTTGTTGTAAAAAGAAAGGCTCCCATGAAAGCGTCCAAACTCATGATAATGCCTAAGTCCGTCCAGATTGAATGAGCATCTTCAGCGATCGATTCGATATACTGATAAATTCTGTCATCTGAGCTGGCACATCTGTCTGGACTGTTCATACAGCGCTCCGATCCGTTGGTTCGTCAGGTTTCGTAACGCCGACGATGGTTTCTGCCCAATCAGCCATCATCCGCCGGCGCTTTTCAAGTAGGTCTCCTCGCCAGTAAGCCATTTCCGACGCGCCGCCGGGTATATGCGCGAGTGCGACCTCGGCTAATTCGCGTGGATAGTTCGTGTGCTCGCTCGCCCAATCGCGAAATGTTGAGCGAAACCCATGTGGTGTCGCTTTAAGTCCCCTCTTGCGCAGAATCGCAAGCAGCGTCATATCGCTCAGCATCTTGTTCGAACGTGGCGCGCGAAAGACCAGATCTGTTTTGTCGTCGCGTTCGATACCTTTCAGCAGTTCAACGGCGCGATCGGACAACGGAACACGATGCTCTTTCTGAGCCTTCATTCGTTCGCTAGGAATTGCCCATATACGACGATCAAGGTCGATCTCTGTCCATAGCGCTCCTCTTGCCTCCCCTGACCGCGCAGCGGTAAGGATCAGAAATTCTAGACACCGAAAGCTGATGCCAGTCGATCTACGGAGATCCTCGACGAAGGCTGGCGTGTCGGCCAAAGAAAGCGCCGGATGATTCCGAACGCGCTTTGTCTTCTTCGGTGCTGATAAGAGCTTGTCAAGGTTGCCGCGCCAAGCCGCCGGATTCATGCCCTCGTCGCGATACCCTTTCACACGAGCCCAACCAAGAATGGCTTCTATGCGTCCGCGCAGGCGGGACGCGGTCTCTGTTTTCTTTGTCCAGATCGGCTCGAGCACATCAGTGACGTGCGAGCGCATGATGTGCCGAACGAGCAAGTCTCCGATCTTCGGATAAGCGTATTCCTCGATCGTGTTGGTCCACTGGGATGCATGCTTTGCGTTTTTCCACTCGGGAGCTTTAGCTTCGATGAAGCGTGTAGCAGCTTCCTTGAATGTGACATCTAGCGCTCGACTGGCGCGCAGTCGGCTCGCTGCTTCCGCTTTGGCTACGAGCGGGTCAACCCCATTCGCGATGTCATCACGCATTGCCTGAGCTTTTGCGTGCGCGTCCTTCAGCGACACCGCCGGGTATGGCCCGAGGCCTATCTCCCGGCGACGTCCGGCAATCGTTGTTCGCAAGATCCACGACCGAGCACCGCTCGTCGAGATTTGGAGCATCAATCCAGCAACTCGGCCTACCGCATGCGTACCTGGCTCAGACAGGCGTGACACGGCTAGCGCACCCAACTCTTGTGCAATTCGAGGCATTCAGTTTCTACCCGCCAACCTACCCGCCTAAAAATTTACGACTTATGCCGAGGAAAGGCAATGGGTTCCGACTTGTGATCTTTGGGGGAATCGGCTGAAAGCCTTATCTGGCGGGGGTTTTGACGACTAAATCCGATGAAATCGGACCGTCTAAGAGGGGTGTCCTGGCGGAGAGAGGGGGATTCGAACCCCCGATAGGTTTTACCCTATACACGCTTTCCAGGCGTGCGACTTAAACCACTCATCCATCTCTCCGGAAGACCGCGATTATACCAAGTTCCCGCGACTGCGCCAGCCCCTACGGATGACGAATGTAATCGACGAGCGCGCGCGTGTACGCATCCGGCTTGCGATCGAAAAGACTCACCGCGATCGCCACCGCGAAACCGGCCGGTACACCGAACACGCCCGAGCTGATCGGCTCGATGCCGAACCAGCGCGGCCCGGCGAAACCCGTCAACTGCACGAAAAACGGATACGTCGACACGATGTAATACACGCACACGACGAGCCCCGCGATCATGCCCGCGACGACGCCGCGCTGCGTCGTGCGTTTCCAGAACACGCCGAGCACGAGCGCCGGAAAGAGACTCGACGCCGCCAGCGAAAACGCCGCGCCGACGAGAAACAGGATATTGCCCGCGTTCAGCGACGCCACATACGACGCGAGCAGCGCCACGCCGAGCAGCAGAATCTTCGAGATCGTCACGCGCCGCTGGCTCGTCGCGCGCCGGTCGACCATGCAGTAATACACGTCGTGCGACAGCGCGTTGGCGATCGTCAGCAGCAGCCCGTCCGCCGTCGACAACGCCGCCGCCAGCGCGCCGGCCGCGATCAGCCCCGAGATCACATACGGCAATCCCGCGATTTCGGGCGCCGCGAGCACGACCATATCCGGCTGCATCTGAATGCCGGCCCAGCGCACGATGCCGTCGCCGTTCACGTCGCTGATGCGGATCAGGTACGGCTCCACGCGCCGCCATTGCGTGACCCATTGCGGCAAATCCGCAAAACGATGACCGACGATCCCCGTCAATATCTCGTGCTTGATCAGCACCGCGAGCACCGGCACCGTCAGATAGAAGAGCGCGACGAAGAACAGCGTCCATCCAACCGAGCGCCGCGCCGACGATACCGACGTCGTCGTGTTGTAGCGCGTGAGGATGTGCGGCAGGCTGGCAGTACCGATCGACAGACACAAAAGCAGCGACAGAAAGTTGATCTGATGCACGCGCGGACTTTCGTCGCCGGCCGAGCCGGGCGCGAACGCTTCGGCCATCGGCACGGGCGCCGCGACGCGCTCGATCAACGCATCGCGTTCGCGCGACCACTTGGCTTGCGCATCGGCAGGATCGCGCGGAAAAGCGGCCAGTTCGCGCTCACGCTCGTTGATCTCGCGCAGCGGGCCGTTATGCCGGCGCAATTCCGCGATCTCACCGGCGAGGCGCGCGCGCTCGTCATGGAACGACTGCGGGAGCGCGTCGATGCGCTGCTGAATCTGCGCGGCCTGTTGCTGATAAGCGGCGCGCACGCGCGCTTCGTCGGGCGATGCGGCGACTGCCCGCTCGAGCGACTCGACGCGCTCCATCACGCGCCCGTAGTTGAATTGCGGAAACCAGCCGAGCCCTTCGCGATGCGCGATCATCGACACCGGAATCAGCATCGCGCTGATGAGAATGATGTATTGCGCGACCTGCGTCCACGTCACCGCGCGCATGCCGCCGAGAAACGAGCACACGAGAATGCCCGCGAGGCCGCAGAAGATGCCGATCGAAAACTCGATGCCGATGAACCGCGACGCGATCAGCCCGATGCCCTGAATCTGCGCGACGAGATAGACGAACGAACACAGAATCGCCGCGACGGCCGCGAGCGCGCGCACGAGATTGCTGGAGAAGCGCGTGCCGAGAAAATCGGGAATCGTGTAGCGCGCGAGCTTGCGCACGTACGGCGCGAGCAGGAACGCGACGAGGCAATAGCCGCCGGTCCAGCCCATCACGTACGCGAGGCCGTCGTAGCCGCTCGCGTAGATCGAACCCGCGAGACCGATGAACGACGCCGCCGAGAGCCAGTCGGCGGCTGTCGCCATGCCGTTGAACGCGGACGGCACACGCCGCCCCGCCACGTAGTACTCGACGAGATCCGACGTGCGCGACAACAGGCCGATCACCGCATACACCGCGATCGGCACGAACAGGAACACGTAGCCGATCCACGTGCCCGGTCCCGTCGTGCGCTCGATGCGCTCCATCAAAAAGATGAACAGCAAAAAGCCGAGCGTATAGAGCGCGTAGGAAAGGATCAGCCGGTTCGTGAGCTTCATGCGGCGTCGCCCTGTTCGGCGCGGGCGGCGCGCGAGAGACGCGCATCGGCGACCTGCATCAGCACGATATAGACGAGGATCAGCGCGACATAGACGAGAATCGCGCCCTGCGCGCCGAAGTAGAACGGCAGCGGAAAGCCCGCGACGCGCACATGCTCGAAGCGTTGCGCAAAGAGCGGCAGGCCGAACGAGACGATGAAGCCGGCCGCCATCAGCACGGCGATCAGCGCGATATTGAAACGCCAGTAGCGCCGATGCGCACGCGCCATCGCCACCGATACGGGCGGCGGCGAGGCAGGCGTCGGGTTGGAGGAATCGGACATGCGGTTTTTTAACAAAACCGCATGGCGTCGGCAATAAGGATCGACCGCCGCGTGTGACGCAGCGGCCGCGTGACGATCAGCGCGCTTCGCCGAGCTGATCCAGGATCGCCGGATTTTCCAACGTGGAGACGTCCTGCGTGATCTCCTCTCCCTTCGCGAGCGAGCGCAGGAGCCGGCGCATGATCTTGCCCGAGCGCGTTTTCGGCAGATTCTCGCCGAAGCGGATGTCCTTCGGCTTCGCGATCGGCCCGATTTCCTTGCCGACCCAGTTGCGCAGTTCCGTGGCGATCTGCTTCGCTTCATCGCCTTCCGGACGCGAGCGCTTCAGCACGACGAACGCGACCACGGCTTCACCCGTCGTATCGTCCGGCCGGCCGACGACCGCCGCTTCCGCGACCATCGGATTCGCGACCAGCGCCGACTCGATTTCCATCGTGCCGAGGCGGTGACCGGAGACGTTCAGCACGTCGTCGATGCGGCCCATGATCGTGAAGTAGCCGGTTTCCTTGTCGCGCACCGCGCCGTCGCCGGCGAGATACAGCTTGCCGCCGAGTTCCTCGGGGAAGTAGCTCGTCTGATAGCGTTTCGGGTCGCCCCACACGTTGCGCAGCATCGACGGCCACGGACGCTTCACGACCAGAATGCCGCCCTGCCCGTTCGGCACGTCCTGACCGGTTTCGTCGACGATCGCGGCCATGATGCCCGGCAGCGGCAGCGTGCAGGAACCCGGCACGAGCGGCGTCGCGCCCGGCAGCGGCGTGATCATGTGGCCGCCGGTCTCGGTCTGCCACCACGTATCGACGATCGGGCATTGTCCCTTGCCGACGTTCTCGTGGTACCACATCCACGCTTCCGGATTGATCGGCTCGCCGACCGTGCCGAGCAGACGCAGCGTCGACAGATCGAAGCTCTTCGGATGCACCTTCGCATCCGCTTCCGATGCCTTGATGAGCGAGCGGATCGCCGTGGGCGCCGTGTAGAAGATCGTGACCTTGTGGCGCGCGATCATCTCCCAGAAGCGGCCCGCGTGCGGGTACGTCGGCACGCCTTCGAACATGACCTGCGTCGCGCCGATCGCAAGCGGCCCGTACGCGATATAGCTATGCCCCGTGATCCAGCCGATATCCGCGGTACACCAGAAGATGTCGCCCGGTTTCATGTCGAAGGTCCACTTCATGGTCTGCGCGGCCCACAGCAAAATGCCCGCTGTGCTGTGCTGCACGCCCTTCGGCTTGCCGGTCGAACCGGACGTGTAGAGGATGAAAAGCGGATGCTCCGCGCTCACCCACTCCGGCTCGCACTTCGTCGATTCGTTCTCGACGATCTCGTGCAGCCACGCGTCGCGGCCTTCGGCCCATGCGACCTTGCCGCCCGTGCGCCGATACACGATGACGTCCTTCACTTTCTCGCAGCCGCCCGCGGCGAGCGCTTCGTCGGCGATGCTCTTGAGCGGCAGCGCCTTGCCGCCGCGCATCTGTTCGTCGGCGGTGATGAGCGCGACCGCGCCGACATCGACGAGACGTTCGTTCAGCGACTTCGACGAGAAGCCGCCGAACACGACGGAATGCGTCGCGCCGATGCGCACGCAGGCCTGCATCGCGACGACGCCTTCCACCGACATCGGCAGATAGATCACGACGCGGTCGCCCTTCTTGACGCCGCGCTTCTTCAGCGCGTTGGCAAGGCGCGAGACGCGGTCCAGCAGATCCTGATAGGTGACGTTGGTGACGGTGCCGTCGTCGGCTTCGAAGATGATCGCGTTGTCGTTGCCGCGGCCCGCTTCGACGTGACGGTCGAGACAGTTATACGACGCGTTGAGTTCGCCGTCCTCGAACCACGTATAGAAAGGCGCCTTCGATTCATCCAGCACCTTCGTGAACGGCTTGTGCCACGTGAGCGTCTCGCGCGCGATGCGCGCCCAGAAACCCTCGTAATCCTGTTCCGCTTCAGCTGCCAGCGCCTTGTAGGCGTCCATGCCGGAGATTGCCGCACCCGCCGATGCCTTGGCTGACGGCGGGAATACACGTTTTTCCTGAAGAACCGATTCGATCGCAGACATCGACAACCTCTCCTGATGGTGTTTCCGAAATCCGGCGGCGCGCGCATCGCTGAATGGGCTGCGCGCGCCGTATGTTTATGAGGTTCGAAAGCGGAACGCGCGAGGCGTTCCCGAACCTTGTCTCCGTTTTACCGCGCCGACGAGACGCGAAGAATGTCACGGCACATTCCGCGCCAGCGACATCCTGCAGTGAATTCAAGATAAGCCGCTCAACTTACCCGCTTCTTACGTGGCCGGGCCAGCAGGCACGGGGTATACACGGAGTCCGCGCGGCTTCTACAATGCGTCCCCATAATCGTAACTGAACTCCCCGCGCGGTATCCAGCTTGAATCGCTACGCCTTTCTCCTGATTGCAGCCATGCTGCTCGTCGGAAGCAACGTCGGCATCGGCAAGTCGATCGTCGCCTCCGTTCCCGTTCCGCTCTTCGCGCTGCTGCGCTTCGTCATCGCGCTCGCGGTGCTCTGGCCGCTGTTGCGCTGGTCGAAGATGAAACGCGTCGCGCGCGGCGAATGGATCAATCTGTTCCTGCAGGCGTTCTTCGGCACCTTCGGCTTCACGCTGCTGATGCTGAACGGCGTCGCGCGCACGAGCGCGGTCGCGGCGGGCGTCATCACGAGCACGATTCCGGCCGTGGTCGCCCTCTTCGCGTGGCTCTTCCTGAGAGAGAAACCGGGATCGCGCGCGCTCGCATCGATCGGACTCGCGATCGCGGGCGTGCTCGTCATCAACATCGCGCAGGCCGGGGCTTCGGGCGCGAGTTCGTTGCCCGGCAATCTGATGGTGCTCGGCGCCGTGTGCTGCGAATCGCTCTACGTGATCCTTTCGCGCCGTCTCACGCAGACGCTGCCCGCCATCGACATCTGCGCGTACACGCACGCGATCGGCCTTCTGCTGATGCTGCCGCTCGGCGCGAGTTCGCTCGCCGGCTTCGACTGGACGAGCGTCGACTGGGACACGTGGGCGCTCGTGCTCTGGTACGGGCTGTCGGCGAGCATCTTCTCGTTCTGGCTGTGGATGAAGGGCATCCGCCACGTCGACGGCAGTCTCGCGGGCGTCTTCTGCGCCGTGCTGCCGGTCGCGGCGGCACTCTATGGCATCGCATTTCTCGACGAGCGGCCGACGCTCGCGCACGGCATCGCGCTCGCGTGCGTCGTGACGGGCATCGCGCTCGCGAGCCTGAAGGCGCGCGCCACCGGCTCCGTCTCGCGCGAAACCGGCGTCTAGGACGGGTTCAGCGGTTTCTGAAAGCTTTTGGGAAGTCCGCGTGGCGACACGCTACAATAGCGGGCTTCCCGACACCGCGAATGCGCCAACGCGCGCGCCGGCGCATCGCACGCGCATCGCGCGTTTCGGTTCGTCATATTCGCCAGTCATCATTTCCGGTCCGACCCGCCCCGACTGAACAGCCGCCCATGTCCGCTCCCAAGCATTCTCCCGCCTCGCCCTCGCAGCCCGGCTCGATGAAAGTGCTACCGAAAGTCATCTTCATGAGCCGCTGGCTCCAGGTGCCGCTCTATCTGGGCCTGATCGTCGCGCAAGCCGTCTACGTCGTCCTGTTCCTGAAGGAAGTCTGGCATCTCGTCACGCACGCGATGACGCTCGACGAAACCAACATCATGCTCGTCGTGCTCGGCCTCATCGACGTTGTGATGATCTCGAACCTGCTCATCATGGTGATCGTCGGCGGATACGAAACCTTCGTGTCGCGTCTCGGCGTGGAAGGCCATCCGGACGAACCGGAATGGCTCGATCACGTCAACGCGGGCGTGCTGAAGGTGAAGCTGTCGATGGCGCTCATCAGCATCTCGTCGATCCATCTGCTGAAAACCTTCATCAACCCCGACCAGCACACGTTCCACACGGTGCTGTGGCAGGTGATCATCCACGTCGCCTTCCTCGTGTCCGCGCTCATCATGGCGTATGTCGACCGGCTGACCACGCATACGCATCCGCGCCATTTTCACGACGAATCCTTTTCGCCGCCCCGAAACGCAATCGAGTGAGGCGTCGCCCAGAACGCCTGCACATAATTTCGTCCCCCAGAGCTGAAGCCATGACCGTCATCAAGCAGGAAGACCTGATTCAGAGCATCGCTGATTCGCTGCAATACATCAGCTACTACCATCCGCTCGACTATATCCAGGCGCTCGGCCGCGCCTACGAGCTGGAAGAAAGCCCCGCCGCGAAGGACGCGATCGCGCAGATCCTGACCAACAGCCGCATGTGCGCCGAAGGCAAGCGCCCGATCTGCCAGGACACGGGCATCGTCACGGTGTTCGTGAAGGTCGGCATGGACGTGCGCTGGGACGGTGCGACGATGTCGGTCACCGACATGATCAACGAAGGCGTGCGCCGCGGCTATCTGAACCCGGACAATGTGCTGCGCGCATCGATCGTGAGCCCGCCCGAAGGCGGCCGCAAGAACACGAAGGACAACACGCCGGCCGTGATCCACTACGAGATCGTGCCGGGCGACAAGGTCGACGTGCAGGTCGCGGCCAAGGGCGGCGGCTCGGAGAACAAGTCGAAGTTCGCGATGCTGAACCCGTCGGATTCGATCGTCGACTGGATTCTCAAGACCGTCCCGACGATGGGCGCCGGCTGGTGCCCGCCGGGCATGCTCGGCATCGGCATCGGCGGCACGGCTGAAAAGGCGATGGTCATGGCGAAGGAATCGCTGATGGACCCGATCGACATTCAGGACGTCATCGCGCGCGGCCCGCAGGACTGGATCGAAGAACTGCGCGTGGAGCTCCACGAGAAGGTGAACGCGCTCGGCATCGGCGCACAGGGTCTCGGCGGTCTCGCGACGGTGCTCGACGTGAAGATCATGGCCGCGCCGACGCACGCGGCATCGAAGCCGGTCGCAATCATCCCGAACTGCGCGGCGACGCGTCACGCGCACTTCACGCTCGACGGCTCGGGCGCGGCGAAGCTCGAAGCGCCGCCGCTCGACGCATGGCCGAACGTCACGTGGCAGCCGAACACGGAGACGAGCAAGCGCGTCGACCTGAACACGCTGACGCCGGAAGAAGTCGCGTCGTGGAAGCCGGGCCAGACGCTGCTGCTGTCGGGCAAGATGCTGACGGGCCGCGACGCCGCGCACAAGCGCATCGCCGACATGCTCGCGAAGGGCGAAAAGCTGCCGGTCGATTTCACGAACCGCGTGATCTATTACGTCGGCCCGGTCGATCCGGTGCGCGACGAAGCCGTCGGTCCGGCGGGCCCGACCACGGCCACGCGCATGGACAAGTTCACGGAAATGATGCTCGCGCAGACCGGCCTCATTTCGATGATCGGCAAGGCCGAGCGTGGCCCGGTCGCGATCGAGGCGATCAAGAATCACCAGGCGGCGTACCTGATGGCGGTCGGCGGCGCGGCGTATCTCGTGTCTAAGGCAATCCGCGAAGCGAAGGTGCTGGCGTTCGAAGACCTCGGCATGGAAGCGATCTACGAGTTCGACGTGCAGGATATGCCGGTGACGGTGGCCGTCGATTCGAGCGGCACGTCGGTCCACAAGACCGGCCCGGCCGAATGGCAGGCGAAGATCGGCAAGATTCCGGTCGCGACGGCTTGATCGCGGCTTGAGCGCTGCTTATTGGCGATTTATCACCATGAGTGAATGACGAGAGCCGGGCAATCCGCCCGGCTCTTTGTTTTGAAACGCCGCCAGTCGAGAAGGGTTTTCATTCTCAGTTTCGTCTGAAACAAAAAATTTCTACCCAACCTTGGCAGAGTCACGCTCAAGGTTTATCTTTCCAGAAGCCCCACGTTACGAACAGGAATCAAAAATCATGCAAGGCGACGCGAAAGTCATCGAATATCTGAACGCGCAGTTGAAGAATGAACTCACCGCCATCAATCAATACTTCCTGCACGCCCGGATGTACCAGCACTGGGGCCTCGAAAAGCTCAACAAGCACGAGTACGACGAATCCATCGGCGAAATGAAGCATGCCGACTGGCTCATTCAGCGCGTGTTCATGCTCGACGGCCTGCCGAATCTGCAAGACCTGCACAAGCTGCTGATCGGCGAAGAGACGAAGGAAATCCTCGAGTGCGACCTGAAGCTCGAGCAGATTTCGCAGTCGACCTGCAAGGAAGCCATCGCGTATTGCGAGTCGGTGCGTGATTTCGTGTCGCGCGAAATCTTCGAAAAGATCCTGCACGACACCGAAGAGCACATCGACTGGCTGGAAACGCAGCTGGATCTGATCGACAAGGTCGGCATCCAGAATTACCAGCAAACCATGATGGGCGATCACGAATAATCGAATGCCTGGCGTAGTCCCTGCCTCAATGCCGAACGAGCGTGCCGCGTCAGCCGCGAGCGCGCCGGTCGGCATTTTCGATTCCGGCCTCGGCGGCCTGTCGGTGCTGCGCGCCGTGCGCGCGATCCTGCCGCACGAGCGCCTCATCTACGTCGCCGATTCCCTGCACGCGCCCTACGGCGAGCGCGATGACGACTTCATTGTCGACCGCACGATGGCGATCGGCGAATGGCTCGTCAAACAGGGCGCGAAGGCGCTCGTCGTCGCGTGCAACACGGCCACCGCGCAGTCGATCGCGATCGTGCGCGAGCGTCTGCCGATTCCGCTCGTCGGCGTCGAGCCGGGCGTGAAACCGGCGGCGGCTGTATCGAAGTCACGCGTCGTTGGGGTGCTCGCCACCGCCGTCACGTTGCGTTCCGCGCGTTTCCAGTCGCTGCTCGACCGTTACGCGGGCGATTGCCGCTTCATCTGTCAGGCGGGACACGGGCTGGTGCAGGCGGTCGAGCGCTGCGACACGTCGTCGCCCGCGCTGATGGCGCTGCTCGAAAGCTACCTCGCGCCGATGCTCGACGCCGGCGCCGACACGCTCGTGCTCGGCTGCACGCACTACCCTTTTCTCGATCGCGCGATCCGCGACATCGCCGGCGAGCGGCTTCGGATCGTCGACACCAGCGTGGCCATCGCGCGGCAGCTCGACCGTCTGCTCGACGCGCACGCGCTGAAAAACGTCACCGCGCCGCCCGACAGCCTGCCGCGCTTTTGCTCCACCGCCGACGGCGAATCCCAGCGCCAGCTCGCCGCCGCGCTCCTTCAGCTCGATGCAAAAGTCGAGCACGTCGACATCCCTTCGCGCCGCACGCGCCTCGCTGAACCCGACATCGTCTGAGGGTTTCTCACGCGCGGCGCCGCGTTCATCGCGCGCTTTCCCCCGCCAGACAAGGCTTCTAGCAATAAACCCGCTCACTTGCGGGCTCTGTTACAAAAAACACTGAGCCCCGCTTGCAAACAAGCCAATACCGAATGATAATAATTCGCATTAACGCTAACTATTGCGAACGATCATGATTGTCTGTGTCTGCAAATCAGTGTCCGACCGGAAAATCCGAACCGCCATCGCCGAAGGGGTCGATACCTTCGACGAACTGCAATTCGAGCTCGGCGTCGCGCTGTGCTGCGGCAAGTGCGAAGAGAGCGTTCGCGATGTCATGGCGCAAAGCGGCGTCTGCGCGTCGCACTGCGGCGTCGAGCGGCATGAGCATGTTGCGCCGCTGACGTTCTACGAGCGCCAGGCTGCCTGAAGCCATCCGCGTAGCGTTCAGCCGGCGGCGCCGATGTTCGAGCCGCGCCGCCCGGTCGTTTTATCGTCTCCAGCAAGCCAGGTCACCTTCGTATTTCCGGTCACTTTTAGCCAGCCGCGCAACCCCTTGTCCCGTGGAGGGAAAGATGGAATTGCTGATCGGTTTCGTGACCACCCTGTTTATCTCCCTGCTTATTTTCCGAAAATGACGTCGTCTGGTTTCTTCCGCACCGTGCCTGCGCAGTCGCTGGACCGCGAACTGGAAGGCAGCGTTATCTGCAAGCATTTACGCAGCATCACAAGCAGCCAATAACAATGCAGTCCCCGACCACTACTTCTGCCGCCTTCCAGACGGCGCCGGCAGCGAACGCCAATCCGCGCGTCATCGCGGCATGTGTCGCCGTCGTCGCCATTCACGCCGCGCTGCTGGGCGTCGCGCTGACGATGCGCAACGCGCCGCCGCCGCGCCCGATCGAAGCCAAATCGATCACCGCGCAACTGATCAGCGAGACGCCGCAGCCCGCGCCGCAGCCGGTCGCCGTCGAAACGCCGCCGCCGCCCAAGCCGGTGCCGCAGCCCGTTCCGAAGCCGCAGCCCAAGCCGAAGGTCAAACCGAAAATCGAGCCGAAGCCCACGCCGATGCCGGTCACCGAAGCGCCGTCGCAGATCGCCGCGCCCACACCCGAACCCACGCCGCCCGCTCCGGCGCAACCGGCGCCGCCGCCGGCCGCACCGGCCATCGGCAAGCCGAGCATGGACCTCGCCGCGCCGAAGAACGTCGCGCATCTGAGCTGCAACTTCGCGCAGCCGGACTATCCGGCGATGTCCAAGCGCCGCGGCGAAACCGGCACGGCCGTCATCCGTCTGACGGTGGGCCTCGCGGGCAAGATCGAAAACGTCACGCTGCAAAAGAGCAGCGGTTCGTCGCGCCTCGATGACGCGGCGCTCGAGGCCGTGCGCGGCAGCGCGTGCAGCCCGTACAAGGAAAATGGCGAAGCGATTCGCGCGACCGCCACGGTGCCATTCGTTTTCAGTCTGAACGACTGATCGGTTTTTTTAGATACAAGGAAAGAGCAATGGAAAACTACGGGATTGCGCACGTCTGGGCGCAAGGCGACTTCGTGACGCGGGGCATCGCGCTCGCGCTCGTCATCATGTCGGTGCTTTCGTGGACGGTGATCGTCGTGAAGGCGTGGAATGTCGTGCGCCTGAAGCGCCTGACCAAGAACGCAGAGCAGGCGTTCTGGCACTCCGACGACTTCAGCGACGGCATCAAGAAGCTCGGCAGCCAGTCGTCGAGCCCGGCGGACAATCCGTTTCTCGCGCTCGCGCTCGCCGGCCAGGAAGCCGCCGATCATCACCACCAGACGCAGCCGCATCTGCACGACCGGATGGACGTGTCGGACTGGATCACGCGCTGCCTGAAGGATGTCATGGACGAAGGCGTCGGCCGCATGCGGTCGGGCCTCGCGATTTTGGCGTCGATCGGTTCCACGTCGCCGTTCGTCGGTCTGTTCGGCACGGTCTGGGGCATCTATCACGCGCTTCTGACCATCGGCGCGACGGGCCAGACGTCGATCGATCAGGTCGCCGGTCCGGTCGGCGAATCGCTCATCATGACCGCGTTCGGTCTGTTCGTCGCGATTCCCGCGGTGCTCGGCTACAACGCCCTCACCCGCGCGAACAAGGGCATCGTTACGAAGCTGAACCGCTTCGCGCACGGCCTGCACGCGTTCTTCGTCACGGGCACGAAGCTTTCGTCGACCAAGCGCGCGACAAACGCGCCGTCGGACAATCTGCGTCTCGCGACGCGCGCGTCCTAAGCCGGGGAGATTCGCAACATGGCCATGAGCCCATTCGCCGGAGACGAAGACGACGGCATGATGAGCGAGATCAACATGACGCCGCTCGTCGACGTCATGCTGGTGCTCCTCATCATCTTCCTCGTCACGATTCCAGCCATGCATCACGCGGTGAAGATCGATCTGCCGCACGCAAGCAGCCAGCCGCAGGACGAGAAGCCCGCGCACGTGAATATCGCGATCAAGGCCGACGGCACGACGCTGTGGGACGATCAGCCGATCGACGAAGCGACGCTCAACGCGCGCATCGCGCAGGCGGCGCAGCAGACTCCGCAGCCGGAGATTCATCTTCGCGCGGATCGTCAGGTGGCGTATGAAAAGGTCGCCGATCTGATGTCGGCGGCGCAGGCGGGCGGATTGACGAAGATCGGTTTCGTTACCGAGCCGAAGAGCGGCAAGTAACGTTCCGATGCGCCCTCTTCCGGGCGCACGAACGCACAAAGTAAAAGGCCTTCATCGTCGGATGAAGGCCTTTTTTCGTGCGCACGCGGCGCATTCGGGTGAGGCGGTCACTTTGGGTTCGAATAGCCAGAACCAGAAGTTCCGTCGCATGCAGCAGCCGTGGTCGACACGGACAGTGCAATCAACCCTATCAGGCTAACTATCAGAGCAGCCGTCAGTTTTCGCATAAGGAGCTCCTTAGCGAAGGAGACTTCAATATACCGCCGCAAATTTTGACGATCAATTGAATCTGACCATCGCAAGCGCGCGCTTCAATGTCATAAATCAATGACAAACGCCGATGCGGTCAAACTGTTTCCCGTTCCGGCTGTTCATGAACAGGACATTCTCCTGGGAAGCGCTGACCGCTACCGATCGACTCGACGAGAAAATCCACGAATGCGCGCACTGCAGGGACCATGCCTTGCCGCGACAGAAACACCGCGTAAAGCTGCGGCGACGGAAACGTCCAGCCCGGCATCACCGGCGATAGTTGCCCGGTGCGCAGCGGCGCGCCGTACATCATTTCGGGCAGCGCCGCGATGCCGACGCCGCGCATGACGGCCTCGCGGATCATCGACAGATCGGCCGTGACGAGGCGCGGCTCGTGCTCGAATTCGTGACGCGTGCCGTCCGGCGCGATCAGGCGGTAAACGTGGCGGCCGTCCGCCGAGGGCGTGTCGATGGTGTCGTACTGCGCGAGTTCGGCGGGCGTCATCGGCGGCGCGTTCGATTTCAGCAGCGACGGCGCCGCGACCAGCATCTGCTCCGTGCGCCACAGCGGCCGCGCGACGACATTCGAGCTCGCGGGCGGCTCCGAGCGCACGCGCAGCGCGACATCGACGGCATCTTCGAACAGATCGACGACGCGATTCGTCACGCGCATGACGACGCGCACTTCAGGGTAGCGATGCATGAAATCCGGCATCACGGCGGAAAGAAATGTCTGCGCGATGGTCACGGGCACGCTCACGCGCACCGTGCCGCGCGGCGAATCGCGCAGGCTTTGCACGACGTTGACGGCGGCCTGAGCTTCGGCGAGCATCGCCTGGCAATGCTGGTAGAACAGCTGCCCCGCTTCGGTCAGCGCGAGTTTGCGGGTCGAACGCTGCAAAAGACGCACGCCGAGCGACGCTTCCAGTTCCGACACGCGCCGCGACAGCCGCGACTTCGAGATGCCGAGCACGCGTTCCGCGGCGGAAAATCCACCGTGCTCGACGACGTGCGAGAAATACATCAGATCGTTCAGGTCATGCGAGTCGGCTTTCATGGTCGCTCGTCGAAGCTGGATGGAATGTAAAGCGGTTCGTTATCGCCAGCGCGACAATCCATTGCGCCGCGACGTCTTTTACCGCGAAATGCGGCCCATATAATAGCGCTGTGTTTCAAATTTATCGCTATTCCCCTCATTTCTGTATTCGCGACGCGAGGCAACCATGTCCACCAGCCGCAGCATCGAACGCATCATCCCGGCGACCCGCACCGTCGAAGGCGGCGGATTCGTCGTGCATCGCCCGTTTCCGACCCGTCTTCTGATGGATTTCGATCCATTCCTTCTCCTTGATGAAATGGGCCCCGCCGACTACGCGCCCGGCGAGGCGAAAGGCGCGCCGGATCATCCGCATCGCGGCTTCGAGACCGTCACGTACATGCTCGAAGGCGAGTTCGGCCACAAGGATTCCGCGGGGCACTCCGGCACGCTGCGCCCCGGCGACGTGCAATGGATGACCGCCGGCGCGGGCGTCGTGCACAGCGAAATGCCGGCCGAAGAATTCACGCGCCGCGGCGGCCGTGTGCACGGCTTGCAACTTTGGGTCAACCTGCCGCAGCGCGACAAGATGATCGCGCCGCATTATCAGGAGATTCCGTCGGCGGAGATTCCCGTCGCGACGAGCGAGGACGGCAAGGTCAGCGTGAAGGTCATCGCGGGCGAGGCGCTCGGCGTGAAAGCCGCCATCGATACGCGCACGCCGATTCTGTATCAGCACTTCTCGCTGCAACCGGGCGCGAAGATCGAGCTGGCGGTGCCGCGCGACTATCGCGTGTTCGCGTATCCGCTTTCGGGTACGGCACAGTACGGCCCGCAAAGTCAGCCGATCCGTGCGCAGCAGATGGTGATCTTCCGCGACGACAGCGATACCATCGCGCTCGCCGCCGGCGACGAGCCCGTCGAGCTGCTGCTGATCGGCGGCGTGCCGCTGAAGGAGCCGGTCGTGCGCTACGGTCCGTTCGTGATGAACACCGAGGACGAGATCCGCCAGGCGGTGATCGACTATCAGGCGGGACGGATGGGCGCCATTACACACTGAGGGCGCCGAGGGCACTGAATGCCCTCGCCCCCGCAGCGCGGTCGAAATCGACGAAACGGTGCGGCATGAACGGACACATTGCGTCACAATGACCGTTCTTGCCGCGCCGTTTCGTCATTCTTGCAGTCTCAACCCGAACAGGAGCAACGCATGGCCGGACCTTCCGTGACCGCCAGCATCGGCAACATCGACTATCAAGTCCGTCTCGGAGACGGCACGCATTCGTGGATCGCGGACGAGCCTGCCAGCATCGGCGGAGGCGACGCGGGGCCGGAACCGGCATCGCTGCTCCTCGCGAGCCTCGGCGCGTGCACGTCGATCACGCTGAAGATGTACGCGAAGCGCAAGGAATGGCCGCTGGAAGGCGTGCACGTCGAGCTGTCGATGAAGAGCACCGCCGACGGCACGAACATCGACCGGCGCATCGCGCTGGCGGGCGCACTGTCCGACGAACAGCGGGAACGGCTCTTGCAAATTGCCAATGCGTGCCCGATGCACAAGGTTCTGTCCGGCGCGATTCACATCGAGTCCAGGCTGACGCCGCAGTGATGCATCGAAGGCACCACGAACGTCCAAGGAAAACGTCGTCTTGAATTTCGAACACCTCATCCAGATCAACGATCCGCTCAACCCGCTTCTCGAGTCACTGACGCGCGAGCAGCTTTGGGAAGGGCTCGTCCTGCGCGCCGAGCAGCCGCAGTTGTTCGTGCTGGGGCTGGATAGCTGCGACATCCTCGCGCGCGACGGCGACACGATGGAGCGCGAGCTTCACTACGGCCAGGCCACCGTGCGCGATCGCGTGACGCTCACGCCCGGCTCCAGCGTGCGCTACGACATCCTGCCGACCGCCGATTACGTTGGCGGCTCGCTCACGATGGCGATCGAGCAACCCGACGCGGTGCAGCTCTTCCTGCGCTTCACCTACAGCACGACGCTGCCGGACAACGAGAACGCCACGCCCGACGAGCGTCAGACGCAGGAAATCGTGAAATCGGCTTACCGAGAATCGGATATCGACACCGTGCGGCTGATCCGCCAGTTCGTGCACGGGCGCAAGGATCAAAGTCCCCTGCATTAAGCGTCGCTTCGATGCGGTGGCGAATGCTTCGCGGCCGCATCGAGAACGGCTATCAAAAGTTGTGCTTCAATCGGAAAGTCTAGTTGCAAATAGGAATAGTTATCATTTACTATAGACCCATCGAATCAACGAACGCACACTTTCCGACATGACCGATACGCCGCGATCCTCCACGCTCAGGCTGCGCCGCCCGGCTGTCCGCGACGCCGCGATCACCCGCCCGAAAGCGACGACCGTCACGACGGTTCACGTGGCGCACGCGGCGGACAGCACCGGCGAGCGATCGCTGAAAAGCGACGCGCTGCTGCAGGGACGCAGCCACGTGAGCATCGTGCATAACGGGGAGACCTATCAGTTGCGCGCAACGCGTCTGGGCAAGTTGATCCTGACGAAGTAACGCGCCGAACGAACAGAGCAGCAACGGTAGTACGTACAGGGTATTGTGGGGACCACCTCGCCAGGAGGTGTTTGGCCTTAGCCAGCGAGGACGACTTGCACGCGAGAATTCAGACCCCTTCGTGCAAACACCAGCCAGTCGTCGATAGCAAGCGAAGCCGCTTTTTTTGGTTCCTGCTCGGGTTTTACGATGCATGCCTGCGAGCTGCATCCGAAAACGAAATGGCACGTCTTCATGACGAAGACGTGCCATTTTTTATTGCGCGAACGCTTCAGACGTTTTCGATACCCAGCGCCGCGATGCCCGCTTTCGCGACTTGCGCATCCTGATCCGACTTCACGCCCGACACGCCCACCGCGCCCACGATATCCGCGCCGACGAAGATCGGCACGCCGCCTTCGAGCATCGCGGTCATCGGCGCGGAGAGAAACGCCGTGCGGCCCTGCTTGATCGTGTCTTCGTAGACCTTGGTCTCGCGTCGGCCGAGCACGGCGGTGCGCGCCTTGCCCGTCGCCATCTCGACGGTGCTCGCGCCCGCGCCGTCGAGACGATGCAGATGCAGCAGATGCCCGCCATCGTCGACGATCGCGATCGTCACGTTCCAGCCATGTTCCCTTGCGTGCGCCTCGGCGGCTACGGCCATTGCCTTGACGTCTTCATCGGTCAGTACGGGTTTGGTTCTCACTTCTCGCTCTCGCTCTCGTTGCCGCGCGTGACGGCGTGGACGGTTTATCGGGTGAAGCCCCAGAACATCAGATACCACGCGCTGTCCGCAACGGCCAGCGCCGAAACAAACCATACCATCGCGAGGACACGGGAACCAGGCATCGATGCATAGCGGCCCGTCACGCGCCACGCGAGCCACGCGCTCCACAGATTCGCGGCGGCGAGCAAACCGAGGCGCAGACCCGGCACCCACCACAGCGGCAGATGCTCGGCGCGCAAAAGCGACACGGTCGTCGCGGACAGGCCGAGGAACACGCCGACGCCCGCGATCGGGATCAGCGCGAGCGTCAGATGATGCAGGCGCGTCGCGTTCATCCTGCCGAGCATGCGCGTGGCGAGTGCCAGAAGCGCGAGAAGCGCGGTGCCGTACACGAGCCCCGTCGCGACGATATAGCCGATGACCATCGTCCCGTCGAGCCAGGAGAAGACGTCGTTCTGCTCCGGGTAATGCGTGAAGAGGAACCACGGCGCGTTGGTATCGAGCGGCCAGAGGATGTTCTGATCGATCAGCCACGCGGCGAGATATTGCTTGAGATCGACGAACCACGTGCTCACGGTCCAGTGGAACGCGCCGATCGCGATGCCGAGCAGGCCGTACAGAATGAGCGCGGTGTCCCACGGGTTCGCGGCCTTGTCGCCGAGCTTCACGACTTCGTCCGACGGCGAGCGCCACGTGAGCGCGATGGCGTCACGATGACCGCTGCATCGGCCGCACATGTGGCAGTCCTGCGCGCCCTTCATATTGCGCAACGGGACGAGCGGCGCGCAGTTGATCGGAATCACGCGATGACCGTGCTCGCCCTTCGTGTACGAGCGGCGCCACGCGTCTTCGTTGACCTTGTAGTGGAATGGCGCAAGACGCGCGAGCAGCGAGAACACGCCGTTGACCGGGCACAGATACTTGCACCACACGCGCTTCTCGCGGCCGTACAACACGCCGATGATCATCGCGCCGACGGTCGAGCCGCCGAGCACGAGCAGCACCGCCTTCGGATACTGATAGACGCTGACCATCTGGCCGTAGATCGTCGTGAGGCCGAACGCGACGAACGGCCAGCCGCCCCAGCGCATCCAGCGCGGAATCGCCCAGCCGCGCCCGAACTTGCTCGCGAACTCGGAGAGTGCGCCTTCGGGACACAGCACGCCGCACCAGACGCGGCCGAGCATGACCATCGACAGCAGCACGAACGGCCACCAGATGCCCCAGAACACGAATTGCGCGGCGAGCGTGAGATTGCTCCACAGATGCGCGGAGCCATCCGGCAGCGGCATCACGGCGGGAACGATGATCAGAAATGCATACACGGCAACGACGACCCACTGAATCATGCGGATCGTGCCGCCGTGACGTTGCATCCAGTGGCCGGCTTGCTGAAGCCGGCTCGGTCTAGGCATTACGGAACTCATGCTGGACGGCTTGCCGCCTTTTGTTTCTGCGCCATCTGGTGATTCGAACGGCGCAGCAGAAGATAGATGACGACCCAGTACGCCACGTACGCGACGAGATTCATGCCCGCCGGATGCGCGCGATAGCCGGTGAGTGTAGCAACGAGCGATCCGAAGGTACTCGAATCGTCGAGCAGCCACGACGTGTTCCACACCTGATTGACGATGACCGGCAGCACTTCCATGTCGATCAGCTTGTCGACGCCCGTTTCGAAGAGACCCGCCGCGAGGAACAGCAGCATGATTTCGGTGACGCGGAAGAACGAGCGCCACGAGAAGATCTTGCCGCCGAGCTGCAGCACGTAGAACGTCAGCAGCGCGAGGCCGAAGCCGAGAATGATCGCGATGTACTGCGACGCATCGACATGCCCGGATTGCCCGAAGCCGACGCCGTAGAGGAACACGGCCGTCTCGCTGCCCTCACGCGCAATCGCCAGCGCAACCAGCAACGCGATGCCCCACCAGTGCCCGTCCTGCGTGCTCTTTTGCAGCGACGATTCCATGTCGCGCTTGAGCGTGCGGCCGTGGCGCTTCATCCACAGCACCATCTGCACGATCAGCACGCATGCGATCAGCACCATCGCGGTCTGGAAGTAATCCTGCGCATTGCCCGACAGCACTTCGGTGAAGCCGATCAGCGCAGCGCCCAGCGCCACCGCCGCGAGCAGTCCGATGCCGACGCCGGCCCACAGATAAGGCAGGCCGCGGCGCGCCTGATGGTCGCCGTTCTTCAGCCACGCGTAGAGAATGCCGACGACGAGCAACGCCTCGACGCTCTCCCGCCACACGATGAAAAGTACCTGCCCCATACCCGACCTCCAGCAATTCCACTTCAACCGGCCGCGCGCGGTGCGACACCCTCGCGCGGCACGTTCCGTTACTTCGCGACGATCACGCCTTGCGCGCTCTGATGAAAATCGTCGAAGAACTTGTATTCACCCGGATCGAGCGGTGCGATCACGACGAACGAATCCGCGCCCGGCGCGAGCACCTTTTCCTTGCGCAACTGCACGCTTTCGAATTCGGCGGCGCCCTTGCCGACGTTGTGCACTTCGATCTTGATGCGCTGCCCCGCCGGCACTTCGATGCGCGCCGGGTTGAGCTTGCCGTCGTTCATTTCGAGCTTGAACGTCGGCAGGTCGGCGGCGTGCGCCATGTTGATCCCGGCAAAGGCGAACGCCGACATCGCGAGTGCGGCCACCTGACTTTTCAGTTTCATGCGTACTTCCTGAGAATGAACGCGCCCGGTCCAGGATGCCGGGCGCAACGGACGATCAGTAACCGCCCTTCTTGCCGATGCCCGCGAACGGGAAGTCGTATTCGATCGTGAACGGCTTGAACCACGGACCCACGCCCGTTTCCTTGTCGGTGTGACGGCCGAACGCCATGTGACCTTCCTGCGACGGCGGCGAGATGTGCAGCTTCAGGTGATACTTGCCCGGCCCGAAGAGCTTGACGTTGTCGCCGTAGTGCGGGCCGTCGCTCGCGACCATCGGCATCAGGTCGCCCTTGATGGTCTGCGTCGAGCCGACCTTGCTGAGTTCATACGTGACGTTCAGATACGGCATCCAGTCGCCTTCGGCGAAACCGGTCGGGTTGTTCTTGACCGCGTGGATGTCCGCCTCAAGGTGGATATCCGAATCCGACGCCTTGCGCATCATGCCTTCCGGCGCCATCGTGATCGGCTGGAGGTACACGGCGCCCGTTTCCATGCCGCCCTCGATATGCTGCTTGCCGATCGGATATTCGGCAGCCGACGCCGCCATCATCGCCGTGAGACCTGCGGCGGCGACGAGGCCGCGCATCAACGTTGAACCCATCAGAAACTCCTTGTTGTTATCGATTGGCGCGCGTGCCACGCGAGCCTTGCCACTGGAAACGGGAGCGCCGCTCGGCTGGCGGCGTTAGCACAAGTCTGTGAACGTTAATACGAACCATTCTCAATGTTTGTCAGTTTAGCATCCTTCGATAGCCGGAACAATTTGACGGAGCTTACAGACCTAGGCGCAGTAAGGCTTTTCACTGAGTCGGGCGATTTTCCGCGGACAAAGAAAAAGCGCGGCGAACCGTCCGATTCGCCGCGCCTTGTGACTTAGCTGTTGGAAATCACTTACATACCGCTTACTTCCCGCCGATGCCGCTCACGTGATCGCCCACGTTCGCGCCGAACACGCGTTGCCGCAGCAGCGCCAATTGGTCGCGGGTCTGCGCGGCCTTTTCGAATTCGAGATTCTTGGCGTGATCCATCATCTGCTTTTCGAGGCGCTTGATTTCCTTGGCGATCTGCTTCTCCGACATGTCCTCGAACTTCGCGCGCGTCTGCGCTTCCTTCAGCTCGGCGCGGGCTTCGTCGGCGTTGTAGACGCCATCGATGATGTCCTTGATGCGCTTTTCCACGCCGCGCGGCGTGATGCCCATCGCCTCGTTGTGCGCCATCTGTTTCGCGCGGCGCCGCTCGGTTTCGCCGATGGCGCGCTTCATCGAGTCGGTCATGTTGTCGGCGTAGAGAATCGCCTTGCCGTTCACGTTACGCGCCGCCCGGCCGATGGTCTGGATCAGCGAGCGCTCGGCACGCAGGAAGCCTTCCTTGTCGGCGTCGAGAATCGCGACGAGCGACACCTCGGGAATATCGAGACCCTCGCGCAGCAGGTTGATGCCGACGAGCACATCGAACGTGCCGAGCCGCAGATCGCGGATGATTTCCACGCGCTCGACCGTGTCGATGTCGCTGTGCAGATAGCGCACCTTCACGCCGTGATCGGCGAGAAACTCGGTGAGCTGCTCGGCCATGCGCTTGGTCAGCACGGTGACGAGCACGCGCTCGTGAACCGCGACGCGCGCGTTGATTTCCGAGAGCACGTCGTCGACCTGCGAGCGCGCCGGACGCACTTCGATTTCCGGATCGACGAGACCCGTCGGCCGCACGAGCTGCTCGGCCACCTGCCCCGCCTTCTGCTTCTCGTAATCGGCGGGCGTCGCGGAAACGAAGATCGCCTGGCGCATCTTGCGCTCGAACTCGTTGAACTTGAGCGGCCGGTTGTCGAGCGCGGACGGCATGCGGAAACCGTAATCGACGAGGTTTTCCTTGCGCGCGCGGTCGCCGTTGTACATGCCGTTCAACTGGCCGATCAATACGTGCGATTCGTCGAGCAGCATCAGCGCGTCGGGCGGCAGATAGTCGACGAGCGTCGGCGGCGGTTCGCCCGGCGCCGCGCCCGAGAAGTGCCGCGAGTAATTCTCGATGCCCTTGCAGAAACCGAGCTCCTGCAGCATTTCCAGATCGAAGCGCGTGCGCTGTTCCAGCCGCTGTGCTTCGACGAGCTTGCCGTCGCCGTGAAAGAATTCGAGCCGCTCGCGCAATTCGAGCTTGATGGTTTCGATCGCGCGCATGACGGTATCGCGCGGCGTCACGTAGTGCGACGACGGGTACACGGTGAAGCGCGGAATCTTGTTGCGCACGCGGCCGGTGAGCGGATCGAAGAGCATCATCGATTCGACTTCATCGTCGAACAGCTCGACGCGCACCGCCATTTCCGCGTGCTCCGCCGGAAAAATGTCGATGGTGTCGCCGCGCACGCGAAACGAGCCGCGTGAAAAGTCGGCCTCGTTGCGCGTGTACTGCATCGCGATCAGCCGCGCGATGACGTCGCGCTGGCCGAGCTTGTCGCCCGTGCGCAGCGTGAGAATCATCTTGTGATACTCGGACGGATTGCCGATACCGTAGATCGCGGATACCGTCGCGACGATCACCACGTCGCGCCGCTCGAGCAGGCTCTTCGTGGCGGAGAGCCGCATCTGCTCGATGTGCTCGTTGATCGACGAATCCTTCTCGATGAAGAGATCGCGCTGCGGCACGTACGCTTCCGGCTGATAGTAGTCGTAGTACGAGACGAAGTACTCGACGGCATTGCGCGGAAAGAACTCGCGGAACTCGGCATAAAGCTGCGCGGCGAGCGTCTTGTTCGGCGCAAAGACGATCGCCGGGCGGCCCATGCGCGCGATGACGTTCGCCATCGTGAAAGTCTTGCCCGAGCCGGTCACGCCGAGCAGCGTCTGGAACGAGAGGCCGTCCTCGATGCCTTCGACGAGCTTGGCAATGGCGTCGGGCTGATCGCCCGCGGGCGGATACGGCTGATACAACTGAAACGGGGAACCTTCGAACGTGACGAACTTCGATTCGTCCAGTTCTTCCGGTGATTCGATGAGCGTGTCGGACATGAGAA
Source organism: Caballeronia temeraria (assembly GCF_001544795.2). Lineage (GTDB taxonomy): Bacteria > Pseudomonadota > Gammaproteobacteria > Burkholderiales > Burkholderiaceae > Caballeronia > Caballeronia temeraria. Next base: position 491,755 of record NZ_FCOI02000001.1, on the reverse strand, counting down.
ATCGAGAGAGTCAGCGTCTGGCGCAAACAACCATTCTAGCGTCGTAAGCAATGCGCGCGCTCGACGCGACGTGACGGGTTCGGGAAGCGGATCGTTTGCAGATTGGGCGTGGATCACCGATCTCAAGCGCACACATTCGCGCCCTTTTTTATCGGTCGTTTTCGTCGCGTTCCCGCAAAAAAGGGCCAAAAAGCACGCGCATTCGCACCATATTCGTCCGAAAAGCCACGCCGGATTCGCTACAATGTGCGACTGGGCGCAACGGTTTTACACTGTTTTCCGCCACGCGCGCCGTGCCTTTGCTGTTTTATCGCGCGAATTTCCCGGCGCCCGCATCATCCGCTTGCTTCCTGCCGCACGTCTTTCCTTCACTGCCGATAGATCATGTCTCTTTTCTCTGCCGTCGAACTCGCTCCCCGCGACCCGATCCTGGGCCTCAACGAAGCCTTCAATGCCGATACGCGCACGACCAAAGTCAATCTGGGCGTCGGCGTGTACACGAATGAAGAAGGCAAGATTCCGCTCCTGCGCGCCGTGCGCGAAGCCGAAAAGGCGCGCGTCGATGCCGCGCTGCCGCGCGGTTATCTGCCGATCGACGGCATCGCCGCCTATGACTCCGCCGTGCAAAAGCTGCTTCTCGGCAATGATTCGCCGCTGATCGCCGCGGGCCGCGTCGTCACGGCGCAGGCGCTCGGCGGCACGGGCGCGCTCAAGATCGGCGCGGACTTCCTGAAACGCGTGAATCCGAACGCGATTGTCGCGATCAGCGACCCGAGCTGGGAAAACCATCGCGCGCTGTTCGAAAGCGCCGGTTTCGAGGTGGTCAATTACCCGTACTACGAAGCCGCCACGCACGGCGTGAACTTCGACGGCATGCTCGCGGCGCTGAACAGCTACGCGGCCGGCACCGTGGTCGTGCTGCACGCGTGCTGCCACAACCCGACGGGCGTCGATCTGTCGGACGATCAGTGGAAGCAGATCGTCGAAGTCGTGAAGGCGAAGAACCTCGTGCCGTTCCTCGACATGGCGTATCAGGGCTTCGCCGAGAACATCGAGGCCGACTCGGCCGCCGTGCGTCTCTTCGCGGCATCGGAGCTGAACGTGTTCGTGTCGTCGTCGTTCTCGAAGTCGTTCTCGCTGTACGGCGAGCGCGTCGGCGCGTTGTCGATCATCACGACGGGCAAGGAAGAATCCGCGCGCGTGCTGTCGCAACTGAAGCGCGTGATCCGCACGAACTACTCGAACCCGCCGACGCATGGCGGCTCGATCGTCGCGGCCGTGCTGGCGTCGCCGGAACTGCGCGCGACGTGGGAACAGGAACTCGGCGAAATGCGCGACCGCATCCGCGCGATGCGCAATGGTCTCGTCGAGCGCCTGAAAGCGAGCGGCGTCGATCGCGACTTCTCGTTCGTCAACAAGCAGCGCGGCATGTTCTCGTACTCGGGCCTGACGGCGGCGCAAGTCGACCGTCTGCGTGAGGAATTCGGCATCTACGCCGTGAGCACCGGCCGCATCTGCGTGGCCGCGCTCAACACGCGCAACATCGATGCTGTCGCGAGCGCCGTCGCCGCCGTGCTGAAGTAAGCCGGATCGACCGCTTCAAATGAAAATGGCGCCCACGTGGGCGCCATTTTTTGTGCGCGTCGAAAGCGGCGGATCAGAGCGTTTTCTGCGTGGCGATGGCTGCGGATTGCGCTTCGTCGTCTTCGACAAAGCCAAGCGAGATCGCGCGCGCCAGTTCGGCGCTCACGCCCGCGACGCTGGTTTCTTCGTGGCGTTTGGCCGCGCCGTTGCCGTCGCCGGCGTGCATGCAGAATGCGAGCGTGATCGGAAGCAGGATGGCGACGGGCCAGTAAGTCGATATTGTCTTTTTCATGGGACTGCCTTTGGTCGATATGTCACAGCGGGTAACGCCCTACGGGAACCCACTGATGGACACTTCGAATGATACGGAATCGTCCCAGGCTGAAAAAGTCCTTGAAAAGCAAAGGATTGTTGCAGTCGCAACAACGAGCCGATTTGCGGCGCAGAATGCGGCGCTCGCGTCTTACTGACCGCGTGTGGTCATAAAGGCTTACAAAGTTTTCGGGGACATCCATCCGCTGATGATGTCTTATTCGGGAATGGTTCCGCGAGTTCTACCACGATTATGAAATCCGCAGTTGCTGGTCTCTTTTTGGTGTCATCCGCCGCGCTTCTCGGCGGCTGCGCCGCTTATCCCGATGGTGCGGCCTATGGCGGCGGCTATCCGGGTGTCTATGACGATCCGGGCTATGGATACTATGGCGGCCCGCCGGTGGTCCAGCCGGGCGTCGTGATAGGCGGCGGTTATTACTCCGGTCCGGGCCCTGCGTACTATGGCCCGGGCCCGAGCCGTTACTGGGATGACGGTCCCGGCTGGCGCCGTCCGCCGCCGGGCGGTTGGCACGGCGGGCCGCCGCGCGGCCGCGGACCGGGCGGGCCGCCTCCGCAGGCAGGCGGCGGACATCCGAATGGTCCGCCACCGCAAGCTGGCGGCGGTCATCCACCGGCGGCGCCCCCTCCGCAAGCGGGCGGTGGCGCAACGGCGCCTCAGGCAGTGGGCGGTCGACCGCCCGGGCCGAATCGCGCCCCGCCGCCTTCAGCGAACGGCGGCGGCACGCGAGACAGCGGCAATTCACGCGGATTTCTTGGACGCTACGGCGGATAATGAGCGCGCGAGCGCATTCGAAGACAAGGCCGCGCCGGGTCGATCGATCCGGCGCGGCCTTGTTTTATCCGAGATGCGAATGCTGCGCCTTGTACAACTCGCGGAACGTGCGCCCGACCGGCGCGGGCATGTCGCGCGCGTCGGTCCAGCCGGCGCCGAATGGCAGTCGTGAGATCGCCTTCTTGTTGCCGCCGATGCGTTCGAGCACGCGCACCGCGAGCTTCGTGAAAAGCGCATACGCGAGCGGGCGCTTCGCGAGATAGCCCCATGCCGCGAGCGCGGCGCGTTCGTTCCAGGGACGCAGCCGGCGCTCCATCTGCTTTTCGCGCAACTTGCGCAGCAGATCCGAAAGCGGAATGCCCACCGGACAGACGCTGTTGCATTCGCCGCAGAGTGTGGCGGCTTGCGGCAGATCGAGCGCCTTGTCGATGCCGACATACGCCGGCGTCAGCACCGAACCCATCGGTCCCGGATACACCCAGCCATACGCATGTCCGCCGATCTTCTGATAGACCGGGCAATGATTCATGCACGCCCCGCAGCGGATACAGCGCAGCATCTCCTGAAACTCGCCGCCGATCAGCCCGGTGCGCCCGCCATCGACGAGCACGAAGTACATGTGCTCCGGACCGTCCGTTTCGTCCGCCGCGCGCGGTCCGGTCAGCAGCGAAAAGTAGTTCGAGATCGTCTGCCCGGTCGCCGAGCGCGGCAGAAGGCGCATCGCGGTCGCGAGATCTTCGAGCGTCGGCAGCACTTTTTCGATGCCCGTCACCGCAACGTGCACGCGTGGCATCACCGTGCACATGCCTTCGTTGCCCTCGTTCGTGACGACGGCTACCGAACCTGTCTCCGCGATCAGAAAGTTGCCGCCCGTCACGCCCATGTCCGCCGACATGAAATGCGGACGCAACACCTCGCGCGCCTCGCGCGTCATCTCGGGGATATCGGTGAGGCGCGGCTTGTTGTGGGTCTTCGCGAAGAGATCGGCGATCTGCTCCTTATCCTTGTGGACGACCGGCGCGATGATATGGCTCGGCGGCTCGTTGTCGTTGATCTGCAGGATGTATTCGCCAAGGTCGGTTTCGATCGACTGCACGCCCATCTCGCCGAGCACGCGATTCAGTTGCATCTCTTCCGAGACCATCGACTTGGTCTTGATGACCTTCTTCACGTCATGCTTGCGGGCGATGTCCGCGACGAGCTTCGCGGCGTCCTGCGTCGATTCGGCATAGAGCACGGTCGCGCCGCGACGGGTCGCTTCGCGCTCGAAGGTGTCGAGCCACACGTCGAGATTCTCGAGCGCGCGATTGCGGCGCTCCTTCAACGCGGCGCGCGTCGCCTCGAAGTCGATGTCGCGTACCGCGCTCGCGCGGGCACTGACGAACTTGGTCGAGAGCTTCGTGAGGTTCTGCTGCAGGCGTTCGTCGGCGAGCTTGCTGCCCGCGCGGGCCTTGAAGTGCATCGTCTGGACTTGCATCCGCTTGTCTCCTTCAGACGCCGTAGGTCACGTCGCCGGCGAGCACCTGCGCGATGTGCAGCACGCGCGTCGAGGTATCGCCGGTGCGGCGCAGGCGTCCTTCGATGTTCAGCATGCAGCCGAGATCGCCGAGCACGACGGCATCCGCCCCGCTCGCCTTGATGTTCGCGCACTTCTCGTCGACGATCGCCGTCGAGATGTCGCCGTACTTCACCGCGAACGTGCCGCCGAAGCCGCAGCAATGCTCGCAGCCCGCCATCTCGGTCACGGCCACGCCCGCTTGCGCGAGCAGTTCGCGCGGCTGCGATTTCACGCCGAGTTCGCGCAGGCCCGAACAGGAATCGTGATACGTCACCATGCCGTCGAACGCGCCCGGCTCCATGCGCGCCTTCGCGACGTTCACGAGAAAATCGGTCAGTTCGAACACGCGCGGCTGCATGCGCGCGAAGCGGCTCATCAATTGCGGATCATCACGAAAAAGATCGCCGTAATGCGCGCGAATCATGCCGCCGCAGGAACCGGACGGCACCACGACATAGTCGAACTGCTCGAATTCGCGCAGCGTCTTTTCGGCGAGATCGCGAGCGAGCGGCCGGTCGCCCGAGTTGTAGGCGGGCTGGCCGCAGCACGTTTGCGACGGCGGCACGACGACTTCGAAACCCGCTCGCTCGATCAGCTTGATGACCGAGAAGCCGATCTCCGGGCGCATCATGTCGATGAGACATGTCACGAATAATCCGACTCGCATGGGGCGTTTCCTGTTCTGTAGAGTGATGTGAACGCAGCGCCGATTATCCGCGAAAAGTCCCGGCCGACGGGGTTCTCGCCGGCTGCCCGCCGCATCGGCGGAACCGTTGTTTCCGCGTCGCGTTCGCTTTTTTCACATTATGAGATACAATCGTGGTTCCGCTGTTTGACGCATCAACCGATTTTTCACGATGAGCGATACGAACCCGGAATCCAAAACGTCCATTCAGGTGATCGAGCGCATGATGCGTCTTCTCGACGCCCTTGCCGATCACACCGATCCCGTCAGCCTGAAAGAGCTCGCCCAGAGCACCGATCTGCATCCGTCCACCGCGCATCGCATCCTGAACGACATGGTGCTTTGCCGGCTCGTCGACCGGTCCGATCCCGGCACTTATCGGCTCGGCATGCGCTTGCTGGAGCTCGGCAATCTGGTGAAGGCGCGTCTTTCGGTGCGCGAAGCCGCGATGCCGCCGATGCGCGAGTTGCATCGGCAGACCGGGCAGACGGTCAACCTCTCCGTGCGGCAGGGCGACGAGATCGTGTATATCGAACGCGCCTATTCCGAGCGCTCGGGGATGCAGGTCGTGCGCGCCATCGGCGGCCGCGCGCCGTTGCATCTGACGTCGGTCGGCAAGCTCTTCCTCGCCGCCGACGAAGCCACGCGCGTGCGCGCCTATGCGATGCGAACCGGTCTCTCCGGCCACACGCAGAACAGCATCACGGATCTCTCGAAGCTCGAGCGTGAGTTGTCGCTGGTGCGTCAGCAAGCTTGCGCCCGCGATAACGAGGAACTCGAACTCGGCGTGCGCTGCATCGCGGCCGGCATCTACGACGACACCGGACGGCTCGTCGCCGGCCTGTCGCTCTCCGCGCCCGCGGATCGTCTGCAGGACGCCTGGCTCAAGCAACTGAGTCACACAGCGCTCGAAATCTCGCAATCGCTGGGTTATCACCCGGAACAGGCAGCCGCCGACGCGCAACAGCACGCGCAACACGCGCACCGCTGATTCCTCCGCCGCATGAAAAAAGGGATTCGTCTTTCGACGAATCCCTTTTTCGCTTTTACGTCAGCGAATGGCGGGCGCTCAAGGATTCCCGCCGCTGCCCATGTCCGCGCTCATGATATGCGGCTCGCCGAGCGTATCGAGGAACGAGCGCAACCGGCCCGCATCGGCGAAACGCGAATACTTGCCGTACGAATCGAGCAGCACGATCACGACCGGACGGCCATTCACGGTTGCCTGCATCACGAGGCACTCGCCCGCTTCGTTGATGAAACCCGTCTTCTGCAAGCCGATGTCCCACGACGCATTGCGGATCAGCGCGTTCGTGCTGTTGTACGCGAGATTGCGCTTGCCGGTGAAGACGTCGTAACTGCGGTCGGTCGAGAACTTGCGGATCAACGGATACTGATACGCCGCGTTCACCATCTTCACGAGGTCGCGCGCGCTCGACACGTTCTGGCTCGTCAGACCCGTGGAATTCTCGAAGTGCGTGTCGACCATGCCGAGCGACTTCGCCTTCGCGTTCATCGCGGCGATAAACGCCGGACGCCCGCCCGGGAAATAGCGCGACAGCGCCGCGGCCGCGCGATTTTCCGATGCCATCAGCGCGATGTGCAGCATGTCTTCGCGATTGAGCACCGAACCGACCGCGAGACGCGAGCCGGTGAACTTCTCGTAGTCGCGGTCTTCGTCGGTGACGCTGATTTCGTCGGTGAGCGGCATGTGCGAGTCGAGCACGACCATCGCCGTCATGAGTTTGGTGATCGATGCGATCGGCACGACGGCGCGCGAGTTCTTGTCGAAGAGCGTCTCGGACGTGTTCTGATCGACCACGTAGGCCACGCTCGAACGCAGCGCGAGGCTGTCGGGCGTCTCATGCAGACCGAACGCCTGGCCGACCGACGTCGCACGCGGCTGGAACGCAACTGCATGCACCGACGCGCGGCGCGCATGCGGCTCCATGCGATACGACGCGCGACGCTTACGCGACGCGCGGGGCGCGTCTTCGTCGTCATCGGCGGCGGCGACCTTGGCCGCTTTCGCGGGTTTCGGCGCCTTGAGCGTGGTTTTTGCGACGCGCGCGGGCTTTTCAGCCGCGTCTTTCTTTGCTGTCTTGGTATGGGTGGCGGTCTTCGCAAGGGCTTCAGCCGGAGCCGCTGCGAAGGACGTCGCTACTGCGATGGAGACAGCGATGGACAATGCCGAGCGCACTGCCACGCCATGCACCACCTTAAACGACGAAAACATTTCGGTTTTCATTAGTGTTCTATTGGGCGGCTGGAGGGTACCGCCAAGTGTAGTGAAGCTACGAAATTTAAGCAATATTAAGCACTTATCGACACTCGTTAAACTGAGTTGTAAGCCGTGATTGCATATTGCTGAACAAAAACGCGCCTCGATCGGAAAAAACGATCGTCCTCGCGAAACAGTTCTGCCGGCAGCACGCTTTTCTACACGACGACAAACGCACTATCGGCAAAACTTTCCACGACTTTAGCCAGACGTGAAGATCAAATCAGACAAAACGAAGAGTTTCGAACCGAGGAACAAGGCAACCGGATGACGCGGACAGACGCACGGCAGATCGGGCAGCCGAAATGTTAACGTTTCTTCAACAATTTGGTGTACGGCGACATCCTAAAAATAGGACGATCTTCAGAAATATCTCTGTTTTGCGTCGCCGCAGCGCGCGCCGGCGGTCTGCCGTCGCAACATCAAACTTTCATCGGAACGTGCTTTCATTCGGATCGGAGATGGATAACGGATGGCCTGGAGACCCCTGCCCCGCTTGGGTGCATAGGGTTTTCACGAACCGCTCTCCGAACCCCGATGCTGACAAGTAAGTTCTTGTTTAATATGAGCTTTCCACCGATTGTGCGACGCACAAAAAGCGCTTGACATCCATCGGAATATCTCTAAAATGGGCCTCATGTTGCGACGCACCAATTGCAGTTGCACCTAGCCGGCAAAGGTTCATCGCGCCGGATCTACCCAAACCACGACCCGCGTTGATGGGTCTGCCATCAGGAGCCTGAGATGACGCTGTTGACCCCCGAGCAAATCGCCGCTGCACAGAAAGCCAACTTCGACACGCTGTTCGGTCTGACGAACAAGGCGTTCGAAGGCGTCGAAAAGCTTGTCGAACTGAATCTGCAAGTCGTTAAGTCCACGCTGGCCGAAAGCCAGGAAAACGCACAGCGCGCGCTGTCCGTGAAGGACGCGCAGGAACTGCTCGCGCTGCAAGCCAGCCTGACCCAGCCGGTCGCGGAAAAGGTGCTGTCGTACGGCCGTCACCTGTATGAAATCGCATCGGCTACGCAAGCCGAATTCGCCCGCGTCGCGGAAGCGCAGTACGAAGAGCAGAACCGCAAGGTGCAAACGCTCGTCGACAACGTCGCCAAGAACGCACCGGCTGGTTCGGAAACCGCTGTCGCCGTGATGAAGTCGGCTATCACCGCCGCCAACACGACGTACGAAACGGTTCACAAGGCAACGAAGCAAGCTGTCGAAATCGCTGAAAGCAACTTCAACGCCGCCGCTACGGCTGCGACGAAGGCCGCTACGCAAGCGACCGAGCAAGCTTCGCGCGTCGCCAAGAAGTCGGTTGCCTAAGTTCGCTTCCGGGCTTCTGCCCGGTTGATGCAGCACGAATCACGAAGAACCCGGCCATCGCGCCGGGTTTTTTGTCGTCCGCGTTTTCTCGTTCCGTCAACGAAAAGAGCCAACGAAAAAAGGCGCGCTCCCGTCAAGGAGCGCGCCTTTGCGCTTGGCGAAGGAGGAAAACTTACTTCTTGCGTTGCGGCGGCAGGTCCGTGCACACGCCTTCGTACAACTCGGCGGCCATGCCGACCGATTCGCCGAGCGTCGGGTGCGGGTGGATCGTCTTGCCGATGTCGGTCGCATCCGCGCCCATTTCGATCGCGAGACACACTTCGCTGATCAGATCGCCCGCGTTCAGGCCGACGATGCCGCCGCCGATCACGCGATGCGTCTCTTCATCGAAGATGAGCTTGGTGAAGCCTTCGTCGCGGCCGTTGGCGATCGCGCGGCCCGATGCGGCCCACGGGAACACCGCCTTGCCGAACTTGATGCCTTCGGCCTTGCACTGGTCTTCCGTCTTGCCCGCCCACGCCACTTCCGGATCCGTATAAGCGACGGACGGAATCTGCAGCGCGTCGAAATACGCCTTCTCGCCGTGCGCCGCTTCCGCCGCGACGTGGCCTTCGTGCACGGCCTTGTGCGCGAGCATCGGCTGGCCGACGAGATCGCCGATCGCGAAGATGTGCGGCACGTTGGTGCGCATCTGCTTGTCGACGTTGATGAAGCCGCGATCCGTCACCGCGACGCCCGCCTTGTCCGCGCCGATCTTGCCGCCGTTCGGGCTGCGGCCAACCGCGAGCAGCACGAGGTCGTACCGTTGCGCTTCGCTCGGCGCCTTCTCGCCTTCGAACGTGACGTAGATGCCGTCTTCCCTGGCTTCCGCCTTGGTCGTCTTGGTCTTGAGCATCACGTTCGTGAAGCGCTTGGAATTGAACTTCTCCCAGACCTTCACGAGATCGCGGTCCGCGCCCTGCATCAGGCCGTCGAGCATTTCGACGACATCGATGTCCGCGCCCAGTGTCGAATAGACCGTGGCCATTTCCAGGCCGATGATGCCGCCGCCCACCACGAGCATGCGCTTGGGCAACTGACGCAATTCCAGCGCGCCGGTTGAATCGACGACACGCGGATCATCCGGGAAGAACGGCAGCTTCACGGACTGCGAACCCGCCGCGATGATCGCCTGCTTGAACCTGACGACCTTCTTGCCGTCCGGGCCGTTCACTTCCATGTGGTTCGGATCGACGAAATTGCCGACGCCCGTCACCACCGTCACCTTGCGCGCCTTCGCCATGCCCGCGAGACCGCCGGTCAGCTTCTTGACGACGCCTTCCTTGAAGCCGCGCAGCTTGTCGAGATCGACCTTCGGCTCGCCGAAGCTGATGCCGTGCGCCGCGAGCTCGGCCGCTTCGTCGATGACGAGCGCGGTGTGCAGCAGCGCCTTCGACGGAATGCAGCCGACGTTCAGGCACACGCCGCCCAGCGTCGAATAACGTTCGACGAGCACGGTCTTCATGCCGAGATCGGCGGAACGGAACGCCGCCGAATAGCCGCCGGGACCGGCGCCGAGCACGAGCATGTCGCATTCGACATCCGCCGCGCCCGAATAGCTGCCGGCTTGCGGCGCGGGCGTCGGGGCTGCGGCAGGCGCCGGAGCGGGCGCGGCCTTCTGAGGCGCGGGTGCGGCGGCGCCGGCGGCGCCCTCGAGCGTCAGCACCAGCGTGCCTTCCGACACGTTGTCGCCGACCTTCACCTTCACTTCCCTCACCGTGCCGGCGGCAGGCGATGGCACGTCCATCGTCGCCTTGTCGGATTCGAGCGTGATGAGCGACTGTTCCTTCTCGACCGTATCGCCCGGCTTCACGTGCACTTCGATGACCGGAATGTCCTTGAAGTCGCCGATATCCGGCACCTTCACGTCCTGCACGCCGCCGCCCGAAGCCGCGGCCGGCGCGGGCGCAGCGGCGGGTGCGGGAGCCGGCGAAGGCGCGGCGGCAGCGCCCGCGGCCTCGACCATCGCGATGACCGAGCCCTGGCTCACCTTGTCGCCCTGCTTGACCTTCACTTCCTTGATCGTGCCCGCGACATCGGCGGGCACTTCCATCGTGGCCTTGTCGGTTTCGAGCGTGATGACGCCCTGTTCCTTTTCGATGACGTCGCCGGGCTTGATATTGACTTCGATGACATCGACATCGGAGAAGTCGCCGATGTCGGGTACTTTTAGTTCGACGAGACTCATGTTGTCCCCTAAGAGATATGCGGATGGAACCTCGGGACACACGCCCGAGGTTCCGCCGTCGGCCAGATCAGAAGATCAGAGAATGACGCGACGGAAATCGCCCAGAATCGCCGACAGATAAGCGTTGAAGCGCGCAGCCGCCGCACCGTCGATGACGCGATGGTCATACGACAGCGACATCGGCAGCGTGAGGCGCGGCACGAACTGCTTGCCGTCCCACACGGGCTTCTGATAGCCGCGCGACAGGCCGAGGATCGCGACTTCGGGCGCGTTGATGATCGGCGTGAAGTGCGTCCCGCCGATGCCGCCCAGCGACGAGATCGAGAAGCAGCCGCCCTGCATCTGATCGGGCTTCAGCTTGCCGTCGCGCGCGAGCTTCGACAGTTCCGCCATCTCCTTGGCGATATCCACGAGGCCCTTCTTGTCCGCGTCGCGGATCACCGGAACGACGAGGCCGTTCGGCGTATCGGCCGCAAAACCGATGTGGTAGTACTTCTTGAAGACGAGATTGTCGCCGTCGAGGCTCGCGTTGAAGTCCGGGAACTTCTTGAGCGCCGAGACCACGGCCTTGATGACGAACGCGAGCATCGTGAACTTCACGCCGGCCTTCTCGTGCTCCTTGTTGAGCTTCACGCGCAGCTCTTCGAGCTCGGTGATGTCGGCTTCGTCGTTGTTCGTGACGTGCGGGATCATCACCCAGTTGCGATGCAGGTTCGCGCCCGAGATCTTCTTGATGCGCGAGAGCGGCTTCGGATCGACCGGCCCGAACTTCGTGAAGTCGATCTTCGGCCACGGCAGCAGACCGAGTTCGCCACCGCCGCCGCCAGCCGGAGCGGCCGCCGCGGGCGCCGCGCCCTGACCCGACATCACGCCCTTCACGAACGCGGTGATGTCCTGCTGCGTGATGCGGTTCTTCGGACCGGTGCCGCGCACGCGCGACACATCGACGCCCAGTTCGCGCGCGAACTTGCGCACCGACGGCGATGCGTGGCTCGACGTGCGCGTACCGTCGCCGGCCGGCATCACGGGCGCCTGTGCGAGCGCGGACGGCGCTTCCTTCGGAGCGGGCGCCGGCGCTGCGGGCGCATCCGGCGGCACTTCCTTCTGCGCTGCCGGTGCGGGAGCGGGCGCCGGTGCGGCCGCACCGCCTGCTGCGCCTTCCAGCACGACGATCAGCGTGCCTTCAGAGACCGTATCGCCGATCTTGACCTTCAGTTCCTTGACCGTGCCCGCTGCGGGGCTCGGCACATCCATCGTGGCCTTGTCGGATTCGAGCGTGACGAGCGACTGCTCCTTCTCGACCTTGTCGCCGACTTTCACCGCGATCTCGATGACCGGGATGTCCTTGAAGTCGCCGATATCCGGCACCTTTACTTCGACGGAACCGCCGCCGCTCGCCGCTGGCGCGGCTGCCGGAGCGGGCGCGGGTGCGGGAGCCGCTGCTGCCGGAGCCGGAGCGGGCGCTGCCGCCGCGCCGCCGCCTTCCAGCACGACGATGAGCGTGCCTTCCGACACGTTGTCGCCGACCTTGACCTTCACTTCCTTCACGGTGCCTGCTGCCGAGCTCGGGACGTCCATCGTCGCCTTGTCGGATTCGAGCGTGACGAGCGACTGCTCGGGTTCGACCGTATCACCCACCTTGACCAGCACCTCGATCACGGGGATGTCCTTGAAATCGCCGATGTCCGGCACTTTGACTTCGATCGCTTGACTCATTATTAGTGTCTCCTGGGTTGCACGCGGCCTCTCTCCGCTTCGGAGAGAGGCGCGTCACAACGCACGGGGGCGATGCCTTTAGACGGTCATCGGGTTGGGTTTGGACGGGTCGAGGTTGTACTTCCTGATCGCCTCGGCGACGACCTTGCGCTCGATCGTGCCTTCGTCGGCCAGCGCGTTCAGCGCAGCCAGCGTCACCCAGTAGCGGTCGACTTCGAAGAAGTGGCGCAGCGCTTCGCGCGTATCCGAGCGGCCATAGCCGTCGGTGCCGAGCACCACGAACTTCTGCGGCACGAACGCACGGATCTGATCGGTCAGCGCGCGGATGTAATCCGTCGATGCGATCACCGGACCCTTCGCGCCCGTGAGCAGCTTCGTGACGTGCGCCACACGCTTCTCTTCCGTCGGATGCAGCAGGTTGTAGCGCTCGACCGCCTGACCTTCGCGGGCCAGCTCGGTGAAGCTCGGCACGCTCCAGAGATCGGCGCTGACGCCCCAGTCGTTCTTCAGCAGCTCGGCGGCAGCGATGACTTCATTGAAGATCGTGCCCGCGCCCATCAGCTGGACGTGCGCCTTCGCCGGCGCGTCGGCCTTCTTGAACGAGTACATGCCCTTGATGATGTCCGCGGCAACGGCATCGCCTTGCGGGATCGCCGGATGCTCGTAGTTCTCGTTCATCACGGTGATGTAGTAGTACACGTCCTCCTGTTCCGCGACCATGCGGCGCAGGCCGTCCTGCATGATGACGGCGAGTTCGTAACCGAACGTCGGGTCATAGCTGATGCAGTTCGGAACGGACGCCGCCCACAGCAGCGAATGGCCGTCTTCGTGCTGCAGGCCTTCGCCGTTGAGCGTCGTGCGTCCTGCGGTGCCGCCCAGCAGGAAGCCGCGCGAACGCATGTCGCCCGCGGCCCACGCCAGATCGCCGATGCGCTGGAAGCCGAACATCGAATAGAAGATGTAGAACGGGATCATAATCTCGCCGTGCGTCGAGTACGACGTCGCAGCCGCGATCCAGTCACACATGCCACCCGCTTCGTTGATGCCTTCCTGCAGAATCTGACCCGTTTCCGATTCGCGGTAGAACATCAGCTGGTCGGAATCTTCCGGGATGTACTTCTGTCCGTCCTGATTCCAGATGCCGATCTGGCGGAACAGACCTTCCATGCCGAAGGTACGCGATTCGTCCGGGACGATCGGCACGACGCGCTTGCCGAGCGCCTTGTCCTTCAGCAGGATGTTCAGAATGCGCACGAAGGCCATCGTCGTGGAGATTTCGCGGCCTTCGCCCGTGCCCTTCAACAGCGGCTCGAACGCGGAGAGCGCCGGCACCGGCAGCGATTCCGCCTTCTCGCGGCGCGACGGCAGATAGCCGCCCAGGTCCATGCGCTTCTGGCGCATGTACTCGAGCTCCTTCGAGCCTTCCTCGAACGTGAGGTACGGCACGTCGGCGATTTGCTCATCGGTCAGCGGCAGACGGAACTGGTCGCGGAATTTCTTCAGCGTGTCGATCGGCAGCTTCTTCTGCTGGTGCGTGATGTTCATCGCCTGGCCGTGCTCGCCCATGCCATAGCCCTTGATGGTCTTGGCGAGGATGACGGTCGGCGCGCCCTTCGTCTTGGTCGCTGCGTCGAAAGCCGCGTAGATCTTGTGCGGATCGTGGCCGCCGCGATTCAGGTTCCAGATGTCCTCGTCGGACCAATCGGACACCAGCGCCTTCAGTTCCGGCGTGTTGAAGAAGTGCTCGCGCACGAACGCGCCCGACTCCGACTTGTACGTCTGGTATTCGCCGTCGACGACTTCCATCATGCGGCGCATCAGCGCGCCCGTCTTGTCGCGTGCGAAGAGCGCATCCCAGCGGCTGCCCCAGATCACCTTGATGACGTTCCAGCCCGCGCCGCGGAACTCGCTTTCGAGTTCCTGGATGATCTTGCCGTTGCCGCGCACCGGGCCGTCAAGACGCTGCAGGTTGCAGTTGATGACGAACACGAGGTTGTCCAGACGCTCGCGGCCGGCCATGCCGATCGCGCCGAGCGATTCCGGCTCGTCCGTCTCGCCGTCGCCGAGGAACGCCCAGACCTTGCGGCCTTCGGTCTTCGCCATGCCGCGCGCCGCCATGTACTTCATGAAGCGCGCCTGATAGATCGCCATGATCGGGCCGAGGCCCATCGAGACGGTCGGGAATTGCCAGAAATCCGGCATCAGCCACGGATGCGGATACGACGAGATGCCCTCGCCGCCCACTTCCTGGCGGAAGTTGTTCAGTTGCTTCTCGTTCAGGCGGCCGAGCAGGAACGCGCGCGAGTACACGCCCGGCGACGAGTGGCCCTGCACGAACACGAGGTCGCCGCCGTGCTCTTTCGACGGCGCGTGCCAGAAGTGGTTGAAGCCGACGTCGTAGAGCGTCGCCGCCGATGCGAAGGAAGCGATGTGACCGCCGACGTTCGTGTCCTTGCCCGCGCGCAGCACCATCGCGATGGCGTTCCAGCGCGTGTACGAGCGGATGCGGTGTTCGATGTCCTGATCGCCCGGAATCTTGGCCTGCGAAGCGACGGGGATCGTGTTGATGTACGGCGTGTTGGCCGAGAACGGCAGGTGCTCGCCGTGTACGCGAGCGAATTCGATCTGTTTCTCGATCAGGTAGTGCGCGCGATCAGGACCGACCGCGGAAATCACGCCGTCGAGCGCGTCGAGCCACTCGGCGGTTTCCTGAGGATCGTCGTCCTTGGCGTTGGCGACATATTTGAGAACTTCGTCGGGTACAGCGGACATGCTCGTCTCCTGATGTGAGGAACACTCGATGAGAACCGCCGGCGCACGCCCGCAACAGACACGGAAAGGCGGGCACTGGCCGCGTGCCGGCAATTCTAAAGAGGGTCCAGACCATGACGCAAGGAATTTTTCAAATCATGAGAGTACATCTCACCATGCGAAAAATTGCTGCAACGCACCGTCCGATAAGACTTTTTTGTTCAGATGTTTCTCCTCCTTTTCCTGCAATCGAGCCATCTTTACCGTCTTTTTACGCCAATTAACAATCAGGTGCTGCGTTACAATCGCTTCCATGTTGACCGAACGGCTGATCAAACGCTCGGCGCGAGTCGGGCGAAAGCCGACCGACGCCTCGCCCTCCCGCTGGCACCACGGACCGTGGTGGTCAAACTCCTATTTGCTCACGCCGCTCATTTCGATCCTGGTATTCCTGATCGTCATGAGTCTCATTCTCTGGAGCCTGAACCGGCGCGAGCAGCAGCAGCAGGAAGACACGCTTTATCGCAACGTCGCGTGGGCACAGCAGCAAATCCGCCTGTCCATGACCGGCGCGCAGGAGCAGATTCAGGCGCTCGCGCGCGACATCGCGAGCGGCCACGGCGACCCGCAAACCTTCCAGACCTCGTCCACCGACATCATGCAGGGGCATCCCGAGATCCTCTACATGAACTGGTATACGAGCGAGCATAAGCCGCGCTGGCCCAACACGCCGCTGCCCGTGCTCGGATCGCGTCTCGCGAAACCGAACGACACCCAGATGGACGAGGCCGTGCAGGCCGCCTTCGACGAAGCGCGCACCACCCGCCGCCAAGTCTACTCGCCGTTGCTCTACGACGACCTCGGCAACGGCTACATCACGTTGCAGACACCAGTTTTCCGCGACCGCGAGTTTCTCGGCTCGATCGCAGCGGTGTTTTCCATCGAAGGCATTCTGAAGCACGACATTCCGAGCGAACTGTCGGCGAAGTACAAGATATCCATCACCGACCTGAACAACCGCGAGCTCGCGACCACGTCGAGCCGCCCGCGCCTGCCGCGCGACATGTTCTACGACCTGCCGCTCGACCCGCCCGGACAAGGTCTGTCGGTGCGCGTGTACTCGTATCCGCAGCTCACGAATTTCACCAACAACACGCTCGTGTGGCTCGTCGCCGGTTTGTCGTGTTTCGTGCTGTGGAGTCTCTGGAGCCTGTGGAAGCACACGCGCCAGCGCTTCGAGGCGCAGCAGGCGCTCTACGCCGAAGCGTTTTTCCGCCGCGCGATGGAGAACTCCGTGCTGATCGGCATGCGCGTGCTCGACATGCACGGCCGCATCACGCACGTGAATCCGGCGTTCTGCCGCATGACCGGCTGGGACGAAAGCGATCTCGTCGGCAAGAACGCGCCGTTCCCGTACTGGCCGCGCGACGCGTATCCCGAAATGCAGCGCCAGCTCGACATGACGCTGCGCGGCAAGGCGCCCTCTTCCGGGTTTGAACTGCGCGTGCGCCGTAAAGACGGCTCGTTCTTCCACGCGCGGCTGTATGTCTCGCCGCTCATCGACAGTTCGGGCCGTCAGACGGGCTGGATGTCGTCGATGACCGACATCACCGAACCCAAGCGCGCGCGCGAGGAACTGGCCGCCGCGCACGAACGCTTCACGACGGTGCTCGAAAGCCTCGATGCCGCCGTCTCCGTGCTCGCCGCCGACGAAGCCGAGCTGCTCTTCGCGAACCGCTATTACCGGCATCTTTTCGGCATTCGTCCGGACGGCCATCTGGAGCTCGCGGGCGCCGCGTTCGACGGCGGCTCGCAGAGCTCGTCGTCGGACAGCATCGACATGGTCGACACCTACGCCGGCCTGCCCGCGACCGCGCTCACGGAAAGCTCGGCGGACGCGCAGGAGGTGTACGTGGAAGGCATCCAGAAGTGGTTCGAGGTGCGCCGCCAGTACATCCAGTGGGTCGACGGCCATCTCGCGCAGATGCAGATCGCGACCGACATCACGCAGCGCAAGCAGGCGCAGGAGCTCGCGCATCAGCAGGAAGAAAAGCTCCAGTTCACGAGCCGCCTGATGACGATGGGCGAAATGGCGTCGTCGCTCGCGCACGAGCTGAATCAGCCGCTCGCCGCGATCAACAACTATTGCTCGGGCTGCGTCGCGCTGGTGAAATCCGGGCGCATGACCCAGGAAACGCTGCTTCCGGTGCTCGAAAAGACCGCGCAGCAGGCGGTGCGCGCGGGCATGATCATCAAGCGCATCCGCGAATTCGTGAAGCGCAGCGAGCCCAAGCGCCAGGCGGCGCGCGTCGCGGATATCGTCGCGGACGCGGTCGGTCTCGCGGAGATCGAGGCGCGCAAACGCAAGATCCGCATCGTCACCGAAATCCGCTCGCGCATGCCGGTGATTTACGTCGATCCGGTTTTGATCGAACAAGTGTTGGTCAACCTGTTGAAAAACGCGGCCGAGGCGATGCATGATGCAAAACCACACGCCGTCGATCCGGTGATACGCGTCGTCGTCCAGCGCATGGACGGCGGCTTCGTGTGCATCAGCGTGGTCGACCAGGGTCCGGGCGTGGACGAGGCAACCGCCGAGCGCCTCTTCGAGCCGTTCTACAGCACCAAGTCCGACGGCATGGGCATGGGGCTGAACATTTGCCGCTCGATCATCGAGTCGCATCGCGGACGCCTTTGGGTGGTCAACAACGTCGAAGCGGACGGCCACGTGACCGGCGCGACCTTCCATTGCAGCCTGCCGATCGGCGAGGTGGAAGGCGGTTCGGGCACGGGCGGCACGGATGCGCAGGACGAACATACGAGACAACAAACAGTTACGGGAGAACTATGAGCACAGTCACCACTCAGGAAACCGTCTTCGTCGTCGACGATGATGAAGCCGTGCGTGATTCCTTGCGCTGGCTGCTCGAAGCAAACGGCTATCGCGTTCAGTGTTTCTCCAGCGCGGAATCGTTCCTCGACGTCTATCTGCCGATTTCCCATTCCGGCGCGATCTCCTGCCTGATCCTCGACGTGCGCATGGCCGGCATGACGGGGCTCGAGCTGCAGGAGAAGCTCATCGCCGAGAACTCGCTGCTGCCGATCATCTTCGTGACGGGCCACGGCGACGTGCCGATGGCCGTCTCGACGATGAAGAAAGGCGCGATGGACTTCATCGAGAAGCCGTTCGACGAAGCCGAACTGCGCAAGCTCGTCGAGCGCATGCTCGAAAAGGCGCGCAGCGAAAGCACCAGCGTGCAGCAGCAGCGCGCGGCCGCCGAGCGTCTCGGCAAGCTGACGGCGCGCGAGCATCAGGTGCTCGAGCGCATCATCGCGGGGCGCCTGAACAAGCAGATCGCCGACGATCTCGGCATCAGCATCAAGACGGTGGAAGCGCATCGCGCGAACATCATGGAGAAGCTTTCCGTGAACACCGTCGCCGATCTGCTGCGTCTCGCGCTGTCGAACAAGCCGCAGCAGTAAGCCGCAGCAGTAAGCCGCGGCGCTCCCCTTCGCGGCCGGCATCGACATGCCGGCCGCGCCTTTCCCGGCGCGCTCTCTGGCGAACGCGCCCGCGTCTCCTTCCCTCCGAAGTTCGTTGTCTGCCGAACTGAAAAGTGATATTGGCTGAATCACGCCGGATCACACCCGATTTCCTCGCATCCATCCGGCGACGCGCAACGGTCTCGCAACGTCTTGCACGGGGGATTCGATGTCGAAACGAATTCGTGTCATTGGTTCGCGCATCGGCACACTCAGGGCGATCGCCGTCGCCGCCACGCTCGCCACGATGCCGCTCGTCGCCCTGTATCCGGGCGACGTGCAAGCGCAGAACGCCGCGCCAGCCGGCCAGAAACTCACGAACCAGCAACTCGATGCGCTGACCGCGCCGGTCGCGCTCTATCCGGATGCGCTGCTCGCGCAGGTGCTGATGGCGTCGACGTATCCGTCGCAGATCACCGACGCGGCGGCGTGGTCGAAGGCGAATCCGAACGTCAGCGGCGACGACGCGGTGAAAGCCGTGCAATCCCAGCCGTGGGACCCGAGCGTGCAGTCGCTCGTCGCGTTCCCGCAGGCGCTCGCGACGATGGCCTCCAAGATCGACTGGGTGACGCAGCTCGGCAACGCCTTCATCGCGCAGCCGAGCGATGTGATGGACTCCGTGCAGCGTCTGCGGCGCGCGGCGCAAACCGCGGGCAATCTCAAGTCGAACGAGCAGCAGAAGGTCACGAGCGCGCCGGCGCCGGCGGGCAGCACGACCAGCAGCACCACGGTGATCCAGATCGAGCCGGCCAATCCGCAAGTGGTCTACGTGCCGACTTACAACCCGACGGTCGTGTACGGCACGTGGCCTTATCCGGCGTATCCGCCGGTCTACGTGCCGCCGCCGCCGGGCTATGCGATCGGATCGGCCTTCGTGACCGGAATGGCGTTCGCAACGGGCGTCGCGGTCGTGAATTCGCTGTGGGGCAATTGCAACTGGGGTCACGGCGATGTCAACGTCAACGTGAACCGCTACAACAACATCAACACGAGCAACCGCATCAATGCGAACAGCAATAACGTGCGATGGAACCGCAACGATCCGCAGTTCAACCGGACCAATGTCGCCGCGAACCGGCAGAACCTGAACAACGCGAATCTCGGCGCGAACGGCAACCAGTTCCGCGGCCGCGAGGATGCGCGCGCGCAGGCCGCGCAGACGCTGCAACAACGCACCGGCCAGAATCTCAATCAATCGGCGAGCCAGCGCGCGCAGAGCATCCGCGAAGGCGGCGGCCCGAATGCGCGGACCACGAGCGACCTGCATCAGCGCTCACAGAACGTGAATCGCGACAATGCCCTGCGCGGCGCGGGCGATGGCAACGGCGCGCGGCAGGACATGCAGCGCGGCCAGGCGAGCCGGCAGTCGTTCGCCAATCAGTCGCACGAACGCCCCGGCGCGGGGGGTGGCGGCGTTCAGCGTCAGGCGGGCGGCGGCGGCGGCAATCTGGGCGCGGGCGGAGGCGGTGTGCAACGCGGCGGCGGTGGCGGCGGCGGATTCCACGGCGGTGGAGGCGGAGGCGGAGGCGGAGGTGGTGGCGGGTTCCATCGGGGCGGCGGCGGCGGCGGAGGGTTTCGCCGTTGATGATCGAATCCATCGTCAGACGCCGCCGATGCGGCGAACGCCAGATTCAGGAGCCCGACATGAAAACATCCGCCTCATCGAAGAAGCTCGTCCTGCGTGTGTTCGCGGCCGCGACGCTCGTGCTCGGCGCATCGCTCGCGCACGCGCAGGCCGTGTATCCGACCGCCGAAGCGGCCGCGCAGGCGCTCACCGACGCCATCGCGACCAACGACGAAACCGCGCTCGCCAAGGTGCTCGGCAAGGACCACGGCCGTTATGTGCCGGAAGGCAGCATCGGACAGGAAGACATTTACGCGTACCTCGGCGCGTGGGCGCAGCAGCATCGCATCGTCGAGGATCCGCATCCGGTCGATGGCCGTCCGGCTGCGCGTATCGAAGCGGGCACCGACGGCTGGACGTTGCCGATTCCGATCATCAAGGTCGCGAACGGCTGGCGCTTCGACATGCACGCCGCGCGCGACGAAGTGCTGACGAGGCGCATTGGCCGCAACGAACGTTCGGCGATGCAGGTCGCGCTCGCCTATGTCGCCGCTCAGGGCGACTTTCACAAGATCGAGAACCACTACGCCGACCGGTTAGTGAGCACGCCCGGCAAGCACGACGGCCTCTACTGGCGCACGGAGCCGGGCGAGCCGGACAGCCCGCTCGGCCCGCTCGCCGAGACGATGCCGAACAAGCCGACCGACAAGGACGGCTACTACGGCTATCACTACCGCATCCTGACGTCGCAGGGCGCGCACGCGGAGGGCGGCGCGAAGAACTATCGCCAGGACGGGCGGCTCACGCAGGGCTTCGGCCTCATCGCGACGCCCGCGCGCTACGGCCAGACCGGCGTGATGAGCTTCATGGTCAACCAGGACGGGCAGATCTACGAGAAGGATCTCGGCCCGTCGGCGAGCGCGGCTGCGGCGATCAAGTCGTTCAATCCGGACTCGTCGTGGAAAATGGTGATGCCCTGAGCGTCCCGTGGATGGCGCGGCGAAACGTGCGATAGCGCCCGGCGGTATAATTTCGCCCTTCCCAAGGGTGCATTTGCCGCGCATCGGCTAAAAAAGCGCCCAGCACGCTGCGCGAGCGCCGCGCACCGCCGCCGATCAGAGCGGCGGACGCGGCGTCGGCTTCACGCCCTCGCGCGCCCTCGCCCATCCTCGATCCGATTCGCCATGACCGCCCAACTCATCGACGGCAACGCCCTTTCCAAGACCCTTCGCGCCGATGTCGCCCAGCGCGCCGCCACCCTCACCGCCCGTGGCCACAAGCCGGGACTCGCCGTCGTGCTCGTCGGCGACAATCCCGCGAGCGAGGTCTACGTGCGCAACAAGGTGAAGGCGTGCCAGGACAACGGCCTGCATTCGGTGATGGACCGTTTCCCCGCGTCGCTCGCCGAGAACGCGCTGCTCGCGCACATCGCGAAGCTGAACGCCGATCCGTCGATTCACGGCATTCTCGTGCAACTGCCGCTGCCCGCGCACATCGACAGCCACAAGGTGATCGAGGCGATCGCGCCGGAGAAGGACGTCGACGGCTTTCACGTCGCCAATGCGGGCGCGCTCATGACCGGCAAGCCGCTCTTTCGCCCGTGCACGCCCTACGGCGTGATGAAGATGTTCCAGGCGCACGACATCGACCTGAAAGGCGCGAATGCGGTGGTGATCGGGCGCTCGAACATCGTCGGCAAGCCGATGGCGTTGCTTCTGCTCGAAGCCGGCGCGACCGTCACGATCTGCCACAGCAAGACGCGCGATCTCGCGAAGCACACGCGCGACGCCGATGTGATCGTCGCCGCGGTCGGCCGCCGCAACATCCTCACCGCCGACATGGTGAAGCCGGGCGCGACGGTCATCGACGTCGGCATGAACCGCAATGACGAAGGCAAGCTGTGCGGCGACGTCGATTTCGCGGGCGTGAAGGAAGTGGCCGGCTACATTACGGCGGTGCCGGGCGGCGTCGGCCCGATGACCATCACGATGCTGCTCGTCAACACGATCGAGGCGGCCGAGCGCGCGGCGCAGGCGTAATCGGCGCGGGGTGCGTTAATCGGCCCCTTAAAAACAATCGATTGGAATTTGCCGCGCCCGCCCCAATAATCTCCAGAACGAGCCGGCGCGGGGCGCGACACCCGCACGGCTTCACCCAACACCAGAACGGGAGAGCCATGAGCGATACCACGTCCACCCCGGCAGCGGCCAATCCGCTGCTCGATTTCTCCGACCTCCCCCGCTTCGGCGAGATTCAGCCGGCGCACGTCACGCCCGCGCTCGACGTGCTGCTCGCCGCCGCCAAAGCCGCCGTCGACCGCGCGAGCGCGCCGGACACGCCCGCGACGTGGAAAGACGTCGTCGAGGCGGTCGAGCTGGAATCGGAAAAACTGTCGCGCGCGTGGGGTGTCATCGGCCATCTGAACGCCGTCGCCGATACGCCCGAACTGCGTGCCGCACACGCCGAAAACCTGCCGCGCGTCACCGAATTTTCCGCGAGCGTCGGTCAGAATCTCGCGCTCTACGAGAAGTACAAGGCGATCGCCGCCGGCACCGAATTCGCCGGTTTGTCGGCCGAACGCAAGAAAATCCTCGAAAACTCGCTGCGCGATTTCCGTCTCTCGGGCGCCGAACTGCCCGAAGACCGCAAGCCGCGTTTCGCGCAATTGCAGGAAGAACAGGCGGCGCTGTCGAAGGCGTTTTCCGATCACGTGCTCGATTCGACCAACGCCTACGCGTACATCGTCACGCAGAAGCGCGATCTCGCCGGCCTGCCCGACGACGTGATCGAAGCAGCCCATGAAGCCGCGCAGCGCGACGGCAAGGACGGCTGGAAGTTCACGCTGCATTTCCCGTCGTATTTCCCGGTGCTGCAGTATGCCGAGCATCGTCCGATGCGCGAGGCCATGTATCGCGCCTATGTCACGCGCGCGTCCGAACTCGGCGCGACCTACGGCGACGGCAAGACCGAATGGGACAACACGGCGAACGTCGTCGAGCATCTGAAGCTGCGCGAGGAAGAAGCGAAGACGCTCGGCTATCAGAACTTCGCGGAAGTGTCGCTCGCGCCGAAGATGGCCGAATCGCCTGCGCAGGTCATCGCGTTCCTCGAAGACCTCGCGAAGCGCGCCCGCCCGTACGCCGAAAACGACTGGATGGAACTGCGCGCGTTCGCCGCGACCGAGCTCGGCATGCCTGAACTGCAGCCTTGGGATATCGCGTATGCGGCGGAGAAGCTGCGTCAGAAGCGCTATTCGTTCTCGGAAAACGAAGTGAAGCAGTACTTCCCGCAGGAAGCCGTGCTGAAGGGACTTTTCAAGGTCACCGAAACGCTTTTCAACGTGTCGATCCGCCGCGACGAAGCCGCCGTGTGGAATCCGGATGTGCGCTTCTTCCGCGTCGAGAACAAGGACGGCACGCTCGTCGCGCAGTTCTATCTCGATCTCTACGCGCGCGAAGGCAAGCGCGGCGGCGCTTGGATGGACGACGCCCGCTCGCGTCACAAGCGCGGCGAAGGCGGCGTGCAGACGCCGGTCGCGTATCTCACCTGCAACTTCTCGGCGCCGGTGGGCGGCAAGCCCGCGTGCTTCACGCACGATGAAGTCATCACCCTCTTCCATGAGTTCGGGCACGGCCTGCATCACATGCTGACGCGCATCGACGAGCTGGGTGTGTCGGGCATCAACGGCGTCGAGTGGGATGCGGTCGAGCTGCCGTCGCAGTTCATGGAGAATTTCTGCTGGGAGTGGGACGTGCTGACCGACATGTCCGCGCACGTCGAAACCGGCGCGCCGCTGCCGCGCGAACTCTTCGACAAGATGCTCGCCGCGAAGAACTTCCAAAGCGGTCTCGGCACGCTGCGCCAGATTGTCTTCTCGATGTTCGACATGGTGCTGCACACGTCCTACGATCCGGCCAACGCGACGCAGAACGTGAACGATCTCGCACGCGCAATCAACGAGAAGTTCCACGTGATCCCGCAGGCGCCGTTCTCGCGCTGGCCGAACACGTTCAGCCATATCTTCGCGGGCGGCTATGCGGCGGGCTACTACAGCTACAAGTGGGCGGAAGTCCTGTCCGCCGATGCCTACGCCGCGTTCGAAGAAGCCGCGAAGGCCGGCAACGGCTCGGTGCTCGATGCGACGACGGGCACGCGTTATCGCCGCGAGATTCTGGAAGTGGGCGGCAGCCGTCCGGCGATGGATTCGTTCAAGGCATTCCGTGGGCGCGAGCCGGATATCGATGCATTGTTAAGGCATAACGGAATGTCGGAGCAGACGCTGCACTGATATTTTCTGGTTGCTGCAAATAAGAACGCCGGCTTCGATAGCCGGCGTTTTTTTGCGTGACGGCTCTGGGCCATAGCGTCGACGGCGCATTCTGAAACACTGCCTCGTATTGTTGAGCGAATCGTGCGCGCAGGCGCCTGAATGTATCGTATAGCGAAATCCTGCGTGATCAGATTGCCACCGCTGCATAACCTTGCTTAAGCTTGCTCTGCCGCGCCCGTCTGCCTAGTCCCGGCGGGCCAGGCCATATCGCGTTTCGACCATGAATAACTTTCAGGGAAACAGTGATGAAGCTCGCACACGGGGCCATTCCTCGACTCGCAGTCGCGGTTACAGCAATCGTCATGTCGAGCGCAGCGCAGGCTCAGACTTCACGTTATGGCGCGCTCGTCGACGCACCGTTTGAAAAGGACTATCCGACTGCCGACACAGCGCGCAGTCTGCGCGACGAACTGATTTTCCAACGCGCGACGCAGGCCTATCTGTGGGCACTGCCTGCGATAAACATCTGGGCCATGAAGGAAGGCTCCGAAAAGGTATTCGGCGCCGGGTACAACGTGCTGCCCGTGTGGAAAGAGCGGATCACGGCATCCACCCTTGTCACGACGCCCAATTCCGACGTCGTCTACGCGATGGGCTATCTCGATCTGCATAAGGACGGGCCGCTCGTCGTCGAGGCGCCGCAGGGTGTGCAAGGCATGTTCGACGACTTCTTCCAGCGGCCGCTCGTCGGTCCGACGATCGATGGCCGTACATGGATCGGCGATGTCGGCCTTGCCGGTCCCGACAAGGGCAAGGGGGGCACCTATGTGCTGCTGCCGCCCGATTACAAAGGCGAACCACCGAAAGGCAGTGTGCCGCCGGGTGCTTTCGTCTATCGCTCACGCACCTACAACGTGTTCCTCTTCTGGCGCACGTTCTTTAGCGACCCCAAGGATCTCGCGAAGCCGAATGCCCAGATCGCGGCGACGCGGATCTATCCGCTGGGCCAGAAGGCGAGCGCCAAGCCCATGCAGTTCCCCGATGCCAACCAGCAACCCGCCGACCTGCTCTTTCCCCGCGACATACGCTACTTCGAGATGATGTCGCGGTTCATCGACAGCGAATACGTCGATCCCGCCGACCTCGATATGCGAGGCTTTCTGCATACCATCGGCATCGAGAAAGGCAGGCCGTTTGCGCCTACGCCGGACATGCGCACGCTGCTCGACAGTGCCGCGCAGGCGGGCTTCAAGATGAGCAAGGTCGTGATTACAGAGATGCTCGCGCAGGAACCGGGCGGCAAGTATTACCCCGACCGGCAATGGGTCAACGTGTTCGCGGGCGAGGATACTTCCTTCCAGTCGAGCCACACGTTCACCAATCTCGAACAGCGCTCCGGGTATTTCACGAGCGCCTATTCGGCGAGCCCCGGGATGGTGAAGAATCTGGTCGGTGCCGGCGCGAAGTATCCGGTGACGTTCCGCGACAAGGACGGCCATTTCCTCGACGGCGGGCAGTCGTACACGCTGCATTTACCGCCCGATATCCCGGCGAAAAACTTCTGGTCGGCCACGGTCTACGACGCGACGACTGCATCCGGCCTCGACAACGGACAGGCGCATCCGTCGCTGAACAAGATGGACCAGCCGGTGCAGAACGCCGACGGCTCGACCGATCTTTACTTCGGCCCGAACGCCCCCGCGGGCCACGAGAAAAACTGGCTTCGCACAGTGCCGGGAAAAGGCTATTTCGTGATCTTCCGGCTCTACTCACCCGAGAAAGCATTTTTCGATCAGACCTGGAAACCGGGCGACCTCGAAAAGACAAGTTGATTTACGTGAATACCGACCCGAAACCTGCACGGCGAGGCAAACATGGATGATCAAAATGAAGTGAACTCGACTCGAAGGCTCGTTACGGCGATGGGCGCGGCATTACCGCTTGCCTATGCGTCGCTGGCGGGAATGCCGCGCACGGCCGAAGCCGCTGCCCCGAAAGACAATGCATCGACGAGTCCGAATCCGGCGGCGAAAACATCGGTGAACGAGACGCTTCCCCCGGCGGGGATCTTGATGCATCCGGAGTACGCGCAGGTCATCGCACGGATGGCCTATGTCTGGGCATGGCCGATGGTCAACATGCTGAACCGCAATGCGCGCATCACGAAGGCGCCGCATCCAGGACTTTTGGGCGGCGTGCTGCCGGCTGCTCCGCGCGGGCAGATCGGGATGCTTCACGACTACATCGATCCGGCCGAGACCTTCGTGACCTGCCCCAATCAGGATGTGGTCTATGGCCTGGGGTTTTTCTCGTTGGACGAAGAACCTGTCGTTGCGCAGGTGCCCGACTTCGGCGACCGGTTCTGGGTCTACGCGCTGTACGATGCACGGACCAATCAGTTCGGCCATATCGGCAAGCCCTACAGGACGCAGCGCGGCTTTTATCTGCTCGTCGGCCCGAACTGGAAGGGCCGCAAACCTGCAGGCATCACCGAGATCGTTCGCTGTCCCACCGCGCTCGCCAATGCGATTCCACGCGTCTTTCAGAACGACACGCCGGAGGACAAGGCGGCCATTCAGAAAGTGATCAATCAGATCGTCTTCTATCCGCTCAAACAGTTCGATGGCCGAATGAAGACAATCGACTGGATGAACGCGC
Source organism: Caballeronia temeraria (assembly GCF_001544795.2). Classification (GTDB taxonomy): domain Bacteria; phylum Pseudomonadota; class Gammaproteobacteria; order Burkholderiales; family Burkholderiaceae; genus Caballeronia; species Caballeronia temeraria. Next base: position 464,493 of record NZ_FCOI02000001.1, on the reverse strand, counting down.
CGATCATCCAGCCGCCGGCGCAAGCGGCGGGCAGCGACGAGGGCGGCGGCGAAACGAAGTGGGTGATTCCCGAGCAGTTCTTCGATCAGTTTCCGCAGGTGCTCGACACGGTTCCCGCATTGCCGGGCGAGGAAGCGCTCTACGCGCAGTTCCGATCGCTGATGGAGGTGGCGAGCCGAGACCCCGACATCAAGAAACTGCTCGTTTCGACGGCGATCGACACCGAGCGTCAGGTTATCGGGCCGTTCTTCGAATGGCGGCGCAACGGGCTACCCGCTGGCAAAAACTGGAATCGCTCGACCAACAACGCACAGACCGGATTCGATTATTTCGACCGCACGGGGACGGCGAAATCGAACATGTTCGACAACAGGCCGAACGAGACGCAGTATTTCTATACCGATTTCGATGCGTCGGGTCAGGCGCTCAATGGCGCGAATACCTACGAAATCGTCTTCGCCAAAGGTGAGGAACCTCCCGTCAACGGCTTCTGGTCGCTCACGCTTTACAACGACAAGCATCTCTTTCACGCGAACGATCTGAAACGCTATTCGCTGGGCACCAAGAACTCGAATCTGAAGCGCAATGCCGATGGTTCGCTCACGCTCTACGCCGGAGCGAAATCGCCCGGCGCCGAGCGCGAGTCGAACTGGCTGCCTGCCCCGGATGGCGCGTTCTCGCTCTATATACGGGCTTACTGGGGGAAGGCGCCGATTCTCGATGGTTCCTGGACGCCGCCTCAGATCCGAACGAAGACCTGACGGCAAACGATCGCGACGGCCTATCGCCGGTCGATCCTGAAATCGACTTCCGATGGCCGCCCTTCCAGCGCCAGCGCCGCGCGCACGGCGGGGCTTCGGCCGACGACTTTACCGCGTCGAACGACGGCCGTGCGCGCCGCGCGCAAACGAATCGCTTCGACGGGATCGCGCGCATCGAGCACGACGCAATCCGCGTTGCATCCCACTTCGATGCCGTAGCCTTCCAGCCCGAGAATGCGCGCGGGATTCTTCGTGACCGCGTCGAAGCACGCGCGCATCGCGTCGATGCCCGTCATCTGCGCGACATGCAAGCCCATGTGCGCGACTTCCAGCATGTCGCCGGAGCCTAAGCTGTACCACGGGTCCATCACGCAATCGTGGCCGAACGCGACCGTGATGCCGGCCGCCATCAGTTCCGGCACGCGCGTCATGCCGCGCCGTTTCGGATACGTATCCGAGCGTCCCTGCAACGTGATGTTGATGAGCGGATTCGCGATCGCCGCCACGCCCGCTTCGCGCATCAGCGGAATGAGCTTGCTGACGTAGTAGTTGTCCATCGAATGCATCGACGTGAGATGCGAGCCAGTCACGCGTCCATGCAAGCCGAGCCGATGCGTTTCCGCCGCGAGCGTTTCGATGTGGCGCGACATCGGATCGTCGGATTCGTCGCAGTGCATGTCCACGCGCAAGCCCTGCTCCGCCGCGTATTCGCACAGCAGCTTCACGGACAGCGCGCCGTCGACCATCGTGCGCTCGAAGTGCGGAATCCCGCCGACGACATCGACGCCCATCGAAATCGCGCGCTTGAGGTTGTCGAATGCGCCCGCGCTGCGCAACACGCCGTCCTGCGGAAACGCGACGAGTTGCAGATCGAGATACGGTTTCACGCGCCGTTTCACTTCGACGAGCGCTTCCACGGCCAACAGGCGCGGATCGCAGACATCGACGTGAGAGCGGATCGCGAGCAGGCCGCGCGCGACGGCCCAGTCGCAGTATTGCAGCGCGCGTTCGACGAGCGCCTCCTGCGTGAGATCGGGCTTCAGCTCGCCCCACAACGCGATGCCTTCGAGCAGCGTGCCGGACGCGTTCACGCGCGGCAGGCCGTAGGAAAGCGTCGCGTCCATATGGAAATGCGCGTCGACGAAAGGCGCGGTGACGAGCGAGCCGTTCGCATCGATTTCCTCGCGCGCGGTGGCCGAAAGATGCGGCTCAATCGCGGCGATGCGCCCCGCTTCCATGCCGATATCGACGAGTTCGCGCGAATCCACGAGCGCCGCGCGGCGAATGATCAAATCCATGTGCGAAACCTCCGTCCGGTCTGTTCGTCCGATTGTATCGGGACATAAAAGCCGTGCGGAGGCCCGATTCAAGCAAGCACGCGATTGCGCCCGACGACCGCGTAACTGAGCGGCAGCGAACCGCGCGGCCTTGCGCGTTCCGTTTCCGGCGCGAGCGGATACACATTGCCCTGCCGCGCGAGCGGTCCGTAGAGATCCGGACGACGCGTCATCATCGCCCGATGTCCGATGCTCGCCCCAGCCAGTGACGGCTGCACCTGCGCGGCGATCACGCCGTCACGCACGTCTGCCTGACACGCGAGCACGCAGCCGTCCGGTCCGGCGATCAGCGCCTGCTCGACGGATGCATGACTGCACGCGATATACATGCCGTTATCGGCGGCGCGGGCGGCCAGCATCGCGCGATGTGAACGATCGCCGCGCATCGGCGCGATGAGCAACGTCGCACCCATGAGCGCCGTCATGCGCACGTTTTCGACGACATCGTTATCCGCGCCGATCAGAATGCCGATGCGCACGCCGAACGGCGCATCGAACACGGTGAACGCGTTGCCGCTGTGCAGTCCGCGCTGCGTCGCATGCAGCATGCGATGGCGCACGCGCGCGCCGCCCGGAAAACATATCGCGTAGCTGTCGTAGCGCCTGCCGTCTTCCGTGCGCTCGATCCAGCCGACGCCCGCGGCCACGCCAGTCTCATCAACGGCGGCGGCGATCGCGTGAAGCGAAGCACCGTCGAACGATTCGTCGCCCGGTTCCTCGATGCACGATGGCGGAAACACCGCGAGCCGCACGCCCTGCCGCGCGGCGTCAGCGAGCTTTTCAGCGATGCGCATGCAATGGCGCGCGGTGTCGCCCTGTTGCGATTCAAGCGCGATCACGGCAACGCGAAACGATGTGGCATCCAAGTGAGACTCCCGATAAAACGAGTGGATAGCCTTATTGAACCGCTCGCACATCGATAAGTAAAATGAATGTTTTGACCGTTTCGATCGCCAAATGGAATTGAAACTTCTGCGCACGTTTCTCACCATCGCCGAGCTGCGTCATTTCGGACGCGCCGCCGAAGCGCTGCATTTGAGCCAGCCCGCGCTCAGCAAGCAGATCGCGTCGCTCGAAGCGAGCCTCGGCGCGCGTCTCTTCGAACGCGGCCGTCACGGTGCGGATCTGACGGCCTTCGGCGCGAGTTTCATCGCCGATGCGCAAGCGCTCGTGCGCGACGCCGACGCCGTGCTCGCCCGCGCGCGCGAATCCGCGAGCGGCGCGCGAGGATTTCTGCGCGTCGGCTTGTGTCTGTCGACGCTTACGCATGTGCCGAAGCTCATCGCCGAATTCGGTGCGCTGAATCCGGGCGTGAGCATCACGTTGCATGATCTCTCATCGCACGAGCAGACACGCCGCATCCTCGCGAACAAGCTCGATGTGGGATTCATGCGCATGCCCGCGAGCGCCGGGTTGTCGGGCTTCACCGTGCTCGATGAAACGCTCGCGCTCGCCGTGCCCGAGCACACGGCTACAAGCGTTTGCCCGTCGATTTGAACGAACTGAATGAACCGGGTTTCGTCGCGCTGTCGCGTGTGCGCGGGCCAGGGTTGGCCGCGCAGATCGATCGATGGTGCGCGGAGCATCGTTTCGTGCCGCGCGTGATTCAGGAAGCCGACGATATCCAGTCGGTGCTCGCGTCGGTAGCGGGCGGCGTGGGCGCGGCGTTCCTGCCATCGCGTGCGCAATATCTGCTGCGCGATGCACGCGTGCTGACGTTGCGCGATCAGCCCGCGCGATGGCGCGTCGGACTTGCATGGCAAGCGGAGCGCGACGACACGGTCACGCGCGGCTTCGTCGCGTTCATGAAAGCGCGCGTGAAAGCGTTGAAGGTGCGCGCTACGCTCGACGATTGAGCTTGCCGAGCAGCATCGCTTTGACGGCGGGCCATTCGTCGTCGATGATCGAAAAGCGCACCGAATTGCGCTTGCGGCCATCGGGCATGATGCGCTCGTGCCTCACGATACCTTCCTGTTTCGCGCCGACGCCGAGTATCGCCGCGCGCGATTTCTCGTTGAGTTCGTCGGTGGTGAACTGCACGCGCACGCACTGCATCGCTTCGAACGCGTGTTCGAGCAGCAGATATTTCGCTTCGGTATTGATGCCCGTGCGCTGCGTCGATGCCGCGAGCCACGTATGACCGATTTCGAGCTTGCGGTTCAAGCGATCGATCTTCCAGTAGCGCGTGCTGCCGACGACGCGGCCATCATCGGTTCTCACGATCACGAACGGCATCACCGTGCCGGCGTCGCGGCCCGCGAGCGCGGTGTCGATATAGCGGTCGATCGTGTCTTCGTTCGGCACGACCGTCACGCTGAGATTCCAGAGTTCGCCGTCGGCGGCGGCATCGAGCAAGGCGGCGCGGTCTTCGCGTTGCAGCGGGCGAAGCTGCACGCGTTCGCCGTTCAGGGTCGGCTCAGTCATCGGTTGGCTCATCGCTTGATTCATCGATCGTTTGCATGTGGCTCGTGAGCCGACATCATAATTCGCCGCGCTCGCCCACGCCTGCAAGCCGATAACCGACGCCCGTCTCCGTCACGATATGCGCGGGCTGCGCGGGATCGCGCTCCAGCTTCTGCCGCAGATGCCCCATGTACACGCGCAGATAATGCGGATTGCCGACCTGCTCCGGTCCCCACACTTCGCGCAGCAATTGCCGATGCGTCAGCACGCAGCCCGCATGACGCATCAGCACCGTGAGCAGCTTGTATTCGATCGGCGTCAGCCGCACGGGGTCGCCCTCGCGCGTCACTTGCCGCTTGCCGAGATCGACGACGATATCGCCGAAGCGGATCATCGGCGTCTCTTTCTGCGCCTGTGCGTTGCGGCGCAACTGCGCCCGCATGCGCGCGAGCAGTTCGGGCACGCCGAAGGGCTTGGTCAGATAATCGTCGGCGCCGGCATCGAGCGCGGCGACTTTCGCCTGCTCGCTCGTGCGCGCCGAGAGCACGATCACGGGCGTCTGCGTCCAGCCGCGCAATTCGCGGATCACGTCGATGCCGTCCGCATCCGGCAGGCCGAGATCGATCACGATGAGATCGGGCTTGCGCGTCGCGGCTTCGCGCAGGCCGGCTGCGGCGGTGTCGGCTTCGATCGCCGTCATGCCGTGCGCGTGCAGCGTCGCGCGCACGAAGCGGCGAATCTGCGGATCGTCCTCGATGACGACGACCGATACGTCCGCATCAGACATCGCCCGCTCCCGGCGCTGCGGCCTTTGAATCGACATCTTCGTCGGGCGGCAGTTCTTCGGGCGGCGCGTCGTTTGCCGGCAGCGTGAACCAGAAGCGCGCGCCGAGCACGTGTCCGTTCGCGTCCTCGCGATTCGCAACGCCGATCTGCCCGCCATGCGCCTCGACGATCGCGCGGCAGATCGCGAGACCCAGCCCGATGCCCGGTTGCGCCGACTCCTTCTCGCCGCGCGTGAATTTGTCGAAGAGACGGTTCTGCATGCCGGCGGGCACGCCCGGGCCTTCATCGTCGATACACACGCGCACGAAGCGCCCTTCGCCGTCGTGCTCCAGCGCCGCGCCGATCTGAATCGGCGTGCCGGGCGGCGTGTATTTCGCGGCGTTTTCGAGCAGGTTCGCGAAGAGGCGCTCCATCAGCACGGCGTCGAGTTGCAGCAGCGGCAGATTCGCCGGCACGCGCGTCTGCACGGGACGGCCCGCGAGCACCCGGCGCGATGTCGCGAGCGCGGCGCCTACGGTTTCTTCGAGCATCGACCATTGACGATTCAGGCGGATCGCGCCCGCCTGCAGGCGCGCCATGTCGAGCAGATTCGTGACGAGCCCGCTCATGCGCAGCGCTTCCTCGTGGATCGCGTGCACGAGTTCCTGCGACGCTTCCGTATTGCCGCCCGCATCGCGCGCCTGCTCCTCCAGCACCGAAGCGAAGCCGACGATCGATGTGAGCGGCGTGCGCAGATCGTGCGATATCGCGGAGAGGAGCGAGTTGCGCAGCCGCTCCGATTCCATATTGACGAGCGCGTCCTGCGCGATCTCGACGTAGTGCACGCGTTCGAGCGCGAGCGCGATCTGCGACGCGAACGTTTCGATCATGCGACGCTGCTCGGGCACCGCGAGTTCGGCTTCGCGTTCCGTCGCGAGCGCGAGCACGCCGCGCGTGCGCATCGGCGCCTTGAGCGGCAGATAGAGCGCCTGACTCGCGGGCAAGGTCTCCGTGCCGCGGCCCGCGGGCTTCTGCTGGTCGTAGACCCATTGCGCGATATCGAGATCGAGACATTGGGCATCGAGCGTCACATCGGGATTCGGCTCGTCTACTTTCTGGCGCACTTTTTCGGCGGCATCGGGCAAGAGCATCGCGACCTTGGCCTGAAACACTTCCGCGACGTGCCGCGTGCCGATCTCGATGATCTGCTCGGTCATCAGCGCGGCGCCGAGTTCTTTGGTCATCGCGTACATCGCGCCGGTGCGCCGCTCGCGTTGCGATGCGATGCGCGCCTCGCGCCGCAGGCTCGACGTCAGATGACTGATGGTCAGCGATGTCAGCAGCATCACGACGAAGGTCAGCAGATATTGCGTGTCCGTCACGGAAAACGAGAGTTCGGGCGGCACGAAAAAGAAATCGAACGCGGCCACCGACAGAAACGACAGCATCACGCCTGGCCCGCGCCCAAGCCGCACTGCCGCGAAGATCACGCCGAGCAGATAGAGCATCACGAGATTCGTGATGGCGAACTGACGCGCGGCGAGCATATCGGCGACGAGCGTGATGCCGGCGCCGATCGCGAGTGCGTAGACATAGGCGCGCGGCGACGAGTGCCCGCCATCGTGCCATGTATCGAAGGCTTGCGCGAGCGTGCGGCGTTGTTCGTCGCGCGCGCCGGTCGAGACCAGCGTGACGTCGATATCCGAGCCTTGTCGGATGATGCGCTCGCTCACCGGGCGCGCGATGAGACGCTGCCATCCGCTGCTTCCCGATGCGCCCGCCACGAGCTTCGACACGTTGCGCATGTGCGCATAGTCGATGAGCGTCGCGGCGGCATCGGCGCCATCGAGCGTGACGGTTTCCGCGCCGAGCTCGGAGGCCAGCTTGAGGGCGTCGAGGGTGCGGCGGCGTTGATCGTCGGAGAGGCGCTGCAGCTTCGGCGTTTCGACGTACACCGCGAGCCAGTCGGCCTTGAGCGCTGCGGCAAGGCGCGCGGCTGCGCGCACGAGCGTCGCGCTTTCCGGTCCCGGCCCGATGCACGCGATGAGCCTTTCTCGCGCGCGCCAGATGCGTTCGATCGACTGATCGGCGCGGTATTCGCGCATTTGGGCATCGACTCGGTCTGCCGTGCGGCGCAGCGCGAGTTCGCGTAGCGCGATCAGATTGCCTTTGCGGAAGAAGTTGCGCACGGCGTGCTCGGCCTGCGTCGGCAGATAGACTTTGCCTTCGCGCAGACGGTCGAGCAGTTCTTCGGGCGGGAGGTCGACGAGGGTGACTTCATCGGCGAGATCGAAGACGCGATCGGGCACGGTCTCCCAGACGCGAATCCCGGTGATGCGGCCGACGATGTCGTTCAGGCTTTCGAGGTGCTGGACGTTGACGGTCGTATAGACGTCGATGCCCGCGTCGAGCAGCTCTTGCACGTCTTGCCAGCGCTTCATGTGGCGCGAGCCCTGGACGTTCGAGTGAGCGAGTTCGTCGACGAGGATGAGTTGAGGTTTTCTTGCTAGGGCGGCGTCGAGGTCGAATTCGGCGAGCAGCCGGCCGCGATATTCGATGCGCGCAGGCGGCAGTGTTTCGAGGCCTTCGACCAAGGCGAGCGTTTCCTTGCGGCCATGCGTTTCGACCACGCCGACGACGACCTCCACGCTTTCATCGCGGCGGCGGCGGGCGGCTTGCAACATCGCGAAGGTCTTGCCTACGCCGGCGGATGCGCCGAAGAAGATCTTCAGTCTTCCGCGATGGCGCTTTTCTTCCTCGCGGTGCAGTTTGTCGAGGAGTTCGTCGGGGGTTGGGCGGGGCATGGTTTTCGTTTTTCGCTTTTTGGCTTTTGCTGGCGCTTGAAGTTCGTGAAATCCTGTTTTCTTATCGGTCTATTTGCTCTGCCCCTGTGCGGGGCGGCAGTCACTTTCTTTGCTGCTGCAAAGAAAGTAACCAAAGAAAGCAGCTTCTCAGGCCCGCGGTCACACGCAATTTGGGTAGTTCTCTCGTCCACCGTGGCACTCGCCTAAAGAGTGCCCTCAAAGGCCCAACCGGGCTTGGATCGCGCACGGTCTGTCACATCGCACCGCCCAACAAACTGGTTCAGCACAAAAAGGCTCCGGCCCGCTGCGCGGCCGATGGGTCCATCGGGGCCGCGTGTGCTTCTTTGCTAGCACTTCCATCTCACCGCACATGCATCAGGTTGGTTTCCCTGGCAGACCCGGCGGCAGCGCGCAGCGCTGTGCCGGAACTCTTTCGTGCTGAACCAGCGCCCTCAAACTCCTAGCTAGTCAGACCGTGCGCGATCCAAGCCCGGCGGGGCCTACGAGGGCACACTTTAGGCGAGTGCCCCCTTGAACGAGAGAACTACCCAAACTACGTGTGACCGCGGGCCTGAAAAGCTGCTTTCTTTGGTTACTTTCTTTGCAGCAGCAAAGAAAGTGACTGCCGCCCCGCACAGGGGCAGTGCTAATAGACCGACACGAAAGCAGGATTTCATACAAGCCCAGGCGAGCGACTCCAACCACTACTCCCGATCAAGAGCAAGATTCAATTTAAGCACATTCACTCTAGGCTCCCCAAAGACACCAAACTGCCGCCCGCTCGTAGCACGAGCAACCATCGCCTCGACCTGCGGGATCGACATCCCCCGCGCCTTCGCCACCCGCGCCACCTGATACTCCGCCGCCGCCGGACTGATCTCCGGATCGAGCCCACTCCCCGACGAAGTAACAAGATCAACCGGAACATCCGCGCCATTGCCCGGATCGGCATCATGCAACGCGGCGATACGCGCCTTGATCTCAGCGGCGAGGGCGGGATTCGTCGGTCCGAGATTGGAGCCACTCGAACTCCCCGCGTTATACGGATTCGGCGTCGTCGCCGACAAGCGCCCCCAGAAGTACCGAGGCGCATCGAACTGCTGCCCGATGACCTCCGACCCGACGACACGGCCATCCCGCTCGATCAGACTGCCATTCGCCTGATGCGAAAACGCCGCCTGCCCGATCGCGGTCACGACCGCCGGATAAATCAAGCCAGTGATAACGGTCAGCGCGACGAACAACACCAGCATCGGACGCAAAAGATTCTTCATGATGTGATTAACTCCAGCCAAGCGCGGTAATAGCCATATCGATGAGCTTGATGATCGGAAACGGCAACAAGATGCCGCCCAAGCCGTAAACCAGCAGATTCCGGCGCAACAAGGACGCAGCGCCCAGCGCGCGATACTTCACGCCCTTCAGCGCAAGCGGAATCAGAAACACGATGATCAGCGCGTTGAAAATCACCGCCGACAGAATCGCCGACGAAGGCGACGCGAGATGCATCACGTCCAGCACGCGCAACTGCGGATACGTCGTCGCGAACGCGGCCGGGATGATCGCGAAGTACTTGGCGACGTCGTTGGCGATGGAAAAAGTCGTCAGCGAACCACGCGTCATCAGCATCTGCTTGCCGATCTCCACGATCTCGATGAGCTTCGTCGGATTCGAATCGAGATCGACCATGTTGCCCGCTTCCTTCGCGGCCTGCGTGCCCGTGTTCATGGCGACCGCGACGTCGGCCTGCGCGAGCGCGGGCGCATCGTTGGTGCCGTCGCCCGTCATCGCCACGAGCCGTCCTTGCGCCTGATGCTCGCGGATCGTCTTGAGCTTCGCTTCCGGCGTCGCTTCGGCAAGGAAATCGTCGACGCCCGCTTCCGCCGCGATCGCCGCAGCAGTGAGGCGGTTGTCGCCCGTCACCATCACCGTCTTGATGCCCATCTTGCGCAACTCCGCGAAACGCTCGCGAATGCCGCCCTTCACGATGTCCTTCAACTCGATCACGCCCAGCGCGCGCGTCGCTTCGTTCACGCGTTCGGCGACGACGAGCGGCGTGCTGCCGCGATGCGCTACCTCATCGACGGCGTTCTGCACTTCCTGCGGAAAACGTCCGCCGCGTTCTTCGACGTAGCGCTTCACGGCATCGGCGGAACCCTTGCGAATCTCGCGATTGGGCAGGTCCACGCCGCTCATGCGCGTCTGCGCGCTGAACGCAAGAAACGTCGCGTGCAACGTGGCCATGTCGCGTTCGCGGATATTGAAGCGCTGCTTCGCCAGCACGACGATGCTGCGGCCTTCCGGCGTTTCATCGGCGAGCGATGCGAGTTGCGCGGCGTCCGCGAGATCGCGCTCCGCGACGCCCGGCGCCGCCACGAACATCGACGCCTGGCGATTGCCGAGCGTGATCGTGCCGGTCTTGTCGAGCAGCAGCACATCGACATCGCCGGCCGCTTCGACCGCGCGGCCCGACGTCGCGATCACGTTAGCCTGCATCATGCGGCTCATGCCCGCGACGCCGATCGCGGACAAGAGCCCGCCGATGGTTGTCGGAATCAGGCACACGAGCAGCGCGACGAGCGCGGTGATCGTCACGACATGGCCTTGCTTCACCGCTTCCACGGAAAACATCGAAAACGGCAGCAGGGTCGCGGTCGCGAACAGCAGCACGAGCGTCAACGCGACGAGCAGGATCGTCAACGCGATTTCGTTCGGCGTCTTCTGACGCTTCGCGCCTTCGACCATCGCGATCATGCGGTCGAGAAACGCCTCGCCCGGATTCACCGATACGCGCACGACGATCCAGTCCGACAGCACGCGCGTGCCGCCCGTCACCGACGAGAAGTCGCCGCCCGACTCGCGGATCACCGGCGCGGATTCGCCCGTGATCGCGGATTCGTCGACGGACGCGACGCCGTCGATCACTTCGCCATCGGCGGGAATCACGTCGCCTGCTTCGACGAGCACGACATCATCCTTGCGCAGCTCGGTGGACGTCGTGATGCGAATCGGCGATTTCGGATGCGGCTCGTTGAGCTTCTTCGCCATCACATTATGCTTCGCATTCCGTAGCGATTCCGCTTGCGCCTTCGAACGCCCTTCCGCGAGCGCTTCCGCGAAGTTCGCAAAGAGCACCGTGAACCACAGCCACAGCGCGATCGCGAGGATAAAACCCGCGGGCGCCTCGGCCTGGCCGGCGAGCGCAGCGATCCAGAGCACCGTCGTCAGAATGCTGCCGACGTACACGCAGAACATCACCGGATTGCGCAACTGCGTGCGCGGCGCGAGCTTTTTGAAGGCATCGACGATCGCGGGCTTCACGAGCGCCGGGTCGAACATCGAGCGTACCGCCGTGCGCGCCTGCCCGAGATTCTCCGGGCGATGCAGCGGCGTTTGATTCGATTGAGTCATGCTGTCCTCGGAATTCAATGACCTGCGATCATGGTGAGATGCTCGACGATGGGACCGAGCGCGAGCGCAGGCACATACGTCAACGCGCCGACGAGCAGGAGCGTGCCGATCAGCAGCACCACGAAAAGCGGACCGTGCGTCGGCAGCGTGCCCGCCGTCACGGCGAGACGCTTTTTCGCCGCGAGCGAGCCCGCGATCGCGAGCACCGGCACGATCGAGCCGAAGCGGCCGAACCACATCGCGATGCCGAGCATCGAGTTATAGAACGGCGTGTTCACCGAAAGGCCCGCGAACGCGCTGCCATTGTTGTTGGCGGCGGAACTGAACGCGTAGAGGATTTCGGAAAAGCCGTGCGCGCCCGGATTCGCGATGCCCGCGGTGCCCGCCGTTGTGAGCACGGCGATCGAGGTGCCCGCGAGCACGATCAACGGCGTGAGCAGAATCGCGACGGACACCATCTTCATCTCGAACGACTCGATCTTCTTGCCGACATACTCCGGCGTTCGTCCGATCATCAGACCCGCGACGAACACCGCGAGCAGCGCGAAGACGAGCATCCCGTAGAGACCCGAGCCGACGCCGCCGAAGATCACTTCGCCGAGCTGGATGAGGAGCATCGGCACAAGGCCGCCGAGCGGCGTCAGCGAGTCGTGCATGCTGGTGACCGCGCCGCATGATGCCGCCGTCGTCGCGACCGTGAAGATGCCCGATTGCGCGATGCCGAAGCGCGTTTCCTTGCCTTCCATGTTGCCGCCCGCCTGAGACGCCGACGCTTGTGTGTCGACATGCAGCGACGCAAAGAGCGGATTGCCCGCCTGCTCAGCCGAAATCTCGCCGATACACGCGGCCGCGAACGCGATGGTCATCGCGGCGAGCACGGCGTAGCCCTGACGTTTGTCGCCGACCATGCGCCCGAACACCACGCACAGCGCCGCGGGGATGATCAGCATCGCGAGCATCTGCATGAAGTTCGAGAACGGCGTCGGGTTCTCGTACGGATGCGCCGAGTTGGCGTTGAAGAAACCGCCGCCGTTGGTGCCGAGCATCTTGATCGCTTCCTGCGAAGCGACCGGGCCCATCGGCAGCGTCTGCTTGTCGGCCTTGAGCGTCTGCGTGACGGACTTGCCTTGCGCATCGGTCGATTGCGTCTGATAGGTCGTGACCTGAAGCGTCGGCACATCCTGATACGCCTTGAAGTTCTGGATCGCGCCCTGGCTCACGAAGACGAGCGCGAAAACGACCGCGAGCGGCGCGAGGATATACAGCGTCGCGCGCGTCAGATCGACCCAGAAATTGCCGATGGTCTGCGCGCTATGCCGCTTGAAGCCACGAATCAGCGCGACGACGACCGCGATGCCCGTCGCCGCCGACAGGAAGTTCTGCACGGTGAGGCCGAGCATCTGCGCGAGATAGCCGAGCGTGCTTTCGCCGCCGTAGTCCTGCCAGTTCGTGTTGGTGACGAAGCTGACGGCGGTGTTGAACGCGGCATCGGGCGTCATGCCGGCCATGCCTTGCGGATTGGCGGGCAGCACGCCTTGCAGACGCAAGAGCGCGTACAGCACGAATGCGCCGAACACGTTGAAGAGCAGCACGGCGAGCGCGTAGTGCTTCCAGGACATTTCGGCATCGGGATCGACGCCGGCGATGCGGTACAGCATCGCTTCGATCGGCCGCCCGATCTTGCGCACGACGACGGACGAACCGTCGAGCACATTGGCCATGTAGCGCCCGAGCGGAATCGCGAGCGCGATCAGCACGACGATGAACGTCGCCGTCTGCATGAAGGTATTCGCGTTCATTCGAGATCCTCCGCACGCAAGAGCGCGTACACGAGGTACACGAGAAGCAGCAGCGTCGAGGCTGCCGCGAGCCACATCATCCAGGCGTTCATGAGCGGCCTCCCGGCACGCGGCGGCGCAAGATCTCGCAGCCCTTCGTGAGCGCCACGCAAAGCCCCCAGAAAAGGACGATGCCAGCGAGGTAAAGCAGGTCCATTGTCGTGTTCTCCCCTTGTGCGGTTCAGGACAGGGTGGAGATTAAGGAAATGGACGTAAAGGGCGGGATAAGAGTGGGAGGCGGGGTGTAAAAATCGTGTAAAGACGGCGAGGGGGCGCGACGCGAACCTATGCACCCCGCTCCGCTAGAATCGAGCCTTCAGCGCACGGCCGCGCTTTACGAAGAAGACAGGCATTCATGAAAATCGCCACCTGGAACGTCAACTCCCTCAAAGTCCGCCAGCAGCACGTCATCGACTGGCTCGCGCTCTCGGGCGTCGACGTGCTGTGCCTTCAGGAGCTGAAACTCCCCGACGAGAAATTCCCCCGCGCCGAGCTCGAAGCTGCCGGCTACAAAAGCTGGTTCGCGGGACAGAAGACATATAACGGCGTCGGCATCCTGGTACGTGCCGATGCGGGCTTCGACGTGGATGAAATCAGCGTCGTGCGCAACATCCCCGGTTTCGAGGATTTGCAGCAGCGCGTGATCGCCGCGACTATCGACGGTGTGCGCATCATCTCCGCGTATTTCCCGAACGGACAGGCGCCCGGCTCCGAGAAATTCGCCTACAAGATGCGCTGGCTGGATGCGCTGCGCGAATGGCTGCGCGAAGACATGGCGCGTCACCCGCAGCTCGCGCTACTGGGCGATTACAACATCGCACCGGAAGATCGCGACGTGCACGATCCGAAAGCATGGGAAGGCCAGAACCTCGTGTCGCCCGAAGAGCGCGCGCATTTCACGCAGCTCGTCGAACTCGGCCTGACTGATGCCTTCCGCAAGTTCGAGCAGCCCGAAAAACTCTTCACGTGGTGGGATTACCGGATGATGGCGTTTCGCCGCAACGCGGGGCTGCGCATCGACCATATCCTGCTGTCGGCGGAACTGGCCGCGCGCTGCACGGCATGCGAAGTCGACAAGGCGCCGCGCAAGTGGGACCAGCCGTCGGATCACGCGCCCGTAATCGCGACGTTCGGCTGATCCCGTTCGGAACGCTCACGCGTCGATATGCAGTTCCTGTATCTTGCGCGTGATCGTATTGCGGCCGATGCCCAGGCGCTCCGCCGCTTCCACCTTGCGTCCGCGCGTGAAGTCGAGCGCCTCGCGGATCACCGCGGCTTCGAAGCGGCGCGCGAGTTCGTCCATCACGTCGGCGGAATTTTCGCGCAAGAGACGCGCGACTTCGGTACGCAAGCCGTTTTCCCACACGCTCGCCGCGACGCCCACAGGCGCCGCCGCAATCTGCGCGGACGCGACGCCGTTCGCGGCGGCCGGAATCGCCGCGACCGTGCCATCCGTCGATACGGCGAGACTTTCCGCGCTGACGTCCTGACGCGGCGTGAGATCGGGAGGCAGATCCTTGCGCTCGATCACCTGCGCGGGCGCCATCACCGTGAGCCAGTTGCACAGGTTCTCCAGCTGACGCACGTTGCCCGGAAACGGCAGCGACGCGAGATACGCGAGCGCATCGTCCGATACGCGCTTGGGCTCGACGCCCAGATCGCGCGCACTCTTCTGCAGGAAGTGCCGCGTGAGCAACGGAATGTCCTCGCTGCGCTCGCGCAACGCAGGCAGACGCAGGCGAATCACGTTCAGCCGGTGATACAAGTCCTCGCGAAACAGACCTTGCCGCACGCGCGATTCGAGATTCTGATGCGTCGCCGCGATCACGCGCACGTTCGCCTTGAGCGGATTGTGCCCGCCCACGCGATAAAACTGCCCGTCCGACAGCACGCGCAACAGTCGCGTCTGCAGATCGAACGGCATGTCGCCGATTTCATCGAGAAACAGCGTGCCGTTCTCGGCCTGCTCGAAGCGGCCCTGGCGCATCGCCTGCGCGCCGGTGAACGCGCCGCGCTCGTGGCCGAACAGTTCGGACTCCAGCAGATCCTTCGGAATCGCCGCAGTATTCAACGCGATGAACGGTCCGGTCGCGCGTGGGCTATGTCGGTGCAAAGCGCGCGCGACAAGCTCCTTTCCGGTGCCTGATTCGCCCGTGATGAGCACGGTCGCCGCCGAATGCGACAGGCGGCCGATCGCGCGGAACATGTCCTGCATCGCCGGCGCCTGGCCGAGCATCTCGGGCGTCTCGGTCACGCGATCGTCGTAGGCCGCTTCGCCGCGCATGCTTTCGTCGACGGCGCGGCGGATCAGCTCGACGGCCTTGTCGACATCGAACGGCTTGGCGAGATATTCGAACGCGCCGCCCTGAAACGCGGCCACGGCGCTGTCGAGATCCGAGAACGCCGTCATGATGATGACCGGCAGGCCCGGCAAGCGGTCCCGCACGGTTTGCAGCAATTCGAGCCCGGAGCCGCCCGGCATGCGGATGTCCGAGACGAGCACTTGCGGGCTCTCTCCTTCGAGCGCGGCGAGCGCGTCGCGCACGCCGGAGAAGCTGCGCGTCGTGAAGTTTTCTCGTGCGAGCGCCTTTTCCAGCACCCAGCGGATGGATTGGTCGTCGTCTACTATCCAGATCGGCTTCATATCGTTCGGCGAGAAGTCTTCGTATGGTTCGGTGTGAGCCCGTCGAAACGGTCAGGCGTCAAAGCAGGATGCACTACGTTCCTTGGCGTGAAGTCGCTGGTCAACTCTCGAACGGCAACAGGATGGCGAATTCGGTGCAGCCGGGCCGGCTCTCCACTTCGATCAGGCCATCGTGCTGATGCACGAACGACTGCGCGAGCGTGAGGCCGAGTCCGCTGCCGTCTTCTCTGCCCGAAACGAGCGGGAAGAAGATCCGGTCGCGGATTTCGCTGGGGATGCCCGGACCGTTGTCAGTGATATGCAAGTCCAATGCCAGTTTGTGCAGCTTCTTGCCGATCGTCACCTTGCGCGCGATGCGCGTGCGCAGCTCGATCTTCGCGTCGCCTTGTGAAATGCGTTCCTTCAGCGCTTCGGCCGCGTTGCGCACGATATTCAACAACGCCTGGATCAACTGTTCCTTGTCGCCGCGCAAGTCGGGCACGCTTACGTCGTAATCTCGCTCGATGTTGAGGCCGCGCGGAAACTCCGCGAGGATCACCGCGCGCACGCGCTCGCAGACTTCGTGGATGTTCACATCGCCGACGATATGCGGATGCCGGTGCGGCTCCAGCAAACGATCGACGAGCGTCTGCAAGCGATCCGACTCCTTGATGATCACCTGCGTGTATTCGCGCAGTTCGTCGCGTTCGCGCGCGCCCAGCTCGAATTCGAGCAACTGCGCCGCGCCGCGAATGCCGCCGAGCGGATTCTTGATTTCGTGCGCGAGATTGCGGATGAGCTGCTTGTTGACCGCGGTGAGATCGTGGAGCCGCTCCTCGCGATCCGTGCGCAAGTGACGCTCGTTCTCGAAGAGCTCGAGCAGCACGTAATCGGGCGCCGCTTCGAGATAACCGACGATCGCATGCACATGCACCGGTTCGCGGTTCTGCCGCTCGAGCACGGCATCGAGCCGCGTCGCGTTGAAGCGGTTCTCCGCGATCGATGCGATCGTGGTCGCGAGCTCGTCCGCGTTGGCGAAAAGCTCCGGCCAGTTCATCTGTGTCAACTGCTTGCGCGACATCTCCAGCATGGCTTCCGCCGATGGGTTCGCGTAGGCGATCCTGAGATTGCGCATGTCCAGCACGAGGACGTTCGTGGGCAACGCTTCGAAACCCGGCAGCAGTCCGCTCGCCGCCAGTTGCGTGTCGTCGGAGAGCGCGTCGGCGTGGCCTTTGCGCGCCTTGATCAGATTCTTGAGCACCATCGAGCAGTCAATGAGGTCGTTCGTGACACCGATCTTCTTCTCGTTTCATGACACTGAGCAGCGATTAAAAAAGGGACGGCGCGCCGTCCCTTTTGTTCACTGCGTAGCACACGTCGCGCGCTTCATCGAACTGCTCATGACAAAACGCGCTTCGATCACGCTGCTTTACAGCGAGTAGTACATCTCGAACTCGATCGGATGCACCGCCTGACGATAACGCTGCAGCTCGTTCGTCTTCAGTTCGATGTAGGCGTCGAGCATCGAATCCGTGAACACGCCGCCGCGCGTCAGGAACTCGCGATCCGCGTCGAGCGCGTCGAGTGCCTCGTCGAGGCCCGCGCACACGGTCGGGATCTTCTTGTCTTCTTCCGGCGGCAGGTCGTACAGATTCTTGTCCGCGGCTTCGCCCGGATGAATCTTGTTCTGCACGCCGTCGAGACCCGCCATCATCAGCGCGGAGAAGCACAGGTACGGGTTCGCCAGCGGATCCGGGAAGCGCGTTTCGATACGGCGGCCCTTCGGATTGCTCACGTGCGGAATACGGATCGACGCCGAACGGTTGCGAGCCGAGTAAGCCAGCTTCACCGGCGCTTCGAAGTGCGGCACGAGGCGCTTGTACGAGTTCGTGCCCGGGTTCGTGATCGCGTTCAGCGCGCGCGCATGCTTGATGATGCCGCCGATGTAGAACAGCGCGAATTCCGACAGGCCCGCGTAGCCATTGCCCGCGAACAGGTTCTGACCGTCCTTCCAGATCGACTGGTGAACGTGCATGCCCGAACCGTTGTCGCCCACGATCGGCTTCGGCATGAACGTCGCCGTCTTGCCGTACGTGTGCGCCACGTTATGGATGATGTACTTCATCTGCTGCAGCCAGTCCGCGCGCTGAACCAGCGTCGAGAACTTGGTGCCGATTTCGTTCTGGCCCTGGCCCGCCACTTCGTGGTGGTGCACTTCGACCGGAATGCCGATCTGTTCGAGCAGCAGACACATTTCCGAGCGGATGTCCTGGAACGTGTCGACCGGTGCGACCGGGAAGTAGCCGCCCTTCGTGCCCGGACGGTGGCCGGTGTTGCCGCCTTCGAATTCCTTCGCCGACGACCACGGTGCTTCTTCCGAGCCGATCTTCACGAACGTGCCCGACTGGTCCGTGTTCCACTGCACCGAGTCGAAAATGAAGAATTCCGGCTCCGGACCGAAGTAGGCGGTGTCGCCCAGGCCCGAGCTCTTGAGATAGGCTTCCGCGCGTCGCGCGAGCGAACGGGGGTCGCGCTCGTAGCCCTTGCCGTCGGCGGGCTCGACCACGTCGCAGGTCAGAACGAGCGTCGACTCTTCATAGAACGGGTCGATGAACGCGGTGTCCGCATCCGGCACGAGCAGCATGTCCGACGCTTCGATGCCCTTCCAGCCGGCGATGGACGAACCGTCGAAAGCGTGGCCGCTTTCAAATTTGTCTTCGTCGAATGCCGAAACCGGCACGGAAACGTGTTGTTCTTTGCCGCGCGTGTCGGTGAAGCGGAAGTCGACGAACTTGACGTCCTCGTCCTTGACGAGTTGCATGACGTCGGCCACGGATTTACTCATTACCTATCTCCTGATTAACAAAAGTCGGCGAATCGCTTCGCCGCCCCGACCAATCCTGTACATCAATTCAATCGAGGATGGAAAAGCAGCTTCCGTGCCAAGCGCACCATCTTTGCGCTTAAGCGCTTGAAGCAGCGCGCGTTTTTGGGTGAAACCACTTCGCTTGCGATAGGCGGCGTCTGCCCTGCCGCTTGTTCAACCAGCACCATTTCGGTGCGCTCACATCGATCCAGTATGACTAAAGCACTTTTTCAGTGCGCATGTAATCTCATGCACCAAATCAGCGCACCCGATGCTCGCCTCACGCGCCACGCTAGAATGATTCTTTGCGCTTAACGGAGACCGATACGCCATGAGCACGCTCGAACAACTGTATAGCCAGGCCGGCAAACGTGCCGCCGACAACAACTTGACCTACGCCGGCGCGTTCGCGCCCGCCGAAGCATTCGAACTGCTGCAACTCGACCCGCGCGCCTGTCTCATCGATGTTCGCACGCGCGCCGAGCTGGACTGGGTCGGCCGCCCTGCCGTCGATGGCGCGCAGTACGCGCACATCGAATGGACTCGCTACCCCGGCTCAGTGCCGAACGCCGAGTTTATCGAACAATTGCGGCAGGTCGCCACCCCGGATACGCCGGTCGTGTTTTTGTGCCGCAGCGCCGCGCGCTCGAAGCTCGCGGCAGTCGCGGCGCAGAAGGAAGGATATGCGCAAGCCTACGACCTGCTCGAAGGCTTCGAAGGCGACAAGGACGGGCAAGGGCATCGGAAAACGGTGTCGGGATGGTGCTTTCGTAAGCTGCCGTGGATCGGGGCTTGAGCGTCGTGCTCAGGCCGGCGCGTCGAGCACATTGCGCGCGCGCCTGACTCTCGCTTCATCGACGGGCGCAAGTCCCTTCCCGTCGACGCGCACGCCCGAACCGAAGTGCACCGCGCGCACGCGCGTCGCGGCGACGAAGGACGCGAGCGCATCGACGGTCAGTCCGGCGCCCGCCAGCACTGTGCAATGCGTGTCCGCTGCCTTTTCGACGAGCTTTCCGATCGTCGCTTCGGCTTCCAGCACGGAAGGCTTGCCGCCCGATGTCAGCACGTTCGTGACGGCATCGAATCGCAGCAGCGTATCGAAGGCGGCGAGCAGATCGCGTGATTCGTCGAAAGCGCGGTGGAACGTCAACTGCAAGCCGTCCGCCGCTTCGATCACGCGCGCGAGTCCGTCGGTGTCGATGGCACCATCCGCGCGCAGCATCCCCACGACGATCGCATTCGCCCGCGTCTTCGCGATCGCGCGCACGTCGCGCAGCATGACGGCGTAGTCGTCGGCATCGTAGACGAAGGCGCGGCTGTGCGGCCGCACGATCACGTTGACCGGAATGCCGACCGCCTCGGTCACCGATTCGATCAGCCCGATGCTCGGCGTCAATCCGCCCTCGCCCATCGCCGTGATGAGCTCCAGCCGGTTCGCGCCGCCACGCTCCGCGGCGCGCGCGTCGGCGACGGTCGTCGCGATGACTTCCAGCAGCGTCACTTCGCGTCCTCCGGCGGCACTTCCACGACTTCGCCGCCGAGCGCGATCACGCCTTCGCGCAGCACGTCGAACGCCGCGTTCGCCTGCTCCGGATCGCCCTTCACGCCCAGATCGATGTGCGCGCGCGCATAAAGCGCCCCGCGCGCCGCATCGCCGACGCTCGGCAGGCTGAACGCGCGCACGCCTTCGAAATCGCGCTCGATCGCCACCATCAGCGGCGTGATGCGCGACTCCGGCAGACCGAACACGAGCAGCGACCGCTCGACGTGCGGCGTCGCGTGATGCAGATGCGCGTACATCGTGTCGAGCACCCATTCGATCATCGGCCAGGCCATGACGGGAAAGCCCGGCACGAAGTGATGATCGCCGAACGAAAAGCCCGGAATCTTGTTGTAGCTGTTCGGGATGATCTCCGCGCCGCGCGGAAACGTGCCCATGTTCAGCCGATGCAGGTTCTCGGGCGACTCCAGCTCGACCGGCTTGCCCGCCTGCG
This sequence comes from Caballeronia temeraria, assembly GCF_001544795.2. Classification (GTDB taxonomy): domain Bacteria; phylum Pseudomonadota; class Gammaproteobacteria; order Burkholderiales; family Burkholderiaceae; genus Caballeronia; species Caballeronia temeraria. The sequence continues at coordinate 443,691 of NZ_FCOI02000001.1, read as the reverse complement.
CCGCCGTGTCGCGGATGCGCGCGCGAATCAGTTCCGCCGCTTCGGGATGCAGTTCCAGCGGCACGCCGAGCGCCTGCGCGGCGCACTGACGCGTGTGATCGTCGGGGGTCGCGCCGATGCCGCCCGTCGAAAACACGATATCGCCCGAGGCGAACGTGCGCGCGAGCGTCGCGGTGATGCGAGCGGGATCGTCGCCGACGTATTCGGCCCAGTCGAGCGACAGGCCGCGCGCACTCAGCAATTCGATGATTTTCGGCAGATGCTTGTCGGTGCGGCGGCCGGACAAGATCTCGTCGCCGATGATGATGACGCCAATGCCCATGAATGCCCCTTTGTTCTTACAGTGAGACGTCGCGGGATTCGACCGTGATCGCCGGATAGTGCGGTTCGCTCGCGCGCAGCCGCTCCAGCGCGTGCAGGCAATAGTGCGCGAACCAGAGCGCGGAAAACACGAGGATGAACGCATACGCCCAGATCGTCACGGCGGCGACGACCGGAAAGAGCGGCAAGAGCCAGACGGACCACGCCCAGAGCATCGTCGGCACGGAACTGAGGAGGCCGCTCACGATGCCGATCGCAAGCAAGGGCCAGCGCGCGTCGCGCACGATCGCGCGGCGCTCCTCCGCGCTCGCGTGGACGGCCAGCGCGTCATAGGTCATCACGCGATACGTGAGCCAGCCCCACAGCAGCGGCGGAATCAGTGCGAAAAACGGTGGAATCAGCCACAAGGGCAGCGTCACGACGAGCAGGACGAGACAAACGACCGTGGTCACGACCGAATGCCCGAGGCTGCCGTACCACGAGCCGCCGCGCCGCTCTTCCAGCGACGAATAATGCCCTTTCGGCCGGCGCGTGAGCAGCTTGATGACGCCGGGCATCGACAACGTCGCGATGAGCAGCAACACCGTCACGACGATCAGCGGCACCGTCATGATGACGACGAGAAACGGCGCGATCACCGCATGCAGCGACGCAAAACCGACCGCATCGAAGAGACGATACATCCACGAGGTCAGCGACCACGCGTCGAGCCAACTGTTGGCGGCGCCGGTGAGCGTTTGCCAGAAGAACCAGAGCACGGCGCCCCAGACCACGGTGGCGACGCCGAAGGGCATCAACGTCAGCCAGAGCATGCGCGGATGAAAGACGTTCGCAAGCGCGCGCACGAACGAACGCAGCAAGTCACTCATGCGTGATTCGTAGAAGAAGAAAGAGGAACCGACAGGATAAACCAGCGCCGCGCGCGGGCGCTGGTTTGATGGGGAACGTTCAGACGGCCGCCGAGTTGTCCGACGCGGACGACCCCGCGCGGCGGGCGGTAAGACGCGCGGCGATGCGCTTGAACGCGAGCCAGTGCTGCTCGATGAAACCGTCGCCGTAATGCACCGGCTTGACGCCCGGCGCGCCGAGCTGGTCGCGGATGCCGGTCGGCTCGACGGTGCGGTCGAACGAAGCCGAGCGGAACAGGATGTCCCAGAACGCGAACAGCACGCCGAAGTTGCAGCCGTAGGTCGTGCCTTCGTGACCGAAGCCAATCGCGTGATGGCGGCGATGGAACGCCGGACTCACGATGATGCGATCGCCGAGCCAGCCGAAATGCAGCCGGATATTCGCGTGCTGCACGCTCTGCATGAAATTCGTGATGGCGACGAGCACGACGAACTGCGACGGCTCCACGCCGATCACGAGCGCGACGCACGCAAAAAAGCTCGCCTGCAGGATGTCGTCGAGCAGATGGTTGCGGTCGTCGGTCCAGAGCGACATCTTCTGCTGGCTGTGATGCACCGCGTGCAGTTCCCACCAGATGCCGACACGATGCTCCAGACGGTGATACCAGTAGCCCGCCAGATCGAGAATCAGCAGATAGATGACGAAAGTGACGAGCGGCTGCGTTGTCACGCCGGGCCACAGATTGTCGATCTCGAGATTCGGGACGTTGTGGATGCGCAGCCAGCTCTGCATCGAATCGAAGAGCGGCTGGAACGTGAAGAAGAAAAACAGATTGAGAATGCCGAGCTTGACGATCCACGTGTAGAGAATGTCCACACGCACGCCTTTGCGGTCCTTCCATTCTTCCGCCGGGCGAAACGCTTCGAGCGGGCGCAGGATCGCGTACATCGCGAGGACTTCCAGCACGCCGACGATGACCCAGTACAGCGCGTCGTAGGTGTCCTCGTCGTAGTCCATCATGCCGATCTTGTACAGCAGCGGCTGCACGACATCGACGTAGAGCAGCGTTTGCAGCCAGGAAACGAGACCGTCCAGCGACGAAAGAATGGAATGAAACATGGTGCTCCGTGGTGCTTGCGGCCGTCCGGTGCGCCGGCCCTTCCTCAATCGTAGTACAGGGCGCGAATGCGCGCCCTGTCTGCTTACGCCCCGTTCGGCGCCGTCACCGGCGCACGGTTGTAGAAATAAATACCGTGCGGCGACCGTCCGACCTTGATGGTTTCGATCAGCTTACGATTCGCGAGGTCGATCACGCCGACGTGCTTCGCGAAGCGGAACGTCACCCACAGATACTTCTTGTCGGCGGAAAGTTCCATGTCGTCCGGGCCGGGCAGCAGACCGGTGATGTCGCCGACGTTCGTGAGCGTGTCCTCGTCGATGATGCTGATGGTGTTCGCGACGCGATTCGACACCAGCACGTGCTTGCCGTCGACCATCGAGCGGAAGTTGTGCGCGCCCTTGCCGGTCGTGATGGTCTTGACGACCTTCTGGTTGCGCCAGTCGACCACGGCTACATAATCCGCGCCCGTCATGCCGACGAGCAGATACTTGTCGCCCGGCGTAAGCCAGACGCCCGCCGGCACCTTGCCGACTTTCATCTTCCATTTCACGGTCTGCGTCGGCAGGTCGATCGCGGCGATTTCGCCGGACACCTGCAGCGAGATGAACGCCGTCGAGCTGTCGTTGGTGAATGCAATATGGCTCGGCATCGTCGCGAGCGGCAGACGCTTCGCGATGGAAACGTTCTTGCCGTCGAAATGATAGATATCGAGGCGATCGAGCCGCAGGCCCGTGGACACGAACCATTTCTTGTCCGGCGAGAAACCGAGCTGATACGGATCTTCGATGTCCTGCACCCAGCGCTGGAACGCGCCGGTTTTCGGATCGACGAACATCAGGTTGTTCGACACCGAATTCGCAACGATCAGCGACGAATTGTCAGGCAGCGGCATCAGGTGATGCGGCTCTTTACCCGTCGGCACGGTGCCGACGACCTGATGCGTGTTCTCGTCGATGAGGCTCAGCGTGGCTTCCGCCGAGTTGAGCACGATGACATTGTTGGCGAGGGCTGCGGTGGCGACGAAAGCGGCGCCGGTGGCGATGGCTGCGCGTGCGGCGATCGCACGCAAACGGCCGGAACGGAAAATAGTGCGCATGAATTTTAGGCTTCGGAGAGCAGGCGTCATTGTAGAACGTTTGCCTCGCGCGGCGCGTTGACGGGGTGCGGCTTTTTGCGCAATACGCTGATTCAGCGCACGGTTTCGGCAAAAACCTACCGCTGCATCGATTCCCAGACTTTGTGGAGGCGTTTCACGGAGACCGGCATCGGCGTGCGCAATTCCTGCGCGAAGAGCGACACGCGCAATTCCTCCAGCAGCCACCGATACTCCGAAAGCCGCGCATCCGCGACGCCGCCGCGCTGCGACATCGCGCGCTGATAGTGCTGCGCGAGCGGCAGCAGATCGGCGGCGAGACGTGCATCGCGGGCGGGATCGGCCTTGAGCTTGTCGGCGCGCTGCGCGATTCCTTTCAGATAGCGCGGGAAATGCGCGAGCTGCGCATACGGCGTGTCGATGACGAAACGCTTGCCGATGAGCGCGCTCAACTGCGCCTGCATATCCGCATACGCCGACGTGAACGATTTCACCTGCGCCAATTTTTTGGCGAGCGCCGCGTATTCGGCCAGGATCGTGCCGGCGAGACGCGCGATTTCGTTCGCGAGCAGCGTGAGACGCCCTTTCGCGGCGTCGCGGCGGGCATGGAAGCTGGCGTCGTCGTCGGGCAGCGGGTCTTGCAGGCACGCGCGATCGAGCGCCGTTTCGACGATCTGATCGCGCAGTTCGTCGGCGGTGCCGAGCGCCATGTATTGCATCGACATTTCGCGCAGTCCCGGCAGGTTCTTCTCCAGATAGCGGATCGGCTCGCGCAGTTGCAGCGCGAAAAGGCGCCGCAGCCCCGCACGATGGATGCGCACCGCTTCCTCGGGCGAATCGAACACTTCGACGTCGCAATGCGTGCCGCGATCGACGAGCGCCGGATAACCGAAAAGCGTCTGCCCGCGCCGGCGGATTTCCAGCAGCTCGGGCAGCTTGCCGAAATTCCACGTCGTCAGGTTTTCGTAGAGCGCCGTGCCTTCGCTCGCCGATTGCGTCGGCGGTGCGCTGGCGTCGCCGGTCAGCGCGTCGAGCGCGGCGACCGACGTCAGCTTCTGGAACTGCTGCTGCGCCTGCCCGCCGAGCTCCGCGCGCAATTGCGCGAGATTGCGGCCCATCGCGAGCTGGCGGCCGTGCTCGTCGATCACCTTGAAGTTCATGAACAGGTGCGCGGGCAGCGTTTCGAGCTTGAAATCCGCGCTTTTCACGGCGATTTGCGTTTGCTCGCGAATATCGGCGATGAGCGCATCGACGAGCGTGCCCGCGCCGAACTTCGGCCCGGCGTGACGCCCGGCAAAAGCCGCCGCGTATTCCGGCAACGGCACGACGTGACGGCGCAGCTTCTGCGGCAGCGATTTCAGCAGCAGTTGCGTCTTCTCCTTGATCATCCCCGGCACGAGCCATTCGACGCGGCGCGCATCGACCTGATTCAGCCCGTAGAGCGGCACTTGCAGCGTCACGCCGTCGCGCGGCGAGCCCGGCTCGAAGTGATACGTCAGCGTCATTTCGATGCCCGACATCGTCATGCGCTTCGGGAACAGATCCGTCGTGACGCCGGCGGCCTCGTGGCGCATCAGGTCGTCGCGCGACAGGAATAGCAGCTTGTCGTTGCCCTCTTTCTTCTGTTCGTCGCGATACCAGCGCTCGAACGCCGCGCCCGTCCACATGCCTTCGGGAATCAGCGAATCGTAGTAGCCGTAGATGAGTTCATCGTCGACGAGCACGTCCTGACGGCGCGACTTGTGCTCCAGTTGCTCGATGTCCGCGACGAGCTTGCGGTTGTGCGCGAAGAACGGCAGGCGCGTGTCGAATTCGCCTTCGACGAGCGCGCCGCGAATGAACAGCTCGCGCGCATATTTCGCGTCCTGCCTGCCGAAGCTCACGCGCCGCCGCGCGTAGACCGTCAGACCGTACAGCGTCGCGCGCTCGTAAGCGACGACCTGCGCGGCCTTTTTCTCCCAATGCGCATCCGACAGCGATTTCTTCAGCAAATGCGCGCCGACCGTTTCGAGCCATTCCGGCTCGATCTTCGCGATCGTGCGCGCATACAAACGGCTCGTTTCGACGAGTTCGCCCGCCATCACCCAGCGCCCCGCTTTCTTTAGCAGCGCCGAGCCCGGCCACAGATGGAACTTGATGCCGCGCGCGCCGAGATAGTGCGGCTCGTCGTCGGCTTTCAGCCCGACGTTGCCGAGCAAGCCCGTCAAAAGCGAAAGATGCACCTGTTCGAAAGTCGCATCGGATTCGTTCAGACGCCAGCCGTGTTCGCGCACGACCGTCAGCAGCTGCGAATGCACGTCGCGCCACTCGCGCAGCCGCATGTGCGACAGGAAATTCGCGCGGCACGCATCGGCGAGCTGCTTGTTCGATTTCTTGTGCGCGACCGCTTCCTCGAACCACTTCCAGATGCGCGTCCATTGCAGGAATTCGGAGCGCTCGTCGACGAACTGCCGATGCGCCTGATCCGCCTGCTCCTGCGCCTCGATCGGCCGGTCGCGCGGATCCTGCACCGACACCGCCGAGGCGATGATCAGCACCTCTTTGAGCGCGTGATGATCGCGCGCGGCGAGAATCATGCGGCCGACGCGCGGATCGAGCGGCAGGCGCGCGAGTTCGCGGCCGAGCGGCGTGAGCGCGTTGTCGTCATCGACGGCGCCGAGCTCGTTGAGCAACTGATAGCCGTCCGCGACCGCGCGGCCCGGCGGCGGCTCGATGAACGGGAACGTTTCGATCGCCGTCAGATGCAGCGACTTCATCCGCAGAATCACGGCCGCGAGCGAAGAACGCAGGATTTCCGGATCGGTGAAACGCGGCCGCGCCTGAAAATCCGCTTCGTCGTAAAGACGGATGCACACGCCGTCCGCGACGCGCCCGCACCGGCCCGCGCGCTGGTTCGCCGCCGCCTGCGACACCGGCTCGATCTGCAACTGCTCGACCTTGTTGCGATACGAATAGCGCTTCACGCGCGCCATGCCGGTATCGACGACATAACGAATGCCCGGCACCGTCAGCGATGTTTCCGCGACGTTCGTGGCCAGCACGATGCGCCGCGCATTCGACGGCCGGAACACGCGCTCCTGCTCCTGCGCGGACAGACGCGCGAAGAGCGGCAGAATCTCCGTATGCGGCGGATGATGCTTGCGCAGCGCTTCCGCCGCGTCGCGGATTTCGCGCTCGCCGGGCAGGAACACGAGCACATCGCCGGGACCGACGCGGCACAGCTCGTCGACGGCATCGACGATGGCTTCCATCAGATCGCGATCGGCCTTGCGATCGTTGCGCTTCGGCGGCGTGCCTTGCGCGTTGCGGATCGCCTCGCTTGCCTCTTCGATCGGCCGATAGCGCACTTCCACCGGATACAGCCGCCCGCTCACCTCGATCACCGGCGCGGGCTTTTCGTCGCTGCCGAAATGGCGCGCGAAGCGCTCGGCGTCGATGGTCGCGGACGTGACGATCAGCTTCAGGTCGGGGCGCTTCGGCAGGATTTCCTTCAGATAGCCGAGCAGAAAGTCGATGTTGAGGCTGCGTTCGTGCGCCTCGTCGATGATGATCGTGTCGTAGGCCGTCAGCAGCGGATCGGTTTGCGTTTCCGCGAGCAGAATGCCGTCGGTCATCAGCTTGACGGACGCGCCGGGCGCGAGGTTGTCGGTGAAACGCACCTTGTAGCCGACGACTTCGCCGAACGGCGTGCCGAGTTCTTCCGCGATGCGCCGGCCCGTCGCCGAAGCGGCGATGCGGCGCGGCTGCGTATGCCCGATCAGGCCGCTGCCGCCCGCGCCGAGACCGCGACCGAGCGCGAGACAGATTTTCGGCAATTGCGTCGTCTTGCCCGAGCCGGTTTCGCCGCTCACGATAACGACCTGATTCGCCGCGATCGCGCGTGCGATTTCCTCGCGCCGGCCGGAAACGGGCAGCGCTTCGGGGAACGTGACCGGCGGAATCGGATTCGGCGTGACGACGCGCGGCGCGCGCGGCGCACGTGGTTCGCGAGGCGCGCGCGCTTCGGCCGACCGTTCGACGCGTGGCGCGGTTTGCGCTTCAGGCTTGCGCGCCTCGACGGGTTTCGCCTGCTGAACGCGCTCGGCCCGCTCGGCCCGCTCGGCCCGCTCGGGTCGCTGCGGACGAGCGGCTTGCTCGCGCCGGTCGTCGTTGCGCTTCGGGCGCGGTTGTGCAGCCGGTTGCGCCGCATCGCGCGGTTTCTGCGCACGCGGCGGCGACGGCGGCTGCGCTTTCGCAGCCCGCTCGGGCGGTTGTCGTTGTTGCACCGGTTTCGGGGGCGCGTCGGCCTTTTTTGGTTGCGGCGGTGCTGCGGAAGCTGCTTTTCCGCCTGCAAAACGCCGCGCGGCGAGTTCCTTCTTGCTCAAGCCCGGCGCTTCGCCAGAATCGGACGCATCCGTCCCCTCCCGCGCTTCGCGCAGCAGATTTTCACGCAGTTGTCGCAACTGCTCCTGAGTATCGAGGGATTTGTCGGCGGACTGGGACTTGGCCGCCTGATCGGGGCGTGATGGACGAGAAACATTCGGCATAGCGTCGCATTATAATCCCGGGATGAATTCCCAAACCGACCTCACGATGACCGCGACGCAGCCGGCAGCCGAGCCCGAAGCGCCGAATCCGCACGCCCAGTTCGTCGACTGGATGCGCTCCGTTGCGCCCTATATTCACGCGTTTCGAAACAAGACGTTCGTCGTCGCGTTCGGCGGGGAGCTCGTGCAGGAAGGACGCCTGAACGCGCTCGTGCAGGACGTCGGCCTGTTGCACGCCATGGGCATCCACGTCGTGCTCGTGCACGGCTCGCGCCCGCAGCTCGACGAGCAACTGAGCCTGCACGGCGTCGAATCGTCGTTTTCGCACGGCTTGCGCATCACCGACGCCCGCGCGCTCGAATCCGCGAAGGAAGCCGCCGGCGAAGTGCGTCTCGACATCGAGGCCGCGATCAGCCAGGGCCTGCCGAACACGCCGATGGCGCACGCGCACATCAGCGTCGTGTCGGGCAACTTCGTGACGGCGCGGCCGGTCGGCATTCTGGACGGCGTCGATTTCCAGCACACGGGCGTCGTGCGCAAAATCGACGGCGACTCCATCCGCCAGTCGCTCGCATCGAACAAGCTCGTTCTGTTGTCGTCGCTGGGTTTTTCGCCGACGGGCGAAGCCTTCAATCTGTCGATGGAAGACGTCGCGTCCGCCGCCGCCATCGCGCTGCGCGCCGACAAGATCATTTTCGTGACCGAAATCGACGGTCTGGTCGATGCAGAAGGCGAACTGATCCGCGAAATGTCGCTCGACGACGCGTATCGCCTGCAGGAAAGCGGCGAGTTGCAAGGCGATACCGCGTTCTATCTGAAGCACACGGTGCGCGCGTGCCGCGGCGGCGTCGCGCGCGGCCACATCATTCCTTACGCGCTCGACGGCAGCGTGCTGCTCGAACTGTTCCTGCACGACGGCGTCGGCACGATGATCTCGTACGAGAACCTCGAAAGCCTGCGCGAAGCCACGCCGGACGATGTCGGCGGCATTCTCACGCTGATCGAGCCGCTCGAATCGGACGGCACGCTCGTGCGGCGCGGACGTCACCAGATCGAGCGCGATATCGACCATTTCTCGGTCATCGAGCACGATGGCGTGCTGTTCGGCTGCGCGGCGCTCTATCCGTACACGCAGGAGCGCATCGGCGAAATGGCGTGCCTGACCGTCGCGCCGGAAGCGCAAGGTTCAGGCGACGGCGAGCGTCTTCTGAAACGCATCGAGCAACGTGCCCGCGCGCGCGGCCTCACGCGCATCTTCGTGCTGACGACGCGCACCGAGCACTGGTTCCTGAAACGCGGCTTCGTGAAGGTGACCGTGGACGATCTGCCCGAGGATCGCCGGCGTCTCTACAACTGGCAGCGCAAGTCGCTCGTCCTGATGAAACAGCTTTGAACACGATTTGAGAAGCGCGAACGGCGCTTCGTCCCCGATACAGGAGAAACTCACAATGGCTCGAATGGTTCAATGCGCGAAACTCGGCAAGGAAGCCGAAGGACTCGATTTCCCGCCGCTGCCGGGCGAACTCGGCAAGCGCATCTACGAAACGGTCTCGAAGGAAGCGTGGCAAGGCTGGCTCAAACAGCAGACGATGCTCATCAACGAGAATCGCCTGAACATGGCCGATCCGCGCGCGCGTCAGTATCTGATCAAGCAGACCGAAAAGTATTTCTTCGGCGAAGGCGCGGATACGGCGTCCGGCTACGTGCCGCCGCAAAGCTGAGATCGCGCGGTTATCGCACTGAAAAACCGGCCCCCCGTGGCCGGTTTTTTGTTGTCCGCGTGCCGGAAAATTGTTCCGCTTAGTACATCGGTTCGTGCTGTGCAAACTCGGCGCAATCCTAAGCCGGGCAAGGCTCAGCGCCGGTTCCGCGCACTTGCCTAGACGAGCCGGTTTGCACATCGTCTGTCATCGTGTTATCATCTTGGTCGTTATCAACAGCAATTCACCATCATTCACGCGTGAATGTTTCCGGAGCACGCTTCGGGCCATAGCGCGGAAGTGACAGTTTTCATACAAAGAGGCGCGTCGGTTTCCTAGCTGGTTTTGCCAGACTCACGCCGGCCTTTTTCGTCTCACGTTGTTTTATCGCCGACGTCGCGGCCCATCCGCGGCAACTCAGCCATTCAGCGCTGCGTTCGCCGTCCGCACGTCAAACTCGTTTGCTTCATCCCCGAGTGCAATTTCGCGACTACACCCGCGCGAGGCACCGGCACCGCGTTTCTTTTCGCTCATCGACTTCGAGCCGCTCGGCCGAGGTCGCGCAAAGCCTTTGCTTTCGTCTTCAAGCGTTCGCGTTGCCGTCTCGAAACTGCACTGTCCCGGCAATTTGCGTCCGTCCTCCGCGGCGACGCACCCGAGGTTCTTCTGAGCTTTCGGGATCGAATACGGAGTCTTTCGAACTATGTCTTCCCTTCACGAGGGCCTTTGGCGCACACACGATTCATCCAGTCAGAAGTCCGGTCTCACCCTCGACGACATCACGATCGTCGATCAGTCCCTGTTGAAGCGCGCTGTCGGCGCCATGGCCATCGGTAACGCGATGGAGTGGTTCGACTTCGGCGTGTACAGCTACATCGCCGTGACGCTCGGCAAGGTGTTTTTCCCGTCGAGCAGCCCGGCCGCGCAATTGCTCGCGACCTTCGGCACGTTCGCGGCCGCGTTCCTCGTGCGCCCGATCGGCGGCATGGTGTTCGGCCCGCTCGGCGACCGCATCGGCCGCAAGCGCGTGCTCGCGATGACCATGATCATGATGGCCGTCGGCACGTTCTGTATCGGCATCATTCCGAGCTATGAATCGATCGGCGTGATGGCGCCGGTGCTGCTGCTCGTCGCGCGTCTCGTGCAGGGCTTCTCCACCGGCGGCGAGTACGGCGGCGCGGCGACCTTCATCGCCGAATTCTCGCCGGACAAGAAGCGCGGCTTCATGTCGAGCTTCCTCGAGTTCGGCACGCTCGTCGGCTACGTGCTCGGCGCGGGCGTGGTCGCGGTGCTGACGGCGGTGATGTCGGAGAAAGACCTGCTGTCGTGGGGCTGGCGCATTCCGTTCATGATCGCGGGCCCGCTCGGCCTGATCGGTCTCTACATCCGGATGAAGCTCGAAGAAACGCCGGCGTTCCAGCGCGAAGCCGAGAAGGCCGAGGCCGTGTCGCACGAAACGACCAAGCAGCAGTTCCGCGAGACGCTGATCCAGCAATGGAAGCCGCTGCTGCAATGCGTGGGCCTCGTGCTGATCTTCAACGTGACCGACTACATGGCGCTGTCGTATCTGCCGAGCTATCTGTCGGCGACGCTCAAGTTCAACGAGACGCACGGCCTGTTCATCGTGCTCGTCGTGATGGTGCTGATGATGCCGCTCACGCTCTTCGCCGGCCGACTGTCGGATACGATCGGCCGCAAGCCGGTGATGCTCGCGGGCTGTATCGGCTTGCTGGTGCTGTCGATTCCCGCGCTCACGCTGATCCGCATGGGCACGGTCCCGTCGATTTTCGCGGGCATGATGATTCTCGGCGCGCTGCTCTCGACGTTCACGGGCGTGATGCCGTCGTCGCTGCCGGCGCTCTTCCCGACGAAGATCCGCTACGGCGCGCTCGCGATCGGTTTCAACGTGTCGGTGTCGCTCTTCGGCGGTACCACGCCGCTCGTCACGGCATGGCTCGTCGACAAGACCGGCAACTTGATGATGCCCGCGTACTATCTGATGGGCGCGTCGATCATCGGCATCGTGTCGGTGCTCGCGCTGCACGAGACGGCGAAGAAGCCGCTGAAGGGCTCGCCGCCGGCGGTGGCGTCGAATGCGGAAGCGCATGCGATCCTGCGGGGTCATCGTGAAGCCGCCGAGATGGACGATGCGTTCCCGGAAGGCACGGTGCGCGCGTAAGCGTTCAGCTCGTTCAGCTTCGATCGAATGGAAAAGGCCAGTGCGTTGCGCTGGCCTTTTTTTATGTCACGAGCGACACGATGCGCGCTTCGGCCTTGCCGTCATCGATATCGAGCAGCGCGAGCGTGATCGGCAATCTGAAGCGGCGCGGCCCCGCGCTGCCGGGATTCACGAAGAGCACGCCGCCGCGTCGTTCGATGAGCGGCTTGTGCGAATGACCGGTCACGACGACATCGATGCCGTCGAGCTGCTTCGGCACATCGGCGATATCGTGGACGACGTGGATCGTCGCGCCGCCGCGTTCGATGCGCGCATGCTCGGGCAAGTGCGCGAGGTCGTCGGCGAGATCGTTGTTGCCGCGCACGACGGTGAGCGGCGCGAGGGGCGCGAGCGTATCGAGCACGTCGCGCCTGCAGATATCGCCCGCATGGATGATGTGCGTGCAATCGCGCAAGGCGTCGAGCGCTTCGGGGCGCACGAGGTTGTGGGTATCGGAGATGAGCCCGATGCGCATCACGCTTCTTCGTTCGTGAGAATGCGTTCGATGCGCCGGTCCGGCACGAGCCACACGGCGGCGACGAGCGCGTAAATGGTCGCTGCGATCCACGGCTGCCAGAACGACGCGGCGATCGCGACGAGATAAAGCACGACGGAGAGCTTGCCCTTGCGGTCCGCGCCGACCGCGCGTTCGAGCGCGGAGTTTTCGCCGTGCATCGCGACGAGCGTGCGCGTGAGGATGTACCACGCGACGGCCGTCATGAAGAGCACGAAGCCATAGCAGGCGGTCGGCACCGGGCTCAGATGGTTCTCGCCCATCCAGTTGGTCGCGAACGGAAAGAGCGACAGCCAGAAAAGCACATGCAGGTTCGCCCACAGCACGCGGCCGTTCACGCGCCGGATCGCGTGACAGAGGTGATGGTGATTGCTCCAGTAGATGCCGACGTAGATGAAGCTCAGCACGTACGCGCAGAAAACGGGCAAAAGCGGCCCGAGCGCGGCGAAGTCCTCGCCGTGGGGCACTTTCAACTCCAGCACCATGATCGTGATGATGATGGCGATCACGCCATCGCTGAATGCTTCGAGCCGGGTTTTGCCCATCGTGTCCTCGCGCTGGATCGGTGCCGCCGATTATGCGTGAGGGTCGAAATCTTGTCGAACGGCTTGCAGTTCGATGACTGGCGCGGCTTTGGCGCGATGGCGCGCAATGGTAGAATCGCGTCCGCCCTGCCGGGGTGATGAAATTGGTAAACATAGCGGACTTAAAATCCGCCGCCTCACGGCTTGCCGGTTCGAGTCCGGTCCCCGGCACCAGGAAGTATCAACGCGCATGCAGGGCGCGCACCAACCGCGTCGGACTTCGAAGAATGCGTCTCTCACACCGCGTTCAACAACCGCTCCGCGTCCCTCACCGCATCGATCAGCGCCTCGATCGCCGTATCGCGTTCGAGCAGGCACACGTGCTCGATGTCGAACGGCAGCGCGTCAACGCCGACGAAACGCACCGTCCCGCCAAAGCTGTCGCGCGCCTTGCCGCCACGCACCGAAGCGATGTAATGCGGGGTGATGTAGAGCGCTACGGGCGTCATGACGGCCTCCGCGATGGTCCGGTCGATAAAACCCGAGTCTAGCGACGCGCGCCCGCTCGCTGCACCCGCCCGACGCGGGGAACCGATCCCCTCTTTCGCGGGCGAAACCGTCTACACCGCATGCCCCAGCACGCGCGCGACGTAATGCCGTCCCCACGCCTCGCCGTGCGCGATCGCCTCCGCGACCGTCTCGAACGGGCCACGGTCGCCGGTCATCTCGCCGGAATCGTCGGCGAGTTTGGAACCGTGCACCGGCTTCCGGTCGATCCGTGTCACGCGCACGCGGATCGCGTAACCCTCCGACGGGGCCGCGTCGGCGTCGCCTTCGGCCTCGAGCAGCCTGGGCACGGTCTGCATGGCGAGCAGGTAATCGCCTACTTCGATGTCCTTCTGCATGGCGGTCGTCTCCATCGATGAGGAACGCGCGGGTCGAATGACAGTGCCGATTGTGCTACCGCATCGCTGCACAAAACAAGCGGTCACGCGCCGCAATGCACTACAGTGATGCACTGCGGCACGCATGTTATAAAGCTCCGCCTGACCTCTCATTACGCCCCGCCGCGCCTCGCCGCAGCGGGCACCCACCGAATTCATCGATGAACCATCGCACCCGCCACCTGCTGCCCGTCCTGCTTGCGTTTTCGTTTGCCGGTCTCACCGGCTGCACGTCCTATTACAAGAACGTCGATGCCTGCAAGGACAAGGTGCGCGCCGAGTATCCCGACGCCGCGAGCGCGCCCCTCAAGATCACCGGTTCCGGCGCGAGTTATCATGGCTCGCGGGTGATCGTGCACGGCACGATCCAGAATCCGCCGAAGCCGCCGGCCACCAAACCGTCGCCCGTGCCCGCGGCTGCGGAATGCACGTTCAGCGAAACGTCGATGACCGGCTTCCAGTGGCTCGTCCCCGCGAAGCTCGCGCCGAAGCCGCCGGCCGCCGCATCCGACGAATAAGCCCGGCACCGTCCGCGACGAGGAGAGTCAAGCGCATGCTGCTCGCCCAGATCAGCGATCTGCACATCACGCCGCCGGGCACGCTCGCCTACGGCCGCGTCGATACCGCCGCGTATCTCGCCCGCGCGATCGACGTCCTCAATAGCCTCGATCCACGCCCCGATACCGTGCTCGTCACGGGCGATCTCGTCGATGCGGGCGGCATCGAGGAATACCGGCATCTGCGCACGCTGCTCGGGCGCCTCGCCATACCGTGGCGCCTGATGGCCGGCAATCACGACGATCGCGCGAATCTGCGCGCAGTGTTCGATGATCGCCCCGAACTCGCGGGCCATGACGGCTACCTGCACTACACGTTCGCCGCCGGCGAAGTCCGCGTGATCGCGCTCGATACGCTCGATCCCGGCTCCGGCGGCGGCCGCCTCTGCGCGACGCGCCTCGCCTGGCTCGAAGCGCAACTGGACGCCTGCCGCGACCGCCCGGTGCTGATCGGCATGCATCATCCGCCGATCGAATGCGGCATCGGCTTCATGGACGAAATCCGCCTCGCCCCCGACGACAGCCGCGCCCTCGACGCGCTCGTGCGGCGTCATCCGAATGTCGAGCGGATCGTGTGCGGGCATGTGCATCGCGCGATCACCACGCGCTTCGGCGGCACGATCGTGTGGTGCGCGCCGTCGACGGCGCATCAGGTCGCGCTGCAACTGAAGCCCGGCGGCCCCGACGCCTTCGTCATGGAGCCGCCCGCCTTCGGGCTGCATCTGTGGCGCGCGGGTGTCGGTCTCGTCACGCATTGCATGAGCGTCGAACAGGGCGGCGGGCCGCAGCCGTTCTGACGGCGGCCTAGCGCGTCAGGACCGCTCGCGCGCGTAGTCGTGGAGCGCGTCGAGGACGCGATCGAATTCGAGGGATTTATCGAAGAAGTGGCGCACGCCGAATTGCAGGCAACGCTCGCGGTACGTCGGCAGCGCATGGTTGGTCAGAACCGCGACGAAGGCGCGCGGCGAACGCGGCGCGCCGGACTCCTTGAGCCACGCGAGCACGTCAATGCCCGAGCCGCGTTTCAGTTGCAGATCGACGATCACCGCATCGAACGCCTGCGACGACAGAAGCGCGATGGCATCGTCGGGCGCATCGGCGAACGCGGTCACGCGCCACGGCCCGAGCGCTTCGATCGCCTCGGTCAGGCTGCGGCGGATGAGCGGCGAATCCTCGATCAGCAACACGGCGAGCGGCGCCCGCCGCGCGTCCGGCTGCTCCATTCGGTCGTCAGTGCTGATGTGATTGCCCACGGCGGGCGCCTCCGGCAGTGCTCTCGCGGATGTCGAACGATGCGGCGCTACTCGATCAGACCGTTCTTGATCGCGTAATACGTGAGGTCGGCGTTGTTGGCGAGCCGCATTTTTTCGAGCACGCGCGCGCGGTACGTGCTGATTGTCTTCACCGACAGATGCAGTTCCTGCGCGATTTCCGTCGGCAGACGGCCGCCCGCGAGCTTGCAGAAAATCTGGAATTCGCGCTCGGACAGCAGCTCGTGCGGCCGCTCGGCGGCGGGCTTGTCGAGCTTGTCGGCGAGCGCATCCGCGATGAACTCCGACAGATACCGATGTCCCCGCGCCACCGTGCGGATCGCGCGCACGATTTCATCGGGCGCGGCGTCCTTGTTCAGATAGCCGTTCGCGCCCGCTTTCAGCAGGTTGATCGCGTACTGGCTCTCCGGAAAGCCCGAGAGCATCAGCACGCCCTGCTCCGGGCGGATCTGCTTGATGACGCGCAAAGTGTCGACGCCGTTCTTGTCCGGCATCGCGATGTCGAGCAGCACGACGTCGAACGCCTGCGCGCGCACGAGCGCGATGGCTTCATCGCCCGTCGCGGCTTCGGCGGCGACTTCCATGTCGGGCTCGTCCACGACGAACTGCCTGAACCCGCTGCGCACGATGGCGTGGTCGTCGGCGATCAAGACTCGAATCATTCGCGTGGTCCGTACGGCAGGACGTTCTTCCAGGAGGGGATCGGCCATGTCATGCGTGCGCCGGGCACGCGCGGCGCGTGTCCGGCGGCATCGTCCTCATCATCCGTTGCGCCCTTCGAGCAGGTCCGCCATGTCGTCGGCGTGCTCTTCCTCGACGGCCAGAATGTCTTCGAAGATGCGCCGCGTCGTGACATCCTTGTCGCCGAGATAGCGGATGATCTCGCGGTACGTATCGATCGCAATGCGCTCCGCGATCAGATTTTCGCGGATCATGTCGATCAGATCCTTGCCTTCGCTGTACTCGGAGTGCGAGCGCGACGAGAGGCCGTCCGGCGCGAAGTTCGGCGCGCCGCCCAGTTGCACGATGCGTTCCGCGAGCGTGTCGGCATGCTCCTGTTCCTCGTTCGCGTGCTCGAGAAACTCCTGTGCGACGGCTTCCGAATGGATGCCCTTCGCCATGAAATAGTGGCGCTTGTAGCGCAGCGTGCAGACGATTTCCGTGGCAAGGGAGTCGTTCAGCAACTTCAGCACGGTCTCGCGGTCGGCGCCATAGCCGGTCGTCACGGCGCCTTCGTCCATGTGCTGCCGCGCGTCGGCGCGAATTTTCTCGACATCGAGAACGAAGGCATCCGTGGATTGATTCGGCGCGGCTTTAACAGCAGACGATTTGGACATTTGGGTTCGCTCCTCTGTATTGGGTGAGATGACGTTTCGCTGGCGCAGGCTCTTTGTGCATCGGGCTGACATAGAGTCCTGCTATCCAATCAGAAACGCCGATGCATGCACCATGCCTGATCCGTCGAAAAAGCCGCGCGACGGTCGTGCAACCCGCGCGCGGCTTGATGCTGCTTGGCTTTCGCCCGGGCGTGCGTCACGTTCGGAACACGCCGAGCAGCAAGGTGACGACGAAGACGACGAGAAAAATGAAGAAAAGAATCTTCGCGATTTCCGCCGCGCCGGCCGCGATGCCCGTGAATCCGAACACGGCCGCGATAAGGGCGATGACGAAGAAGACGGCAGCGTAGTGAAGCATGTGACCTCCTTCAGCGTTGTTGAATACGTTTTGTCGATGCGATCAGACCGGCGCTAATCGATGGCTTTTTTCGTGATGACGAAGCCGAGCACGAGAAACACGACGCACAGGATCAGGAACAGCACGAACAGGAATTTGGCGATGGCAGCCGCGCCGGCGGCGACGCCGGTGAAGCCCAGCACGCCCGCGATCACGGCCACGATCGCAAAAAACAATGCCCACTTCAGCATGATCGTTCCCCGTAAAAATGGATGACGCAACCATCGTAGCGATGCGTTTCGCCGCGCGCATTCGGGCAGGCTCCTTTTTTGCTGTGGGAATCCACCGACAACCGCTTTCAAAACGGCTGCCCGCTGTGAAACGCCGAACGATCGACGCCATGAGCCACGTACCGCCCACCGCGATACCGATGATCCCGCAAGACGAAACCCCGCTCTTCGCGGCCGACGAACCCGCCGTGCCGCCCGCGCCGGAAGGCATCGCGCGCCGCGCCACGCGCTTCAACGAATGGATGCGCCGCTATAGCTGGGCGGTCGCGATGACGGTCGCGATCGTCATCACGGTGGGCGGTCTGATCATCCTGGAATCGGGCCGCATGCGGATCGCGTCGGAATACGAGACCGCGCTCGAAGCGAAAGGCGCGACCGCTCAACTTTCGATGCTCGCCGCCGATATCGCCGCGCTCACCGCCGACGAGCGCGGCTTCGCGCTGAAAGCCGACGGCGCGTATCAGACGCATTTCCGGGAAGCCGCCGGGCGCGTGCGGCGCACGCTGGCATCGCTCGATGCGTATTACCGGCGTATCGGCGACGACACCGCGCTCGCGAGCTTCGCGCAGATCCGCGCCGCCGCCGACGATGAAATCGCGCAAGGCACGGTGCGTCTCGCCGGTCCGCCCAGCGAAGCCGCCGCGCGCGACAACACGCTCGCCCTGCCGCCGCCCGACTCGAGCGCGACGCTCGATGCGGCGCTGTCGCTGCTGCGCCTGAACGAAGAACAGCGCGCGCAACATGCGCTCGACGCGAGCCGCGCGGATCAGCGCATCTCGACGCTCTGCGTCGGCGCGTTGTGCGCGCTCAACATCGTGTTGTTCATCCTGCTGTTTCGCAATCTTGGCATTCAACTCGATAAACAGGCGCGCGTGCAGAAGGCGCTCATCACGCAGCAGGAAGAACTCGATCAACTGGTGTTCGCGCGCACGCGCCAGCTCGAAGCGCTCGCGTGGCACTTGCAGTCGGTCAGCGAAAACGAAAAGACCGAGCTTGCGCGCGAACTGCACGACGAACTCGGCTCGATCCTCACCGCGAGCAAGATGGATGTCGCGTGGGTGCGCGGCAAGCTGAAGGACAGCGAGCCCGCGATGGCCGAAAAACTCGCGCGCGCGCTCGGCAATCTGGATCAGGGCATTGCGTTGAAGCGCCGCATCATCGAGGACATGCGCCCGACGGTGCTCGCCAACTTCGGTCTGGTTACGGCGCTGCGCTCGCTCGCCGATGAAGCCGCGCAACGCAACGGCTGGAACATCGAATTCGATCTGCCGGGCGAGGACGTGAAGCTCGGCGAAGCGATCGAGATCGCGCTTTTTCGCGTCGCGCAGGAGACGCTCACGAACGCGGCGAAATATGCGCGCGCGAGCCGCATACGTGTGGCGCTTTCCGTCGATGACACCAACGTGTCGCTCTCGATCACCGACGACGGCATCGGCATCCGGCCGCAGGATCTCAAGCGTACGCAGACGCATGGGCTCGTCGGCATGCGGCAACGGGTGTCGGCGCGCGGCGGGCGCTTCGAGATCGAGCGCACGTCGCCGCACGGCACGGCGATCAGCGTGTCGATGCCACGCGAACGCAGCGGCGGTGTGACGATCGAAACGCCGTCGGCGTAGGACGATGCCGACGCGAAATGCGGACCCCGCCGACACGAAAATCGCATGCCTGCCTACATCGTCGGAATGGCTGCTTTTTTATGATTGATCACACCGGTAAGGCAGGACGTCCGGCAAGCGTCCGCCAACCACACACGATGCGCGAACCTCATTCCTGTCACGCATTTCAACTCCAAGGGGAATACAACATGACTCGACTCATCGCTCTGCTCCTCATCGCCGGCACGGCGGCTCTGGCGGGCTGCAACACCGTTTCGGGCGCCGGCCAGGACATCTCGAAGGGTGGCCAGGCCATCTCGAATTCGGCGGAGGAGCATAAGTAATACGCGAAGGCGCTGCGTCGTCGCGGCGTCTTCTCTCAGGCGTTCCATAGCGTTGATGTAGTTCCCTGTCTTCCCGCCACCTTTGCGGTGGCGGGATTTTTTTTGCGTCGTCGCCGGCTGCGGGAGACGCAAAAAGGCCCGGCCAATGTTGTTTCGTTCGGCCGGGCTCGGTTTCTTCTAACGTGCTTCAGTTCACTGCGTGTCGGGCAATTCCAGCGCCGGCTGCTGCGTGTTGCCGCCCTGCGCGACCAGCACGCGAATCTTCTCCGGCACCAGTTGCGATGCCGCATTGCCCGAAGGCAGCGTCGTCACGAGCCAGTCCGCGTTGTTGACGAGATCGAACGACGCCGATTTGTACACCGGCGTCTTCGAACCCGGCAGCGTCGCGATGAGCTGATACGTGCCGCCCGAGACGTAGATCGAATCCTGCGTGGTCGCGGGCACGGCGTTCTTGTAGGCGACGCCTGCCATCGTCGGGCTGACGCCCGAGATGTTCGTGCCCGGCGCGACGAGATAGATGTCGAGGTTCGGCGCATTGGTCGATGCGTTGAACGCACGCACCCGCGCGCTGGCCGACAGCAGACCCTTGTCGAACGGATCGTCGATCACCGCGATCGACGGCACGAAGCCCGCGTCCGGCAGCGCGATCACCGTGTACTCATGCCCTTTCGCCGCGTTCGAGATGCTCGTGTCGGTGGCGAGTTGCGTCGTCGTGTTGACGGCCGCATAGGAGAAGTTGTGCTGGCCGGTGTCGATGTTCGCGAAGTTGGTCACTGCCTTGTAGGCGAGATTCGGCTGCAGGATCTTGCCGTTGTCGTAGAAGTCGACGTTCGGACCGCTCGGAATCGCGTGTACAAAATGAACCTGCGGCTGAGCGACGCCGATTTCCTTGCCGACGTCGTCGGAGCTTCCGCCGCAGGCGGACAGCAAAGAGGCGACGGCGGCAAGCGCGGCAGCAGTGCGGATGAGCTTCATGGTTCCACCTATTCTCTTGGTTCTATTCGTTCTTTGAGTCCGCGGCGTTGACGACTTGCGTGATGCCGGTGACGCGCATCGGCACGAGGCCGGGACTCTCCCTTGTTGACCGACCTTGACCGTCAGCGGTGTTATTCGATTTCGATGACTCCGCCGTGACGGCGACCGAATCGAGCAATCGACGTGCCCTTGATCGGTGCGTGGGCGAGCGGGGACGCCGCAAAGCCTTGTCACATAAGGCTTTTCATTCGTTAGAGGATTACTTCGGGAGACCGGAAAGAAGGACGCGTGTGCGGCGGAGGAAGGAGCGGTTGGTGGCGAAATCTTACAAATGACGAAACCGGGCACGTCGCGCGATGTCGGCACACCGCGTCATGACTTCCCAGGTCGCGTCGGCGAATCAGCAGCCGCTCGAGTCCAGCTCTCGACTGATCTGCTCACCGTGCCGACTAATTCGTTTTCAGCGGTTTTGCCAAGCCGCTGAATGGCGTTAATAAAAACCTCCTGGTCGCCGCCGTTCGCATAGACAAACGACTTGTCCGGGAATTCGCTGACCGTCTGCTCGACTCGTTGTTCAGTGCCGCAATCCAGTCCGATTTCCGGTTCTCCATCAATGTTTCACATCGGATATCGCCCTTCAGCAAGCAGTCCTGCGTCAGGAGCAGGACAAGATCGCCTTCGGCGCAAGCACGTAGCGCTCGCCGCAGCACTTGCAATTTCATGAGAATTCGCAATTGCGGCCAGCCAATCGCGCTCGCGTCGACATACTCGTGCGTATATCCCTGCCGCTCGCAGTAGCGGCGATGATTCAGCAACGATGCGCGCGCGCTATCGTCCGCAAAAAAACTGATGACGCGGGTGGCCATGATTTTATTTCCTTTGGATTCCTACGCGTTTTTGTGACATCGATGCAAGCTCGGCCGCGCAAGTTTTCCCGGCATTCTCTTTGGATGGCGGCCCATTCGCAACGATAGGCGCAATCTTTTACTTCTGGCGCCATCAGAGGGCTTTGCCGCGTCCTACAGCCCGCGCCGCTGTTGATCGAACCAGAAGGACAACCCGACCGACATGAGAATCACGACCGTCGCGATGACGGTCCACTGCGTGACGATCTCACCGAGCAGCACCGCCCCGAGCATCACCGCCACGACCGGATTCACATAGAGACAACTCGTCGCGACGATCGCGCTCGTATTCCGAATCAGAAAGTTATAAGCGACATACGCCGCCATCGAACCGATCACGACGAGATACACGAACGACGCGCCCGCGCCGACGCCGACGTGCGAAAGCCGCTCCCCCGACGCAAACGCGATAGCCGTCGCGATCAGTCCGCCCAGCCCGATCTGCAGGGCTGTCGACATCAGCAGATCGGACGGCTGCGGCAGACGCGTCGCCAGATGCGCGCCGCCCGCCCAGAAGATCGCGGCGCACAGGATCGCCAGCGTGCCGGCCGTCGAACTGGGCGAAGGATCGCCATGATTCAGCAACACGATGCCGACGAGCCCCAGCGCCACCGCGAACCACTCCCCTTTCGCGACGCCGCGCCCGCTACACGCGGTGAAGATGGTCGCGAAAAGCGGCACCGTGGCGACCATCACCGCGGCCGTGCCGGTGCCCACCGTGCGCATGCCGTAGGCCATCATCCCGCTCGAAAGCCCCTCCAGCAACGTGCCGACGATCGCCGCATTGCGCACTTCCCGCACGCTCGGCCACATCGCCTTGCGATGCACCGCAATCGCGAAAAGCCCGATGCCCGCGAACAGATTGCGCAGCCCGCCGAGCATCAGTGGCGGAAAGGATTCGAGCGCGAGATGAATCCCGAGATACGTCGATCCCCACACGAGATAGACGACCGTCAGCGCGAGCGCGACTTGCCCTTTGAAAGAGCGCGGCGCACGAAACGGGAAACGGTCGGGGAAACTGAACGGCAGACGCGGCGGCGGAAGAGCGGACATGCATTACTCCGCGACGGCGCTGCGCCGGACGACTGCGGGAAAAACCAGACTGGACGACATGACGAAACGGAAGAAGTGCGATTGCGCGAGGACGGGCCGCGCGATGTCCGGGAAAACCCCGAAGATCCGCAGCGCCCGACATTATGCAGTAAGCACGCAACGCGTTTGCACATCTTTACGAATGGTTGCCAAGACGCCACGCCACGGTGTAACGTGTCGGCTGCTAACGCGGGGGTCCTGCGTTGCACATCGCGACTTCGCCGGGTTTCATCGACGCAATCGCTTCGTGTGGCGTGGGTGAGAAATACCCTTTGAACCTGATCTGGATAATGCCAGCGCAGGGAAGCGTTCGGGTTCCAAGGTCCGCAGCATCCGCACCACTTCAACCGAACCCGTACCTTTCCATCTCGTTCCTCCCTGTTTAGCTCCTGAATCAGCCGAGCTCGACGGCGTTCGTTCGTGCGTCGTTGTGCATCGGCAAATAAACCATCCCTACAGGAGAGACAGCACATGAATGCCAACCCGAAATTCCTGTCCGAGAACGCCGTCGTCGATGCCGCCGCCATCGCGCCGCTGCCGAACTCGCGCAAGGTCTACATCGAAGGCTCGACGCCCGACATCCGCGTGCCGATGCGCGAAATCAGCCAGTCCGACACGCCCGATGGCTTCGGCGGCGAGAAGAATCCGCCCGTCTACGTGTACGACACGTCCGGCCCGTACAGCGACCCCGACGCGACGATCGACATCCGCTCCGGCCTGCCCGCGCTGCGCGGCGCGTGGATCGAAAAGCGCGGCGACACGGAAGAACTCGCCGGCCTGTCGAGCGATTTCGGCCGCGAGCGCGCCGCCGACCCGAAAACCGCCGAGCTGCGCTTTCCGGGTTTGCATCGCCATCCGCGCCGCGCCATTGACGGCAAGAACGTCTCGCAGATGCACTACGCGCGCCAGGGCATCATCACGCCGGAGATGGAGTACATCGCGATTCGCGAGAACCAGCGTCGCGCGGAGTATCTCGAAAGCCTGAAGAAAAGCGGTCCGAACGGCGAAAAGCTCGCCGCGATGATGGGCCGACAGCATCCGGGGCAAGCCTTCGGCGCGGCCGCGTTCGGCAAGGACGCACTCAAGGAAATCACGCCCGAGTTCGTGCGCGAGGAAGTGGCGCGCGGCCGCGCGATCATCCCCGCGAACATCAATCATCCGGAAAGCGAGCCGATGATCATCGGCCGCAACTTCCTTGTGAAGATCAACGCGAATATCGGCAATTCGGCGGTTACTTCTTCCATCGGCGAGGAAGTCGACAAGATGACCTGGGCGATCCGCTGGGGCGGCGACACGGTGATGGACCTCTCCACCGGCAAGCACATCCACGAAACGCGCGAGTGGATCATCCGCAATTCGCCGGTGCCGATCGGCACGGTGCCGATTTATCAGGCGCTCGAAAAGGTCAACGGCAAGGCAGAAGACCTGACGTGGGAAATTTTCCGCGACACGCTCATCGAACAAGCGGAACAAGGCGTCGATTACTTCACGATCCACGCGGGCGTGCGTCTGCAATACGTGCCGCTGACGGCGAACCGCATGACGGGCATCGTGTCGCGCGGCGGCTCGATCATGGCGAAATGGTGCCTCGCGCATCACAAGGAAAGCTTCATCTACGAGCACTTCGAAGACATCTGCGAAATCATGAAGCAATACGATGTCTCGTTCTCGCTCGGCGACGGCCTGCGCCCCGGCTCGATCTACGACGCCAACGACGAAGCGCAGCTCGGCGAACTGAAGACGCTCGGCGAACTGACGCAGATCGCGTGGAAGCATGACGTGCAGGTGATGATCGAAGGCCCCGGCCACGTGCCGATGCAGCTCATCAAGGAAAACATGGACCTGCAACTGGAATGGTGCGACGAAGCGCCGTTCTACACGCTCGGGCCGCTCACCACCGATATCGCGCCGGGTTACGACCATATCACGTCGGGCATTGGAGCTGCGATGATCGGCTGGTTCGGCACCGCGATGCTCTGCTACGTCACGCCGAAGGAGCACCTCGGCCTGCCGAACAAGGACGACGTGAAGGAAGGCATCATCACGTACAAGCTCGCGGCGCACGCGGCCGATCTCGCGAAGGGTCATCCGGGCGCGCAGGTGCGGGACAACGCGTTGTCGAAGGCGCGCTTCGAATTCCGTTGGGAGGACCAGTTCAACCTCGGCCTCGATCCGGACAAGGCGCGCGAATTCCACGACGAGACGCTGCCGAAGGACTCGGCCAAGGTCGCGCATTTCTGCTCGATGTGCGGCCCGCACTTCTGCTCGATGAAGATCACGCAGGACGTGCGCGATTTCGCGGCGAAGCAAGGCGTCAGCGAAAACGAAGCGCTCGCGAAGGGCATGGAGACGAAGGCGATCGAGTTCGTGAAGAAGGGTTCGGAAATCTATCAGCCGACTTGATCCTTCTAACTTGCTGACAACGGCCTGTCGCAGCGCGTCTGCGGCAGGCCGTTTTTTTATGCGCATGCGCCGCAAAGCCTTGCCTGGCTTGAAAGAGCGGTTCATACGACGATTCGGGCACCTTTTCTGCTGATCGACTGGGCGAACCGGCAATAAAACGTTTTCGGATCAACGCCGAAACGGCCGCGCCGCGAGTGGTCGTCGCCGCGGCCGAACCGAAGCCGATTCATCTCATCATCGAATTGGAGAGTCGACATGAAAAACATCAAACAGATCGGCGCCGCCGCAATGGTCGTTGCGTTTCTGGGAGGACTGACCGCTTGCGGCGACATGAGCACACGTCAACGGGATACCGCCATCGGCGCCGGCGTGGGCGCGGCGGGCGGGGCAGTGATCGGTGGCAGCGCACTTTCGACCTTGGGCGGCGCGGCAGTCGGCGGGATCATCGGCAATCAGGTCGGCAAATAAAGAGACACGAACGGAGCCTTGTTTCATTTCTGTTACAGAAAGGCGCGCCCGTAATGCTTTGTGACATGAAGCCGCGCGCCTCTCTCGCTGCCTTCGACTAAGCTGCTTCTTAACGGCCCATCTCTTCCGATTCCAAAAGGTCCGCGAGCCGTAACGCAAGGAGTAGCGTCATGATTTCCGCCCGCAGTATCTCCGGACCCAGAACGGCCGTCGCAGCGCTCGCCGTTGGGCTTCTTCTCAGCGGGTGCTACTACCCTTACGGTTATCCGGCTTATTCGGCCTATCCGGCTTACCCGCCGGCTCCCGTCGTCGGCGCTGCGTATACCCAGCGGGAATTCACGGTGCCCGCTTCCGGCACGGTGGCGACGCCCACTTCTTCCGCCACGCTGCCGCCGCAGTACGAGTACGCCGTCGGCTCGCCCTATTCCGACTACTACCAGACATCTCCGTATCCCTATCCGTATTACCCGCCGTATGCCGCTTACCCGTATTACGGCTATCCGGCCTATTACGGCTACGGGTATGGATACGGCTATCCCGCGGTGTCGTTCAGCTTCGGCTACTGGGGCGGCGGCGGTTGCTGCTGGGGCCACGGCTGGCATGGCGGCGGTTGGCACGGTGGCGGCTGGCATGGCGGTGGCGGCGGCTGGCACGGTGGCGGTACGAGCTGGCATGGCGGCGGAGGCGGCGGTCACGGACACTGAGCGTCTACGTTACGCACGGCGCGATCAACAAAACGTTTGCGCACAGCCGGCGTAACACTGCTGCAACATTTTCTAATCGACGCACGCCGTTGAGCGCAAGTCGCCCGATCGTGCGCCAGCGCACTTTCCTTATCCGACAAGGCTTCGGCACTATTCGCCAGATGATTGGCACGGTTTTGGCTATATAGCTCCTCCATATCGCGCTGCAACGGCGATAAACCGCGCATTTTTCCGTATCGGGGGATCGGACATGATGGCCTTTATGTTTTTCCTGTTGTGGATGCTTGCCTCGCTCGGCCTGTTGACCGTGTGGGTGTTCCGCCAGACGCCATCCGCCGGTCGCGATGATCGCGCGCCGAGCGCCATCGCCGAGGGCTGAGTCACGCTCCTTGCACATCCCGCATTCGCGACGCGCCCGCCAGCGGCGCGTCGATGTAATGCGCGCGACCGCAATCAACCGGCATTCACGCCTTGACGCAGGCCGTTCGCGCCCTATTCTTAGTGTGCGCGTTATGCGGTTGCTTAAGCCGGCTGCCGTCCGCTGTCGAACATCGAACTCCACGCGCATCGCGGCGTCGCATGTCGCCGTCTCGGCTCATGACAGAACGAAGGAGACCCGATGTTCCACCAGCTACTCACCCCGATCGCCCATTCCCTCTTCGCGTCCTTCATCGTCGCCGCGCTGCCGATCATCCTCGTGCTCGTGCTGCTCGGCTGGGCGCGGCGCCCTGCGTGGCAGGCGTCGCTCGCGGGGCTGATCCTCGCGCTCGTCATCGCGATCGCGGGCTGGCATTTCCCGGTCAGCCTCGCGCTCGATTCGGTCGCGGCCGGCGCCGTGTTCGCGCTGTGGCCGGTGATGTGGATCGTCTTCGCCGCGATCCTGCTCTATAACGTCGCGCAGCGCTCGGGGCGCTTCGAGGCGTTTCGCGTCTGGATGATCGATAACCTGCCGAACGACCGGCGCGTCGTGCTCGTCGTGATCGGCTTCTCGTTCGGCGCGCTGCTCGAAGGCATTTCGGGCTTCGGCACGCCGATCGCGATCACGAGTTCGCTGCTGATCCTGCTCGGCTTCCCGACGCTCGAAGCGCTCACGTTCACGCTGATCTTCAACACGGCGCCGGTCGCATTCGGCGCGCTCGGCGTGCCGATCACCGTGCTCGGCGCGGTCACGCATCTGCCGACCGATGCGCTCGCGAAAATGGTCGGCCGCCAGTTGCCGCTCTTCGCGCTGTTCCTGCCCTTCTATGTGATCGGTATCTACGCGGGCTTTCGCAACATGATGCGCATCTGGCCCGTGCTGCTCGTCTCGGGCGGCGCCTTCGCGCTGACGCAGTTCGTGACGTCGAACTACATCAGCTATGCGCTGACCGACGTGCTCTCCTCGCTCGTCTCGCTGATTCTGACGATCGCGTTCCTGCGCGTGTGGAAGCCTGTCGCGGACGAACGCTTCGCGGTGAACGTCGAGCGCCTGGGCACGACACGTTCGGCGATTCCGGGCGGCCAGGGCTGGGTGCCGTGGATCGTCGTGTCGGTGGTCGTGATCGTGTGGACGGTGCTCAAGATCTTCATGATCGGCGATGTGAAAGTCCCGTGGCCGGGCCTCGACAAGGCCGTCTACATCACGCTCTACAACCAGCCCTACGGCGCGATCTGGGACTTCCAGCCGCTCGCGACGGGCACGGCGATCCTGGTCGCGTCGATCATCACGGCGCTCATGGTGAAGCTGCCCGCGCGCGAATACGGCGCGGCGATCGTCGATACGTGGGTCCAGACGCGCATCGCCATTCTGACGGTCGCGACGATCGTCGGCCTCGCGTATCTGATGAACTACTCGGGCATGAACTACACGCTGGGTCTCGGCGTGGCGTCGGTCGGACCGTTCTTCCCGCTCGTGTCGGCGTTCCTCGGCTGGGTGGCGGTGTTCCTGTCCGGCAGCGACACGTCGGGCAACGCGCTCTTCGGCAATCTGCAGGTGGTCGCGGCGAATCAGCTCAACCTGAATCCGGTGCTGATGGCGGCGACCAACTCGTCGGGCGGCGTGATGGGCAAGATGATCTCGCCGCAGAACATCTCGACCGGCGTCGCGACGACCGAGCTCAAGGGCAAGGAGGGCCTCGTCTTCGTGCGCACGTTCAAGCATTCGATCCTGCTCACGATCCTGCTCGGCGTGCTCGTGTGGCTGCAGCAGAACGTGCTGACGTGGATGATCCCGCCGCATTGACCGGCGCGATTTATCCCGCTTCTTGCGCTTTCGTTCGCCGGACGTTTTTTGATACAGGCGCGGTGCTACCATGCGCGGACTTTCGATGAACCTCCCGAAGTCCGCCTCGCCATGTCACCCGCCAATCTGCTGCAACTGATCGTGCTCGCCGCCCTGTGGGGCGCGTCGTTTCTCTTTATCCGCGTCGGCGTCGCCGAGTTCGGCGTGGCGCCTTTGATGGCCTTGCGCGTCGGCATCGGCGCGCTGTTTCTCGTCGCGATGCTGCTCTCCCGCCGTCCGCTCGCCGCCACCATCGCGACGCTCAAAAAGCGCTGGCCGCAGCTGCTCGCCGTCGGCATTCTCAATTCGGCCGCGCCCTTCTGCCTCTTCGCGTATGCCGAGCTGACGCTATCGGCCGGCGCCACGTCCGTCATCAACGCGACGACGCCGCTTTTCGGCGCGCTCGTCGCCTATCTCTGGCTCAAGGACCGTCTGACGACCGTGCGCACGATCGGCATGGCGATCGGCTTCGCGGGCGTGCTCGTGCTGGTCTGGAACCAGATCGCGCCGGACCACGCGGGCCACGACGCCGCGCTGCCCGTGCAGGGTCTGCTCGCGGCGGCCGCGGCGCTGGCGGCATCGGCGCTTTACGGCGTCGCGGGCAACTTCGCGAAAAAGTACCTGATGGACGTCGACGCGATGACCAACGCGGCCGGCAGCATGATCGGCGCAACCCTGACGCTCGCGCCGATCGCCTTCCTCACATGGCCCGCCGCGCCGGTTTCGGCGCACGCGTGGGGCGCGGTGCTGGCGCTCGGCATCGGCTGCACGGGCATCGCATATTTCATCTATTTCCATCTGGTCGCGGTCGCCGGCCCCGCGCGCGCGATGACGGTCACCTTCGTGATCCCGCTTTTCGGCATTCTGTGGGGCGCGCTCTTTCTCGGCGAGCACGTCTCGCTCGCCATGATCGCCGGCTGTGCGATCGTGCTCGCGGGCACCGCGCTCGCGACGGGCTTCGTGAAACGCGTGCCGTTCACTGCACGCAGCAAAGCGCGCGCGGTGAACTAGACTTCTTCCGGGGACGCCGGCCGCTCGCGGCCGGTTCAGTCGCCAGGGTGAAATTGTCCGGATGGCCGTTGCGCGCCGCGCCGCGCCGTCCTGCGCGTCGTTTGCCGGGAGCCGCCATGGGAAACTTCTTCGCCAAGATCAAGCACGAGATGATGAAGATGGTCCCGCCGACGCTCTTCTTCTTCGTCCTCCTGCATGCCGTCGCCATCATTCGTGCGCTGATGGTGAAAGGCACCGGCATTTCGCTGCCCTCGTCGATGTCGGTGCTCGTCGCTTCGCTGATTCTCGGCAAGGCCGTGCTGATCGCCAACATGCTGCCGTTCATCAACCGCTATCCGGATCGTCCGCTGATCTGGAACGCCGCCTGGAAGACGCTGATCTACACGGTGATTGCAGGCTTCCTTCACTATCTCGAGCGCCTGTTCGACTTCTGGAAGGAGACGCACAGTCTTGCCGCGGCGAACCACGCGCTCATTACGCATATGAACTGGCCGCAGTTCTGGGCCGTCCAGATTCTGCTCGTGCTGATGATCAGCAACTACTGCGCGTTCGCCGAGCTGGCGCGCATCATCGGACGAGACACGCTCAGGTCGTGGTTCTTCGGGCCGCGTCTCGATATGCCGCCGAAGTGGCAGCAAGGCTGACTCAGTCTCCGCGCACCGGCCCGCGCCCCGCCTTGATCGCGCCGCGCTTCACCTTGCCTTCGACGCGGCGCAACTGCGATGCGCGCGTTGGCTTCGTCGCGATGCGCTTGCGACGCGTCACCGACACGCTGCGAATCAGCTCGTCGAGCCGCGCGAGCGCCGCCGCGCGATTCATGTCCTGCGTGCGATGCTCCTGCGCCTTGATGACGATCACGCCTTCGCGCGTGACCCGGCTGTCGGAGAGCGCGAGCAGACGCGCCTTGATGTGCTCCGGCAACGACGACGCGCGGATGTCGAAGCGCAGATGGATCGCGCTCGACACCTTGTTGACGTTCTGACCGCCCGCGCCTTGCGCGCGCACGGCCGTCAGCTCGATTTCATTGGGCGGCACGAAGAGGCTGTCGGTTATCGTCATCGGTCGGCTCCTTTCATTCCGTATATCGGCCTCTTCGTCAGCGTCCTTGATATGCGTCGCTTTCATGTCAGACGGCGCATTCTCGCAGCCAGCCCGGAATCGCGCCGCGTCGGTTCCCTGACGGCCTGCGCAAAGATCGCCGCCGAGCCGATCACTTCGATGCGACGCTTCGCCCGCGTGATCGCCGTATAAACCAGCTCGCGCGACAGCACGCGCACGAACGCGCCCGGCAACACGAGCGCCGCGTGCTCGAACTCGGAACCCTGCGACTTGTGCACGGTGAGCGCAAACGCAGTGTCGTGCGGCGGCAGCGCGGCGGGCGATACATAGCGCAGCGCGCCATCGGCCATGCGGAACGCGACACGCAACAGCCCGTCCGCGCCCGGCAGCGCGATGCCGATATCGCCATTGAAGAGCCCGAGCGCGTAGTCGTTGCGCGTGACGATCACCGGCCGACCGGCGAACCACTGCGCACCGAGTGCAAGCGCGATGCCCGCCTGCTCGCGCACCTTCGCGGCGATGCGCGCGTTCACTTCATCGACGCCGCGCGGCCCCTTGCGCGTCGCGCACAGCACGCGGAAGCGATTGAGCGCGTCGAAAAGCTGGGCGTGATCGGCTTGCGTGCCGTCGAGCACGGCGGCAAGCGCTTCGGCGTACGGCGCGAAGCCTTTCGCGAGACGCGCGAGCGTGCGCTCGGACAGCGCCGCGTCGCCGTCGTCGAAGAGCACGGCTGCGCGCGCGCCGGACGGATCGAGCGCATCGAGCGCGGCCGCTTCGTCGCCATCGCGGATCGCGATCGACAGACGGCCGATGTCCGAATCGAGCCCGAAACGATAGTTCTTCTGCAACCACACGACGCAATCAGTCAGCGCAGACTCGGCTTTTTCGCTCATAGGGCTGCCGAAGAGATCGCCGTAGCCTTCGGAATCGTCGACGGACGCGGCGTTCGGCAATGCCGCTTCGAGCCGCTTCGCATCGACGGACAGCGCCACCGCGATGCGCGCCACGCCCGTCTCGCTGAACGACGGCTCCGCGCTCAGTTCCGCGAACACCGCGCCCGCCTCCACCGCCGACAACTGATCCTTGTCGCCGAGCATCACGAGACGGCTCGACGGCGCGATGGCTTCGAGCAGATGCGCCGCGAGTGCGACGTCGATCATCGAGGCTTCGTCGACGACGATCACGTCATACGGCAACGGATTGTCGCGATGATGCCGGAAGCGCCCGTCCGACTGCACGCCCAAGAGCCGCTGCAACGTGAACGACGTGCGCGGCAGGCGCTCCGCGAGTTCCGGCGGCAGCTTGTCCGCGCGTTCGATGAGCGCCTCCTGCATGCGTTGCGCGGCCTTGCCGGTCGGCGCGGCGAGCGCGATGCGCAACTCCGGGTCGGCATCGAGCAGACACGCGAGCACGCCGACGACGGTCGTCGTCTTGCCGGTGCCCGGCCCGCCGCTCACGATCGTCAGCCGCCCCGCCAGCGCGACGAGTGCGGCGACGCGCTGCCAGTCGATGTCTGCATCGGCGGGCGGGCCGAAATAGCGCGCGATGCGCTCCGCCTGCCGCGCAATGTCCTCGCGCGACACCGGCATGCGGGCATCGCGCGAACGTTCGACGAGCGCCCGCGCGAGCCGCCGCTCGTAATCGAAATAGCGCGCGAGATAGAGCCGCCCGTCCTCGTCGATGACGAGCGGCAGCAGATCGGCGGCGTCCGCGCGCACGTCGCCGCGCACGAAACACGCGACGCCGCTCGCGAGCAGCGCATCGCGCGCTTCGCCGAAACGCACGTCGTGACGGCGGGCAAGCGCGGCGAGCGGCAGGCACACGTGGCCTTGCGCGGTCGCGCGGCTCATCGCGAGTGCGGCGCGCTCGGCCCACAGCACGCTTGTCTCATCGGCGCCGAGCCGTGCGGCCAGCGCGCTCATGCGCCGCGCGAAGCCTTCGGCGAGCGCCGCGCTTTCGTCGGCGGGCGCGGGCACGGGACGCGCCGGCTGGATCGTGTCGAGCGTGCTCATGCCGCGCCTCCCGACATCAACCGGTCGAGTGCTTCGACCAGCTCCAGCGACGGCCGTCCGGCATGCACGCCGCTCGCCCGCTCGCCGTCGCGCCAGTCCGGGCGCACGCCGCGCACGAACAGATACAGATAGCCGCCGATATGCGTGTCGTACGCATAGCTCGCCAGCCGCGCGCGCAAATAGCGATGCAGCGCGACGACGTAGATCAGCGCCTGCACGTGATACGCGTGTTCCGCCATCGCGACGGCGAGCGGCGCGGCGGCATAGTCGGACGCGGCATCGCCCAGATGATTCGACTTCCAGTCGACGATCCAGAAGCGCCCTTCATGCTCGACGATCATGTCGATGAAACCCTTGATGAATCCGCGCAACGCGCCCGACTCCAGCGCGACGTCGGGAAAACCGTGCGCGGCGAGCAGACGCCGCAACGCGGTGAAATCGAGCGAATCGGCGGGGAACAGGAACTCGAGCTCGTTCATGCGGCGCGTCGTCGGGATGGTCCGAAGCCGCATGCCGGGCGCGATTTCGCTCGTCACCGTATCGGCGAGCAGACGCAGCATCATCGGACGAAGGCGCGGCGCGAGCGCTTCCGGTGCGGGCGTCGGATGTTCGTGCAATGCGCGCTCGACGGCAGCCGGCCAACCGGACGGGTCGGTGAAATCCGCCAGTTCGTACATGCGATGCAGACACTCGCCCGCCGCCGCGCCGCGCGGAAACGCGAGGATGTCGTCAGGATCGAGCGGCGCTTCGTCGCGCGCCGCGGTATCCGTGCGCGTGAGGTCGGCAAGCGCGGCGAGTTCGTCGTGATCCGGGCGCGCTTCGACCGGCTGCGCCTGATTCGCCTCGTCGCGCGCGCCCGCCGCGATCAGCGAACTGAAGCTCGCCATGCGCCAGCGGTCGCGCAAAATGCGCTGATTCGTGCGCGCGGTGATCTCGTGATCGTGCGATGCATCGGCTGCGAGCGGCTCGCGCATGTCGATCACCGGCAGCGGCTCGACGCCGATCGCGCCGTCCGAACGCGCCGCGACCGCACGCCATGCCGCGACGATCTCGGCTTCCTCGGGCGGCGCATCGCAGAACGCGTCGAAGTCCTTCCCCGCGCCCGCGACGAGCCAATTCAGCACGCTGCGGCGCGACTCCTTCGTCGACCGGTTCGACAGATAAAACCCCGCGACCACATAGCAGCGAAACACCGCGCGCGTCAGCGCAACGTAGACGAGACGCGCGCGCTCGGCCGCCTGCTCGCGCGCGATGGCCGCGCTCACCTGATCGTCTTCATCGCCTTCTATGCCGTAGTGCAGCACCGCCACGCCCGCGTCGTCGTGATACTCGCGCGCGTCGGGCAGGCCCGATTTCGACGCATCGCGTGCGGCGCCGTCGTTCAGGAACGGACAGAACACGACCGCGTATTCGAGTCCCTTCGATTTGTGCACGGTCACGATCTGCACGAGATTGCGATCCGATTCGAGACGCAGTTGCGCCTCTTCGCCGCCGCCCTGCTGCTCGCGTTGCGCCGCGAGCCAGCGCAGCGTCGGCGCGATGCCGGGCTGCTCGGCCGAACGCGCCTGCAACAACTCCGCCAGATGATTCACGTTCGTGAGCCGGCGCTCGCCATCGGGGCGCGCGACGAGACGCGTCGCAATCGACAGCTCGCGCGCGAGCGTGCGCCACATCACCGCGAAGCCGCGCTCGTGCCAGATCGTGCGATAGCGCGAGAAGCGCTCGACCCAGCTCGTCGAATCGATCGGCTCGCCGTGCGGATCGACGGCGTCCGCGTGTTCCAGCCGCCAGAGCGCGGCGGCGTCGAGGCCGAACCAGTCGGTGGCGAGTGCTGCGCGCAGACGGCGCAGATCGCCCGGCGTGTCGATGGCGGCGAGCACGCGCTCGATCTGCTCGGCGTCGAGCGAACCGAACACCGATGCCTGCGCAAGCTCCACGCTGCCGATGCCCCACGCGGCCAGCACGCGCTTCACGAGACTGCCTTGCCGATGCGTCTGCACGAGCACGGCGATATCGCCCGCCGAGAGCGGCGTCTTGCCGATGGTCACGTCGCCGCGCTGCGCGCCGCGCAGGAGCCGCGCGATTTCGGCGGCGCACGCTTCGGCGGCATCGCGCTGCGCATTGGTTTTGGAGAGCGCCGATTCGCCGTGCGGCAGCATCCACACGCAGAAATCCGCGCTATCGGAATACGCTGCGGCCGGCGTGTTGTCGACGAACGGCCCGCGCTTGCGCGTGCCCGCGCGCACCGGCTGATAGTCGAGCCCGTCGAGAATGAACGCCGACGGATTCGCCTCGAACACGCGATTGCATGCCTCGATGATCGGCGGCGTCGAGCGCTGGTTGACCGCAAGCGTATAGCGCGCGCTCGCGCCGTCGCGCGCGGCGAGATACGTGTGCAGATCGGCGGCGCGGAAACTGTAGATGGCCTGCTTCGGATCGCCAACGAGGAAGAGCGGCCCGTGCGGCGCGAACACACGATTGAAGATCGCGAACTGCAGCGGATCGGTGTCCTGGAATTCGTCGATGAGCGCGGCCGGATAACGCGCGCGCAACGCCTCGGCCAGCCACGCGTGCTTCACGAGCGCGTGATGCAGGTTCGAGAGCAGATCGTCGAACGACACGACGCGGCGCGCGCGCTTTCTCGCGGCAAGTTCCGAAGGCGCGTGATCGAGCCATTCGCGCACGATGTCGAGCCACGTCGCGCGCTGCGATGCTTCGGCTGCGGCGGCGGACGCGGCAAGAGAGTCGGCCTGATCGAAGAAGGCATGCGCGGGCGGCGTGTTCTTGAGCTTCGTGCCCTTCGCAAGCGCGGTGGCCGTGAGCTTGAGCGCTCGTTCGGGCGGCGACGCGTGGCAGTCGCCTTCGGCGAAATACGCCGTCCAGGCGTCGATGGCCTCGCCCACGATTTTCGCGCTGTAGCTGTTGCCCTTGAGCGCGCCCTGCGCGTCGGCGAGCAGCTTGACGATGCTGTCGCGCTCGGCGTTCCACAGCGCGCAGGCTTCTTCGAACAGCGCCTGCATGTCGGCGGCAGCGGCGGCCTCCATGCCGCCGAAACGCAATGCGGCGAGCGGCTTCTTCAGACGCCGCGCGAGTTGCGCATCGAGCGACGCCGGTCCCGCGCCCTTCGCGACGAGCCACGACGCGAACGACGGCGTGCGCGCCGCCACCGGCTCCACGCGCTCGCGCCAGAAGTCCGCCGCGAGTTCGAAGCGCAGCGCGCTGTCGTCGGCTTCCATGTCGAACGCGAACGGCATCGCGGCGGCGAACGGCGCTTCCTGCAGCGCGCGCTGGCAGAACGCGTGAATCGTGTGGATCGCGGCCTGATCGAAGGTCGATACCGCGATGCGCAGACGCTTTGCGGCTTCCTCGGCGTCGATATCGGCGAGCGTCGTGTCGAACAATTGCTCGATGAACGGATCGCCCGCCGGATCGCCGTTCTCGATCGCATGCGCGACGCCCGCGAGCCGCGAGCGGATGCGCTCGTGCAGTTCGGCGGTCGCCGCCTTCGTGAACGTCACGACGAGAATCTGCTCGACGGACAGGCGCTTTTCCACCAAAAGACGCACGTAGAGCGCGCAGATGTTCCAGGTCTTGCCGGTTCCGGCGGACGCCTCGATCTGGTTCACGCCGTCGAGCGCGCAAGAGAAGACGTCGAGTTCCTGCACGTCGTTGTGATCCACGGATGATGTGAGATTCGTCATGCGCCACTCCGCAGATGTTGCACGAGCGGCTCGAACACGATGCGCGCGAGCGCGGCGAAGGTATCGTCGAGCGCGAGTTCCGCGCCGCGAAATGCGATGCGAAACACGGGATCGTCGGATTCGGCGTGTGTGCGTTCGGACTCCCACGCGGCCTGCGCTTTCGAATCGCCCTCCTTCACTTTGAGCCACGCGCTCTTCGGAAAAAAGCGCAACGGCATGCGGCGTCCCGCCCGATAGAGCGACGCGAGCGCGGCGAGTTGCGCGTGCGGATTGGCGACCGGCGTCAGTTCGAAATCCGCCGCTTGCGAGCCGCGG
The DNA here is from genome assembly GCF_001544795.2 of Caballeronia temeraria. Taxonomy (GTDB): domain Bacteria; phylum Pseudomonadota; class Gammaproteobacteria; order Burkholderiales; family Burkholderiaceae; genus Caballeronia; species Caballeronia temeraria. The sequence continues at coordinate 407,246 of NZ_FCOI02000001.1, read as the reverse complement.
CCATGCCAGATCGTGCGGCGCGGGCCATCGGGCAGCGCCGCGCAATAGGCGAGATGCGCGAGCCACGCGGACAAATAATCCCGTGCGCGCGGCGCGTCGTAGCGATAGATCACCTGACCTTGCGGCGTGAGTGCGTTGAGCGTGCCGACGAGCGTCATCGGACGAACGTCGACGAGCGCATCGTCGTGCGCGCCGAACAGCGCGATGCCTTCCGTGCCGGGCCAGCGCGGCGTCAGATCGAGCGCGAACGGCAGACGTTCGACGCCCGCCGACGTCGATGCACGCACGCGCTCGGCGAGTTGCCCGAGCGCATGCAGCTCGCGCGCCTGCCACACGCCGCCCGTGGCGCCGCCCGGCATTTCCGGACTCGCGCGCGCGACACGTCTCGCCCGTTCGCGCGCGGCGCGATCGGATTCGTCGGCGGCATCGAGAAGCGCGGGCAGCACGCGCGCGGCAAGCGCATCGCGGCCCGCGAAGCCGAGTTCGAACGGCTCGGTGTCGTCGAGTTCGGCTTCGGCGTCGACGAGCGCAATGCCCAGGCGGTCGCGCAAGAGCGCGCGCGCCGGATGACGCCAGAAGCGCACGAAATCGTCGAATGGGACGGTCTGCACGTCGTCTTCCTGCGGCAAGGGCGCGGAGAAGAATCGCGCGACGGGCTGCGACTTGCCCGACTCCAGCGCGCGGGCGAGTTCGGCGCGCTCGGGTTCGTAGGTGAAGAGCCGGCCGTCCTCGCCGAAATACTCGGGCGCATACGGTTGCAGCGGATGCTCGAACACGAAACGCGCGCGCGCTTTGGCCAGTTCGTCGGGCGCGGCATGCTTGCCCGCGACGGACTGCGCGAGATAGTCGAGCAATTCGTCGATGAGCGCGGCAGGCGGCAGCACGGCGTTGTCGCGAATGCTGCGGCCCGTGTACGCGATCATCAGCCGGTCGCGCGCCGCGAGCGCAAGATCGAGGAACAGATTGCGCTCGTCGTCGCGGCGCTGACGGTCGCCGAGCTTGCCGAAACGCGCCATCAGATCGAACTCGTCGGCGCGCGCGAGGCTCGGCAGCATGCCGTCGTCCATGCCGAGCAGGCACACGACGCGATACGGCAGGCCGCGCAAGCTCGTCAGCGACGAGAACGTGACGCCGCCCCAGGGCACGCCGCCGCGTGCGGGATCGTCGAGCGTATCGGTGAGCGCGGTGCGGATCACGGCAGCCGATACCTCGGTCGCGCCCGCGCCTTCGTCCATCGCGACGATCAGCGAATCGATCGCGCGGCGCACGTCGCCGACGGCATCGGTGAACGCGACGCCCGCGTCGAAGAAACGCTCGAGCGCATCCAGCAGCAGATCGCCCCAGGCGCGCGCGGTGCGGGCCGTCGCGATGCGTTCGGCGAACGCGTCGATGTCGTCGACGAAGCGCGTGAGACGGCCGAGCAATTCGGCGTCTGACCCGTTCGCGCCTTCGATCGGCAGCCATTCCGCGACCGGCGCCCCGCCGCCCGGCAACGCGTAGCCGAGATAGAGACGCGTGAGTGCATCGGCGAACGTGTGGCGCGCGGCGGGCACATCGTCCGCCGTGACTTCATCGGGACGCAGGCCGCGCCGCGCGCCCGCCGCCGAAAGCCACGCCTGCGCCGTTTCGAGCGCGCTGGCGTCGATGCCGTAGCGCGCCGCGATTGCATCGACACGCAGCCACTCGACGAGCTCGGGCGCGCCGACGCTGCGTTCGGTGAGCGCGAGCCAGTCGATGAGCGCCCGCGCGACGGGATTCGCCTGCGAAGGCGGCAGACCCGTGATCCGATATGGAATGCGCCGGCGCTCGTTGCTCGCGCCTGCGGGCGCGGTGCCGAAAATGCCGTCGATGAGCGGCCCCGCCACCGCGAGATCCGGAAACGCGACGAGCACGTCCGATGGCTCCAGCCCTTCGATATCGTCGAACCAGTCGAGCAGCCGGTCGTGGAGCACTTCAAGCTGGCGCGACAGGCTGTGGCACACATGCACTTCGATGCCGTTCTCCGTGATCGCTTCGGGCTGCGGCTCCGCGCTCTCTTCATCGAGCGCCAGAATGCCGTTTTGCAGGCGCGCGAGCCACGTGGGCGCGGGATTGTCCTCGAAGAGCTGCCGTTCGCTCGACGCCGCGCTCTCGGTCAGCTCGTGCAGCATGTGCAGTTGCGCCTGCGTCTGCCGGCCCCACTCCGCGAGCAGCGGATGACCGACTTCCTGATAGTCCGCTTCGCCCTTCAGTTCGAGCTGTTCGACGCGCGCCTCGCTCACGATGTCGAACCAGAACTCGCGGCAAGGATTCTGCGCATAGACGCGCACGTCGATCCAGCGCGAGAGTTCGCGCAAGAGCGCGATATGCAGCGGCGGCATCGTCGGCAAGGCGAACACGCTGATGCGGCTCGGCCATTGCGCGCGCATCACGACGTCGAGATCGAAGCCGGGCGAATCGGCGAGAAAGCGGTAAGCGGGCGGCGTCGGGTCTTTCTCGTTGCCGCTCGCATCGCGCGCGAGGTCCGCGAGCAACGCGCGCCACAGCGCCCTTTGCCAGCGCTCGTCCTCGCGCTGGATGTCGTTCGCGCCGGAAAGACGCGGGCCGCGCGCATCGATTTCGGCGCCGCTTCCCTCCAGAATCGAGCCGCCCGACTGCCAGTGCGCGAGCCACTCGGGCCGGTACGTCAGATAGTGATCGAAGACCGTTGCGATACGGCGCGCGAGTTCGTAGCGCATCGAATCGTCGGCGGCGTGCAGATACGTGGATAGCCGCGCCGAGTCGCCGAACGACGGATCTTCGAAGAGCCGGTAGCAGCGCCACGCGAGCCGGTCCGGCGCGAACGGCGAATGCGCGGGCACCGGCAGCACGCGCCCGATCTGCGCCCAGAGCCATTGCGCGAGATAACAGAAGTCGACGTTCGCGCAGATGCCGAAGCGTTCGGCCATGTCGAGTTCGAGCCGGCGGCGCAGTGCCGCGCTCGGCACGATGACGGACTCGCGCGCGAAGGGATCGCCCTCGCGCATCGCGAATGCGTCGAGGTCCTCGAAGAGCGCGGCGGCGAGCGTCTCGTGACGATTCGAATAGAAGAGTTCGAGCATGGAAAGCGGCTTGCTATACGGCCTGAGAAGGTTTCGGCGGGGGCGCGAATTGAAAAGCTTTGTCAGCTAATGCGCCAGCATAGCAAAGCGGGCGCGCTGCCGAGAACCTGGCCGAATGGCCGAGGTCCGAAGCCTGTGTGAGTTGCGTTAGACTCGATTCTCGCCTCGTCCCCATCACATCAAAGAGCGTAAAAACAGGAAGTCGATGCGCTATTCGTTCGAAATCAGGAAGTTCATTTACAGCCAGTATTTCTTCGGCGGGTTGCGCATTGCGCTCGGCGTTTCGCTGCCGGCCGTCCTGATGCTCATCGTCTTTCACAATCGCGAGCTCGGTTTCACGATCGCAACCGGCGCGCTCGGCGCGTGCGTCGTCGACATGCCCGGCCCGCTTCGGCACAAGCACAACGAGATGCTCGCGTGCACGGTGATCGGCTTCTTTGCGGCGCTCGCAACGGGCATCGCGACGGCGCATCCGCTGACGTTGTGGCTCACCATCGTGCCGCTGACCTTCGTGTTGTCGCTGATCGTCGTGTACGGCAACCGCTGGCCGCAGATCAGCTTCGCGACGCTCTTCATGATGGTCGTCACGCTCGAAGAGCATTTCACGCCGATGCAGGCGCTCGTCAACGCGTCGTGGATTCTGCTGGGCGGCCTCTGGTACACGTACTGGGCAACGCTCGTCCTGCGGCTGCTCGTCTATCGCATCGAACAGCAGGCGCTGGCCGAGAGCATCTTCAGTTGCGCGGAGTATCTGCTCGCGCGCGCCGAGTTCTATGACGGCGACGCCGATCTCGACGAGTGTTATCGCCTGCTCATCGAAAAGCAGATCGCGGCGGTGGAGCGGCAGGAGGCGGCGCGCGACATCGTGCTGCGCAATCTGCCGAAGGTGAAGAGCGGCAAGCTCGATCCGCGCCGCGCCCGGCTCTTCAATCTTTTCATCAACGTGGTCGATCTGCACGAGTTTTTTGTCGGCGCGCACACGGATTACCCGCTCGTGAGAAAGACCTTCGCGGGCTCGGACGTGCTGATCTTTTATCGCGACCTGATGCGAAAGGCGGCCGCCGATCTCGAGGAAATCGGCCTCGCGGTGCTGCAGAACAACGCTGCCGGCCGGCAGATCAGCATGAAGGCCGAGCTGCGCGCGATCGAATACGAGCTGGAGCTGATGCGCAAGCACGGGCTGCCGGAGAAGAATCCCGAAGCGTACGCGGCGGCGGCGGCCGTATTCAGGCGTTTGTGGAGCGCGACGCGCCTCATCGACAAGATGCGCCGCCGCACCCGCGACGACGCCAGCGCAACCGAAACCGAAGTGCAGATCGACCACGCGCTGTCGCGCTTCATATCGAGCCGGCGCGTGCCGTTCAACCAGATCTTCTCGAATCTCACGATGGCCTCGCCGAGCTTCCGGCACGCGCTGCGCGTGACCATCGCGGTGGGCATCGGGTTCTGGCTCGGGCGTCTGTTGCCGCTCACGAACGCCTACTGGATCGTGATGACGACCGTCATCATTCTGAAGCCCGGCTATTCGCTCACCAAGCAGCGCAACACGCAGCGGATCATCGGCACGGCGATCGGCTGCGCGGTGACCATCGCGCTGATCCTGTTCTTCAAGGACCCGCATATCCTGCTCGTCGTGATGTTCGCGTCGATGGTGATGAGCTACAGCCTCCTGCTCTTCAACTACGCGGCGAGCGTCGTGTTCACGTCGTCGTATGTGCTGCTGATGTTCCATCTGCTCGCGCCGGGCAACATGCGGATCATCGGCGAGCGCGCCATCGATACCGTCGTCGGTTGCGCGATCGCCATCGCGGCGAGCCATCTGTTTCCGTACTGGGAATATCGGCTGATGGGCAAGCTCGTGAAGGATCTGCTCGCCGCGACGCGCAATTATCTCGAAGCAAGCTGGTGGTGGCGCGCGACGCAGACCGACAAGACGCGCGCCGCCGCGGCTTCGGCGCCCACGGTCGAAACGCCGGTCGACAGCGCCGTCTTCGCCGATGCGAACGCGGGCGCCGTGGCGGCGTCGTCGGCCGTCGAGGCGCCCGCGCAAGCAGTGCCGATCACGGCGGAAGCGGCCAACGAGCCGATCGCCGCCACGCCGGCGCTCGAACCCGCGCTCGCCGCCGATTCGGCGATGAAGGCCGCGAGCGCGACGGCGCAGCGATTGTCGTCGGTGAGCATCGGCGAAAGCACGGCGGCCACGGCGAGCAAGGGCGCCTCCGCCGCCGCGACGATGGCCGCCACGGCGCTCGACCGCGACTTTCGCTACCGGCTCGCGCGCAAGAACGTGCATATCGCGTTTGCCAATCTCGCGCAGGCGTTCCAGCGCATGATGCTGGAGCCGAAGGCGCAGCAAAGGTACGTCGCCGAATTGAACGATCTGCTCGTACAGAGCCATGTGCTCGCGTCGCAGATCACGGCCGCCGCGCCGCTCCTGCAATCGCTCAACGAGGCAGGCGGCCAGCCGTTCGAACCGGTGCAGCGCACGCTGGGCATCGTTCGCGACAATCTCGCCGGCGCCGAGAGCGAACTGCCCGCCGCGCCGAAGCCCGATGCGCCGCCCGCGCAGGCGGACGCGCTCAAGGAGTTGCGGCGCGATCTGGACAAGATGGTCGTCGATGCGGAGCGCGCACAGTCGCTGCCCGCCGATGCGCTCCACGACCTGAAACTGCTCGCGCATCAGTGCAAGCAGATGCTGACGGCGGCATCGCTCATCGGCAAGGATGCTGCGCAGATACGCCTGCCGGTGTGACTGCCGCTGTCTTGACTGCGAATTTGCTGCGAATTTACTGTGAAGCGCCGACGGCGGGCATCGCGGGCCGCACGTCGCTCGCGGCGGATGGCTGGGCGTTTTGCTCGTCGAACTCGCGCTTTTCGCGGATCGCGTTGAAGAGAATCGTGCCGATCACGATCAGCACCACGACGACGATAAACACACTGACGGCGCGGGTCGGATTCTTCTTCGGCATACCGGGCGGGCGGCGCGGGTCGCGAGGGTCGTGGGTCATGAAATGATTCGTGGCAACGTTTCGGGAAGGACCCGCTATGGTACCCGGCTTGGGTTTCAGTTGGATTGCGAGCGGTGGCGAGCGCGGGGCACGTTGGTTCGCGTCGTTTCGAAACCCGCGCGCCGGTCGCGAAATTCTCTGCTGCACGCGCGCGCTTGAACGCCGCTCGTCCGATTGACGATACTAATGACGATTCCATGCGCGTCCGATCCCGGGAAGGGCTTCAAGGGGCAATCCCGGGATACCTTGTGACCGGACGTGTTGAGCCGCCCGCCCGGGCGGCTTCTCTTTTATGCGTGCCGCTTTTATGCGTGCCACGCACCACGCATCGCGCGGCAAGCGAGCGCCGCGCGGTCGTTCAAGGCTCGAGCGTCGGCCTGACCGGCAGCGCCGTCGAATATTTGATCTGCTCCATCGCGAAACTGGAACTCACGTCATAGAGCGGCACGGCGCGAATGAGCTGCTTGTACACGCGGTCGTAATCGTTGATATCCGACACCACGACGCGCAGCAGATAGTCGGTCTCGCCGCTCATCCGGTACACCTCGACCACTTCCGGAATGTCGCGGACCGCGCGCGTGAAATCGTCTGCCCACGTCTGCGTGTGCTGGTTGGTGCGCACCGCGACGAAGACGGTCGTGCCGACGCCCAGCTTCTTCGGATCGCACAACGCCACCTGCGCGCGGATCACACCCGTCTCTTTCAGACGCTGCACGCGTTTCCAGCACGGCGTCTGAGACAGATTCACACGTTGCGCGAGTTCCGCGATGGGCATCGTCACGTCCTGCTGCAGCAATTCGAGCAGTTTTCGGTCGATGAGGTCCATTCCCATGCTGCACCCCTAATAGGAAATTATTCTATTTCTCGATGTTCGAGCGGAATTATATGGAAACTAATTCTGGAGGCAAGCCGGTATAAATAGATCAAACGGACCACCACGACGAGACGGTTCCTCCACTATGCGACTCGAACATGTCAGCCGCCCCGCGCGGCCCTTTTCGCCGGAATTTCCGGCTTCGGATTCCTGCGCGCAGCGAAGCGCGGCGCTCGAACAACTGTGCGTCGAAATCGATGCCGCGTTCGCAGCCGCAGAAGCCGATCGGCGCGCCTCGTTCGGTGAGCGCGTGCGCCTCGCGCTGCAACGCGCGATCGCCGATCCAGGGGTGCTGCGGCCCGACCAGCGCGTGAGCAATCCGCAGAAGTATTGCCGCCATCTGCTCGCCGCCGACCCGCTCAATCGTTATGCGATCGCCGCGCTCGTGTGGGAGCCGGGGCAGGCAAGCCCGGTGCACGGTCATCGGACGTGGTGCGGCTATGCGGTGATCGAAGGCACGCTCGACGAGACGCTTTATCGCTGGGACGCGGCCGAGCATCGCGCGGTTCAGACGCGGCGTCATCCGCGTGCGACGGGCGCGGTGTCGTATGTGGATGCGGGGCGCGGCGCGATTCATCAGCTCGGCAATCCCGCCGATGCCACCGCGCGCGCCGTCTCGCTGCATATTTATGGCGTCGCGGGCGAACAGATCGCCACGCACGTCAACGATCTGCTCGCGGCCTGAAGCGAGGCCCGAAAGTCGTTCAGCCCTTCCCCGGCTCCGGCGCAGTCGGAATCTGCGGCGGTATCTGCACGGACTGATCGGTCGGCGGCGGCGCGGCTTGCGGTTCGTGCGACAGGTCGCGCGCCGCGGCTGCCGCGATCTTCGTCTCGCGCGCAGCCGATGCGGGACCGGCGGCCAGCTCTTCTTCCTCTTCCACCGGCGACGGCGCCTCGCCCGTCCAGATGCGTCGCGCGCGCTCGCGCCCTTCGGCGTCCGCGCCGGACATCGTGTCGCGTGTCATCTGCACGTGCATCTGCGGCACCGGAATCTCCATGCCGGCTTCGTCCATCTTGCGCTTGATGCGCAGATTGAACGCCCGCGCGACGCTCCATTGCTGCAAAGGCCGCGTCTTGATCTGCCCTTTCACGACCATCCAGTTCGGATCGAAGCGGTCCAGTCCCCAGACCTCGACCGGACCGAGCATCTCCATCCGGTAGCGGAAATCGTCCAATAGCTCCGAGCCGACTTCGCGGATCATCTGCGTGACTTCGTCGACGTCCGCCGTGAACGGCACGCGCACTTCGAACACCGCGTACGCGAAATCGCGCGACAGGTTCTTCACCGTCTTGATCTGCGAGAACGGAATCGCGTGGATCGCGCCCTGGCCGTCGCGCAGGCGCACGGTGCGTATCGTCAGACTCTCGACGATGCCCGCATGGCCGCCTTCGACCTCGATCGAATCGCCCACCGAAATCGTGTCCTCGATGATGATGAAGAGCCCCGTGATCAGATCCGCGACGAGCGACTGCGCGCCGAAGCCGACCGCGAGGCCGATCACGCCCGCGCCCGCGAGCAGCGGCGTCACGTTCAGGCCGAGATTCGCCGCCGTGACGATCGCCGCGACGGTCAGCAGAAACACGAACACGACGTTGCGCACGAGCGGCAGCATCGTGCGGGCGCGCATGCTCGGGCCGCGTCCGCCGCGCCGCGCATCGGGGCGCAGCGCTTCCTGAATGCCCGTATCGATGAGAATCCAGATCAGCCAGACGATGAAGAACGTCAGCACGATCATCGCGACCGCGTGCGTGATGCCGCGCGCGGCGACACTCTCCTCGGCCATATGCGCGAGCGAGAAACCCCAGAAACGCGACGACAATTCGAGGAACGCGAGCCACACGCCGACCACGATCATCGTGCCGACGAACTTGACGAGTCTGCGCACATACGCCGATTGCCGGCGCGGCTTTTTCGACCGCGGCCGCGTGATGCGCACGACGATCGCCGACAGAAAGAACCCGACGACGAGCAGGCCCGCGGTCGCGATCGCCATTTGCAGCACGTTTTCCGAGGTGCCGATGCCCATCAGCGTCGCCACCACCGACGCCGACGCGAGCAGCAACAGCGGCAACTGCCACAGCGACGCGACCACTTCGAAGGTTTCGGTCGCGGCCTTGCGCGTGTTGCGCTGCTCGTAGCTGCGGCTGCGGATCAGATGCGCGACCGGCCGCTGGAACGCGAGCGCGAAATACGCGGTCAGGGCCGCCGCGCCCATGTTCGCGCACGTCGAGATCAGCGCGGAAAGGTTGGTGCCGAGCTGCTGCGCGACGTCGTAATTGGCGGCGGCATCGCCGAGCGCGCCGAGCGTGCCGATCAGAAACAGCAGCCGCCGCGCGCGGATGATCAGCAAATTCACCGCGACGCGCCGGTGCGCCGAGCCGAACAGCGAGAACATGATGAGACAGATCGCGGAGAACACCGCGCCCGCGACGATCGCGTAAGCGGTGACCATCGCGAGCGTGCGGCCGAGCGACAACGGCATGTAGTGCGTGAACGTCAGCGCCGCGAGGAACGCGAAGAGATACGGCGCCACGCGGCGCAGCGTGAAGAGCAGCAGCTCGCGCGTCGTCGGATTCGAATGCAGACCGATCTCGACGCCATAGCGCGCCCGCACGCGCCGCTGCAGATAGACCAGCACCATCGCGCAGGCGCCCCAGCCCACGAGCGTCGCGAAGTAATTGAAGAGCGTGCGGCCGAACGGCTCGCGGCTCTGGCTCGTGACGAGCGTGAAGAGCTCGTTGCCGGCGGCGTTGAAGCGCCCGCCCCAGTAGGCGATCGGCGTTTTGCCGCGCTTCACGTCGGCTTCGATGTTGGTGAGGCCGGACGCGATCGCGCCGAGCAAGCCGGCGTTCTGCGCCATCGTCGCCACGACCGAGGACGTCGTCGCGCCCGAAGTCGGCTGCGCGCTCGCGGCCGCCGTGCCGCTCGACGTGGCGTCCGTCGTCGCGGATGCCGCGGCGGCGGCGGATGCGGGAACCGTGGTATCGGCGGCGCGCTTCGCATCGCGCAGATGCTTGAGTTGCGCGACGAGCGCGGCGCGCTGCTTGTCGCTGTCGAGCGTCGCGATGATGGTGTCGAGCGAGCGCAGCATCTCGGCATCGGACATGGCGGGCGCCGATGCGGCATCCGGCGCGGACGCGGGCGCGGGCGGCGTGATCAGTTCCTGGAACGTGGGCAGCGTGAGTGCCGGCGCGGCCTGGACGGCAGGCGAAGCGAATGCGATCGACGCAATCAGCGCGGCGAGCATCGATGGCATTGCAAGCGAAAACGCGCGCGATGCATGGCGCGCGAGCGCGGCGCGGAACGGCACGAGCGCCGCCATCCAGGAGATCGCGACAGACGCCGCCGCGCGCAAAGGCGCGAGCTTGCGTGACTTCATGACAGTCTCGATTTCTGAAAGACCGCCAGTTTAGCGGCTGTGACAAAGACGCCGCCCAACGCGGACGTAACCGAATGTTAAGTCTTTCCGCGTTGATTTTTCAGACGATTGACGCCGATGCCGGCACTATTTGTCCATCTCGGTGCGCGTGCCGCTGGATTCGGATGTGGGCCCGGCGACCGAACCCTGCGCGCTCGCCTGCGGATTCGACGCGCCGCCCGGCTGCGCGGACCATTCCTGCAACTTGCGCCCCGCCGACTGCAGGCCGGCGCCCGTTGCGCTCGCGGCGTTGGTGATCGCGGCGTTCGTGGCGCTCGCCGCGCTGTCGAAGTTCGCTCGCGCCGTCGCGGCGACGCTGCTCGCGGATACATCCGGCATCGAGCCGGCGTTGTCGATGTTCTGCTGCGCCGATTGCTTCGCGGCATCGACCTTCTGGCCGACGTAGCTCGCGGCCTGATCCAACTTCTGGCTCGTCTGGCTCGCGAGGTTGTTGAACGAGCTCGCGGCCTGTCCCGCGCTTGCGTCGTGCTTCTCGCACGCGGCCAGCACGCCGAGCGCCGCCAGCGCCATCGCGATGCGGGTGATGGGAGTCATCTGCATAGTGTTACCTTCCTTCATCTCGAAACTGGCGCACATCATACGCTGTCGGTGCGACGCCGCTTCGCGCTGTCACATGCGAGGCGTCGCGCGGATAGTAGACTGATCCGCGCGGCGCAACCGGCGAAACCGGCGCGCGGCATCGAGCATCCGCCCCCCATTCCCTGACGAGGTTTAGCGATGGCTGCCAAGAAGATTCTCTTTCTCACCGGCGATTTCGCCGAGGACTATGAAACGATGGTCCCGTTCCAGGCGCTTCAGGCCGTCGGCCATACGGTCGATGCGGTGTGCCCCGGCAAGCAGCGCGGCGACACCATTAAGACGGCGATCCACGATTTCGAAGGCGACCAGACTTACACCGAGAAGCCGGGCCACCGCTTCACGCTCAACGCGAGCTTCGACGAGGTCGATCCCGCCCGTTATGACGCGCTCGCCATCGCCGGCGGCCGCGCGCCGGAATATCTGCGCCTGAACGATCGCGTGCTGGAACTGGTGCGCCACTTCGCGGAGGCGAACAAGCCGATCGCCGCCGTCTGCCACGGCGCGCAGCTGCTCGCGGCGGCGGGCGTGATCGAGGGACGGCGCATTTCCGCCTATCCGGCATGCGCGCCGGAGGTGCGGCTCGCGGGCGCGACCTTCGCCGATATCGCCGTCGACGACGCCATCACCGACGCCAACTTCGTCACCGCGCCCGCATGGCCCGCTCATCCGGCGTGGATCAGGCAATTTCTCGCGCTGCTCGGTACACGAATCGAACTCTGAACCTTGCATCGCAGGGGAACCTCGCTGGCGCGCGTACGACGCGCCAGCATTCGATCGAAGCCGATGGGAACGGCATCGCATCGCATCGCATCGCATCGCATCGCAAATGCAGGGAATAGAACTTTCCCTCTACATTTAAGACACTTCTGGTTTTGGCAAAATTTCAGGTCGCATATATTCGCCAGCGTCCCTCAGCCTCCACGAAGTCTCGCACGATGCTTTTCATGAATGTCGCTATCGCCCTGGCCGCCGGGCTGATGCTTTTCGAGCCGTTCACGCGCGCCCCCGCATCCCGCTTCACGACTCCCCGCCTGCGACGCAACCTCGCCCATCGCGCTTTCTATCAGGCGGGCGCGGCATTCCTGGCGGCCCTGCTCATCGCGACGAGTCCGCCTGCGCCCGACCGCATTTCTCCGCTCGTGGTCTATGCGGTCGCTGCGTTGCTCGTCTGCGCGGCACTCTACTGGATCGGGCGCGGCAAGCGCCTGCTCAAGCAGCCGCGCGTATTCGCCGACCTGTATTGATTCATCCCGCGCGGCGCCCTCGCGCCGCGTGTGCTGTTCGCTTCCTTTCCCCGCTGCACCTCTTCCTTCCGGCATCCGTGCAACCACCGCGCGCGTCGTCCGCTGCGGCCCGCGCGCCTTCAGGTATATTCGCGCCAAGGCATTGTGGCGAACGCACGGACGAAAAAAAAGGCGCTACGTTGCCGTAGCGCCTTAAAAGTTCTAGCCATTCCGAGGGCCGTGCTAGAACCTGAGAGCCTGTATTTCGAGCCCGCGCGGCAAGCGCCAAACGCGCACATCACTTCCGGTTTCGAAATTCGGTTCCATTTTTTCCGGGATCGCTGCCCAAGTCAAGCAAAATCTCGCGGTCCGGGCAAGTGCCCAAGTTTCGTTCAACACGCAACGATCGCCCTAAAAGTTTCATCGCGGATGCTGCTTATCGCGAAGGCTTGCATGATTTGCAAGTTTCTCGATTCGGCCTTGTAGAATTGCGCCACGTCATCAAACAAAACGATGTTTCACAAAACAAACGCCTATGCAGAATGAACCGTCGACCGGCAGGGAACGCGTCCGGGAAAAGGACGGCGAGGAAGTCACCGCGCTCGCTCGCGGACTCGACGTTCTGCGCCGGATCGCCGCCGCAGACGCGCCCGTCAGTAATCGGGAGCTGACCGACTGGACAGGAATTCCGAAGCCCACGGTTTCGCGGATCACGGCGACGCTCGTCGGCGCCGGCTTGCTGCATCGCCTGCCCGACAGCGAGCGGTTCGTGCTGACCGCATCCGTGCTCGAACTGAGCAACGGATTCTTACGCAATTTCGATATTCGTGCGCGGGCGCGCCCGTTCCTCATCAAGCTCGCCGAGCACACCGGTTTGTCCGTGCACCTCGCCGTGCGCGATCGTTTGGACATGGTTGTAATCGATGCCATTCGGCCGCGATCCGCCGTGCTCGTATCGCGGCTCGAAGTCGGCGGCAGGATGGATCTGAGCCGCACGGCGGTCGGGCGCGCGTATCTCGCGGTGTTGTCGGAGGCGGACCGGCGCGCGCTGATCGGCAGTTTGCAGACCGCATCGGGCGACGACTGGCCATCGATCGCGGGTGGCTTGCAGCGCGGCCTCGACGATGCATTGCGCCTGGGTTTCGCGATTTCCGTCGGCGAATGGCATCAGGGCCTGAATGCGGTCGCGGCGGGCTTCGTCGGGCCGTCCGAGGAACGCTATTCGGTCAACTGCGGCGGCGCCGCGCATCAGTGTCCGCGCGATATATTGATCGATGAAGTCGCGCCGGCCCTGCTCGATTGCGTCGGGCAGATCACGCGCGAGATCGGCGGCACGCACGCCACGAACGCCACGCGCGCCGCCGGCTGACCACGCTTCGGCTGCCGGGCCGCCGAAGCGCGTCGAAAGCACGCATCGATGTGCGTGTAACAGTCGTAATCAACAGAAAGAATGGCCGGTGGACGGCCTCGGGTGCGGGACGTAGCATCATGCTTCGCGCGCATAGGGGCCGTGCCGGATCGCTCGCCTGACTTGAGCAGGCAATCTTTCCAGCCGCTTTCGACGGCCCCGCATCATTCACGGCCTCCGCTTCGGGAGCGGTTCATGCGCGCAGCGCGACGCCCGCGCCTGAACCGTGACCGCCGCCCGCCCACGCTTCGAACAGATTTGAAAGACCCAGCCACCGAACCGATGGACGACCAAAAGAATCCCCCAGGGCAATCGCGCCCGACGCCTCCCTCGCCTGCCGCCATCGAACCCGCGCCGCGCCGGCGCCGGATCGTTCCGCTCATCGTTGCGATTTTGATCGTCGCAGGAGCGCTCGCGTGGTGGCATCCGTGGAACCGCGGCGAGAGCGGCGGCACGAGCGGCACGCCGGAAGCGCGTCAAGGCGGACGGCGCGGCGCACCGAACCCGATGAACCAGCCGCAGCCGGTGCACGTGGCGAGCGTCACGCAAGGCGAGATGCCTGTCGTCATCAATTCGCTCGGTACGGTCACGCCGCTTGCGAACGTCACGGTCAAGACGCAGTTGAACGGCACGCTCGTCGACGTCGCGTTCAAAGAAGGCCAGATGGTCAGGAAGGGCGACGTGCTCGCGCAGATCGATCCGCGCCCGTATGAAATCTCGCTGCGCAACGCGGAAGGCGCGCTCGCGAAGGATCAGGCGCTCCTGCAGACCGCGCGGCTCGACTTGCAGCGGTATCAAACGCTGCTTTCGCAAGATTCCATCGCGAAACAGCAGGTCGATACGCAGGCGTCGCTCGTGAAGCAGTACGAAGGCGCGGTGAAGTCGGATCAGGCCAACGTCGACACGTACAAGCTCGATCTGACCTACGCGCGCATCACGGCGCCGGTGTCGGGGCGCGTCGGCCTGCGCCAGGTCGATCCGGGCAACTACGTGACCACGGGCGACACGAACGGCGTCGTCGTCATCACGCAGTTGCAGCCGATCAGCGTGATCTTCACCACGTCCGAAGACAATCTCGCCGCCATTCTCAAGCCGCTGCACGCGGGCACGAAGATGTCGGTCACGGCGTATGACCACGCGAACACCACGTCGCTCGAAGCAGGCTATCTCGAAACGGTCGACAACCAGATCGACACGACGACCGGCACCGTCAAGCTGCGCGCCACCTTCGACAATAAAGAAAGCATGCTTTTCCCGAATCAGTTCGTGAACACGAAGCTGCTCGTCGATGTCATCAAGAACGCGACCATCGTGCCGACGCCGGCGGTGCTGAACGGCTCGTCGGGCGCGTTCGTGTACGTGGTGAAGCCGGACAACACCGTCACCGTGCGCAACGTGAAGACCGGTCCGGTCGATGGCGAGCGCACCAGCATCAAGTCCGGCCTGGAAGTCG
This sequence comes from Caballeronia temeraria, assembly GCF_001544795.2. GTDB lineage: Bacteria > Pseudomonadota > Gammaproteobacteria > Burkholderiales > Burkholderiaceae > Caballeronia > Caballeronia temeraria. The sequence goes on along the minus strand of NZ_FCOI02000001.1, from coordinate 392,181 downwards.
GCGAGCGCGTGGTCATCGACGGCTCCGACCGCCTGAAGGAAGGCGCCAAGATCACGATTCCGGCCGAGAAAGCGAAGGCGGCTTCCGGTGCCTCGGGCGCTTCGGGCGCATCCGCGACCGTGCCAGCTTCGGCGGCATCGGGCGCGCGCCACGGCGGGCATCGACGTCAGCAACCGCAGCAGTAAGTCCAAGCACGACGCATGAATCCATCCCGCATTTTTATTCTGCGCCCGGTCGGCACGGCGCTCCTGATGGCGGCGATCATGCTGGTCGGCCTCGTCGCGCTGCGCTTTCTGCCGCTCTCGGCGCTGCCCGCCGTCGACTATCCGACGATCCAGGTCCAGACCTTCTATCCGGGCGCGTCGCCGGACGTGATGACATCGAGCGTCACCGCGCCGCTCGAAAAGCAGTTCGGGCAGATGGCGAGCCTGAACCAGATGTCGTCGCAGAGCTCGGCGGGCGCATCGGTCATCACGCTGCAGTTCAGTCTCGATTTGCCGCTCGATATCGCCGAGCAGGAAGTGCAGGCGGCGATCAACGCGGCGGGCAATCTGCTGCCGTCCGACCTGCCCGCGCCGCCGATCTACGCGAAGGTGAATCCCGCCGACGCGCCGATCATGACGCTCGCGGTCAGCTCGAAAACCTTGCCGCTGACGCAAGTGCAGGATCTCGCCGATACCCGTCTCGCGCAGAAAATCTCGCAGGTGGCGGGCGTGGGCCTCGTCTCGGTGAGCGGCGGCAATCGCCCTGCCGTGCGCATTCGCGCGAACACGCGGGCGCTTGCGTCGTATGGCCTCAACATCGACGATCTGCGCACGACGATTTCCAACCTCAACGTCAACACGCCGAAGGGCAACTTCGACGGCCCGACGCGCGCCTACACGATCAACGCGAACGACCAGCTCACCGACGCCAACGCCTACAAGAGCGCGGTCGTCGCGTATCGCAATGGCCGTCCGGTGATGCTGACGGATGTCGCGAGCATCGTCGAGGGACCGGAGAACACGAAGCTCGGCGCGTGGGTCGACTCGACGCCCGCGATCATCCTGAACGTGCAGCGTCAGCCGGGCGCGAACGTGATCGCCGTCGTCGACGGCATCAAGAAAATCCTGCCGCAATTGCAGCAGTCGCTGCCCGCGGCGCTCGACGTGCGCGTCGTCACCGACCGCACCACGACCATCCGCGCATCGGTTCGCGACGTGCAGTTCGAACTCGCGCTATCCGTCGTGCTGGTCGTGCTCGTCATCTATCTGTTCCTGGCGAACGTCTACGCGACCCTCATCCCGAGCTTGTCGGTGCCGCTGTCACTGGTCGGCACGCTCGCGATCATGTACCTGTGCGGCTTCTCGCTCGACAACCTCTCGCTGATGGCGCTGACCATCGCGACCGGCTTCGTCGTCGACGACGCCATCGTGATGATCGAAAACATCGCGCGTTACGTCGAGGAAGGCGAATCGCCGCTCGAAGCGGCGCTCAAGGGTTCGAAGCAGATCGGCTTCACCATCATTTCGCTGACAGTCTCGCTGATCGCCGTACTGATTCCGCTGCTCTTCATGGGCGATGTCGTCGGCCGCCTCTTCCACGAATTCGCGATCACGCTCGCGGTGACCATCGTGATTTCGGCGATCGTCTCGCTCACGCTCGTGCCGATGATGTGCGCGAAACTCCTGCGCCACACGCCGCCGAAGGAAAGCAAACGCTTCGAGGCGCGCGCGCATCAGTTCATCGATTACGTGATCGGGCGCTATGCGGTCGCGCTGAACTGGGTGCTCGAACGGCAACGCGCGACGCTCTTCGTCTTCGTGCTCACGCTCGTGTTGACCGCCGTGCTGTACGTGTTCATTCCGAAGGGCTTTTTCCCGACGCAGGACACCGGCGTCATTCAGGCGATCACGCAGGCGCCGCAGGCCGCGTCGTATCAGGCCGTCGCGGACCAGCAGCAGGCGCTCGCGAAGAAAATTCTGCAGAACCCGGATGTCGAAAGCCTGACTTCGTTCGTCGGCGTAGATGGCTCGAACATCACGCTCAACAGCGGGCGCATGCTCATCAACCTGAAGCCGCGCGACGACCGCAGCAACACGTCGAGCGACATCATCCGCACGATCCAGAGCGAAGTCGCCGATATTCCCGGCATCAAGCTGTATATGCAGCCGGTGCAGGATCTGACGATCGACTCGACCGTCAGCCCGACGCAATATCAGTTCATGCTGACGGACCCGAACCCGTCCGAGTTCGCGGAATGGGTGCCGAAGCTCGTCGAGCGGCTGCAACACACGTCGGTGCTCACCGACGTCGCGACCGATCTGCAGCAGAACGGTCAGTCGGTGTACATCGAGATCGACCGGGAAACGGCCGCGCGCTTCGGCATCACGCCCGCGACCGTCGACAACGCGCTCTACGACGCCTTCGGCCAGCGCATCATCTCGACGATCTTCACGCAGTCGAACCAGTACCGCGTGATTCTCGAAGCCGAACCGTCCGACGCGCATTACAGCGAAACGCTCAACGGCATCTATCTGCCCTCTTCCACCGCGACGAACGGTCAGGTGCCGCTCTCGGCCATCGCCAAGTTCCACGAACGCGCGGCGCCCTTGCTTGTCACGCACCTCGGCCAGTTCCCGGCGACGACCGTGTCCTTCAATCTCGCGAAGGGCGCGTCGCTCGGCGAGGCGGTGAAAGTCATCGAGCAGGCGAAGCAGGAAATCGGCTTGCCCGCGTCGTTCCAGATCCGCTATCAGGGCGCGGCGCTCGCGTTCCAGGCGTCGCTGTCGAACGAGCTGTTCCTGATTCTCGCGGCCATCGTGACGATGTATATCGTGCTCGGCGTGCTGTACGAGAGCTTCATCCATCCGATCACCATTCTTTCGACGCTGCCGTCCGCGGGCGTCGGCGCGCTGCTTTCGCTGATGGTCACCGGGCACGATCTGGACATCATCGGCATCATCGGCATCGTGCTGCTGATCGGCATCGTGAAGAAGAACGCGATCATGATGATCGACTTCGCGCTCGAAGCAGAGCGCGATCAGGGCAAGCCGCCGCGCGAAGCCATCTTCCAGGCGTGCCTGTTGCGCTTCCGCCCGATTCTCATGACGACAATGGCAGCACTTCTCGGCGCGCTGCCGCTGATGCTCGGCTGGGGCGCGGGCTCGGAGCTGCGGCGTCCGCTCGGCGTGGCGATCGTCGGCGGTCTGATCGTGTCGCAGTTGCTCACGCTCTTCACGACGCCCGTCATCTATCTCGGCTTCGATTCCCTCGCCCGCAAGCTGCGCGCGCGTTTTCACCGTGACGCGCCGCCGGCGCCCGCCAGCGAGGGCCGTTGAGTCATGAACATGTCGCGCCTCTTCATCGGCCGGCCGGTCGCTACGACATTGCTCGCAATCGGCATTGCGCTCGCGGGCATGTTCGCGTTCGTGCGGCTGCCGGTGGCGCCCTTGCCGCAGGTCGATTTTCCGACCATCTCCGTGCAGGCGTCCTTGCCGGGCGCGAGCCCGGAGACGGTGGCGACGAGCGTCGCGAGTCCGCTGGAGCGGCATCTGGGCACCATCGCGGATGTCAGCGAAATGACGTCGATGAGTTCCGTCGGCACGACGCGCATCACGCTGCAATTCGGCCTGAATCGCGACATCGACGGCGCCGCGCGCGACGTGCAGGCCGCGATCAACGCCGCGCGCGCCGACCTGCCGACCGCGCTGCGCCAGAACCCGACGTACCACAAGGTCAATCCCGCCGACGCGCCGATTCTCGTCCTCGCGCTCTCCTCGCCCACGCGCACGGCGGGCGCGCTCTACGGCTCCGCCGCGACCGTGCTGCAGCAGACGCTGTCGACCGTGCCGGGCGTCGGCGAAGTCGATGTGAGCGGCTCCGCGAATCCGGCCGTGCGCGTCGAGCTGGAACCGGGCGCGCTCTTTCACTACGGCATCGGGCTCGAGGATGTGCGCGCCGCGCTCGCGTCGGCGAATGCGAACAGTCCGAAGGGCGCGATCGAATTCAAGGGCACCCGCGTCCAGCTCTACACCAACGATCAGGCGAGCAAGGCGGCGCAGTACAAGGATCTCGTGGTCGCGTACCGCAACGGCTCGGCGGTAAAGCTGTCCGATGTCGGCGAAGTGGTCGATTCGGTCGAAGACCTGCGCAATCTCGGCCTCATCAACAACAAGCGCGCGGTGCTCGTGATCCTGTATCGCCAGCCGGGCGCGAACATCATCGAAACGATCGACCGCGTGAAGTCGATGCTGCCGCAATTGCAAGCCGCCCTTCCCGCCGACGTCCAGATCACGCCGACCGCCGACCGCTCCACGACGATCCGCGCGTCGCTGCACGACACCGAACTCACGCTCGCGATCGCGGTGGCGCTCGTCGTGATGGTCGTGTTCCTGTTCCTGCGCAACTGGCGCGCGACGCTGATACCGAGCGTCGCCGTGCCGATATCGATCATCGGCACCTTCGCGGCAATGTATCTGCTCGGCTTTTCGCTCGACAACCTGTCGCTGATGGCGCTGACCATCGCGACGGGCTTCGTCGTCGACGACGCGATCGTCGTGCTCGAAAACATCACGCGGCATGTGGAGAAAGGCGTGCCGCGCATGGAGGCGGCGATCATCGGCGCGCGCGAAGTCGGCTTCACGGTGCTGTCGATCAGCGTGTCGCTCGTCGCCGTGTTCCTGCCCATTTTGCTGATGGGCGGTATCGTCGGGCGGCTCTTCCGCGAGTTCGCGCTCACGCTGTCGCTTGCGATCGGCGTGTCGCTCGTCGTATCGCTGACCGTCACGCCAATGATGTGCTCCCGTCTGCTCGAAGAGCCGCACGAGCGCAAGCAGGAAGGCCGTATCGCGCGTTGGCTGGAACGCCAGTTCGACCGCATGCAGCGCGGCTACGCGCGCACGCTCGGCTGGGCGCTCGCGCATCCGCGCACGATTTTGATGATTCTGTTCGCGACCATCGGGCTGAACGTGTTTCTGTACATCATCGTGCCGAAGGGTTTTTTCCCGCAGCAGGACACGGGGCGCATCATCGGCGGCATTCAGGCGGATCAGAGCACGTCGTTCCAGGCGATGAAAGTCAAGTTCGCGGAAATGATGAAGATCGTCGAAGCGGACCCGGCCGTCGACAGCGTCGCGGGCTTCACGGGCGGCCGCTCGACCAACTCGGGCTTCATGTTCATTTCGCTCAAGCCGAAGAGCGTGCGCAAGGTTTCCGCCGATCAGGTGATCAACCGCCTGCGCAAGCCGCTCGCGGATGTCGCCGGCGCGCGCACGTTCCTTCAGGCCGTGCAGGACATTCGCGTGGGCGGGCGGCAGTCGAACGCGCAGTATCAGTTCACGCTGCTATCGGACTCCACCGCCGATCTCTACAAGTGGGGCCCGATTCTCACCGACGCGTTGCAAAAGCGCCCCGAACTCGCCGACGTCAACTCCGACCAGCAACAAGGCGGTCTCGAAGCGATGGTCACGTTCGACCGCGCCACCGCCGCGCGTCTGAACATCAAGCCGGCGCAGATCGACAACACGCTCTACGACGCGTTCGGCCAGCGCCAGGTCTCGACCATCTACAACCCGCTGTCGCAGTATCACGTGGTGATGGAGCTCGCGCCGAAATACTGGCAAGACCCGGAGATGCTCAAGCAGATCTACATCAGCACGTCGGGCGGCACGGCGAGCGGCTCGGCATCGACGCAATCGACCACGACGTCGGGTGCGACGACGACCGCGTCGACATCCGCGACGGGATCGACCGGCGCGGGCGGCTCGTCGACGAGCACTTCCGACACCACCGCCGCCCTCGCGCTCGCCGCCGTGAAGAACTCGGCGACGAACGCGATCTCGGCAACGGGCAAGGGCGGTTCGTCATCGGGCGCGGCAGTGTCGACGTCGAAGGAAACGATGGTGCCGCTCTCGGCCATCGCGAAGTTCGGGCCGGGCAACACGCCGCTCTCGGTGAATCACCAGAGCCAGTTCGTCGCGTCGACGATTTCGTTCAATCTGCCGCCGGGCAAGTCGCTGTCCGACGCGACCGCCGCGATCTACGAAACGATGGCCACGCTCGGCGTGCCGCAGACCATCCACGGCACCTTCCAGGGCACGGCGCAGGCGTTCCAGCAATCGCTCAACGACCAGCCGCTCCTGATTCTCGCGGCGCTGGCGGCGGTCTATATCGTGCTCGGGATTCTGTACGAGAGCTACATCCATCCGATCACGATTCTTTCCACTTTGCCGTCCGCCGGCATCGGCGCGCTGCTCGCGTTGCTGCTGTTCAAGACGGAGTTCAGCATCATCGCGCTGATTGCGGTGATTCTGCTCATCGGCATCGTGAAGAAGAACGCGATCATGATGGTCGACTTCGCCATCGAGGCGACGCGCCACGGCGCGCAGACGCCGCAGGACGCGATCCGCGAGGCGTGTCTCTTGCGCTTCCGCCCGATCATGATGACGACGGCGGCCGCCCTGCTCGGCGCGCTGCCGCTCGCGTTCGGCACCGGCGAAGGCTCGGAGATGCGTGCGCCGCTCGGCATCGCGATCGTCGGCGGGCTGATCGTGAGTCAGATGCTGACGCTCTATACGACGCCCGTCGTCTATCTCTACATGGACCGCTTCCGCATTCGCGCGGAAGAGCGGCGTGCGCGCCGTCAGGGCCGCGCGCGTCCCGCGAACGCGGCTGAATAAGCCGATGAGAAAATGCTGCGGGCGCACACGCGTCCCGCGGCATATCGCTCGAAAATCGCCTACTTTGTCGGGTAGAGACCCACGGCGAAGGAGCGTTGCGCATGAAAACGCTGAAGGTTCTGCTGATCGGCGCGCACGGCCGCACCGGCCGGCTCATCGCCAAACGCCTGCATCACGACGCCGTGCCGTTTCGCGCGATGCTGCGCAAGTCCGCGCACAAGAGCGAGTTCGCGGCGATGGGCGCCGACATCGTGCTCGGCGATCTGACCCAGGACTTTTCCCACGCCTTCGACGACATCACGCACGTGATCTACGCAGCCGGATCGGCGGAAAACGAGGGCGTGCACGAGGAGCGCGCGATCGACCGCGACGCCGTCATGCGCACCGCCGATTCCGCGAAGCGCCGGCGTGTGCGGCAGCTCGTCGTCGTGAGCGCGTTGTCGGCGTTTTATCCCGAGCGCAGCGGATTTGCGCTGCGCCACTATTCACGGATGAAGCGTGAAGCCGATGAATACGTCGCGCATCGCGGCGTGCCTTTTGCGATTCTTCGGCCCGGACCGTTATCGGATGAACCGGCGCACGGCGCGATCGCGCTCGCCGACGAACTCACGGAACACAAGCCCGAAGTCGCGCGCGCCGATGTCGCGCGCATCGCGGTGCGCTGCGTGACGCTCGGCATCCGCGACCGGATGATCGCGTTCGTCGGCGGCGACGAGCCCATCGATAGCGTGCTCGATGCGCTCAACGCCGTCCATCACGCCACGCCGACGAGCCTGTAACCGACACCCGTTTCCGTCACGATATGCTCCGGCTGCGCGGGATCGCGCTCGAGCTTCTGGCGCAGATGCGCCATGTAGATGCGCAGATAATGCGGGCTTTCGACATGCGACGGCCCCCACACTTCCACCAGCAATTGCCGATGCGTGAGCACGCGCCCGGCGTGCCGCACGAGCGTCGATAGCAGCCGGTATTCGATCGGCGTCAGATGCACGTTCTCGCTGTTTTTTGTGACGCGGCGCAACGCGAGATCGACGGTGACATCGCCGAAAGTGACAACCGGCGTTTCGCTCGCCGACGCCTGATTGCGCCGCCGCAAATGCGCGCGAATCCGCGCCATCAGTTCGGAAACGCCGAAGGGCTTCGTGAGGTAATCGTCGGCGCCGGCATCGAGCGCGGCGACTTTCTCTTCCTCTTGCGTGCGCGCCGACAGCACGATGATCGGCAGCTCGGTCCAGCCGCGCAGTTCGCGAATGACGTCGATGCCGTCGGTATCGGGCAAGCCGAGATCGACGATCACGAGATCCGGCTTGCGCGTCGCGGCTTCGACGAGGCCTTTCTGCCCTGTTTCCGCTTCATGGACCGTCATGCCCTGCGCTTCGAGCGACACGCGCACGAAGCGGCGAATCTGCTTTTCGTCCTCGATCAGGACGACGGTGAAGGACGGCTCGCTCATGTTTTATTGGATCGTTAGTTTCACGAACCGCCCCACGCCGCGTGTCAGGGCAGAAAAATCGTCGAGCCGGTCGTCTTGCGCGCCTCGAGGTCTTCGTGCGCGCGCGCTGCATCGGAAAGCGGATAACGCTGGCGCACGTTCGTCTTCACCTTGCCCGACGACACGACATCGAACAGTTCCGCGGCCATCGTGTCGAGATCGCTGCGTTTGGCGATGTAGCTGAAGAGCGTCGGCCGCGTGAAATAGAGGGAGCCGCGTCCGGCAAGCTCGGACGAGTCGAGCGGCGGCAACGGTCCCGACGAATTGCCGAAGCTCACGAACAGTCCGAGCGGCGACAGGCAATCGAGCGATGCGATATACGTGTCCTTGCCGATCGAATCGTAGACGACGGGCACGCCCGCGCCGTTCGTGATTTCGCGCACGCGCTGCGTGAAGTTTTCGCGCGTGTAGACGATCGGATGATCGCAGCCATGCGCTTTCGCCAACTCGGCTTTTTCGTCGGAGCCGACCGTGCCGATCACCGTCGCGCCGAGCGCCTTCGCCCACTGGCACGCGAGCATGCCGACACCGCCCGCCGCCGCGTGAATCAGCACCGTGTCGCCCGCCTTCACGCGATACGTCCGCCGCAAAAGATACTGCGCGGTCAGGCCTTGCAGCATGATCGACGCGGCGTCTTCATAGCCGATCGAATCCGGCAGCTTGACGACATACTCCGCCGACATCACGCGCTCTTGCGCATAGGCGCCCGGCGGCCGCGATGCATACGCGACACGATCGCCCGGCTTGAACTGCGCGACGCCCTCGCCCACCGCCGTCACCTCGCCCGCGGCTTCCATGCCGAGGCCGCCCGGCAGCGGCATCGGATAGAGGCCGGTGCGGAAATACACGTCGATGAAATTCAGCCCCACCGCATGATGCTTCACGCGAATCTCGCCCTTGCCGGGCGCGCCCACGTCCACGTCGACCCACTTCATGACTTCCGGGCCGCCTGCCTTGTCGAATCGGATTGCCTTGGTCATCGCTCGTTCATCTCCTTTCGTGCGTCAGGATGCGTGCTTCAAGATGCGTGCTTCAGGACGCCCGCGCAAAGCGCAGGCGCAAGTCGTCGAGAATCATGCGCGCCGTCGCGATGTTCGTCGCGCACGGCACGTTGTGCACGTCGCAGGCGCGCACGAGCGCGTTGATGTCGGGCTCGTGCGGCTGCGGGGTCATCGGATCGCGCAGGAAGATCACGATATTCACGCGCCCTTCCGCCAGTTCCGCGCCGATCTGCAGGTCGCCGCCGTGCGGACCGGACAGCTTGCGTTCGATCTCCAGCCCGTGCGCCGCCGCGACGCGCCCGCCGGTCGTGCCCGTCGCGACGAGACTGCATTGCGCGAGCGTGTCGACGAACTCGCCCGCGAGCGTGACGATGTCGTCCTTCTTCATGTCGTGCGCGATCAGCGCGACGCGTGTGGTCATGTGCATGCTCCTCGATCAGTACGTGCCAGGATAAGCGCCGCCATCGATCAGCAGATTCTGACCGGTGATGTAGCCCGCATGCACGCTGCACAGGAACGCGCAGGCCTTGCCGAACTCTTCCGACGTGCCGAATCGGCCCGCGGGCAGGCTTTGCGCACGGCGCGCGCGCATGTCGTCGATCGAGATGTTCTGCGCCTTCGCCTGCGCTTCCATCGTCACGGCGATGCGGTCGGTGTCGAACGTGCCCGGCAGCAGATTGTTGATCGTGACGCCGGTCGATGCGACCTTGCGCGCGACGCCCGCGACGAAACCGGTCAGGCCCGAGCGCGCGCCGTTGGACAGGCCGAGCACGTCGATGGGCGCCTTCACCGACGAACTCGTGATGTTCACCACGCGCCCGAAGCCGCGCTCGATCATCCCGTCGATGGTTGCCTTGATCAGCTCGATCGGCGTCAGCATGTTGCCTTCGAGCGCCTTGATCCACATGTCGTGCGTGAAGGTGCGGAAGTCGCCCGGCGGCGGGCCGCCCGCGTTGTTCACCAGAATGTCTGGCGCCGGGCATGCGGCCAGCGCGGCGGCGTGGCCTTCGGGCGTCGTGATGTCGCCCGCGACGGTCGTCACCGTGACGCCGTACGTCGAGCGGATGTGCGCCGCCGTCGCTTCGAGCGTTTCCGCCGTGCGCGCGGTGATCACCAGATTCACGCCTTCGGCGGCGAGCGCTTCGGCGCATCCGCGTCCGAGCCCCTTGCTCGCCGCGCACACCAGCGCGGTGCGGCCCGCGATTCCCATGTCCATCGTCCATCCTCCTTGTCGTTGTCGCGATCGGCGTGAACACGCCTCTCGCGCAATTCTAGAAGAATCGGGGCGGCAACGTCGGCGGCCCTCGCGGCGCGCGCGATTCTTCTTAGGCACGGGCGGGCTTTTGGGTAAACTGTCGCCACTGTGCGCTCACCGAGCGTCAGAGGCAGAACATCACACGAGCAGGACGCGCCGCGCGCGAGACCCATGAAACAAGACAGCCGCTTTCCCAATCTTTTCATCACCGATCACCCGCTGATCCAGCACAAGCTCACCCACATGCGCGACAAGGACACGTCGACGCGCACGTTCCGCGAGCTCCTGCGGGAAATCACGCTGCTGATGGGCTACGAAATCACGCGCAATCTGCCGCTCACGACCAAGCGCGTGGAAACGCCGCTCCTCGAGATCGACGCGCCGGTGATCGCCGGCAAGAAGCTCGCGATCGTGCCGGTCCTGCGCGCGGGCATCGGCATGTCGGACGGCCTGCTGGATCTCGTGCCCTCGGCGCGGGTCGGGCATATCGGCGTGTATCGGGCGGACGATCATCGTCCGGTCGAGTATCTCGTGCGCCTGCCGCCCGATCTCGAAGAGCGCGTCTTCATCCTGTGCGATCCGATGGTCGCGACGGGCTATTCGGCGGTGCACGCCGTCGACGTCATGAAACGCCGCAACGTGCAAAGCGAAAATATCGTGTTCGTCGCGCTGGTCGCGGCGCCCGAAGGCGTGAAGGTGTTCCAGGACGCGCATCCGGACGTGAAGCTGTACGTCGCATCGCTCGATTCCCACCTGAACGAGCATGCGTATATCGTTCCGGGTCTCGGCGACGCGGGCGATCGTCTGTTCGGCACGAAGAATTAAGCGTCTGCCTGAATCGCCCCGACCGCCGCGCCATTCGCGCGGCGGTTTGCGTTTACGGCCGCTTTCGACGCGATTCGACGGAATTTCGCACGGTTTGCGCCGATTTTCACGTTCCTGCCCGCGCCGCGCGGCATTGAGAGCGCGTGCTGCCATGCTAAAATTTCGGTCTGTTCCTATTCGGGTTGCGCCGGATCCAGCGATCCCCGGGCGAACCCGGCTGCCGCCGCAAAGCGCGCGCCGGACAGACACATTCAGCACGACAGCACACTAGGCGCACGGCTTATAGCCCCGCGCGCGATGGAGAAAGGTAATGGCGGGTCATTCCAAATGGGCCAACATCAAGCATAAGAAAGCCGCGGCCGACGCGAAGAAAGGCAAGGTCTGGACGCGCCTCATCAAGGAAATCCAGGTTGCTGCGCGCATGGGCGGCGGCGAGGTCGATTCGAACCCGCGCCTGCGGCTCGCCATCGACAAGGCCTACGACGCCAACATGCCGAAGGACAACATCAACCGCGCGATCCAGCGCGGCGTCGGCGGCGTGGATGGCGCGAATTACGAGGAAATCCGCTACGAAGGCTACGGCATCGGCGGCGCGGCGATCATCGTCGACACGATGACGGACAACCGCACCCGCACGGTCGCGGAAGTGCGCCACGCGTTCTCGAAATTCGGCGGCAACATGGGCACGGACGGCTCGGTGTCGTTCATGTTCGACCACGTCGGCCAGTTCCTGTTCGCGCCCGGCACGCCGGAAGACAAGCTGATGGACGCCGCGCTCGAAGCCGGCGCGGACGACGTCGTGACGAACGAGGACGGCAGCATCGAAGTGGTGTGCCCGCCGAACGATTTCCAGAAGGTGAAGGACGCGCTCGAAGCGGCCGGCTTCAAGGCGGAACTCGGCGAAGTCACGATGAAACCGCAGACGGAAGTCGAATTCAGCGGCGACGACGCGGTGAAAATGCAAAAACTGCTCGATGCGCTCGAAAATCTCGACGACGTGCAGGAAGTTTATACAAACGCCGCGATCAACGAAGACTGAGCTTCGGATCGCGCCGGGCGCGGCGGCATCGAAAGCCGCTGCGCTCGCGCATGGAACATCTTTCGCTTCGGCTCGCATGCCGGAGCAGCGCCGCGCGATCATCGCGGCGCCGCATCGCCCCTGGAAGGCGCGTGACGCAGCCGATGTCAGCGCGAGCCGCCTTCGCGACGTTATGACGAATGTCATCTGCGCGCTTTACGGTCGATGCACCCGCCGCTTTTTCTCAAGCCGCTTTTTGTCAGGATTTCGGGGATTCACATGAAGTTACTCGTCGTCGGTTCCGGCGGCCGCGAACACGCGCTGGCCTGGAAGCTCGCGCAATCGCCGCGCGTGCAGATCGTCTATGTCGCGCCGGGCAACGGCGGCACCGCGCAGGACGAGCGCCTGCGCAACGTCGACATCACGGACCCGGCGGAACTCGCCGATTTCGTCGAGAAGGAACATGTCGCGTTCACGCTCGTCGGTCCGGAACAGCCGCTCGCCGCGGGCATCGTCAATCTGTTCCGCTCGCGCGGGCTGAAAATCTTCGGCCCGAGCAAGGAAGCCGCGCAGCTCGAAAGCTCGAAGGACTTCGCCAAGGCGTTCATGAAGCGCCACAACATCCCGACCGCCGAATACGAGACGTTCTCGGAGCCGGCTGCCGCGCACGCCTACATCGACGCGAAAGGCGCGCCGATCGTCATCAAGGCCGACGGCCTCGCCGCCGGCAAGGGCGTCGTCGTCGCGATGTCGCTGGAAGAAGCGCACGCGGCCGTCGATTCGATGCTCGCCGACAACAAGCTCGGCGATGCGGGCGCGCGCGTCGTGATCGAGGAATTCCTCGCGGGCGAGGAAGCGAGCTTCATCGTGATGGTGGACGGCAAGCACGTGCTGCCCCTCGCGTCGAGCCAGGACCACAAGCGCCTGCTCGACGGCGACAAGGGTCCGAACACGGGCGGCATGGGCGCGTATTCGCCCGCGCCGATCGTCACGCCGCAACTGCACGCGCGCGTGATGCGCGAAATCATCCAGCCGACGGTGCGCGGCATGGAAAACGAAGGCATCCGCTTCACCGGCTTCCTGTACGCCGGCCTGATGATCGACGCGAACGGCAATCCGAAAACGCTCGAATTCAACTGCCGCATGGGCGATCCCGAAACGCAGCCGATCATGGCGCGTCTGAAGGGCGATTTCTCGAAGGTCGTGGAAATGGCCATCGACGGCAAGCTCGACACCATCGATCTCGACTGGGACCGCCGCACGGCGCTCGGCGTCGTGCTCGCGGCGCACAACTATCCGGACACGCCGCGCAAGGGCGACCGCATCAGCGGCATTCCCGCGGAAACCGAGAATTCCGTCACTTTCCACGCGGGCACGACGCTGACCGACGGAAAGCTCACGACCTCGGGCGGGCGCGTGCTGTGCGTCGTCGGATTGGCGGATTCCGTGCGCGGCGCGCAATCCGTGGTCTACGATACAGTCAACCAGATTTCGTTCGACGGCATGCAGTATCGGCGGGACATCGGCTATCGGGCGGTGAACCGCAAGCAGTCGGCGGACAAACCTGGCGACAAGCACTGAATTGACGCGGCTCACGCCGCACGAGCCCACACGCTGCCGGACCTCGTGTCCGGCAGCGTGCTTTTTAGAGATTCGAGACGAAGGGTTAACCCCGCCTATTTCTGGCCGCCCTCAGGACGCACGCAGCAATCGATGAGTGAACCGAACCGCAGCGCGGAACAACGCAACGAACATGACGCAGCCCACGATATCGCAGCCGTGCGCGACTATCTGACGGGTCTGCAGACGCGCATCGCCGATGCGCTCGGCGCCTTCGACGGCACCGCCTTCGCCACCGACGCCTGGACCCGCGAACCCGGCGCGCATCTGCGCGGCGGCGGCGTGACGCGCATGCTCGAAGGCGGCGGCTTTTTCGAGCGCGGCGGCATCGGCTTTTCGGATGTGCAGGGCGACGCGCTGCCGCCGTCCGCGAGCGCGGCGCGTCCGCAGCTCGCCGGGCGTGGTTTCGAGGCGCTCGGCGTATCGCTCGTCATGCATCCGCGCAATCCGCACTGCCCGACCGTGCACATGAACGTGCGCATGCTCACCGCGACGAAGGAAGGCGAAGCGCCCATCTTCTGGTTCGGCGGCGGCATGGATCTCACGCCGATCTACGGCTACGAAGACGATGCGCGGCATTTCCATCGGGTGTGCCGCGATGCGCTCGATCCGTTCGGCGCGGACCTGTACCCGCGCTTCAAGACGTGGTGCGACGAGTACTTCTATCTCAAGCACCGCAACGAGCAGCGCGGCATCGGCGGCATTTTCTTCGACGATGTCTCGGAGCCCGGCTTCGAGCGCTCGTTCGCGATGATGCGCAGCGTCGGCGATGCGTTCCTGAACGCGTATCTGCCGGTCATCGAGCGCCGTCGCGACACGCCCTATGGCGAGCACGAGCGTGAATTCCAGGCGTACCGGCGCGGCCGCTATGTCGAGTTCAATCTCGTGTTCGATCGCGGCACGCATTTCGGTCTGCAAAGCGGCGGACGCACCGAATCGATCCTGATGTCGATGCCGCCCGTCGCGAACTGGCGCTATGACTGGAAGCCGGAGCGCGGCACGCCGGAAGCGCGGCTGTACGACGACTTTCTGGTGCGCCGGGAATGGCTGTGACGCCCTGCGCGAAGCGCGTCGGCCTTTTCGGCGGCACGTTTGATCCGATTCACAACGGGCATCTCGCGCTCGCGCGGCGCTTCGTCGAATTGCTGCAACTGACCGAGCTGGTGCTATTGCCCGCCGGTCAGCCGTGGCAGAAGGCGGGCGTATCGGCGCCGGAGCATCGCTTGGCGATGACGCGCGCGGCGGCGGCCTCGCTCTCGCTCGACGGCGTGCGGATCACGGTCGCCACCGACGAGATCGATCGCCAGGGCGACACGTACACCGTCGACACACTCGCGCACTGGCGCGAACGCGAAGGCGCGAACGCGTCGATCTCGCTTTTGATGGGCGCGGATCAGCTCGTCAAGCTCAATTCGTGGCATCAGTGGAAGCGGCTTTTCGACTACGCGCACGTCTGCGTGGAAACGCGCGCGGGCTTCGACGTCGCGACGCTGCCCGCTGAAGTCGCGGCGGAATTCGCGGCACGCGGCGCATCGCCCGAGGTTTTGCGCGCGAGCCCGCACGGCCATATGCACATCGACGAAATGCTGCTGCTCGACGTATCCGCCACGGCGATCCGCGAGGAAGCACGTTCGATGAACGGCACGACCGGCGCCCGCGCTCAGGTCCCATCGGCCGTATGGGACTATATTGTTCAACATCACCTGTACCAGACACCGTAACTATGGAACTTCAGAAGCTTCAACGCGCGATCATCGACGGTCTCGAAGACGTCAAGGCGCAAGACATCAAAGTGTTCAACACGACCCACCTGACCTCCCTCTTCGACCGCGTGGTCGTGGCGAGCGGCACGTCGAACCGGCAGACCAAGGCGCTCGCCAACAGCGTGCGCGAGAAGGTCAAGGAAGCGGGCGGCGACATCATCAGCACGGAAGGCGAAGAGATCGGCGAATGGGTGCTGGTCGACTGCGGCGACGCGGTCGTGCACATCCTGCAACCGGCGCTGCGCCAGTACTACAACCTCGAGGAAGTCTGGGGCGACAAGCCCGTGCGCGTGAAGCTGCAAAAGCCGAACATGTTCGGCGGCGCGAGCGTCACCGCCGATGAAGACGAGGACGAAGAAGACGACGCGCCCGCCGTCAAACGTCCCGCGCGCAAGACCGTGCGCAAGCACTGAAGCCGCTTCGTTCGATGAAGCTGGTCATCCTCGCCGTCGGGCACAAGATGCCCGACTGGATCACGAATGGCTTCGACGAATACGCGAAGCGCATGCCGCCCGAGCTGCGCATCGAGCTCAAGGAAATCAAGCCGGAGCAGCGCTCGTCGGGACGCAATGCCGAGAGCGTGATGGCGGCTGAAAGGCAGCGCATCGAAGCCGCCTTGCCGAAGAACGCGCGCGTCGTCGCACTCGATGAACGCGGCCGCGACTGGACCACGATGCAACTTGCGAACGCCCTGCCCGGCTGGCAACAGGACGGGCGCGATGTCGCGTTCGTGATCGGCGGCGCGGACGGGCTCGATCCCGCCGTGAAGGCGCGCGCCGAACTGCTGCTGCGCGTATCGAGTCTCACGCTGCCGCATGGCATGGTGCGCGTGCTGCTCGCCGAACAGCTTTACCGCGCGTGGAGCATCACGCAGAATCATCCCTATCATCGCGCGTGAGGCGGCTTCGACGTTGGATCGACGTTGGATCGAATGCCTCGCGCGCCATTCGAATCCGACTTCAAGATGCCGACTCATCCCTACGTTTATCTCGCCTCGCAAAGCCCGCGCCGTCAGGAGCTGCTTCGTCAGCTCGGCGTGCAGTTCGAACTCCTGCTTCCCCGTGCCGATGAAGACGCCGAAGCGCTCGAAGCCGAGCTGCCCGGCGAAGCCGCCGATGCCTACGTCGTGCGCGTGTGCACGTTGAAGGCGCGCGCGGCGCGTGCACGGCTCGTCGCGGGCGGCTTCGCTGCCGCCCCGATTCTCGTCGCCGATACGACCGTCACCATCGACGGAATGATCCTCGGCAAGCCGCTGCACGAAGACGATGCCGTCGCGATGCTCGAACGCCTCGCGGGCCGCGAGCACGAAGTGCTGACGGCGCTCGCCGTCGTCGATGCCGATGGCGCGCTGCTCGAACCGGCCTTATCGCGTTCGCAGGTGCGCTTTTCGAACGTCGACCGTGCTGCGCTGCAGCGCTACGCGGCATCGGGCGAGCCGCTCGGCAAAGCGGGCGCGTACGGCATTCAAGGCCGCGCGGCGGAGTTCATCGAGCGAATCGACGGGTCCTATTCGGGTATCATGGGTCTGCCCCTTTTCGAGACCGCAGCGCTCTTGCGCGTGGCGCGCGTCGCATTCTAAACAGGCCATGAACGAAGAAATCCTGATCAACGTCACACCGCAGGAAAGCCGCGTCGCACTGGTTCAGCAAGGCGCCGTTCAGGAACTTCACGTCGAGCGCACGCTCTCGCGCGGGCGCGTCGGCAACGTCTATCTCGGCAAGGTCGTGCGCGTACTGCCGGGCATGCAGTCCGCGTTCATCGACATCGGGCTCGAACGCGCTGCGTTTCTCCATGTCGCGGATATCTGGCATCCGCGCATCGCGGGCGAGCCGCATAACTCGCAACCGCATACGCCGATCGAAAAGATCGTCTTCGAAGGTCAGTCGCTGATGGTGCAGGTCGTGAAGGATCCGATCGGCACGAAAGGCGCGCGGCTGTCGACGCAAGTGAGCATCGCGGGGCGCACGCTCGTGTATCTGCCGCAGGAGCCGCACATCGGCATCTCGCAGAAGATCGAGAGCGAAGCGGAGCGCGAGGCCGTGCGCGCGCGTCTGACCGCCGTCCTGCCCGCCGATGAAAAAGGCGGCTATATCGTGCGCACTATCGCCGAAGATGCGACGAGCGAAGAGCTCGCAGCCGATGTCGCGTACTTGCGCAAAACGTGGGCGACGATCGTGGCTCAGGCGCAGCGCGTGCCGCCCACCACGCTGCTCTATCAGGATCTGAACCTCGCGCAACGCGTGTTGCGCGACTTCGTCAACGACGAGACCACGCGCATTCAGGTCGATTCGCGCGAAACGTTTCAGATGCTCTCGGATTTCGCCGCGGAGTTCACGCCGGCGGTGGCGTCGCGTCTGCATCACTACACCGGCGAGCGGCCGCTCTTTGATCTCTACAACATCGAGGCGGAGATTCAGCGGGCGCTGTCGCGGCGCGTCGATCTGAAGTCAGGCGGCTATCTGATGATCGACCAGACCGAAGCGATGACGACCATCGACGTCAATACGGGCGGTTATGTCGGCGCGCGCAATTTCGACGACACGATCTTCAAGACCAATCTCGAAGCGGCGCATACCATCGCGCGGCAACTGCGCTTGAGGAACCTCGGCGGGATCATTATCATCGATTTCATCGACATGGAGAATGTCGAGCATCGGGATCAGGTTCTGGGCGAGTTGAAAAAGGCGTTGTCGCGCGACAGAACGCGCGTGACCGTGAACGGCTTCTCACAACTCGGGCTCGTCGAGATGACGAGAAAGCGCACGCGCGAGTCACTGGCGCATGTGTTGTGCGAGCCGTGTCCTACGTGCCAGGGAAAGGGTCAGGTGAAGACGCCGCGCACCGTGTGCTATGACGTGCTGCGCGAAATCATGCGCGAATCCCGGCAGTTCAATCCGCGCGAGTTTCGCGTGGTGGCGTCGCAGCAGGTCATCGATCTGTTTCTGGAAGAGGAGTCGCAGCATCTGGCGATGCTGATGGACTTTATCGGGAAGCCGGTTTCGTTGCAGGTGGAGAGCAACTTGTCGCAGGAGCAGTACGACATTGTGTTGATGTAGCCTCGGCACCCACCTCGCTCGAACCCGGTTCGAGCGAGGCTGAAACCTCAAGCCGCCTGCTGCTGGTACTGAATCCGATGCAAATGCGCGTACAGCCCGTCTTTGCGCAGCAACTCGGCATGACTGCCCTGCTCGGCGATCTTCCCCGCTTCCATCACGAGAATCCGGTCCGCGCGCTCGATGGTCGACAACCGGTGCGCGATGACGAGCGTGGTGCGCCCCTTCATCAGCGTTTCGAGCGCCGACTGCACATGCCGCTCCGATTCAGAATCCAGCGCTGAAGTCGCTTCGTCGAGAATCAGGATCGGCGCGTCCTTGTAGATCGCGCGCGCGATCGCGAGACGCTGACGCTGCCCGCCCGACAAGCGCATGCCATTGCCGCCGATCAGCGTATCGATGCCTTCCGGCAGTGAAGTCACCACGTCCGTGAGATTCGCCGCCGTCAGCGCTGCCATCACGCGCGCGCGATCCGGCGTCTGCCCGTATGCGACGTTCGCCGCGATCGTGTCGTTGAAGAGCACGACATCCTGGCTGACCATCGCCAGCTGGCCGCGCAGATCGTGCAGGTTGTACTCGCTGATCGGCACGCCATCGACGAGCACCTGACCGGCGCGCGGATCGAAGAAACGCGGCAGCAGATTCACGAGCGTCGTCTTGCCGCTGCCCGACGGCCCCGCCAGCGCGACCATCTCGCCCGGCGCGACCTTGAACGACACACGATCGAGCGTCGGCCGGTCGACCGAGCCGTAGCTGAACGTCACGTCGCGGAATTCGACTTCGCCGCGCGCGCGCTCCAGGCGACGTCCGCCGCCCTCCGGCTCGGCCGGTTCATCGATCAGGCCGAAGATCAGCTCGGCCGCCGTCATGCCGCGCTGCATCGGCTGATTGATGTCGATCAGATGCTTCAGCGGCGAAATCACGAGCAGCATCGACGTGACGAACGCAACGAATCCGCCGACGGTCGTCTGGTCGTTCGCCGACTGCACGACCGCGATCGTGATGACGATTGCGAGCGCGATCGACGCGAGAAACTGCGTGAGCGGCTGCGCAAGCCCGCCCGACACCTGCATGCGCATCGAATAGCCGCGCAGGCGATGGCTCATCTCCGTGAAGCGGCCCATCTCGTACGGCTCGCCGTTATGCACCTTCACGACCTTGTAGCCGCCGACCGTCTCCTCGACGATGTACGACAGTTCGTTGGTCAGACTCTGATGCTCGCGGTTCAGGCGCCGCAGCCGCCGGTTGATCTTGCTGACGAGCCAGCCGATGGCCGGCAGAATCACCGCGACGATCAGCGTGAGGCGCCAGTTGAGAATGAACAGATAGCCGAGCAGAAACACGACCGTGAGCGAATCGCGCACGAGCGTGACGACCACGCTTTGCAGCACGCTCAGAATCTGGTTGACCTCGAAGACGACCGCGTTGATGACCGTGCTCGCGGTCTCGCGCTGGAAAAAGCCCGCGCTCGTGTGGATCATGCGCTGGAACATCTCGAGCCGCAGTTGCAGCAGGATCTTGTTCGTCACGTACGAGAGAAAATAGCCCGACGCGTATTGCGCCCCGCCACGCACGAGCGCGAGGCCGATGACGGCCGCCGGCACGAGCCATTTCGCGTGATCGCTGCTCTTCGAGCCGAAACCGTGGTCGAGCAGCGGCTTGAGCAGCATCGGGATGCCCGCTTCGGTCGCCGCGACGATGCCCATCGTCACCAGGCCGAGCATCACCATGCCGAGCAGCGGACGAATGTACGGCCAGAGCCGTCTCATGACGGCCGTCGGCGAGCTGGCTTCGCCCACGCCGATGGTCTTGCGCAATGTCTGCTTCTCGCTCAAATCTTTCCTCGGTGTTCGGTTTGCATGAAAGTGCGCCGGTTCGATTCGCGATGCGGATCAGCACGCGAGAATCCGACATTCTAATCCTCTGGGCGACGCGCCCGAGGAATCGCGCAAGCGGCGGCTATTGCGGCTTGTGCGCGTTCTTATCCGGCGTTGCGCGATGCGGCGGCAGCCGGCCCGTGAGCCTTTCGCCCCGGCCGAGCATCAGACCGGCGAAGCACCAGAACGCGAGCGCGGTCGTCTGCCACATGAAATCGTCGGTGGAGTTTTTGGCGATCATGCCGCCGACGAGCGCGATGCCTCCCGCAGCGAGCCACGGCACCTCGCGCCGCAAGCGCCAGAAGCGGATGACGAGCGCCGCGAACAGCACCCCTTCCAGCACGACGCCGACGATGCCCGTTTCGAGCCACGTGTTCAGAAACAGGTTGTGGGCGTGCGTCAGCGCTTGCGGCTCGGCAGCGAGCAGACGAGGCGGCATTTCCTTCTTGTACACCTCGCCCGGCAGCGGCTTGCCGAACCCGACCCCAGTCCACCAATGGGACTCGCCGGCCTTGCTATAGAACGCCCAGAGGCGCGGACGGGTATCGGCGGCGAGCGTATCGGCGATGCCCGGCAGGAACGACGGCACCGGAATGCGATCACCCTCGATCGTCACGCCGTGCGCGGGCAGCGCGGGCGGATTGAGCGCAATTCGACTGCGCGAACTGAATTCGAGCGCGCCGATCACCGCCACGGCCGCGATCAGAAGCGCGACTGTCGCGAGTCGCATGTGGCGCCGGTAGAGCGGATACACCGCGATCACCAGCGTGACGAACGCGGCGAGCCCGAAAAACCGGTTGAGCGTCGCAACGCCGATGAACACGCTGAGCAGCACGCCCGTCACGCCGATCACCCGCCATTTGCCGGGCATCATGCCAGTGAAGAGCGCCATCGCGAAGAGCGCAATCGTGCTCGTATGACCGACGCGATTGTAGTAGTGCAGCATGAACGTGTCGGCCGTGGGCGGCTGCAGTTGCCCCCAATAGACGACGCTGATCACCGCGACGAGCACGCAGCCGAGCCAGTGCGCGACGACGAAGCGCTCCGGATGGGCTGTGCGTGCGCCGAGCAGCCAGAAGCCGAAGAAGGCGAAGAGCGGATAGAAGACTTCGTCGAGCCATGCGTGCATGCTCTCGGCCGGATAAGCCGACCACGACACCGACGCGAGCGCCCATGCGGCCCAGAGCGTCGCGGGCAGGAGAAGCGGCCAGCGCAGCGGCGCCGGCGCAGTACGCGTCGCGGCCAGCGCGATCGTGCCGACCCCGATGAATCCGAGCGCGATATTCTCGAGCGCCGTCATGTGGGCGAAGGCCACGACGAACAAAATGACGGGCGCACCAATCCAGAGGAACAGGTCAGGCTGAAAACGAAACGTTTTTGTCGTCATAGACCTTCCGTCAACATCGCCTCGAGCGCCCGGCTGACCGCGTCGAGCGAGATGAGGCCCATGCACTCGGCGTGATCGCCGCGCCACGCGACACACGTCGATTCGTTCCGATCGCAGCGGCGGACCCACGATACCTTCCGCCGAAAGATGTCCGGTTCGTCGCGGCACGGCATGTCGACGATGGTAACCGGCGTGAAGGGCGCGTCGCGCCAGAATTCGCCTGCGCCGTGGATCATCGCGTTGCCGGGTCCGAAGAGCGTGACCGTCGGCACGCCGACCATGCGCCCGAGGTGCGCGACGCCCGTGTCCGGGCACACCACGGCGCGGGCGCGCGCAAACAGATACCACAGCTCGCCGAGCCCGACGCGGCCCGCGAAACTCACGTACCGCGCTTGCGGGTCGATCGCACGGATCAGCTCCACTTCGCCCGGGCCGCCGCTCCAGACCGGCGTGTAACCCAACGCCTCGACGCGTGCGGCGAGCGCGCGCCACCGATCCTGCGGCCAGCGCTTGACCGACGTGCTCGCGCCCGGA
The DNA here is from genome assembly GCF_001544795.2 of Caballeronia temeraria. Lineage (GTDB taxonomy): Bacteria > Pseudomonadota > Gammaproteobacteria > Burkholderiales > Burkholderiaceae > Caballeronia > Caballeronia temeraria. Next base: position 369,697 of record NZ_FCOI02000001.1, on the reverse strand, counting down.
TGCAGCACCACATAAGGCTTCGCGAGCACGGCCGCGTCCGCCGGCGCGAGCGCCGCCGCCGCCGGGGCCGGCCAGTCGTCCGGGCGATAACGCGCCGGCGCCGGGCCGTCGATCAGTGTCGCGGCGATATCGGCCCAGGCGGCGGGTGTCGATGGATAAGGATGCGGCTCGTCGATCGGCCAGTTCTTCCACGCGGGCGTGTCGTCGCCATGACCGACGATCCAGCGGCATTTCGCGGCAATCGCGAGCCACGCATGACGGTTATCACCGACGACGATGCCGAGATCGTACGGGCCGGACCTCAGCACGGCCGAGACGCTCGCGGCATCGCGCGGATCGAACGGCAGCGCCTCTGCGCCATAAGGGCGTCCGGCGTAGAGCGGCACGATGGCCTTCGGGCATGTGAGCGCGATGCGCGCGTGCGGATAGCGCACGCGCAGCTTGGCGACGAGCGGCGTCAGCAGCAAGGTGTCGCCGAGCAGCAAGTGATGCGCGATCAGGATGCTCGACACGTCGGTCGGTCTGCGGCGAAACGCCTTGAGCGCAAGCTTGGGTATCGCTCGGGCAATGATGCGTATGCGCCCCGAAAATCGGCTCATAGAATCAAAACAGGAATGCTCGCGGGCAGCCGACCGGTGAAACAGGCTTTGCGCGCTCCCGCCTGGGGATGAAGTTCGCCAGGCCGCGTGTGTCCGAATGGATGTCGATGCGACTCGCGAAGAGAAAACCGGTGCTGGATGACGGATGTGCTGGGAACCAAACTCGCCTCGATCGATCTTTTGCTACGTGCTTCCGTCAGGCACACTATCGGCCTCGCTTCACCCCGACAACAAAAAGAGGCCCGCGGCCTCTTTACGCTCGGTGCGGACACTGCGAAAATCCCGCCGCGCGCACCAAACCAGTATTCAATAATTATACCAACACGCACGCCGGTCCAACGCTCCATGCCCCGCCCAACGCTCGGTATCGCCATCATCACCCACAATGCGGCAGCGCGCCTCGCGCAATGCCTGCAAGCCGTCTCCTTTGCCGATGAAATCGTCGTCGTCGATGGCGGCAGCACCGATGCAACCGTGGGCATCGCCGAGGCGCATCGCGCGCGCGTGATCGAGGCGCGCGACTGGCCCGGCTTCGGCCCGCAGAAAAACCGCGCGCTCGACGCGCTCTCGACCGACTGGGTGCTCTCCATCGACGCCGACGAAATCGTGTCGCCGGAGCTGGCCGCGTCGATCCGCGCCGCGATCACCGACGCGCAGGCGGACATCTACGCGGTGGACCGTCTTTCGAGCTTTTGCGGCGTGTGGGTGAAGCACAGCGGCTGGTATCCGGACTGGATCCCGCGGCTCTTTCGCCGCGGCACCGCGCGCTTCTCGCCCGATCTCGTGCACGAGCGACTGGTGCTGTCGACCGGCAAGCCCGTCGCGCGTCTCTCCGGCAAGCTGATGCACTACTCCTACGAGGATTTCGAAACGGTGTTGCGCAAGCTGGACGCGTATTCGACGGCGGGTGCGCAGCAACGTCACGCCTCGGGCAAGCGCGGCAGCTTCGGCATCGCGCTCACGCGCGGCGCGTGGGCGTTCGTGCGGACTTACGTGCTGCGGCGCGGATTTCTGGACGGCAAAGCCGGTTTCATGATCGCGGTATTCAACGCGCAGACGGTCTATTACCGGTTTCTGAAACTCGCCCACATGAACGAAATGCGCTGACAGTCTTTGCGTCAGCGTTTCGCGTCGATGTCACGCGCGAGATCGATCAGCGCGCGCACGTGCGCGTCGACGCTCGTGTCGTAGCGCACCGCGTCGGCGCCGAGCTGGGCGTCGCGCCGCGTTTCGATGGCGCCCTGCACCGTGCGGCGCAGATCGTCGGCATCGCCGGATTTGAAGACGTGCTTCGCGTGATCCGCAATCGCGTCGCAGCAGCCGATGCACGCCGGAAAGATCACGGGCGTACCGCACATCACCGATTCGATGCCGACAAGCCCGAACGGCTCGTAGCTCGACGCAAGAATGGTGAAATCCGCCGCGCGATACGCATCTTCGATGTTTTTCGCATAACCGAGATAGCGCACGTTCGCCGCCGGCCTCTCCGGCGCGCGGCCCGCGACGGCGATCACCACGTTCAAGCCGGCGAGCGCCTTCTCGATCAGCGGCAAGCCCTTGCGCTCGTGGCTGCTCGACGGAAACAGCAGCACGGTTTCATCGGCCTTGAAGCCGAACTGTTCGCGCAGACGCGCGCGCGTGGCGGCATCAACGGGAGAGAATCGCGCACCGTCGACGGGCGGATACAGCACGCGAATCTTGCGCACGTCCACGCCGTACAGCGCGCGCAGTTCGTCGCTCATCATGTCCGAATGCGCGACGATCACGTTCGCCCGCGCATACTGCCGCCGCTCCAGCTCGATCTGCCGCGTGTCCGAGCGCTTCTCGCGCCGCCCCGTTGCGCGCAAAAATCCGATATGCGTGCCGCCGCAAATGGCGATCTCGGAGCCTTCCACGCGATTGCAGCCGATGAGCACATCGACCTTCGCCTTCTTGCGGGCGCGCTTCAACGCCCACGAGAAATACGCGTCGCGCAGCTTGCCCGGCAGAAACGACACCTTGATGCGATACGGCTCGACGAGCCGGCTCTCGGGCAGCGACGCATCGATCTTGCGCGCGAAGAACGCGGGCTTACGCTTGCCTTCGAAGCCCGCGGCGGCGAGGCCGCGCACGAGATCCATCGCGTAGCGTTCGAGTCCGCCGGAATGCTTCAGCGCATTCGCCGAGATGCCGATGCGCATCAGTAGACGATTTCGATGGCGCTGCCCGCGAATTCGCCGCGCAGCGCCGTGATGAGCTCGTCGGTCGGCTTGACGCGCCAAGCGTCGCCGAGGCGCACTTCGCCTTCGGCATGCTCGCTGCGATAAACGATGCTCACGTTCAGGCCGTTCGGAATCGGCGCGCTTTGACGCTGGCGGCCGTTGTCTTTCGCAGGCATCGGCGGCGGCGCTTCCTGCGCGCCCGCTGCGTGCGCTTCGAGCACGCGGCGCAGACGCAGGGCGTCGGCGTTGCCGTTCATCTCGACCTTCACCGATTGCGCGTAACGGCTGCGCGCGCGTTCGAGGTCCATCGCGGTATCGACGGTGAAGCGAATGCCGCCCGTGAATGCGTCGTTGCGCGCCATGCCTTGCACGACGAGCAACTCGTCTTCCTTGAAGAGCGCCTTGTTGGCTTCGAACTGTTCGTTGAAGACGGTGACTTCGCACTGGCCGCTGCCGTCGTCGAGATTGACGATCAGCATCTTGCCGCGCTGGGTCATCTGCGTGCGCATCGCGGAGATCACGCCCGCGACGAGTTTGTCGCGCCCTTCCTTCAGCTCGCCGATCTTCTGGCGCACGAAGCGGCGCACTTCGCCCTTGTAGGCATCGAACAGATGGCCGGACAGATAGAAACCGAGCGCAGTTTTCTCTTCCTGCAAACGCTTCTTGTCGGACCACTCGGCTTCGTCGACGTATTCGTGCTTCGCGAGCGGCGCGTCGCCCATGTCGAAGAGGCCGGCTTGCATGGCGTTGGCGGCGGCCTGGTCGGCGGCTTCCATTGCCATCGGCACGGAGGCGAGCAACTGCGCGCGATTCGCGTGGACCGTGTCGAACGCGCCCGAGCGGATGAGCGCTTCCACCGTGCGGCGATTCACGACACGGCGGTCGATGCGCTCGCAGAAGTCGAACAGGTCGACGAACGGACCGTCTTCACGCGCGCGCAAGATTTCTTCGATCGCGTTCTGCCCGCTTCCCTTCACCGCGCCCAGACCATAGCGAATGGTTTTCGAGCGCTTGCCATCGGCTTCCGCGACCGGCTCGAAGCGATACGCCGACTGGTTGATATCGGGCGGCAACACGGCCATGCCGTTCGTCAGGCAGTCCTCGAACAGGATCTTGACCTTGTCCGTGTCGTCCATCGCAAGCGACATGTTGGCCGCCATGAATTCCGCCGGATGATGCGCCTTCAGCCACGCCGTGTGATACGCGAGCAACGCATAGGCCGCCGCGTGCGACTTGTTGAAGCCGTAGCCGGCGAACTTCTCCATCAAGTCGAAGGTCTCGTCCGCCTTCGCGCGCGTGAGACCGTTCTTCGCCGCGCCTTCCGCGAAAATCTCGCGATGCGTGGCCATTTCCTCGGGCTTTTTCTTGCCCATCGCACGACGCAGCAAGTCCGCGCCGCCGAGCGAATAGCCGCCGATGATCTGCGCCATCTGCATCACCTGCTCCTGATAGACCATGATGCCGTAGGTCTCTTTCAGAACAGGTTCGACGCGCGGGTCCGGATACTCGACGATCTCGCGCCCGTGCTTTCGTGCGCAGAAGCTCGGGATCAGGTCCATCGGGCCCGGCCGATACAACGCCACCAGCGCGATGATGTCCTCGAAGCGGTCCGGCTGTGCGTCCTTCAGCATGCCCTGCATGCCGCGGCTTTCCAGCTGGAACACGGCGACGGTGTTCGCTTTCTTCAGAATGGAGAACGACGCGGGGTCATCGAGCGGCACCTGCGCGAGGCTCCAGTCCTTCTTCGACGGATCGAGGCGGCGAATGTAGCGCTCCGCCCAGTCCAGAATCGTGAGCGTGGTCAGGCCCAGAAAGTCGAACTTCACGAGGCCGACGGCTTCGACATCGTCCTTGTCGTACTGACTGACGACGCCTCCGTCTTCGCCCTGCGTGTAGAGCGGGCAGAAATCCGTGAGCTTGCCCGGCGCGATCAGCACGCCGCCCGCGTGCATGCCGACATTTCGCGTCAGCCCTTCCACACGCTGCGCGAGTTCGAGCAGCTGATGCACTTCGTCTTCGGAATCGAAGCGCTCCTGAAGCGCCGGCTCTTCCTTCATCGCGTCCGCGATGGTCACGTGCTTGCCCGGTTTGAACGGAATCAGCTTCGCGATGCCGTCGGTGAACATGTAGCCGAGATCGAGCACCCGGCCGATGTCGCGCACCGCCGCCTTCGCCGCCATCGTGCCGAAGGTCGCGATCTGCGACACGGCGTCCGCGCCGTACTTGCCCTTCACGTATTGAATGACGCGATCGCGCCCTTCCTGACAGAAGTCGATGTCGAAGTCGGGCATCGACACCCGTTCCGGATTCAGGAATCGCTCGAACAGCAGGTTGTAGCGCAGCGGGTCCAGATCCGTGATGCCGAGTGCGTACGCGACGAGCGAGCCCGCGCCCGAGCCACGGCCCGGCCCGACCGGCACGCCATTGTTTTTCGCCCACATGATGAAGTCGGCGACGATCAGGAAGTAGCCCGGAAAGCCCATCTTGATGATGGTGCCGCACTCGAAGTCGAGCCGCGCGTAATAGGTTTCGCGCTGCGCCTCGCGTTCGGCTTCATCGGGATAAAGCTGCTGCAGACGAACTTCGAGGCCTTCCTTCGACAACTGGATGAGGTAGTCGTCGAGCGACATGCCATCGGGCGTCGGGAAAAGCGGCAGCTTCGGCTTGCCGAGTTCGAGCGTCAGATTGCAGCGTTTCGCGATCTCGACCGTGTTCGCGAGCGCCGATGGAATGTCCGCGAAAAGCGCGCACATTTCATCCTGCGTGCGGAAAAACTGGTCCTGCGTAAAACGCTTCTGCCGACGCGGATTCGCGAGAATATCGCCTTCGGAAATGCACACGCGCGCTTCGTGCGCGGTGAAGTCGTCGGGCGTCATGAACTGCATCGGATGCGTGGCGACGACCGGCAGCTTTAGCTTGGCGGCAAGCTTGACCGCTTCCTGCACATACGCCTGCTCGCCCGGCTGACCCGCGCGCTGCAATTCGATGTAGAACGCGTTCGGAAAGAGCTTCATCCAGCGTTCGGCGTTCCGTTGCGCGGATTGCGCGTTGCCCGCGGCGAGCGCCATGCCGATATCGCCCGTCTGCGCGCCCGAGAGCGCGAGCAGCCCGGTTGCCAGCCCTTCTTCGAGCCATTCCACCAGCACCTCGGCGCGGCCGCGATACTGGTTCGTCAGCCACGCGCGGCTCAACAACTCGCACAGATTGAGATAGCCCTCTTTATCGCGCACGAGCAAAAGGAGGCGCGAAGGCTTGTCGCGATCGGCGGCATTGGTGATCCAGACATCGCAGCCGGCAATCGGCTTCACGCCCATGCCACGCGCTTCCTTGTAGAAGCGCACGAGACCGAATGCGTTGCCGAGATCGGTCAGCGCGAGCGCGCCTTGCCCGTCTTTTGCGGCAGCCTTGACGACGTCGTCCAGCCGCACGATGCCGTCGGCGATCGAGAATTCGGAGTGGACGCGGAGATGAACGAAGCGGGGATCTGACATGGCGGTATTGTACATGCGGGCCATCGTCCGAACCGGCATCGGAACGCGCGTTAGCCGAACGGATAAGGCCTCCGGGGCGCCGGAAATTGCGCACGCGCAAGGCTTCGGCGATGCGCCGCCGGGAATCGGGCGAAGGTGCGGGCCGTTTGCGGGATAATACGTCTTTCGTGCGCGATTTTTATCCGCATTTCTTACCCGTTACGGCCGTTTTGCGCGTCATCCGATCATGAGCATTCTGAATCTCTCCGCCTACAAATTCGTCACCATCGAGGACGGCCCCGCGTGGCGGCCGCTCGTCACCGAACGCTGCAACGCGCTCGGCCTGAAGGGCACGATTCTGCTGGCGCCGGAGGGCATCAACCTTTTCATCGCCGGGCCGATTGCCGAAGTTCGCGAATTCATCGACTACATCCATACGGACCCGCTCTTCGGCGGCCGTTTCGCCGATCTGGAATTCAAGGAGAGCCTCTCCGCCAAGCAGCCGTTTCGCCGCATGCTGGTCAAGCTCAAGCGCGAAATCATCACGATGAAAAAGCCCGCGATCAAGCCGGAACTCGGCCGCGCGCCTTCCGTCGACGCGCCCACGCTCAAGGCCTGGCTCGACCGCGGTTATGACGACGAAGGCCGTCCGGTCGTGATGCTCGACACGCGCAATGCGTTCGAAGTCGATGTCGGCACGTTCGACAACGCGCTCGATTACCGCATCACGAAATTCAGCGAGTTTCCGGAGGTCATCCAGCAGAATCGCGCGGATATGGAGGGCAAGACGGTCGTGTCGTTTTGCACCGGCGGAATTCGCTGCGAAAAGGCCGCGATTCACATGAAGGAAGTCGGCATCGAGCACGTTTATCAGCTCGAAGGCGGCATTCTGAAGTACTTCGAGGAAGTGGGCGGCGCGCATTACAACGGCGAATGCTTCGTGTTCGACTACCGGACGGCGCTCGATCCGAACCTGCAGCCGACCGCGACCGCACAATGTTTTGGCTGCCGCGCGGTGGTATCGATCGACGATCAGACGTCGCCGTTCTACAAGCCGGGCGAGACATGCCCCGCTTGCCATCCTGACGCGAAGGTCAGCGCCGCCGCGTAATGAGTTATCGGGGACGATTCGCGCCCTCGCCCACCGGCCCGCTGCACGCGGGTTCGCTCGTCAGCGCGCTCGCGAGTTTTCTCGATGCCCGCGCGCATGGCGGACGCTGGATCGTGCGCATCGAAGATGTCGACGCCCCGCGAACCGTGTCCGGCGCAGCCGATGAAATTCTGGCGACGCTCGATCACTTCGGCATGCATTCCGACGAACCGCCCGTGTGGCAAAGCGAGCGCGGCGCGGCTTACGCGGCCGCGTTCGCGCGTCTTCAGGCGACGGGGCTGATCTATCCGTGCGGCTGCACGCGGCGCGAAATCGCCGATTCGCTCGTGAACGCACATGCGCGTCATGCGACGCTAGCCTATCCGGGCACCTGTCGCAACGGTCTGCACGGCAAGCCCGCGCGCGCGTGGCGGCTGCGCGTGCCGGATGGCGATGCCACGATCGTTACGTTCGAGGATCGCTGGCAAGGGACGCAAACGCAGAATCTCGCGACCGAAGTCGGCGATTTCGCGTTGAAGCGCGCCGATGGCCTGTGGGCCTATCAGCTCGCGGTCGTCGTCGACGATGCCGACGCCGGCATCACTCACGTCGTGCGCGGCGCCGACCTGCTCGATTCCACCGCGCGGCAGATCTATCTGCAGGAGTGCCTCGGTGTGCCGACGCCGGCATATCTGCATGTGCCCGTCGTCAACAACGACATCGGCGAAAAGTTGAGCAAGCAGACGGGCGCGGCGCCGCTCGATCGCAATGCGCCGCTTGGTGCGCTCGTCGAGGCGGCGCGGCATCTGGGCATCGACGTGCCGGCCGGATCGCTCGATACGTTTTACAGCGCCGCGACGGCCGAATGGGCGAAACGCTTCGCGCGCTAGACGCAAAAAAGGCAGCCACGCGGGCTGCCTTTTTCTTTTCCAGGCTCAACGGCGATTACGACTTACGCGGCATCCCAAGACCGCCGAGCAACGCGGCGAGCGGCTGCTTCGGCGCGCTCTTGCGCTCGGGTTCAACCGTTTCCTCATGACGCTTCATCGCCGAGGGCGACGGCTCGTACGGCTTCAGGAAGAATTCGTCGATGGGCTGCTGACGGCCGCGCGGGCGATCGTGCGTGCCCGCCGTGCGGCGGCGCGGTCCCGATTCATCGCGCGACGTATGCCGACGCTCCGTGCGCTCCGGGCGCTCCGGGCGGCCGAAACGCTCGTCACGACGCGGCGCCGTACCGTCGCGGCGCGCGCGCATCGTCACTTCGAGCGGCTCGACTTCGAGCGGACGCTTGATCAGCTTCTCAATATCCGCGAGCTGCTTGCGCTCGTTCGCGCTACACAGCGACAGCGCATCGCCCGATGCGCCCGCGCGCCCCGTCCGGCCGATGCGGTGCACGTAATCTTCCGCGTTGAACGGCAGATCGAAGTTGATGACCGCCGGCAATTCGGCGATATCGAGACCGCGCGCGGCGACGTCGGTGGCGACGAGCGCCTCGATTTCGCCGCGCTTGAACGCGTCGAGCGCCTGCATGCGTTCGCTCTGCGAGCGGTCGCCGTGAATCGCCGTCGCGACGATGCCGTCTTTTTCCAGCACGCGCGCAAGCCGGCTCGCGCCGATCTTGCTGTTGCAGAACACGATCACCTGCTTCAGCTCGCGCTCGCGAATGAGCTGCGCGACCGCGCCGGATTTGTCGCTCTCGTGCACCTCGTAGACGATCTGACGCACATTGGCGTTGGTCGAATTGCTGCGCGCGACCTCGATGGTTTGCGGATTGCGCAGATAAGTCGACGCGAGCTTCTTGATTTCCGGCGAGAACGTCGCCGAGAACAGCAGCGTCTGACGTTCCTTCGGCAGCAGATTCAAGATGCGCTGGAGATCGGGCAGAAAGCCCATGTCGAGCATGCGGTCGGCTTCGTCGAGCACGAGCATCTGCACCTGACCGAGATTCACCGTCTTTTGCTGCACGTGATCGAGCAGACGGCCCGGCGTCGCGATGAGAATTTCGACGCCACGGCGCAGCGCGTCGGACTGCGGGTTCATGTCGACGCCGCCGAACACGACCGTGCTGCGCAGCGGCGTGTGCTTCGAGTACGTCTGGACGTTGGCGGCGACCTGGTCGGCGAGCTCGCGCGTCGGCGTGAGCATCAGCGCGCGCACCGGATGACGCGCGGGCGATGCGCTCGTGTTCGCGTTCGGCAACAGGCGCTGGATGATCGGCAGCGAGAAGCTCGCGGTCTTGCCAGTGCCGGTCTGCGCGGCGCCCATGACGTCGCGGCCCGCGAGGACGACGGGGATCGCTTGTGCCTGAATGGGCGTGGGCGTCGTGTAGCCGGACTCACGCACCGCTTTCAGGATGTCGGCGGACAAACCGAACTGGTCGAACGTCGGCTCGGTGGCCTCTGCGGTGGACGTGTTCGTGGCGACGGAATCGGACATGGTGACTTTATTGGCTTTCGCTAAAATGCCGCTCGTCGCGGCGCGCGTAAAAAATCGTTCGTTCGGTCGAATGTCGCGATTGCTTGCTTACGCGGATGGGTTTCATTGGCGCACGCGGCGCATCAGTCGGGCATCATTCAGACGCAAAGTGCGCGCTGGACGGGGCGGCCGGTCTATCGAGCATCACGCGCCCGCTCATTTGCTCGTTTCGATTCGCCGAGCCCGCACTCCGATGGAACACGGCTTCGATGACGCCTTCAAGGCACGCGGCATCGCGCGATGATCTCGCGCGGCGGCCCGGTCGAGGTCCGTGTTTCCGCTCGAGCCGGCACCGAACGGCGATGCCGGAAATTCCGAAATGGGTCCGGCGGCGATTTTCACAGCCGGAAAGCCGCACATTGTAGCACCGCGCGCAAATGCGCTCCGGCGACGCGAAAGCGCACCCGGACCACCTTGCAGCATGCGCCGCGCCTACTTCTTGCGCGCCTCGCAATCCGCGAGCAGCGGCGGCGAATCCTTCGCGGCCATCTCGTCGTAGAGATTGGCCTGCGGACCCTTGGTCCACCACGTGTATTGATCGGCGACGTACCGGGCGCCCGATCCCGCGAGCACGTTCACGAACAACAGTTTGCGTCCGTCGACGGTCAGCGCGGCGAAGCTCTGACGATTGCGCGTGTTCGTGTATTGCACGGACACGCTTTTGCCGTCCTTGCAGTCGTAGCGGGTCGTCTGCGTCGACGCCGTCTGGATTTGCGGCACCGTCAGCGGCATGGCAAAAGCGGCCTGCGCGACGAACATCGCCAAGATGAGTGTGATCAGTGTCTTCATCGTTCGATTCGCCTGTTCAAGGGTCGATCACCTCGGCGCACGCGTCGGTCGGCGCGGCCGCTACATGGCCGACGACCGGCACGATCTTCAGCCCCGCCGATGCGATGCGGCAGGGCGCCGCCGCAAGTCCGCAACCGGACAGCCCGAGAGACACCACGACGAGCGCGGCAACCCACTTCCAATTCACTTTCTCGCTCCCGCCGGCGCCCGCGCGCCGGTCAACTGGCCGATACCGGCCGCACTTTCGATGCCGCGAGCTTCGCGCGTTCGCGTGCTTCGCCGATGTCCGCGCCCGTCGCGAGCGCAACGCCCATGCGGCGCTTCGCGAAACTTTCAGGCTTGCCGAACAGGCGCAGATCCGCGCCGGGCACGGCGAGCGCCTCGACGACGCCCTCGAACGCGATGCCCGCCTCGTCCAGCCCGCCATAAATCACCGCCGACGCGCCCGGCGCGCGCAAAGCGGTGTCGACGGGCAAGCCGAGAATCGCGCGCGCATGCAGTTCGAACTCGGAGAAGCGCTGCGTCGCGAGCGTGACGAGGCCGGTGTCGTGCGGACGCGGGCTCACTTCCGAGAACCAGACGTCGTCGCCTCGCACGAAGAGCTCGACGCCGAAGAGTCCGCGTCCGCCGAGCGCGGTCACGACCTTCGCGGCGACCTCGCGGGATTTCGCGAGCGCGGCTTCGCTCATCGGCTGCGGCTGCCATGACTCGACATAGTCGCCCGCGACCTGAACATGGCCGATCGGATCGCAGAAATAGGTTTGCGTCTCGCCGCTCGCGGGGTCGGCTGCACGCACGGTGAGCTGCGTGATTTCGTATTCGAAGTCGATGAAGCCCTCGACGATCACGCGCCCGCGATTCACCCGTCCGCCCGCCATCGCGTAGTTCCACGCGGGCTCGACGTCGGCGTCGCTTCTCAACACAGATTGCCCCTTCCCCGACGACGACATCACCGGCTTCACGACGCACGGAAAACCGATGTTCGCGATCGCCGCTTTCATCTCGTCGAGCGATTGCGCGAACGCGTAGGGCGAAGTCGGCAGACCCAGTTCCTCGGCGGCGAGGCGGCGGATGCCTTCGCGGTTCATCGTGAGCTGCGTGGCGCGCGCCGTCGGAATGACGGTCGCGAGTCCGGCCGCTTCGATCTCCGCGAGTGCTTCGGTCGCGATCGCCTCGATCTCCGGCACGATCAGATGCGGCTGCTCCTTCTCGACGAGCGCGCGCAGCGCGGCGGCATCGGTCATGTCGATCACATGCGCGCGATGCGCCACCTGATGCCCCGGCGCGTTCGCATAGCGATCCACCGCGATCACTTCGACGCCCAACCTTTGCAGCGCGATGATCACTTCCTTGCCCAGCTCGCCCGCGCCGAGCAGCATCACGCGCGTGGCGCTGGGAGAAAGCGGCGTGCCGATACGCGTGGCGCCGGCGCGAAGTGGATCGGTCTGCATGAGAGCTCCAGAATCGGGTGATGAGGTCAATGAGGCGGAAAGCAGCGAAATTGGGCGCGATGTTAACACGCAGCGCCAACGGCGACACTTGGCCGTCCGGTCTATTGACAGCGTCGTCACGAACGGTATTGACTCGCGAATGCGCGTCGGAATTCCCGGCGCGTTTTCACGTCGATGGCAGCCTGGAAAACGCCGCCAATCATTTTGTTGCATTGCGGTGCTAGACAAATCAGAGGGCCCGTGCGATACCCTTACGGTTTCGCCCGCTTCAGGATCATCGATGCCCACGTCCCTCTTTCGCGCGCCCGCTCTTCGTTTGGCGCGCTCATCGTCAACACTCCTGTCGCGCCGCGAGCGTACGCTTTCGCTGGCTTCGCGTGCGTGCGCGCTCGTCGTCGCGGCGGGCATCGTCGCTGGCTGCGCAATGCCGCAACACCCCGATGCGAGCGCTCCGCCCACCGATCCCTATAATCCCGCCGCCACGCAATTGCTCGACGACACGCAATGGCAGCTCACGAGCTGGACCGATGCAAGCGGCCAGCCGCGCGCCGTTCCGCACGCAGGCGATAACAACGCGCAACCGCTCACGCTCGATTTCTCGACCGCGAACGGACATCGCCAGGCAAGCGGCTTCTCGGGCTGCAACCGCTTCGCCGGCACGTACGAGCTGAAGAACGGCAAGCTCACGTTCGGCCCGCTCGCCGGCACGCGCATGGCGTGTCTGTCGGGCACGGGCGCGGCGCTCGAGCGGCCCTATCTCGATGCCCTCGCGCATATCGCGAAAAGCGGCGTGCAGATGAATCCGCCGCAAGCGTTGCAGCTGACGCTCGACGACGGTCAGGTGCTCACCTTCACGCCGCGCGCGAAGTGATGTGTTGCTTCCTTGCGGCAGGGTCGTCGCGCGTGCGCGGCACCCGTTAAACTGCTCGATCGAACATGCCCGGCTGCCTGCGAAATCGGCGCGGCCCGGCAGCAGTCTCATTCGTTTCACCCAACATTGATTCAATCTCAAGCATGCACATGGTAGTTCTCGGCTGGTTCGGTGCATCGGTCGTCTGGTTCCTTCCGCTCTTCTGGCGCATCGTCAAACAGGTGCTGCCGGGCGGCGCAGGTGTGCGCGGCCCCGGCACGATCCGGCTCTGGATCGGCTTCGTCGCCGTTTTGCTGTCGAGCAGCACGCTCGAAGGCGCGCTCGCCAATTCGCTCGAATCGCAGGCGGATATCAATCGCGCCGGGCTCGCGCTCGCCGCGGCGTTGAGCGGGCCGGTGCATCTGGCCGGCGCGGGCGTCATCGCGGCCATCGTGCTCGCGATCTTTCTGCCCTGGCTGATCGAATTCAGCTGGCGTTCGGTGCTCGCGTGGGCCGACGAAGCATTCGGCTTCGGCCTGCCGCAAAGCTGGCTCACGGCGCGCGAGCGCGAAAGCGAGCCACGCCAAAGTTCGTCCAGCCGAGACAAGTCCGCCAGTTGGTTCGAGCGGCGCGCCCGCGCAAAGGCCGCGCGCGAATCGCAGGAGCGTTCGCATCGCGCCGAGCGTTTCGATACCCCGACGCCGCGCACGCTGCCCGACGAGCCGACGATCGGTCTGCCGACCGGCAATCGCAGCACCCGCTATCAGCGTCCCACCGCATGGCGTCCGCCCGCGACCGGCAAGAGCGCCGCGAAGCGCACCGTCGAGGCTACCGCGAGCGCCGTCGCCACCGCCGAGGCTTACGCCAAACGCCCTGCGTTCGAGGCAGCCGGCGTCGCGCCACCGGTCCCGCATACGGAGCCGGTCGCGCCGGCCGGATGGTTGAATTCGTCCGCGTCTGCCGCGAATCGTGAAGGAGGCGCGCCGTTCGCGCCGCGTCAGGCGTCGGCGTTCGAGCCTTCGGGTTCGGGCCTGCGCGCTTCTCTCGCCACCGACCCGCCGCGCGTCCAGACGCCGCCGCCCGCGCCGCGCATGGATCGCCCACGCAATCCGGCGACATCGATGCCCGCGCAACGATCGCCGGGTGCTTCGAGCACGTCCACATCCGTCGCGGCGGCGCCGGGCGTTGCGCGCCGGCCGCCTCAGCCGCAGACGCCGCAAGGCTTCAGACGTCCTGCCGCGCGTCCGGCCACGGTTGCCGCGACCCGTGAGTTCGCGCCCGCTCCACTCGCCGCGCCGGCGTTCTCGCGCCCGGCCACACCGCTCGGACCGCCTTCGCCGCCGCCCGCGCCCGACACCATTCAGGCAACGCTGCGTTCCATCGAGGAAAAGACCGCAATGTGGACGTCGCTCGCCGGCGCGAGTCTCGCGCGCGGCCATGTGGCGATGGCGCGCGCCGCACAGCCCGAGGTTCAGCCGGTCATCGACGTGCCGGAGACGGTCAAGCCCGTCGAGCACATCGTTGAGACGGCGCCGGAAGTGGCGCCGTCCGTGGAACTGCAAAAGGTCGAAGAGCGCATCGAGCCGCCGCTGATCGACGCGCACGTGATCGCGCCCGCGCTCGTCGAGCCGCCGCCGCGCTTCGACTTGCGCCTGCCCGAGCCGTCGATCCTCGATGCCGCGCCCGCTGAGCCTGTCATCGCTCCGGCCGAAGAGGAAATCGAAGAACACGCGATGCCCGAGCCAGCGCACATCGAATTGCCGTCCGAGCCGCCGATGTTTCATGCGAACGTGACAGCGACGACGCCCGAACCGCGGCCCGAACCCGAGCCGGACTTTCACGTTCCCGAGCAGACACCGCCGTGGCTCGATGCGCCCGAGGCCATCGAAAACCGGAGCGCTCCCCCTGCCCCGCCGCAATTGCGCATCGTCGATGAACCGGACATCGCGCTCGACACGCCCGAGGGAGAGGAAGAACGCCAGGCAGCGGGCGACGAATTCGCGTCGCCGTCGAACATCGTGCGCTTTCCGGGCATCGCCGCCGCGCCGGCCGTGCCGCCGTTGCCCGTCGCAGCGCCCTCGCCGAGTCAGCCGCCGGCGACGCCGCCCTCCCCGCCCGAAGCGCGCCCGCCCGTACGCGGCTGCGCGCCGACCGAATTCGAGTTCCACGCGCCGCACGCCTCGGCGGTGGAATTGCCGACGCTCGATCTGCTCGAACCCGCGTCGGGCGAAGTCGAGCCCGTGTCCGAAGAGCGCCTGAATGAAACCGGCCTGCTGATCGAACAGCGTCTTCAGGAATTCAAAGTGCCAGTGACGGTCGTCGGCGCGTCGGCGGGACCGGTCATCACGCGCTTCGAAGTCGAGCCGGCGCTCGGCGTGCGCGGCAGCCAGATCGTCGGGCTGATGAAGGATCTGTCGCGCGGCCTCGGCCTCACGTCGATCCGCGTCGTCGAAACGATTCCCGGCAAGACCTGCATGGGCCTCGAACTGCCGAATGCGAAGCGCCAGATGATCCGTCTGTCCGAGATTCTCGAAGATGACGTGTACCGCTCGTCGAAGTCGAATCTGACCATCGCGATGGGCAAGGACATCGTCGGCAATCCGGTCGTGACGGATCTCGCGAAGGCGCCGCACATGCTCGTCGCGGGCACCACGGGTTCGGGCAAGTCGGTCGCGATCAACGCGATGATCCTCTCGCTGCTCTACAAGGCGAAGCCCGAGGACGTGCGTCTCATCATGATCGACCCGAAAATGCTGGAGCTTTCCGTCTACGAAGGCATTCCGCATCTGCTCGCGCCGGTCGTCACCGACATGAAGCTCGCGTCGAACGCGCTCAACTGGTGCGTCGGCGAAATGGAGAAACGTTACCGGCTGATGTCGGCGGTCGGCGTGCGCAACCTCCAAGGCTTCAACCAGAAAATCCGCAACACCGAAGCCGCGGGCAAGAAGCTCACGAACCCGTTCTCGCTCACGCCCGACGCGCCCGAGCCGCTTTCCACGCTGCCGCTCATCGTCGTGGTCATCGACGAACTGGCCGACCTCATGATGGTCGCGGGCAAGCAGATCGAGCAATTGATCGCGCGTCTCGCGCAAAAGGCGCGCGCGGCCGGCATCCATCTGATTCTCGCGACGCAGCGGCCGTCGGTGGATGTGATCACCGGGCTCATCAAGGCGAACATTCCCACGCGCGTGGCGTTCCAGGTGTCGTCGAAGATCGATTCGCGCACGATTCTCGACCAGATGGGCGCGGAATCGCTGCTCGGCGCGGGCGACATGCTGTTCCTGCCGCCCGGCACCGGCTATCCGCAGCGCGTGCACGGCGCGTTCGTCGCGGACGACGAAGTGCATCGCGTGGTCGAGTATCTGAAGCAGTTCGGCGAGCCGGAGTACGAGGAAGGCATTCTCTCCGGACCTACGGGCGAAGGCGGCGGCACGTCGGATCTCTTCGGCGAAACGCCCGATGCCGAAGCCGATCCGCTCTACGACGAAGCCGTTGCGTTCGTCGTGCGCACGCGGCGCGCGTCGATTTCGTCGGTGCAGCGGCAGTTGCGCATCGGCTATAACCGCGCGGCGCGGCTCGTCGAGCAGATGGAAGCGGCCGGCCTCGTCTCGTCGATGGGCAGCAACGGCAACCGCGAAGTGCTGGCGCCTCCCGGCCCGGCGGACTGAGCCGCGGACCAGGCGGGCCGGGCGTCACCAGAGCCGCAGGCGGCGCAGCAGCAAAATCGTGATGGCGGCGCAGCCCGTCATCACGCCGACCACGATCCAGAACGACGCCGGATCTTTCGTGCCGGGCAAACCGGCCACGTTCATGCCGAAGATGCCGGTGACGAGCGTCGCGGGCAGCAGCAACGCGGACATGATCGCGAGCCACAGCAGCTTGCGGTTGATGTCCTCGGACAGCGCCGCGGCGATTTCATCCTGCAGCAGCTTCGCGCGTTCGTAGAGCCCTTCCAGGCCGCCGCCGAGGCCGTTCAGCACCTGTATCGCCTGCACGAGCGCTTCCATCGAACGCGGCTCGGCCCATTCGAGCTTGCGCAAGACGAGTTGCGTAAGCGCATTGCGCTCGGGGTCGATGAAGCGCCGCACTTCCACCAGACGCCGCCGCGCGTCGCCCAGCACGGAGCGGCACTTCACGTGGCCGCCTTCGAGCACGCTTTCCTCGACATCGTCGAGACAGTCGCCGATTTCGTCGATGCGATCCGCGAAGGTATCGTTCAACGCGCGGATGAGGCCCGCAAAGAGATCGACGGTATCGCGGAATATCGCGCCTTCGAGCACCGCGTGACGCAGCCGGTCGGTCGATTCCAGCGGCCGCGCGCGCACCGTGACCATGCGATGCCGGTCGACGTAAAAGCGCAGCGCGCCGGTCGCGCGGTTCGCCTCGCGCGCGCCGGGCGCGGCGGAATCGGGCGTCTTCGCGACGAGTTCCAGATCCGCGACCACGCCATACATGAAGTTCGTGCCGATATGCACGCGCGGACGCTTGTCCTCGCCGTTCAGGAACTCGCGCGCGATATCCGGCATCGACGTGACGCCTTCGAGCCAGCCTTCCACGGTGTCGTCGTTCGCGGACAGATGCAGCCACGTCGGGCCGTCGCCCGCGACGGCTTCGCGCGCTTCGTCCCAGGTCAGCCGCAGCGCCTCGCCGCCAGCGAAGCTGAATGCGCTGATGAATCCCGGCGGCGCCGGCTCGTTGCGCTTCGACGGGCGTTCGCGGTTATCGAATGTGTGAGTCGTTTCCAATCTTGCTTTCCCTGCTATTGCCTTTCGATTTCCTCAGTACACCTTTCATTTCGATGCGAAACAAAGGCGCGTCAAAAGCGGCATCGTACTAGAACTCATAGCGGCTCCAGAAGAACGCGACATCGCCGTCGTTGAGACCCGGGATGCGCGGGATGATCGTCGCCATGATCGATGCGCGCCCGTAGCGTATCGAGCCGATTGGCAGCGCGAGCGGCAACGGCAGGTAATGCGCGATGTCGCTGCGCGCCGTGAAGCCGACGAAATATCCGCCGCCCGCCTGCAAGCCGCCGAGCACGGGCTTCGTGTACCACTGGCGCGCATAACCGCCGATCGGCTCGAAGTTGTGATGCGAATCCGAAAACGCGAAGGCGAACAGGATGTCGTCGTTGCCGTTCGCATCGGTCCAGTGCTTGCCCGCGCCGCCGCCCCACGACCACGGATTCAGCTCGCTGCGATCGTTGAAGCCGTCGATATGCCAGCCGTAGCCGGTCACGTAGAGGTCCCACGTGCCGTCGTGCGCGACGCGCATCACACGCTGGCACGCCGACGACATCCAGTCGCGCTTGTAATCGCATTCCTTGTCATCGGCGTGGGCCGCGAGCGACGCGCACAGCATCGAGATTGCGACCGCCCTGACCAGTGTTGTTCGCATCGCCGTGCGTTCGATCGTTCCGATCAATGCGTCACGATGGCGACACGAACTTGAAATCCACCGGTGAGCCGATCGACAGCCGTTTCGGGTCCGACGCCAGCTCGCCCGTTTGCGGATCGCGGCGGAAGAAATATGCGCTGTCGCTCTCCTGATTGCCGACGATGAGCCAGCGGCCGGTCGGATCGATCGCGAATTCGCGCGGCGTCTTGCCGAGCGTCGGATATCGCTTGACGAGCTTCAGATGGCCGTTCGCCGGATCGATCGAAAACTGCACGAGCTCGTTCGCATCGCCGCGATTGGTGGCGTAAAGAAAGCGCCCGTCCGGCGACAGATGGATCGCGCCGCCGCCGATCTTGCCGCGAAAGCCCGGCGCGATCAGCGATGCGGTCTGGACTTGCGTGAGGTTGCCGTCGCGGTAATCGAACACGAGCACCGATGCGTTCAGTTCGGTCGTCAGATAAGCGTGCTTGCCGCTCGAATCGAAGACCAGATGGCGCGGGCCGGAGCCTGCCTTGATCGACGTGTAGCGCGCCTCGGTCGGACCGAAGAGGCCACGGCTCGACGCGGACGGATCGGGCGTGTAGCGATACGCGAACACCTTGTCGACGCCGAGATCCTGCGCGAAGAGATATTTGCCGTCGGGCGAAAAGACGGTCGAATGGACATGCGAGTTGTCCTGCCGTCCCTTCACCGGGCCGCCGCCTTCGTGATGCACGGTCAGCACTGAATTGCCGACGTGACCATCCGATGCAAGCGGAAAGACCGCGAAGCTGCCGCCCGGATTGGAGGCGACGGAGTAGTTGGCGGTCAGCAGATATTTGCCGTCGGGCGAGAGGGCGAGATAGCACGGATCGTTGCCGTCCGACGATACGCGATTGAGAAAGCTCAACTGGCCGCTCGCGCGATCGAAGCGAAAGGCGCTCACGCCGCCTCGCTGCGTCGGCGGGCCGTTGTCGCCGGGCAATTCGTTCACGGCATACACGTAATTCCGGTCGCGGCTCACGACGAGATACGACGGATTGACCGTCTGCGCCGACGCAATGCGCGACAGCTCGCCGCTGCCCGTATCGAAGCGATAGACATAGATGCCTTCGCTCTTACCGCCGCCCGTATAGGTGCCGATGAGCAGATCGTAGACTTCGCCGCTGGCCGCGCTGCGCGTGGCCGCATCGCTCGCGGCGGCGGGCATGGCAGGGCTGGACGCCGTTTGCGCGAACGCCTGCGCCGCCGCCATCGACAGCATCAGCGCGACACCTTTGGCCCACGTGATGCGCCGGACGTGCGCCGGGCGCGCGTCTTGCAACATGCGCATGAGCGGATGCGCGCCGCAGGGATGGCTCGGGTGCATGTAACCTCCTCTTCGTCTTCGATGCTTTTATCGGGGGCGACGCGCGGATCCGCCAACATCGCAAGGCCCAGAGACGTGCAGGAGCAAATTCCGCTCCAAATGGAGTAGACCGTGCTGACGCGCCGTGCGGCTCGCAGCCAAGATACACCACGCACGACAAGGCCAACCGACACAATTCGAACCAACAACAGGAGTTGCCGCGATGACTATTCACCTGAGCCTTGGCCCGCTGGTTTCGCTGATCGCCGGGATCCTCATTCTGATCATGCCGCGTCTGCTGAACTTCATCGTCGCGATCTATCTGATCGTGATCGGGCTGATCGGTCTGTTCGGCATGGGATCGGCCCATTTCTGACGGGCGCGCGACTTTCGATGTGACGCCGATTCACGCCGGCGGTTCCGCGCGGGCATGCGGATGGGCGAACGCACGCGCGCGGGGCGTCCCGCGCGCGTGCGCAAAGTGTCACGAAAGGAGGACACGCGGACGTGCCGCGTCGGACTGCGCCGCGTTGTCAGCCGTTCGCGAGCTGATCGAGCCGCAGGCGTCCCTGCAACGACAACGCGCCAACCGACACCCCGGCGACGCCGAAGCTATAGCGGTTGAAACAGCCGCGTTCGGTGAGAAAGGCGGCGGCGGTTTCCATCGCGTTGCGCGACAGGCCAAGGCGTTTGTGATCGAGCGCGAGGAGCACTTCGGCGTCCGACACGCGGCTCGCGGCGGAAAGAATGGCGATGCAGTCAGCTTTCGACGGATAGAGCATGGGGTTCCGTTCCTCGAAAACGCTACGTTGAAGGCCGGCAAGTACGTCGCGCGAAGCGTGTGCATGACCCGCGCGGAGAACGACCGGGAACACACTGAAAGACAAATGAAAGGTCACAAAGTTCAGCGCTGGCAGGAAGAAGAACGGCGGCGCCGAAGCCTTTCACGAAACTTCATTCTAAACATCAGTCGAATGATCTTTCAACCGTGCGAACGACGCTTGATGAGTGCTTTTCGGCCAGCGCGTCCCGAAACCGCGATGACCCACGGCCCGGTTTTCTGCTTTCGGCGAACGATTGCGGCAGAATGCGGCCAGAAAGCATGCGTAGCGCTCTTCGCTGCCAGCGCCGGCCTTGCCGCGCTTCGCTCGGGACGCGCGCGCACGTCCCGACTCTTTTGCTCAACCCGCAGCGCGTTTCGATCCGGCCCGCGCCGCCAGCAGGAAGATGTTCGCTTATGCCAGCACTGATCGAAGACTATGCGATGGTCGGCGACGGCCACACAGCCGCCCTCATTTCCCGCGACGGCTCCGTCGACTGGCTCTGTTGGCCACGTTTCGACTCCGGCGCGTGCTTTGCCGCGCTGCTCGGCACGCCCGAGCACGGCCGATGGCTCATCGCGCCCGCGATGCCCGACGGCGAGCGCCCCGTCATCACGCGCCGTTATCGCGAGGACACGCTCGTCCTCGAAACCGACTTCGAGACGCCGCAAGGCGCCGTGACGATCGTCGATTTCATGCCTTTGCGCAACGGCCATTCGGAGCTCGTGCGCATCGTGATCGGCCGTCGCGGCACGGTGCGCATGAAAATGGAACTGGTGCTGCGCTTCGACTACGGCTCGGCCGTGCCGTGGGTGAGCCGCCTGCCCGACGACAGCGGCATCCGCGCGATCGCCGGACCGGATCTCGCGGTGTTGCGCACGCCGGTCGATCTCGTCGGTGAAAACATGCACACGACCGCCTGCTTCGATGTGAAAGCGGGCGAGCGCGTGCCCTTCTCGCTGTGCTATTCGCAGTCGCATCTGCGGCTGCCGCACGCGTCCGACCCGCATACGCAGCTCGCGCGCACCGAAAATCACTGGCGCGAATGGTCCGGGCAAAGCGAGATCAACGGCCGATGGGCGAGCGCGATCCGCCGCTCGCTCATCACGCTCAAGGCGCTCGCCTACGAGCCGACGGGCGGCATCGTCGCTGCGCCGACGACCTCGCTGCCGGAGCAGCTCGGCGGCACGCGCAACTGGGACTATCGATACTGCTGGCTGCGCGACGCGACCATTACCCTGCTCGCGATGATGCGCGGCGGCTACTACGACGAAGCCCGTGCATGGCGCGCGTGGCTGGGCCGCGTGATGGCGGGATCGCCGGCGCAGATCCAGATCATGTACGGCATCGCCGGCGAGCGCCGCCTGCCCGAATGGGAAATTCCGTGGCTGCCGGGCTACGAAGGCGCGGCGCCGGTGCGTATCGGCAATGGCGCGGTCGATCAGTTGCAGCTCGATGTCTACGGCGAAGTGATGAACGCGCTGCACCTCGCGCGCATCGGGGGCCTGCAAAGCGATGAAACCGCGTGGTCCATCCAGTGCGCCATGCTGCAACACCTCGACACAATCTGGGAGCAACCCGACGAAGGCATCTGGGAAGTGCGCGGCGGCAAGCAGCACTTTACGTTCTCGAAGGTGATGGCGTGGGTCGCGTACGACCGCGCGATCAAATCGGCGGAGAAGTTCGAGCTGCCCGGCCCGATCGACCATTGGCGCGACATGCGCGCGCGCATCCGCGCCGAGGTGCTGAAGAAGAGCTGGAACGCGAAGCTGAACTCGTTCACGCAGGCATACGGCAGCGACGCGCTCGATGCGAGCCTGCTGCTCATCCCCTTGCTCGGATTTTTGCCGCCAAAAGATCCGCGTGTGACCGGAACCGTACATGCGATCGAGACCACTTTGACGCACGATGGGCTGGTCAAGCGTTATCACACCGCCGAGGTCTCGGACGGACTGCCGCCCGGAGAAGGCACGTTTCTGGCTTGTAGCTTCTGGCTGGTGGACAACCTGGCGTTGCAGGGCCGTATCGATGAAGCGCACCAGATGTTCGAGCGCCTCGTCGGTCTCGCGAACGATGTCGGATTGCTGGCCGAGGAGTACGACACGGTGGCGAAGCGCATGGTCGGGAATTTTCCGCAGGCTTTCACCCACGTGGCGTTGGTGCACACCGGAATGAACCTCATGCGTCACGAGGAAGGGATGGCGAAGGCGACCGGCCAGCCATCCGGCTCCGAAAATCACGCCGAAGCGGACGCCCAGGCCGAGATCGATGCTGCGGAAGGAAAATCTTAAATCTCTGTTTTGTTTGGCGAAATCGAGCGTTTAACGGTAATATTGGTGCAATGCACAAAACGTAAGATCGAAGGACGTGTCGTTCAATGTGTTGTTTCTAAGCAGGCAATTTCGACCGGTCAGTTGAATTGAATGTTTAATGCGCGGAAAATCTTGCATCGACTCAAGCTTGCACGCGCACGAGTCGATATCGCGCAGGTGGCAACACGCAAAGGCACGCAGGCAACATCGCACGAAAGACAGTGCCCCGGCAGCATGGCGTCAGCCCGCCGCGTTGCCGGGGATCATCGAATGCCGTTGAAACGCTTCGCCGGAAAGATTGCCGGGATCAACGGGCGTACCGGTTTCCACCGGAGTTACTGGGGCAACCATGCTCTATCAAATTCACGAATTCCAGCGAGCCATGCTGTCTCCCCTCACAGCATGGGCCCAGGCAGCATCGAAATCTTTCGTCAACCCGGCCAGTCCGCTCGCCTATGTTCCCGGTTCGAGCCGTCTCGCCGCGGGCTACGAGTTGCTCTACCGGCTCGGCAAGGACTATGAAAAACCCGAGTTCGACCTGCATCAGATCGTCAAGGACGGGCATAACATTCCGATCGTCGAGCAGACGGTGGTCGAGAAGCCGTTCTGCCGCCTGCTGCGCTTCAAGCGCTTCGCGGACGACAGCGCCACCGTCACCAAGCTGAAGAACGAGCCGATCGTGCTCGTGTGCGCACCGCTCTCGGGCCACCATTCCACGCTGCTTCGCGACACGGTGAAAACGCTGCTGCAAGATCACAAGGTGTACATCACCGACTGGATCGACGCGCGCATGGTCCCGACCGAGAACGGTCCGTTTCATCTGGACGACTACGTCGAGTACATCCAGGAGTTCATCCGTCATATCGGCGCGAAGGATCTGCACGTGATCTCGGTATGTCAGCCGACCGTGCCGGTGCTCGCGGCCATCTCGCTGATGGCGAGCCGCGGCGAAGACACCCCGCGCACCATGACGATGATGGGCGGCCCGATCGACGCGCGCCGCAGCCCCACGTCCGTCAATTCGCTCGCGAACGAGCACTCGTACGAGTGGTTCGAGAACAACGTCATCTACACGGTGCCGGCGAACTATCCGGGCGTCGGCCGCAAGGTTTATCCGGGCTTCCTGCAGCACGCGGGCTTCGTCGCGATGAATCCTGAGCGCCACCTCACGGCCCATTGGGACTTCTATCAAAACCTGCTGCGCGGCGACGATGAAGACGCCGAGCAACATCGCCGTTTCTACGACGAATACAACGCCGTGCTCGACATGGCCGCCGAGTATTACCTCGAAACGATCCGCATCGTGTTCCAGGAATTCCGGCTCGCCGAGGGCACGTGGGAAGTGAACGACGAGCTTGTGCGTCCGCAGGACATCAAGCACACTGCCCTCTTCACGATCGAAGGCGAACTCGACGACATCTCCGGCAGCGGCCAGACGCGCGCGGCACACGATCTGTGCACCGGCATTCCGGCGAAGCACAAGCGGCACTTCACGGCGGAGAAGGCCGGCCACTACGGCATCTTCTCGGGCCGCCGCTGGCGCACCATGGTGTATCCGCAATTGCGCGAGTTCATTCTCGAGCACGACAAGACGCCGAAGACCGAAGCGGTGCCCGCGTAAGCACGAACGCGGCGGGACCGATTCCATCGTTGCAAATAAAAACGTCGCGCCTTTCACGAGGCGCGACGTTTTTTCTTCAGACCGTGCCGGTTCAGCGGCGCGTCAGGAACGCCAGCAGCAATTCGGTATTCATCCGCACGATCTGGTCGCGCTGCGTCTGCTCGCTGAAATCGAGGCCGAACGTCGCCTCCAGCGTGAAGCGATTCGAAACGATGTAATAGCCGAGCCCCGACAGGATGATGTAGAACTTGAGCGGATCGACGTCGGTGCGAAACAAACCTGCCTTTTGGCCGCGATCGAGAATGGCCGTGAGCGTCGTGACGATCGGCGAAATGAGCTCGCGTATTCGATTCGATCCTTTGATATATCTCGCCTCATGCAGATTTTCGTTATTGATGAGGCGCAACAACTCCGGATGATCCCGGTAATAATCCCAGACGAAATGCGCGAGACGCGTCATCGCCTCGATGGGCGCAATGCCGTCGAGTTCGAGCGTGCGTTCGGCTTCGACGAGCGCGGACAGCGCATGTTCGAGCACGGCGGTGAATAACTGCTCCTTGCTACCGAAGTAGTAATAAAGCATGCGTTCATTGGTCTCCGCCCGGCGCGCTATCTGATCGACGCGGGCGCCGAACAGGCCGCCGGCCGCGAACTCTTCTGCGGCGGCAAGCAAAATACGGCGCCGGGTGCCTTCAGGATCTCTTTTGATTTTCGGCTGATTCATGGTGGCATGACTCGGGAGCCGCGTTGCCGGATTAGCGTCACGCGGCCCGCATTGGGGTACATGACGTGAACGGGCGCTGCCCAGGGTTAATGGGAAACACCGTCCTGCGGTCAAACGGAAAGCGCTTTGATTATGCGCACATCGAAGGACATTGGCAATTAGGATTGAAAGCCATTCGGCACGACTGTTGACGACATCGGCGATAATGTTGGGCAAAGCCGAGCGCGCGCCTGAAAAACGGGACGCGCGCCGAACAGGCAGCGTGCCCGTCGTCGTGGACGCCGAAGCGTTTTCATCGCATTCGAAGCGTGCCGCGCGATCACCGCCACGCGCTGCGCCCATGCTGCGCCCGTCCCCAAGGCATCATCGCAATTCCTCGTGACCGCAACCTTTTCCAAGACGCTCGCCGAGCGCATCGAAGACCTGCTGCCGCAGACGCAATGCACCAAGTGCGGCTATCCCGCGTGCCGGCCTTACGCTGAAGCCATCGCCGCGGGCGAGGCGAACTACAACCAGTGCCCGCCCGGCGGCGCCGAAGGCATCGCGCGTCTGGCGGCGCTGCTCGGCAAGCCCGATATTCCGCTCGATACGACGCACGGCGTGGAGCGCGCACGGCCGGTCGCGGTGATCGACGAGAACGTGTGCATCGGCTGTACGCTGTGCATGCAGGCGTGTCCGGTCGATGCGATCGTCGGTGCGGCCAAGCAGATGCATACGGTCATCGCCGGGCTGTGCACGGGCTGCGATCTGTGCGTGCCGCCCTGCCCGGTCGATTGCATCGCGATGGTGCCCGTCACCGGCGAGCGCACCGGCTGGGATGCGTGGAGCCAGCAGGAAGCCGATGCCGCGCGCGCACGGCACGACCGGCGCGGCGCCCGTCTCGAGCGCGAGCGCGCGGAGGCCGAAGCGCGGGCGAACGCGCGTCAGGCGGCGCGCGCGGCGCAAGCCGAACAGCCCGTGCGCGAGACGCCGCAGGCGCAAGCCGCCACGCCAACACCAACCGACGACGCAGAAGCGAAGAAACGCGCGATCATCCAGGCCGCGCTGGAGCGCGCGCGCAAGAAAAAAGAAGAGATGGCGCAGCTCGGCTCGGGTCCGAAAAATACCGATCACGTGAGCGCAGCCGTGCAGGCCCAGATCGACGAAGCGGAAGCGCGCCGCCGCCGTCTCGGTCTGACGGACGACGCGAACGCGTCCCATCCCGACAAAGGCGACGAACCATGAACGCCACGAAGCGCCGCGCCATCTACGAGACCTTGCAGAGCCTGAATCCGCATCCGGTGACGGAGCTCGAATACACCACACCGTTCGAACTGCTGATCGCCGTGATGCTCTCCGCGCAGGCCACCGATGTTTCCGTCAACAAGGCGATGCGCAAGATGTTTCCCGTCGCCAATACGCCGGCCGCGGTGCTCGCGCTCGGCGAGGAAGGCGTGTCGGAGTACATCCGGACGATCGGGCTGTATCGCACGAAGGCAAAGAACGTGATCGCGACGTGCCGCATGCTCGTCGACGAGCACGGCGGCGAGGTGCCGGACAATCGCGAGGCGCTCGAAGCACTGCCGGGCGTGGGCCGCAAAACGGCGAACGTCGTGCTGAACACGGCGTTCGGGCAACCGGCGATCGCCGTCGACACGCACATCTTCCGCGTCGCCAATCGCACCGGGCTCGCGCCGGGCAAGGACGTGCGCGCCGTCGAAGCCGCGCTCGAGAAATTCACGCCGAAGGAGTTCCTGCTCGACGCACATCACTGGCTGATCCTGCACGGACGCTACGTCTGCAAGGCGCGCGTGCCCGAATGCTGGCATTGCGCGATCGAGCCGCTGTGCGAATATCGGCCGAAGACGCCTGCGCCGGTCGAATGAGCCCGGTCCGGGCAGAACCAGTGCGTCGCGGTCTACAATAGCGGATTCGGAAACCCGCAATCGAATCAATACCTTATGTTCAATCCCAGCCGCGACGAAGTTCGCCAGTTCTTTACCGATACCTGGCGCAAGGAGCGCGCCGGCGAAATTCTCACGCCGCTCGAAAGCATGGCGGCGGATTGGATCGGCGAGCATCCCGAATATCACGACGCGCTCGTGAACCCGGAATCGCGCGAAGCCGATTACTCGCCCGACCGCGGCCAGACCAATCCGTTTCTGCACCTGTCGATGCATCTCGCGATCAGCGAGCAGCTTTCGATCGATCAGCCGCCGGGCATTCGCCGCGCGCACGACAAACTCGTCGCCCGCCTCGGCTCGCCGCACGACGCGCAGCACGCCATCATGGATTGCCTCGGACAGATCATCTGGGAAGCGCAGCGCTCAGGCACGCCGCCGGACACCGACGCCTACCTCGCGCTGATCGAGCGCCGTGCTTCGCGCGACTAAGCATCGAAACCGGACGCCGTAAAGCAAAACACCCCGCTCTCGAGCGGGGTGTTTCGTTCGGCCGCGGATCGACTGAAAATCGCGCGCTTACTTCTTCAGCACGAGGCTGCCGTCGAGCGATTCGATGTACGCCGCGAGATCCTTCAGATCGCTCTGCGACAGGCTCTGCACCTGCGCCGCCATGATGGCGTTGTTGCGGCCGAAGTTCGGATTGTTGCCGCCGATCTGATACTGGCGCAGCGCCCAGTAGATATACGTCGCGTGCTGACCCGCGAGACGCGGATACTCGCCGCTCACCGGCTTGTTGAGGCCGGGGCCGTGACAGGCCGCGCAGTTGTGGCTGTCGGAAAGCGCCTTGCCGTTGCTGACGTCGGCTGCGTGCGCGCTGCCGAACGCCGTCATGCCGATAAGCGCCGCTGCCGCGCATGCTGCCTTGAAGCTTGAGTGAAGTGCCTTGGACGGCTTCATGAATTCTCCTTCCCGTTGTCGCTTTGTGTTCACGCGCGGATCACTTGTCGGGATTGTTCTTCGATTGGGGAGTCTGCGCGGCGTAGTACGCGGCGATATCGGCGATATCCTGATCCGACAGCGTCGTCGCGATGGCGCGCATCGTGTCGAAATGACGGTCGCCCTTCTTGTAGGCGTGCAGCGCATTGGCGATGTACTGGGCGTTCTGGCCGCCCAGCATCGGCACTTCGTACACCTCGGGGTACGCGGTGCGATAGCCGGGGATGCCGTGACAGCCGATGCACATCGCGACCTTGCCCTCTGCGGCCTTCGCGTTGCCGACGACGTCGGCCGACGCCTCACTCGCGAAGCCGGCGAGACCGGACAGCGCTGCAATCACGGCACATTTGCCGACGAAATTGTTCATAGCTCTTCTAACCTGGCTTGAGGGGAAATCCGGCGCTCACAAGGCCGCGGCCCGCGCCGAGCGCAATACAACCTTCTCGGGACTGTTTGCTGCTGCAGGGTCTGTCGCCGCGCAGGCCAAAAAAATCGCGCTAATTGTACCGCGCGACCTACCCTCCGTCCACACGCGAACCGCGCGGAAGCCCTGCTGACAAGGGGAATCGGCTGAAAAGCAGGCGTTTGACCTGCGACAATTCGTCCCTGTACAGCCGATGAACCCGCTTGCGCGCACGCTCCACCCGCGTTCGGGCAGGCGACGGCAAGCCGCCGGTAAAGCGGCTCAAACGATACCCGGCGCGCCTCAATGCGGAAAGGTCTTCTGACTTATACTGGGATTTTTTTGCCAACCGGATCTTCGTCATGCGTTTCGAAGGCTCATCGCAATACGTCGCAACCGACGATCTCAAGCTCGCGGTGAACGCCGCGATGACGCTGCAACGGCCCCTGCTCATCAAGGGCGAACCGGGCACCGGCAAGACCATGCTCGCGGAGGAAGTCGCGGGCGCGCTCGGCATGCCGCTTTTGCAATGGCACATCAAGTCGACGACCAAAGCCCAGCAAGGGCTCTACGAGTACGACGCCGTCTCGCGCCTGCGCGACTCGCAGCTCGGCGACGAGCGCGTGAAGGACATCCGCAATTACATCGTGAAGGGCGTGCTGTGGCAGGCGTTCGAGTCGGACGAGCAGAGCGTGCTGCTCATCGACGAGATCGACAAGGCCGACATCGAATTTCCGAACGATCTGTTGCGCGAACTCGACCGCATGGAGTTCTACGTCTACGAGACGCGCGAACTGGTGAAGGCGAAGCATCGGCCGCTCGTCATCATCACGTCGAACAACGAGAAGGAGCTGCCCGACGCGTTTTTGCGCCGCTGCTTCTTTCACTACATCAAGTTCCCGGATGCGGAGACGATGAAAGCCATCGTCGAGGTGCATTTCCCGAACATCAAGCAGGATCTGCTCGCGGCGGCGATGCAGAGCTTCTTCGAGTTGCGCAACGTGTCGGGACTGAAGAAGAAACCGTCGACGTCCGAACTGCTCGACTGGCTCAAGCTGCTGCTCGCCGAAGACATTCCGCCCGAAGCGCTGCGCTCGTCCGATCAGAAGCAGATCGTGCCGCCGCTGCACGGCGCGCTGCTCAAGAACGAACAGGACGTCGCGCTGTTCGAGCGGCTGCTCTTCATGAACCGCAATCATCGCTAAGAAGACGACATGAGCCGCTGGATCGAACCCGTCACGCTGCAAGGCGAGCACGTGAAGCTCGTGCCGCTCGCGCTTGAGCACGAACAGGCCCTCACGGCCGCCGCGCGCGACGGCGAATTGTGGAAGCTCTGGTACACCTTCGTGCCCTCGCCCGACAAGACGCGCGCGTATATCGACACCGCGCTCGACATGCGCGAGCGCCTCGGCGCGCATCCGTTCGCCGTGATCGATGCGAAGAGCGGCGATATCGTCGGCTCAACGCGCTACTTCGCCGTGGACGAAGCGAACCGGCGGCTGGAGATCGGCCATACGTGGTACGCCAAACGCGTGCAGAAGACGGCGCTCAACACCGAGGCCAAGCTGCTGCTGCTCGCGCACGCGTTCGACACGCTCGGTGCGATCGCCGTGGAGTTCCGCACGCATTTCATGAACCACGCGTCGCGCACGGCGATCGCGCGGCTCGGCGCGAAACAGGACGGCATCCTGCGCAATCATCAGGTCGGCAAGGACGGCGTGTTGCGCGACACGGTCGTGTTTTCGATCATCCAGTCGGAATGGCCGGCGGTGCGCGCCAATCTGAACTACCGGCTCGACCGCTAAAGTCACGATGGAGAGCGCGCCATGCTGATCGACTTCTTCTATTCGCTGCGCGACGCGAAGCTGCCCGTCTCGGTGAAGGAATATCTGACCTTGCTCGAAGGGCTGAAGGCGCAGGTCATTTCGCCGTCGCTCGACGAGTTCTACTTCCTCGCCCGCATGACGCTCGTCAAGGACGAGAAGTATTTCGACAAGTTCGATCGCGCGTTCGGCGCGTATTTCCACGGCCTGACGCAGCTTCCCGACGAAGCCTTCGACATTCCGCTCGACTGGCTCAAAAAGCGGCTCGATCGCGAATTCACGGCGGAGGAAAAGAAGCGCATCGAGGCGCTCGGCGGCCTCGACAAGCTGATGGAACGCCTCAAGGAGCTGATGGACGAGCAGAAGGAGCGTCACGAAGGCGGCAACAAGTGGATCGGCACGGGCGGCACGTCGCCGTTCGGGCACGGCGGCTACAACCCGGAAGGCATCCGCATCGGCGGGGAATCGTCGGGGAATCGCACGGCGGTGAAAGTGTGGGACGAGCGCGCCTACAAGGACTACGACGATCAGGTCGAAATCGGCACGCGCGACATCAAGGTCGCGTTGCGGCGCTTGCGGCGTTTCGCGCGCGAAGGCGCGAATCAGGAACTCGATCTGCCCGACACGATCCGCAGCACCGCCGCCAATGCGGGCTGGCTCGATCTGAAGATGGTCCCCGAGCGCCACAACAACGTGAAAGTGCTGATGCTGCTCGACGTCGGCGGCTCGATGGACGATCACATCAAGCGCGTCGAAGAGCTGTTCTCGGCGGCGAAGGCCGAGTTCAAACATCTGGAGTTCTACTACTTCCACAACTGCGTGTACGACCATCTGTGGAAGAACAATCGCCGCCGTCACACCGAACGCACGCCGACCTTCGACGTGCTGCACAAGTTCACGCCGGACTACAAGCTGATCTTCGTCGGCGACGCCACCATGAGCCCGTACGAAGTGCTGCAGCCGGGCGGCTCCGTCGAATACAACAACGCCGAAGCGGGCGCGGTGTGGCTGCGGCGTCTGGCGGATCAGTTTCCGCATCACGCGTGGCTCAATCCCGAGCCCGAGCGGCTATGGGAATATCGCCAGTCGATCTCCGCGATCCGCAACGTGCTCGGCAATCGCATGTATCCGCTCACGATGGCCGGTCTCGAAACCG
This sequence comes from Caballeronia temeraria, assembly GCF_001544795.2. GTDB lineage: Bacteria > Pseudomonadota > Gammaproteobacteria > Burkholderiales > Burkholderiaceae > Caballeronia > Caballeronia temeraria. The sequence continues at coordinate 338,309 of NZ_FCOI02000001.1, read as the reverse complement.
CGATGCGCGCCTTATCGAAGTAACCCGAACTCAGAACTACACGCATGAAAGCCACTTCTCCGGCGCCGGTCGCGCTGCGCCCTTTCTTTGACTCGTCGATATCGACCATCGTCGCCGGCTTCGTCGCGATGATGACCGGCTACACCAGTTCGCTCGTGCTGATGTTCCAGGCCGGCCATGCCGCGCATCTGTCCGACGCGCAGATTTCCTCGTGGATCTGGGCGCTCTCGATGGGAATGGCCGTCTGCACGATCGGTCTGTCGCTGCGCTATCGCGCGCCGATCGTCGTCGCGTGGTCGACGCCGGGCGCGGCACTCCTCGTCTCGTCGCTGCCGAACGTCGCCTACGCCGATGCGATCGGTGCGTTCATCGTCTGCGCGGTGCTCCTGACCGCGGTCGGCCTCACCGGCTGGTTCGACACGCTGATGAAGCGCATTCCGTCGGGGATCGCCGCCGCGCTGCTCGCGGGCATCCTGTTCGAGATCGGCATCGAGATTTTTCGCGCAGCGGAGCATCGGACGGCGCTCGTCATCGTGATGTTCTTCACGTATCTCGCCGGGAAGCGCTTCGTGCCGCGCTACGCGATTCCGGCGACGCTCGTCGCGGGAATCGCCGTCGCGGGCGGGCTCGGGCTGCTCGATTTCACGCGCTTTCATGTGGCGCTCGCGCATCCGGTCTTCACGATGCCCGCGTTCTCCGTCGCCTCGGCGATCAGCATCGGCATTCCGCTGTTCGTCGTCGCGATGGCGTCGCAAAACGTGCCCGGCATCGCGGTGCTGCGCGCCGACGGCTACACGACGCCCTCCGCCCCGCTCATCTCGACGACCGGCATCGCCTCGCTCGTGCTCGCGCCGTTCGGCTCGCACGGCGTGAATCTCGCCGCTATCACCGCCGCGATCTGCACCGGACGCGAGGCGCACGAGAATCGCGACCGGCGCTACACGGCGGCCGTCTGGTGCGGCGTGTTCTATCTGATCGCGGGCACGTTCGGCGCGACCATCGCGGCGCTGTTCGCGGCGTTTCCGAAAGAACTTGTGGTATCGGTGGCGGCGCTCGCGCTCTTCGGCTCGATCATGAGCGGCCTCGCCAACGCGATGCAGGACGCACGCCAGCGCGAGCCGGCGCTCGTCACGTTCATGGTGACGGCGTCGGGGCTTACATTGCTGTCGATCGGCTCCGCGTTCTGGGGATTGATCGCGGGCGTCGCGACCCATTTCGTGCTCAACGCCCGCCGCGCCTGACGCAGCCTACAATGGCGGAATCGGCCCCGATTTCGGCCGATGTTTCCGCAACAGGTTTTGGCACTTCCATCATGGCTTTGATCGACAAACTGCTGGCGCGCTCCGCACCGCCCGGCGCCACCCAGGAACGCAAGACGATCGTGCGCGTGCTGCTCGACGACGCAGGGACCGTCCAGGACGTCGTCCTGAAGATGAGCTGCGGCGATCCCGCGAAAGACGCCCACGCGCTCGACGAAGTCCGCAAGATGCGCTTCGCGCGCGGCCAGCTCGGTTCGGGCACGGTGCGGCGCTGGCACGAACTGGCGTACGCGGTGGACTGAAGCGCGATCGAACGCGCGGGACGGCGTCCGGTCCAAATCCGGCACGCCGCATGCGGACGTGCAGGGTATCAGCGCGTTCGCCGCGCTCGGGACTAGAATGGGAAAATGATATTCAGGGGCGCGCCGCGCGAACGAAGTCGCCGCGCGGCGTCGCAATCATGGGCAATCCGCGGGTTGGTTACCGCAATTTGACAAGGCGCACCGCGTCTGAGACTCGACATGACATCCGCTCTCGACCAGCTCAAGCAATACACGACCGTCGTCGCCGACACGGGCGACTTCCAGCAATTCATCGCGTTCAAGCCTCAGGACGCCACGACCAATCCGTCGCTGATCCTGAAGGCCGTCCAGAAGGACGACTACAAGCCGCTGCTCGAAAAGACCGTCAAGGAGCACGCGAAGAAGCCGATGCCGCAGATCATCGACAATCTGCTCGTGGCGTTCGGCACCGAAATTCTCAAGATCATTCCGGGCCGCGTGTCGACCGAAGTCGACGCACGTCTGTCCTTCGACACGAAAGCGTCCATCGACAAGGCGCACGACATCATCAAGCTGTACGAGAACGCGGGCATCAGCCGCGATCGCGTGCTCATCAAGCTGGCGTCGACGTGGGAAGGCATCCGCGCCGCCGAAGTGCTGCAGAAGGAAGGCATCCACTGCAACATGACGCTGCTCTTCTCGCTCGCGCAGGCCGTCGCGTGCGCCGAAGCCGGCGCGCAGCTGATCTCGCCCTTCGTCGGCCGCATCTACGACTGGTACAAAAAGTCCGCCGGCGCGGAATGGGACGAAGTCAAGAACGGCGGCGCGAACGATCCGGGCGTGCAGTCGGTGCGCCGCATCTACGCGTACTACAAGAAGTTCGGCTACAAGACCGAGGTCATGGGCGCGAGCTTCCGCACGGTGAGCCAGATCACCGAACTCGCGGGCTGCGATCTGCTCACGATCAGCCCGGATCTGCTGAAGAAACTCGCCGACAGCAACGACACGGTCGAGCGCAAGCTCTCGCCGGAGAACGTGAAGAACGAGAACGTGGAGAAAATCGCTGTCGACGAACCGACTTTCCGCTTCCTCGTCAACGACGACGCCATGGCGACGGAAAAGCTGGCCGAAGGCATCCGCGCATTCGCCGCCGATGCGATCAAGCTGGAAAAACTGATCACCGCGCTGCAGTAACGCGCGCTGAAAGCCGAAAACGGAACCGCACATCGCACCTGGAAATGAGTGCGATGTGCGGTTTTTTCCATTTCGCTGCGCCTTGACGTAATTTGACCTTTTCCGAGTCAACGTGGGACTTCGCTGGAATAGACTTCCGAGCTTTGGCGGCATGTCCGCTTCATCTGCACGGAGTCATTTCGGTCATGCAACTGGATACCTACCTCTTCTACAACGGCGATTGCGCCGCCGCCCTCGAACTCTATCAGGCAGCGTTCGGCGCGCAGATCGCCGCGCTGGTGCGCTTTCGCGATGCGCCGGACGGCGGCAACGCCCCGGCTGACTGGGCCGACAAGATCATGCACGCGGTGTTCGTCGGCGGCGGCAATGCGATCATGGTGTCCGATGGCCGTTACGGTCAGCCGCGCAAGGAATATTCGGGCTTCACGCTGTCGATCACCACGAACGACGCGCAATCCGGCGAGCGCGTTTTCAATATGCTCGCCGAAGGCGGCAACGTACTCACGCCGTGGCAATCCACGTTCTGGACGCAAGGTTTCGGCATGCTGACGGACCGCTTCGGCGTGCCCTGGCTCATCAACGTCGTGCACGAAAGCGAAGCGCAGCCTGCCTGAACTTCAATCGCATCACGGATTGAGCGGCCGCGCGCCTTCGATGTTCCACTGCCGCTCGATCTCCGACAGACGCAGCCGCAAGCGATCCACCTGCTCGACGAAGCGCATCGCGAGCCAGTGCATGCCCTGCGTCGCCGCGTTGGCGTCGTCGGGCGGGCACGGTTGCGGCACGCCCACGGCAGCCGTCGCGCGATACAGCAAGCCGACGCGCCCGAAGCGCAGCGCGCGCGCCATCTGCAGCAACTGCTGGCGCACCGCGTACTCGCCCGGCGAACACGCGATCGCGAAACGGCTGGGCGTCGCGCTCGCGACTTCCGGCATCGACGTCACCAGCATTTCCAGCGCGGCCAGTATCGAACGATGCAGGCGCTGGACCTCTTCCAGCCGCGCCATCGGCACATCGGTTTCCTTCGCCACCGACTCCATCAGCCCGCGCGCCTGCACGAGCCGCTGACTCATCGCGTACATGCGCCGCGCGATGTCTTCCGCGATGAGCGGCGTGCCGTCGAGCAAGGCGCCGTAAATCCGCGCGCATTCGCGCAGATTGTCCGCGAGCCGGTAGCGCCACGAGTACGTTGCGTATTGCGGCAGCACGAACGAGAACGCGAGCGCGATCACCACGCCGATCATCACGTTGGCCGTGCGCCACAAACCCGTGGACAGCGGCAGATCGCCGTGTCCGGAGACGATGACCATCGTGATGGCCGTGAGCAGCGCGACATAGCCCGGCTTGCCGATGGCGTAATACGCGCAGCCGCCCGCGATCAGGCACATCAGCAGGAAAAAGACCATTTGCGAGCCGGTCAGCGTTTCCGCAAGGATCAACACGAGTCCGAAGCTCGCGCCGAGCATCGTGCCGATGGCGCGTTCGGTCGCTTTCTTGCGGATATTGCCGTAGTGCTGCAATCCGCCGACCACGACGAGCACCGACACCGTCGCCCAGATGCCGTGCGGCATGTCGATGCCCGTGGTGACGGCGATCGACATCGCCACGGCAAGGCCGACGCGCACGCCGTGGATCAGGTTCGCGTGCCGGTAGCGGAAATACGGCGACGCGATCCAGTGAAAGAGTCGCGCAAGACGGCCGCGCCTGAGTGACGGCGATGTCGGAGAAAGCATGGTTCGCTCACGTCGATGAACACACACGCCTGTGACACGAAAGCTCCCGGAAAAACGAAACGCCCGCAACAGCCAGGAGCCGTTACGGGCGTTTTACCAGCTTTTCGCGCGTCGCGCCGGACGCACGCGCGATCGCGCGGAATCAGCCTTCCACGATATCCAGATAGTCTTCCGGACGCGTGCGGTCGTCCGAGCGCTTGAGGCCCAGCACGCGCACGAGCAGGCTCACGACGACCGATACGATCAGGTTCGCGATCAGCGCCCACACCGCCGCGTAGCCCGGCACGATGTAGCCGAACAGATGCAGCGGATAGATCGAGCCCTTCAGTTGCAGCGACACCGCCATCCACGTGCCGACGCCGATGCCCACCGCCCAGCCGATCAAAAGGCCGCGATGATCGAGCACGCGCGTATAGAGGCCGAGCACGAGCGCGGGCAGCGTCTGGATGATCCAGATGCCGCCGAGCAGTTGCAACTGGATCGCATACGTGAGCGGCAGCGCGAGAATGAACACGACCGCGCCCACCTTCACGATCAGCGACACGAGCTTGGCGACGTTGGTTTCCTGCTCCGGCGTCATCGACGTGTTGACGAACTCGCGATGCACGTTGCGCGTGTAGAGGTTCGCCGCCGCGATCGACATGATCGCCGCCGGCACCAGCGCGCCGATGCCGATCGCCGCGAACGCCACGCCCACGAACCACGACGGGAAGTAGTGCAGGAACAGCGCCGGCACGGCGAAGTTCGCGCCGTAGGCCTTGAAGTACGACGCGAATTCCGGCATGTCCTTCACGCCCGAGGCGAGCGCCATATAGCCGAGCAGCGCGAGCAGGCCGAGCACGAGCGAGTACGCCGGCAGGAGCGCCATGTTGCGGCGGATCGTGTTGCCCGAATTCGACGACAGGATCGCCGTCACCGAGTGCGGGTACAGGAAGAGCGCGAGCGCCGAGCCGACCGCGAGCGTCGCGTAGGCGCTGTAGCCGTTCAGGCTCGCGGCGTCCGGCGCTTTGAGCAGCAGCTTTGCGGGCGGCACGGTGCCGAAGATATGGCCGAAGCCGCCGAGCTGCGCCGGAATCACGATCATCGCGGCGATGATCGTGATGTAGATCAGCACGTCCTTCACCACGGCGATCATCGCCGGCGCGCGCAGGCCCGACGTGTACGTGTACGCGGCGAGAATCGCGAACGCGATGATGAGCGGCAGATCGCCGACGAAGCCTTGCGTCGAGAAACCGAGCGCGCCGATCACCACTTCGATGCCGACCAGTTGCAGCGCGATGTACGGCATCGTCGCGACGATACCCGTCAGCGCGACCGCGAGCGCGAGCATGCGGCTGTTGTAGCGCGCATGCACGAAGTCGGCGGCGGTCACATAGCCGTGACGCTTCGCGATGCTCCAGAGCTTCGGAAACACGACGAACGCGAACGGATAGATGAGGATGGTGTACGGCAGCGCGAAGAAGCCTGTCGCGCCCGCGCCGAACACGAGCGCCGGCACGGCGACGAACGTGTACGCGGTATAGAGATCGCCGCCGAGCAGGAACCACGTGACAATGGTGCCGAAGCGGCGCCCGCCGAGACCCCATTCGTCGAGCTGGGCGAGATCGCCTTTACGCCAGTGCGCGGCGATAAAGCCGAGAATCGTGACGCCGACGAAAAAGAGGACGAAGACGAAAGTTGCAGTGGTGTTCATCATCGCGTGCCTCCGTTCTTTCGTCCCGAGGGCAGCGCCTTCGTCTTCTTATAGACGACGGCGGTGATGACCGCGCTGATCAGCACCCACAGAAGCTGATACCAGTAGAAGTATGGAAAGCCCCACAGAACGGGCTCGATCTTGTTGTAAAACGGCACCCATACCACACCGATCCACGGAAGGATCAGAAGCCATAGCCAATGCTTGTTGCGCGGTTGTCCGGTGCCGGTCGTAGCTTCGTGAGCCATGAACGGTCTCCTCTTGTTTTTTCGTTATTGCGAGCCCGGCGGGATGCCGGTCGTCGGGTAGACATGCCGCTGAAAGCGCCCCGAAATAACAGAGGGAGTATATGGACCGATAAATACCGCTCAAATCAGGGAGAATCCCGACTATTCAGATTCTGCTGATTTCTTTGCCTGCTTTTGCGCGAGCCGCGAAAGGGCCAGAACGCGCGCGTTCCGGCCCGAACGAGCCCGCTCAGATCGAGAACGAACCGCTCGTCGCGACGCCCGCGCTTTCGGCGAGACCCTTCACCCACTTGCGCGCGGGCAGGCCGAGTTGCGCTTCGATCAGCTTCGCGCGCGTCTCCAGCGCCGCGAACGGCACGTCGAGCGCGGGACCGGCGAAGGCGATCGCGACGCGATTGCCGTCGTGCACTTCGGGCAGCGCGATCACACGATGATCGAACGCTTCGTTCAGATGCCGCATGTTGCGCACGAAGCTCGGATGATCGCCGAACAAGTTGATCGTGACGACGCCCGCCTGCGGCGTCAGACACGCGCGGCACGCCCGATAGAACGACACGCTGTCGAGCACGGGACCGCGCGCGGTGGCGTCGTAGAGATCGATCTGCAATGCGCCGATCGTGCCGTGATTCGCGCGATCGTTGACGAACTCCCACGCGTCGCGCTCGGTGACGGTGAGGCGCGCGTCGTCGTAGGGCAGCTCGAACATCGCACGCGCGGCGATCACGACGGCCGGATTCAGCTCGACCGCCTCCACGTTCGCGCGCTTCAGAAAGCGATAACAGAACTTCGTGAGCGCCGCCGCGCCGAGGCCGAGCTGCACGATGCGCTCGGGCGTTTCGACGAAGAGCAGCCACGCCATCATCTGCTGCGCATATTCGAGCTCGATGTGATCGGGCTTTTTCAGCCGCATCGCGCCCTGCACCCATTCGGTGCCGAAATGCAGGAAGCGCACGCCGCCCTCTTCCGAGAACGTCACGGGCGCGAAACGCGGCTTGCGCGGCGCCTCGATGCGCGGGGCGTTCGCGAGGTCGTCGCGATCGTCGTCGCGGCGCTCGCGCTTCGATTTGGCGTGGTCTTTTTTGCGGCCGAACGCGCGGGCTTCGGCCGATGCGCGCTTGATGAGATTCGTCATTGTGTGGTGAGGATGTCGCGCCAGATGCGCAATTTTTGATCGAACGAGAGGATAGCATTGGCCGCGCTCGACGACGGCAGCACGAGCGTCGCGTAGCCCGCCGCGGCGAGGACGGGCGCGAACTTGCCCGAGGTCTTGCCGTTGAAGCAGAGTGTGCGCAGCTTTGGAAAGCGCGTGTGGAGCACGGCGAAATCGTTGGGCGATGCGTTGCGGATCGCCGCATCGAGGCTGCCTTCGCGCTCGCAAGCGGCGAGGACGTCCCACAAGCCGATGCCGTGCGCCACCAGCCGCGCGAGACGGTCGCCGTAGGCGAGCGTGTGGAGATCCTCGCCGATCGCCGCGCCGACGAGCCGCCAGAACTGGTTGCGCGGATGCGCGTAGTACTGCGTCGCCGCGAGCGATGCGACGCCCGGAAAGCTGCCGAGGATGAGCGTGTGCGTCGCGTCATCGCCGACCGGATCGAACCCGGCGAGCTTCATTTCGCCTCGCCGTGCGCGACGCGCTTCGCATGCGAGCTGAGGTGATCGTACGAGCGCACATGTTCCCGATGATGCTTTCTGCCCGCCGATACGGCCAGTCGCGTCCAGAGCGTATCGAGCATGCATTCGGTGACCATCAGCGGCGCGCCGTGACGCGCGAATACGGAACGGCGCGCGACGAGCGCGTGTAGCGGCTCGGCCGTTTGCATCGATGCCAGCCGATGCAGCGGATGCCGCGCGGTGATTCGCCGGCTGGCGAGCACTGAACGCGACACGCTGCTGTCGCTATAAAGCAGTTCGGCGAGCGGACGCGTGCGCAGGCGGCGCATCGACTGCCATACGCCGGTGCTGTGCGCGAGCGGCACGATGCTGTGCGCGACGACGAACGGCACGCCATCCACTTTCAGCGCGACTTCGCGCGCCCAGACCGGCGTGCGCGGCGTGATGCCGAGCGCATTCGATTCATCGCGCCAGGGCATGTCGACGGCTTCGCGCGTCACGTCGACCGTCACGGCGCCGAGCGTGCGCAGATGCGCGGTCAGCGAGCCGCCGCGTGTGAGCCAGTCCTTTTGTGCGTCGGTGAGCGAGGGAAGCGGAACGACGCGCCAGCGGGCGTCGATGGGATCGTTGGGCGTGAGCATCGGCCGATTATAGAGGCACCCGCTATTCGGACGTTTCGGCTGGAATCGCTCGCCATCCACGGATATAAGGGGATTTGCCGCGAACACTGCATCACCGAGGCGCGGCGTCCAGACGAACAATCAATGAAACAAGACTATGACAATCAACAAGAAACAGTCGTCGAAAGCAGTCACCGAGATCGCCGAAAAGACATTGCATGATCCGCACGCATCGAAAATTGCGAAGCGCTTCGCGGGATCGGTTCTCGCGCAGCGCCACACGAGCAAGCAGACCGGCGCGGCAATGGAACACAAGGCATCGCAAGCATTGAGAAGCCCGAAGTATTCGGAAGAGACCCGAACGATGGCGGCATCGCTCGTCGCTCAGTCGAACAAGGAACGCAAGAGCAAATAAAAAACGCGCCGCCGGTTTCCCGGCGGCGCGTCGGTTCAAAGCGCTTTCTGAAACTTATCGCGCGAGCAACAACGCATTCGTACGCTTCACGAAGCTCGCGGGATCATCCAGCGCGCCGCCTTCGGCCAGCAACGCCTGATCGAAAAGCAGATGGCACCAGTCGGCGAAATTGGCGTCATCCGCATGCAGCGCCTTCACCAGCGGATGCTCCGGATTCACTTCGAGAATCGGCTCCGCCTGCGGCGCGTTCTGCCCCGCCGCCTTCAGCATGCGTTGCAGATAGCCGCTCATGTCGCCTTCATCGGCGACGAGGCAGCTCGGCGAATCGGTGAGACGGAACGTGAGACGCACGTCCTTCGCCTTGCCTTCGAGCGCTTCCTTCATCTTCTCGACGAGCGGCTTCATTTCCTCGCCGACCTTCTCCTGCTGCTGCTTCTCCTCGTCGTCGAGCGCGCCGAGATCGAGATCGCCGCGCGCAACGCTCGCGAGCGGCTTGCCATCGAATTCATTGAGGAACGACAGCATCCACTCGTCGACGCGATCCGTCAGCAGCAGCACTTCGACGCCCTTCTTGCGGAACACTTCGAGATGCGGGCTGTTCTTCGCGGCCTGCCAGCTATCGGCGGTGACGTAGTAGATCTTCGTCTGCTCGGGTTTCATGCGCGCGACGTAATCCGCGAGCGACACGTTCTGCTCGTTGCTGTCGTTGTGCGTCGATGCGAAACACACCAGCTTCGCGATGCGCTCGCGATTGCTGAAGTCTTCGCCGATGCCTTCCTTCAGCACCTGACCGAACTCGTTCCAGAACGTGGCGTACTTTTGCTTGTCGGCGTCTTCGGTGGCTTCGGCCGACGAAGTAGCGATTTCTTCGAGCATCGACAGCACGCGCTTGGTCACGCCTTCGCGGATCGCCTTCACGTCGCGGCTTTCCTGGAGGATTTCGCGCGAGACGTTCAGCGGCAGATCCGCCGAATCGACGACGCCCTTCACGAAACGCAGATACGCGGGCAGCAATTGCTCGGCGTCGTCCATGATGAACACGCGCTTCACGTAGAGCTTCAGCCCGCCGCGATGCTCGCGGTTCCACAGATCGAACGGCGCGTGCTTCGGCACGTACAGCAGTTGCGTGTACTCGCTGCGACCTTCGACGCGGTTATGCGTCCATGCGAGCGGCTCGTCGTGATCGTGCGAGACGTGCTGATAGAACTGCTTGTACTGCTCGTCCGTGATGTCGTTCTTCGGGCGCGTCCAGAGGGCGCTCGCCTGGTTGACGGTCTCGTCCTCGTCCTTCGTGACCATCTCGCTCTTTTCGGCGTCCCATTCTTCCTTCTTCATGAGGATGGGCAGCGCCACGTGATCCGAATACTTCTGGATGATCGACTTCAGGCGATGTGTGGAAAGGAACTCGTCCTCGTCGGCGCGCAGGTGCAGCGTGATGGTCGTGCCGCGTTGCGCGCGCTCGATGTCCTCGACTTCGAAATCGCCCTCGCCCGCGCTCGTCCAGCGCACGCCCGCGCTTGCCGGCAGCCCGGCGCGGCGCGTTTCGACCGTGATCTTGTCCGCGACGATGAAGCCCGAGTAGAAGCCCACGCCGAACTGGCCGATGAGCGCCGCGTCCTTCTGCTGGTCGCCGGAGAGCTTCGAGAAGAATTCCTTGGTGCCCGAGCGCGCGATCGTGCCGAGATGCGAGATCGCCTCGTCGCGGCTCATGCCGATGCCGTTATCGTCGATGGTGACGGTGCGCGCGGCTTTATCGAACGACACGCGGATGCGCAGATCCGGATCGTTCTCGTAGAGCGCGCTGTTTTCGATGGCTTCGAAGCGCAGCTTGTCCGCGGCATCGGATGCGTTGGAAATCAGCTCGCGCAGGAAAATTTCCTTGTTGCTGTAGAGCGAATGGATCATCAGATGCAGAAGCTGCTTCACTTCTGCCTGAAAGCTCATGGTTTCTTGCGCCATGGTCGGGTCCTCTTTGATTTCGTTGATGCGGTTGCGTAGGCCTGTCCGGCCGAATTTGTCGGATATAAGGGCGCATCGGCCGGTTTCAAGAGCAGTGCGCGCGCCGCTATGATGCCGCATGCACCACAGCGCCCGGCCACTGACATCCGGCGAGATAGACATCGCCCGTCTGATCTTTCGCGACGCCATCGACTATTCGCGGGTGCGCGTGCATGCGCGCGGCTATCTGCCGTTCGGACTGCAACCGTCGCACACAGCGATGGCCCCGAACGGCAGCCTGTATTTTCCGCCCGCCTGCTTCCAGGATGACTTCTCCCTCTGCGATGCCCGCCAGCAAATGTGGTTCATTCACGAGATGACGCACGTCTGGCAGTTTCAGCTCGGCTATCCGGTGCGGCTGCGCGGCGCGGTGCGCATCGGCTTGCCGTATGCGTACACGCTCGCCGACGACAAGCGCCTGCGCGATTACAACATGGAAGCGCAGGGCAACCTGCTCGCGGATTATTTCGCGCTGAAGTTCTGCGACGGGCAAAGCCGCCTGTACGAGCATCGCTATCGGCACCTGCCCGGCGCGCTCGCGCTCTATGAAACCGTGCTCGCGGATTTCCTGCGCGCGCCGGACGGACGCGGGAATCTGCCGGGGCGCCGTCGCTAGGCGCTGCGCCGCGCGGCGTTATCCAGATAGCTCGACAGCATCGCGGGCAACGCCGGATCGCCGCAATTGGCGATATTGAAGCGCATCCATGTCGTCGGCGACTGATGCGGCGAAAAAAGGCTGCCTGGAGTCAGCAAAAAGCCGGCTTCGTGCCCGGCTGCCGCGAGTCCATCGGAATCGACGCCCGCGTCCGCCCACAAGAACATGCCCGCCGCCGCGGGCGGTGCGAAGAGCCGCAGGCCGGTCTTCTCCAGCATGCGCGCGGTTTTCTCGCGCACGCCATCGAGCCGTGCGCGCAGCCGTTCGACGTGCCGCCGGTAATGCCCTTCCGTCAGCACCTTGTAGACGACGCGCTCGTTGAGTTCCGGACTCGTCATGCCGACGAGCATCTTCTGATCGGCGAGCGCTTTCGCCACGTCCGGCGCCGCCGCGATATATCCGACGCGCAGATTCGCCGCGAGCGTCTTCGAAAAGCTGCCGAGAAAGATCACGCGCTTCAACTGATCGAGCGATGCGAGACGCGTCGCCGGAAAACCGGCGGGACAGAGATCGCCGTAGACGTCGTCCTCGACGACGATGAAATCGTATTCCTGCGCGAGTTGCAGAATCCGGTACGCCTGCGCCGCCGTCAGCGACGTGCCCGTCGGGTTCTGCAGCACCGAATTGATGATGAGCATCTTCGGCCGCCACGTCGCGACGAGCGTCTCCAGCGCGTCGAGATCGGGGCCGTCGGGCGTGTACGGCATGCCGACGAGCCGCGCGCCCTGCGAAGCGAAGCGGCCGAACATCTGGAACCACGCCGGATCGCCGACGATCACGGCATCGCCCGGCTTCACATAGAGACGCGAAATCAGGTCGATCGCCTGCGTGATGCCCGACACCAGCACGATCTGCCGCGCCGCCGACGCGCCGATCTCCAGTTCCTCCAGCCGCGTCTGCAATTGCTGGCGCAGCGGAAGAAAGCCTTGCGGCGTGCCGAAGCCGAGCATCTGCGCCCCGCTCTGACGCGACAGCGAACGCAGCGCGTTGGTGATCAGTTCGCCGTCGAGCCAGCGGCCCGGCAGATAACCGAGACCCGGCCCTTTTTCCGGACTCGACGTATGCAACATGTTGCGCAGCAGCCAGACCACGTCGATGGCGTTCTGCACCGGCTCGCGCTCCGCCGCGACGGCCGGCGCCTCGCCTTTCGCGACGAGCGACGGCGCGATGCGCTCGCGCACGTAAAAGCCGGAGCCGCGCCGCGAATCCAGATAGCCGTGCGCGACGAGCCGCTCATAAGCCTCGACGACGGTAAAGCGCGACACGCCCTTGTCGAGCGCGAGCTTGCGGATCGACGGCATGCGCATGCCCGGACGAAACACGCGCTCGTCGATGCGTCGGCGGCCCCATTGCACCAGTTGATCGACGAGCGTGAGTTGCGCGGCGTCGTGCGGGGCGGGAATCTGGTCGAGTGGAACGGACATGCGGGCCTCCGGTCTCCGGCGAGCGCGTTTGCGCGCGGTAAAAAACTGTACCGAATAGTATGGGGCCGATTGTACCGTTACTGTTACGGTGCGACCGGCTACATTCTGCTTTCGGGCTGTCCGGTGCGCGAGCCTGAAAGCGTTATGCTATCGGCCCTCATCGGCTTTTTCTCGCTTCGCCCGTCATGAACGAACATCGCCTCAAACTCGATCACCTCGTGATCGCCGCACGCACGCTGGACGAAGGCGCGCAGTTCGTCGCCGCGAAATTCGGCGTCGAGACCGTGCCCGGCGGCGCGCATCCGCTGATGCGCACGCACAACCGCCTGCTGAATCTGTGGGGCGGCGCGTATCTGGAAGTGATCGCGATCGATCCATCGGCGGCGCATGCCGATGCCGCGAGGCCGCGCCTCTTCGCACTCGACGACCCGGCCATGCAGCGCCGTCTCGACGCCCACGGCCCGCAGCTCGTGCACTGGGTCGCACGCGTGGATCGTCCGAAGTCGCTCGTGCGCTGGCGCGAGCAGTATCCGGAGCGCATCGCGCCCGTCGCGGCAATGTCGCGCGCCGGCAATACCTGGGGCCTGACGGTGCCGGACAACGGCGCGTTTCCCGCGTGGCAGCACGCCGGCGATGGCGTGCTGCCGTCGCTGATCCAGTGGGACACGCCGCGTCATCCGAGCGGCGCGCTGCCGGAAACGGGCATCGCGCTGCGCTCGCTCACGGGTTTCCATCCGCACGCGCAGGCCGTCACGGATCAGCTCGCGTGGCTGGGCGCGGCGCATCTGATGCACGTCGAAGAGACGGCGGGCGCGCCGGTCCTCGTCGCGCAGTTCGATCTGCCCGATGGCTCGACGCTCACCCTCGGCGAATCGGCGGAACTGGCCGAGGCGCGCGAGGAAGAAGCGCGGCAGGCATCCAAGCGCCGCCGCGTAAAGAAGACAGAATCACCCGATACGTCCGATTGACGTCCGCGCACCAGAACACACGAGGAGACACCCCACGATGAAGACCCGCGAAACCGAAGGCATGCTGCTCGGCCTGATCGGCGTCGTCATTTTCAGCCTGACGCTGCCGATGACGCGCATCGTCGTCGCGGAAGTGCATCCGATCCTGAACGGGCTCGGGCGCGCGCTCGTCGCCGCCATTCCCGCCGCCGCGCTGCTCGCCTGGCGTCGCGAAAAGCTGCCGACCTGGCCGCAGGTCAAGAGCCTCGCGGTGGTCGCGCTGGGGGTCATCATCGCGTTTCCGGTGTTTTCGGCCTGGGCGATGAAAACCGTGCCCGCCTCGCACGGCGCCGTCGTGAACGGCCTGCAGCCGCTGTGCGTCGCCATCTACGCCGCGTGGCTCTCGCACGAGCGGCCGTCGAAGGCGTTCTGGGCGAGCGCGATTGCGGGCAGCGCCATCGTCGTCGCGTTCGCGTTGCAGGCGGGCGGCGGCGGGCTGCAGGCGGGAGACCTGTTGATGCTCGTCGCGGTCGGCATCGGCGCGCTCGGCTATGCGGAAGGCGCGCGGCTCGCGCGTCAGATGGGCGGCTGGCAGGTGATCTGCTGGGCGCTCGTGCTGTCCGCGCCGATTCTGCTGCTGCCGGTCGGCTGGCTCGCGTGGGCGCATCATGCGGCGCACCCCGAGCCGCTCGCGCTCAAGACCTGGCTCGCGTTCGGCTACGTGACGCTGTTCTCGCAGTTCATCGGTTTCTTCGCGTGGTACGCCGGACTCGCGATGGGCGGCATCGCGCGCGTCGGGCAAGTGCAACTGCTGCAGATCTTCTTCACGATGGCATTCTCCGCGCTCTTTTTCGGCGAACACGTGAGCGCGTCGACGTGGCTGTACGCGGCCGCCGTCATCGTGACCGTCGTGCTCGGCCGCAAGGCCGCCGTGCGGGCCGCGCCGCAAGCGCCGGTGGTCGCCGCCGGCACGACGCACGCAAGATGACGCACTCGCGCCATAATTACGGATTGCAGTCCGTCAGCCCGGACGCAAAAACCCGCGGCCCGCGCCGCGAGAGACATAACCCCAGAGACAACCGAGGCATTTCATGAATCAAGCCGATCTCCGCGCCACGCCCTGGCAACTCTCCGAACGCGCCCGCAAGCTCACCAGTTCGGCGATTCGCGAAATCCTGAAGGTCACGGAGCGGCCGGAAGTCATCTCCTTCGCGGGCGGTCTGCCCTCGCCCGCGACGTTTCCCGTCGAGGAAATGCGCCACGCGTCGGAACGCATCCTGCGCGATCAGCCCGCCGCCGCGCTCCAGTACAGCGCGACCGAAGGATATATGCCGCTGCGCGAGTGGGTCGCGGCGCGCTACTCGGTGAACGGCGCGCACATCCGTCCGTCGCAGGTGCTGATCACGACCGGTTCGCAGCAGGCGCTCGATCTGCTCGGCAAGACGCTCGTCGATCCGGGCAGCCGCGTGCTCGTCGAAACGCCGACGTATCTCGGCGCGCTGCAATCGTTCTCGCTGTTCGAGCCGCACTACGTGCAGGTGCCGACCGATGAATCGGGCCTGATCCCCGAAGGGCTGGATGCCGCGCTCACGGCGAATGCGCGCCTGCTCTACGCGCAGCCGAACTTCCAGAACCCGACCGGCCGCCGCCTGCCGCTCGAGCGCCGCCGCGCGCTCGCCGCGTTCGCGCAGAAGGCATCGTTTCCGGTGATCGAAGACGATCCGTACGGCGCGCTCGACTATGCGGGCGCCCCGCTGCCCACACTGCTTTCGATGGCGCCGGATCACATCGTCCATCTCGGCTCGTTCTCGAAGGTGCTGGCGCCGGGCCTGCGCGTGGGCTACATCATCGCGCCCGAAGAATTGCACTTCAAACTCGTGCAGGCAAAGCAGGCGACCGATCTGCATACGCCGAGCCTCACGCAGCGCATCGTCTACGAAGTGGTGAAGGACGGTTTCCTCGACACCCACGTGCCGAAGATCCGCGCGCTATATCGCGATCAATGCAACGCGATGCTCGACGCGCTGGAGCGTCACATGCCCGCCGGCGTCGAATGGAACCGGCCGGAAGGCGGCATGTTCGTGTGGGTGAAGCTGCCGAAGCACATCGATTCGATGAAGCTGCTCGAACAGGCGATCGCGCAAAACGTGGCCTTCGTGCCGGGCGGTCCGTTCTTCGCGAACGAAGCCGAGCACAATACGATGCGCCTCTCGTTCGTGACCGTGCCGCCCGCGACGATCGATGAAGGCGTGGCGAAGCTCGGCGCGCTGATCCGCGCGAGCATCTGATTTTTCGGGGCGCAGCAGCGCCTCTCCCGCATTTTTCTGAGGAGCAACCGATGGCATCCAATGTCTACGACAAGCTGAAGGAACTCGGCATCGAACTGCCCGTCGCGGGCGCGCCCGCCGCCGCTTATGTCATGAGCGCGCAGAGCGGCAATACGGTGTATCTGTCCGGACACATCGCGAAGAAGGACGGCAAGGTGCACGCCGGCAAGCTCGGCGACACCATCACGACGGAAGAAGGCAAGGCCGCGGCGCGCAGCGTCGCCATCGACCTGATCGCGACGCTGCATGCGCACGTGGGCGATCTGAACAAGGTGAAGCGCATCGTCAAGGTGATGAGCCTCGTGAACTCGACGTTCGATTTCACCGAGCAGCATCTCGTCACCAACGGCGCATCCGAATTGATCGCGGACGTGTTCGGCGATGCCGGCAAGCATGCGCGCTCGGCGTTCGGCGTCGCGCAGATTCCGCTCGGCGCGTGCGTCGAGATCGAGCTGATCGCGGAAGTCGCTTAAGTCGCGGCCTCCGTCGCCTTCAAGCGAAACCCGACGCGCTCCGGCCGTCGGGTTTTTTTGTATCTCAGGAAACGAAACCTCATGTCATCACGCACGGTCCAGTTCAAACAGGTCGACGTCTTCACGTCCGTTCCGTTCAAAGGCAATCCGCTCGCCGTGATCTTCGACGCCGAAGGGCTCACGACCGAGCGCATGCAGGACATCGCGCGCTGGACCAACCTGTCGGAGACGGCATTCCTGATGCCGCCGACCGATCCGCGCGCCGACTATCGCGTGCGCATTTTCACGACGGCGGTCGAATTGCCATTCGCCGGCCATCCGACGCTCGGCAGCGCGCACGCGCTCATCGATGCCGGCTATACGCCGAAGACGCCCGGCCGGCTCGTGCAGCAATGCGGCGTCGGTCTCGTCACGCTCGCCGAACGCAGCGACGCCGATGGCGCCGCGTGGGCGTTCGCCGCGCCGCCCGCCACGATCGCCCCGCTCACCGATGCGCAGAACGAGCGCCTCGCCGCCGCCCCCGCGCCTGCCGTAATCGATTTCAGCGCGCCGCCCACCGCCGTGAACAACGGCGCGCCGTGGCTCGTCGTGCGCGTGCAGGACGCCGCGCACTGTCTCGCGCTGTCGCTGCAAGGCGCGGCGCGCGAATCGGTTGCCGCGCTCGTCGCGGAAACGGGCACGCACGGCATCGCCGTATATGGCCCGCACGCAGTCGGCGGCCCCGCGACCTTCGAGCTGCGCGTGATCCTGCTCGGCGCGGAAAATATCGAGGATCCGGTGACGGGCAGCGCGAACGCGGCGCTCGCGACGCTGCTGACGCATCAAGGCAAGCGGCCCGGGCGTTCGTACACGGTGCGGCAAGGCACGGCGCTCGGCCGCGACGGCCGCGTGAGCATCGAATACGACGACGAAGCGGACGGTGCGCCGGTCTGGATCGGCGGTTCGTCGGTAACTGTGATCGATGGGACATTCTGCATCTGAAACAATGACCTAGGCGCCGTCCGCCGCCGCGTGTATACCCCCAAGCGCCGCCCCTTTCTTAATCCTGGCGCCTTCGTTAATATCTGAACAATCGGGGATCAGAACGCAAACGCGGTTCACATCGGCGGACGCCAGGCGTCGTGGGGGTGAACCGCTCGCGCCGCAGCGCAAACGTATGCTCTTAAAGACACCGAACGCTCGCTGTCTCGCTCATGCCGGGCTTCGGGCGCTGCCGCCGGAACCGGCTCGACGAACGGCCGTTGCGGGCTCTCCTGACGCCGATCGGGACGTGGATCGGGTCTTGGACAAAACACCCGCCGATCATCCGCTGCGCGCCGCGCACGTTATATTCACTCGTTTCGGCCGAACGCCTCGAACCATGCATCGCTTCATCCATCTCGCGCAGTTCGCAGCACGCCCCGCGCTACGCGATCCAGCGCAGCCGGACGCGCCATGAAGCGCACGCGCTCGCACGCCTTCTCCAACGCCCTACTCGGCGCGCCCTCGGTGCGGCGCCGGCGTGCGCTGCTCGCGATTCCCGTGCTCGGCACCTTCGTGCTCGTCCTGCTGTGGGCGGTGATCTTCGCCCGGCTTTCCGTCGAACGCGAAGCGACGACGCATGAGTCGATGGCGTCCGCCGCCATTCTCTCGTCCGCGCTCGAGCAGCACACGATCAAGGCGATCCATCAGGTCGACCAGATCACGCGCTTCGTCAAATACGAGTACGAGAAGTCGCCCGACAACTTCGATCTGATCGCGACGGTCGAGAAAGGCGTCGTGCAGAGCGACACGCTCGTGCAGGTTTCGTTGATCGACGAATACGGCACGCTGATCGCCAATACCTCCGATCCTCATCCGAAGCCGATCGATCTCTCCGACCGCGAGCACTACAAGGTTCACGCGCATTCGAACGACGATCTGCTCTACATCAGCCGCCCGGTGCGCGGCCGCGTGTCCGGGCTCTGGACGCTGCAGATCACGCGGCGGCTCAATCATCCGGATGGCTCGTTCGCGGGCGTCGTGGTCGTGTCGGAAGACCCGGCCTATTTCACGAACGACTTCTACAACGTCGCGTCGATCGGGCGCGAAGGCGTGATCGCCGTCGTGTCGGACAACGGCTCCGTGCTTGCGCGCAGCACCGGCGGCAGCCTCGCCGAAAGCGCCGCCGCGAATGCCGCGAGCAACGCCGGCGCGAAGGGCAACGCGCAAGGCGGCGCGGCCGATCGCGCCCACGCCGCGTTCAGCGCGACCGGCGTGTATCCGACGACCGACCACGCGTCGGGCATCTACGTCGATCCGATCGACAACGTGAAGCGCATCATGTCTTACCGGCATATCGACGGCTATCCGCTCGGCGTGCTCGTCGGCCTCTCCGAGCGCGAGGAGATGATCGACTACAACCACACGCGCAACGTCTATCTGCTGATGGCGAGCTTTATTTCGCTCGCGATGCTCGGCTTCTTCGCGGTGGCGACGGGTCTCATCGGCAAGCTGCTCGGGCGCGAACGCGAGATGACGCATCTCGTCGAATACGATCTGCTCACCGGCCTGCGCAACCGCTATTCGACGCTGCGCGCGCTCAGGCAGGACGTGGCGCAGCAGGAGAACATCGGGCGGCTCGCGCTGCTGTTCATCGACCTCGACAACTTCAAGACCGTCAACGACACGCTCGGCCACAATGCCGGCGACATCGTCCTGCAGATGACCGCGTCGCGGCTCGCGGAGACGGTCGGGCAAAGCGGCACGCTCTCGCGCATCGGCGGCGACGAATTCGTGGTTGTCGTGAAGGGCGACGACGTCGAACAGCGCGCCGTCACGCTCGCCAACGACATCTCGACGATGTTCGCCACGCCCTTCGACGTGCGCGGCAGCGCGTTCGTGCTGCATGCGAGCATCGGCATCGCGCTCTTTTCGGTGTCGAACGAAAGCGAAATCGATCTGCTGAAGAAGGCCGATCTCGCGATGTACAGCGCGAAGGACGCGGGCCGCAACTGCTATCAGTTCTATTCGCCGCAGTTGTCGCATCGCGCGGATCATCTGATGAAGTGGGAGCAGCAACTGCGCGTCGCGTTGACGGAGCAGCAGCTTTTCCTCGTCTATCAGCCGAAGATCGATCTGACGCGCCGCTGCATCACCGGTTTCGAGGCGCTCGTGCGCTGGAATCATCCACAGCACGGGCTCATTCCCGCGAACGAGTTCATTCCGGTGGCGGAATCAACGGGACTGATCGTCGCGGTCGGCGATTTCGTGATCCACACTGCGTGCATGCAGCTCGCGCAATGGCAGCGCGACGGTTATACGGGACTGTCGCTCGCGGTGAACATCTCGGCGGTGCAGTTCTGGCGCGGCGATTTGCTGGAGACGGTCGCGCGCGCGATCGAAGCGAGCGGCATTCCGCCGGACAAGCTGGAGCTCGAAATCACCGAAACCGTGATGGTCGAATATCCGGAGCTCGTGCAGGAGAAGATCGTCGCGTTGAAGCGGCTGGGCGTGCGCATCGCGCTCGACGATTTCGGCACGGGCTATTCATCGCTGTCGTATCTGAACCGCTTTTCGGTCGACACGCTGAAGGTGGATCGCTCGTTCATTCAGGCGATTCCGGAAGACCGAAGCGTGTGCGTGATGGTGTCGGCGATCGTCAATCTGGCGCGCTCGCTCGGGCTGACGGTGGTCGTCGAAGGCACGGAGCGCGAGGAGCAGATCGCGTGGCTCGCCGCGCTCGGGCCGGTGGAAGCGCAAGGCTTCCTGTTCTCGCGTCCGGTACCGGCCGATGGCGTGCAGGCGCTGCTCGATCGCTTCGGCGTGTGCGGCTGGCCGCGCGCACAGTCGCCGCGTTCGCGCAAGGGCGAAGGATCGGAGACGCCGAGCACCGCGCTCAGCGATGCGCGCGGCGGGTGAATCGGCGGTTCGAATCAGAAGCCGCGCGACAAGACCGCCGTGCCGATCGTCACGACGCCCAGCACGAGATTGATCACGACGAGCCGTCTCACGGTGCCGACGGCCCTCGCGCCATCGGGCCAGTTCTGCGCCTGCACGGCGCGCCGGATGCGCGGAAAGACGGCAAAGCGAATATGGCCGTAGATCAACATCATCACGATGCCGAGACCGGCCATCGTGTGCAGCGGCCAGGCTGCGTGACCGCCGCCGAATTCCATCAGCAGGAAGCCGCCGCTGAGGAGAATCACGATCACCGCGACGCCGACCCAGTTGAAGAAGCGCGCGAAAACCGACTCCCAGAGCGGGAGGCGCAGTTGCGGCGTGAGATCGCCGAGCGCGGGACGCAGGCAGAAATGCGCGAAGATCATTCCGCCTATCCAAACGGCGACGCCGAGCAAATGCAGAAAGAGCGCCGCTTCGATGGCTTTGTTCATTGGGGTTCCGGGGTGATTCGCGTCATCGGTTAGTCGACGGCGGTGCGAAGGTCGACGGCAGACTCGCGTGCTGCTTGAGTTCCGCGGCATGCGAGCGCCGGACACAAAGGACTAGGAACGCATGCAGCCTCGGGGAGTTCCCGTTCGAGGCAGATTTTTGTCAGGTTGCAGGCGTTTGATTCGAGCGCCTAAGGATGTGCGCGCTGCGCAAGCAGCTAGGCCGCGAATACGACTTCCACGCGTCCGGCCTTCGTCGAGCGTCGCGGCGGCCCGACGACGATCTGCACGTTGCGGCCGAGACGCGCCAGCAGCTCGAGCATCTTCGCCTCGCTGATGCCGCGAAACTGTCCACGCAACAACTGTGAGAGCTTCGGCTGACTGATGCCGAGCACCTCCGACGCGCGTTGCTGTGTCCAGCGGCGCGCCTTGATGATTTCGCCGATCTTGCCCGCGAGCTGCGCTTTGACGCGCATTTCGTCGGCGTCGGTCATACCGAGGTCAGAATAGACGTTGCCGCTGCCCTCTTCAATTTCGATCATTGCCTTCTCCCGATGCATGAGCCTGGGCCGCCTTCAGCCGCATCCGAGTGATGTCGATGTCCGGCTTCGGCGTCACGATGCCATGCAGCGATTTCTTTTGGAAACAGTGCAATACGTACACTGCGTGCACGAACTTCACCGTGTAGACGGCGCGATACGCGCCATCCTGTGACGATTCCACCACCTCCAGCACGCCTGCGGATCCGAATCCCTTTAACGGCTTCGCGTGATCGTGCCTTCTTCCGGCCTGTGCCTGATGCAGGGCGAAGCCAAAAGTGTCCTGAATGTCCGTCGGCATTGCTTTGAGGTCTCGCTTCGAAGAGGCGACCCAATACAGGGGTTTGACTTCGCGTTCGTCCATGACTCAAAGGCAGTTTATACCCATTTGGGAATACGGCCACGCCGCTTCTTCGAGCTCGTGTCGAATCACCAGCGAGCGTTTCGAGGCGCGCGACCTGAAACGCAAGAGTCTGTCCGCTTTGGACCAACGATGAAATGATTAATATCCGAATGTCGCGTCGAAACCGACAGCCGCAAAAAAGCCCGCACCAGGCGGGCTTCGGGTCGCGACGAAGCGCGGGCCGCGCTTCATCGAATCATCACCCCTCGAAAACCGGCCGCAAATCCGTCACCTTCAACGACGCATCCGGCACGCGGCCCTTTCTCGAGCGCTTGCCCAGATGCAGTTGCAACTGGGACCCACTGAGCTTCTCGTCCTTCACCTTCCCGCCGCGCCCGGTGCCGATCATCACCACGCCGCGCGCGTCGATGGCAAGCGCCTGACGCAGCGTTTCCTTCGGATCGAGGCCCATCAGAATGACGCCGCGACCGCCGCCCGACAGCGTCTTCATCTCGTCCATGCCGAAGACGAGCAGCTTGCCCGCACTCGACAGACACGCGACATAGTTCGCGCCGGGGATGACCGGCATCGGTGCGAGCGGCGCCGCGCCTTCGTCGATCGTCATGAACGCCTTGCCGGCCTTCTGACGGCTCACCATGTCGCCGAGCTTCGCAATAAAACCGAAGCCATTGTTCGATGCCAGCAGCAGCGGCTGCTCCGCGTTCGCCGCAAAGTAATGCAGCAGATGCGTGCCCGATTCGAGCTCGATCAGCGACGTCACCGGCACGCCATCCCCACGGCCGCCCGGCAAGACCGAAACCGGCACCGAATAGACGCGCCCTTTGCTGCCCCACGCGACGAGCGAATCCGGCGTGCGCGCCTGGAACGCCGCGTAGAGCCCGTCACCCTGCTTGAACGTGAAGCCCGCCGGATCGAGACCGTGGCCCTTCAGCGCGCGCACCCAGCCCTTCTGCGACACGACCACCGTCACCGGCTCGTCGACGACACGCGCCTCGAACGTCGCGCGCTTTTCCTGCTGAATGAGCGTGCGGCGATCGTCGCCGTATTGCTTCGCGTCCGCTTCGATCTCCTTGATGAGCACGCGCTTCATCGCGGCGTCGCTGTTGAGCAGTTCTTCGAGCTTGGTCTTTTCGTCGCGCAAGTCGGACAGTTCCTGCTCGATCTTGATCGCTTCGAGCCGCGCCAACTGACGCAAGCGGATTTCGAGGATGTCCTCGGCCTGCCGGTCGGAGAGGTTGAAGCGCGCGATCAGCGCCTGCTTCGGCTCCTCGGACTCGCGGATGATGCGAATGACTTCATCGATATTCAGGAAGACGATCATTCGCCCTTCGAGAATATGGATGCGGTCGTTGACCTTGCCGAGACGATGCTGCGTGCGCCGCGTCACCGTCACGAAACGGAAGCCGATCCACTCGTGCAGAATTTCGACGATGCCCTTCTGACGCGGCCGGCCATCCGAGCCAATCATCACGAGGTTGATCGACGCGTTCGATTCGAGGCTCGTGTACGCAAGCAGCGTGTTGACGAACTCGGTCTGATCGATGCGGCTCGACTTCGGCTCGAACACGAGCCGCACGGGCGCGTCCTTGCCGGACTCGTCGCGCACGGCGTCGAGGAGCGCGAGCATCGACTGCTTGGTCTGCACCTGCTCGGGCGTGAGCGTTTTCTTGCCGAGCTTGATCTTCGGATTGGTGAGTTCCTCGATTTCCTCGAGCACTTTCTGGCTCGACACGCCCGGCGGCAATTCCGTGATGACGACCTGCCATTGCCCGCGCGCAAGCTCTTCGATTTTCCAGCGCGCGCGCACCTTCAGGCTGCCGCGGCCCGTTTCGTAAGCCGTCGAGATTTCCGCCGGCGACGAGATGATCTGCCCGCCGCCCGGGAAATCCGGTCCGGGCAGCTTTTCCATCAGACCGGCGTGGCCGATCTTCGGATCGCGGATCATCGCGACCGCGGCGGTGGCGACTTCGCGCAGATTGTGCGACGGGATTTCCGTCGCGAGACCCACCGCAATACCCGATGCGCCGTTCAGCAGCAGGAACGGCAAGCGCGCGGGCAGAAGCTTCGGCTCTTCGAACGAGCCGTCGTAGTTCGGCATGAAATCGACCGTGCCCTGATCGATTTCATCGAGCAAAAGCCGCGCGATCGGCGTCAGGCGCGCTTCGGTGTAGCGCATGGCCGCGGCGCCGTCGCCATCGCGCGAGCCGAAATTGCCCTGACCGTCGATGAGCGGATAGCGCATCGAAAAGTCCTGCGCGAGACGCACGAGCGCGTCGTACGCCGATTGATCGCCGTGCGGGTGATACTTGCCGAGCACGTCGCCGACCACGCGCGCCGACTTCACTGGCTTCGCGTTGAAGGCGAGGCCCATCTCGCTCATCGCGAAAAGAATGCGGCGCTGCACGGGCTTTTGTCCGTCGCAGACATCGGGCAGCGCGCGGCCCTTCACCACGCTCACCGCGTAGTCGAGATAGGCGCGCTCGGCGTAGTCGCCGAGCGTCAGTTGTTCGCCGTCCGGTGCGGTCTGCTCGGCGAAGAGATCGTCTGTGATTCCCATCGAATATCCGTTGTGCGTTGCTTGAGTCGGGCGATCAGATGTCCGCTTCGACTTCGTTGCCCTTCTCTTCGAGCCAGCTTCGGCGCGATGCCGCTTCGCCCTTGCCCATCAGCATCGTCATGCGCGAGACGGTGAGATCGAAGCCGAGATCGCCGAGCGCGACCGGCAAAAGACGGCGCGTGTCGGGGTTCATCGTCGTGTCCCAGAGCTGCTCCGCGCTCATTTCGCCCAGGCCCTTGAAGCGGCTGATGGTCCATGCGGTTTCGCGCACGCCGTCCTTGCGCAGCTTGTCGAGGATCGCTTCGAGCTCGCCTTCGTCGAGCGCGTACAGCTTCTGCGCGGGTTTCTTGCCGCGCGCGGGAGCATCGACGCGAAACAGCGGCGGACGCGCCACACACACGTGACTGCGCTCGATCAGTTGCGGGAAGTGCTTGAAGAACAGCGTGAGCAGCAAGACCTGAATGTGCGCGCCGTCGACGTCCGCATCGGACAGGATGCAGATCTTGCCGTAGCGCAGATTCGAGAGATCGATCTGATCGTCCGGACCATGCGGATCGACACCGATCGCCACCGCGATGTCATGCACTTCGTTGTTCGCGAAGAGCCGGTCGCGCTCGGTTTCCCACGTGTTCAGCACCTTGCCGCGCAACGGGAGAATCGCCTGAAATTCCTTGTCGCGGCCCATCTTCGCGGAACCGCCGGCCGAATCGCCCTCGACAAGAAAGAGCTCGTTGCGGGCGATATCCGTCGATTCGCAATCGGTGAGCTTGCCCGGCAGGACGGCTACGCCGGAACTCTTCTTCTTCTCGATCTTCTGGCCCGCGCGCGTGCGCGCCTGCGCCTGACGGATCACGAGTTCCGCGAGCTTCTTGCCGTACTCGACGTGCTGATTGAGCCACAACTCCAGCGCCGGCCGCGAGAACGACGACACGAGCTTCACCGCGTCGCGGCTATTGAGACGTTCCTTGATCTGCCCCTGGAACTGCGGGTCGAGCACTTTCGCCGACAGCACGAACGACACGCGCGCGAACACGTCTTCCGCGAGCAGTTTCACGCCCTTCGGCTGCAGATTGTGAATCTCGACGAAATTCTTCACCGCCTGAAAAAGACCGTCGCGCAGGCCGGATTCGTGCGTGCCGCCGGCAGGCGTCGGAATCAGGTTCACGTACGATTCGCGCAGCAGCGAGCCTTCCTCGCTCCATGCGACGACCCACGACGCGCCCTCGCCTTCCGCGAAGGTTTCCTCGGTGTTCTTCGAGCTTTCGGCGTAGCGCTCGCCTTCGAACAACGGAATCAGCAGCTCGCTGCCGCCCATGCCTTCGAGCAGATAGCCGCGCAGGCCGTCTTCGTATTTCCAAGTCTGACGCTCGCCCGTCTTTTCAATGACGAGCACCACTTCGACGCCCGGCAGCAGCACGGCCTTCGAACGCAAGAGACGCTGCAACTCGCCGAGCGGCAGATTCGCGGAGTCGAAGTACTTCGGATTCGGCCATGCCCGCACGCGCGTGCCGCTTTTCTTCGCGCCGCGTTCGCCTGCGCGCGTCGTCAGTTCCTCGATGACATCGCCATTCGAAAATGCGAGCTGCGCGATCTTGTTGTCACGCCAGACGGTCACTTCGAGACGCGTCGCGAGCGCGTTCGTCA
Organism: Caballeronia temeraria; assembly: GCF_001544795.2. Taxonomy (GTDB): domain Bacteria; phylum Pseudomonadota; class Gammaproteobacteria; order Burkholderiales; family Burkholderiaceae; genus Caballeronia; species Caballeronia temeraria. Next base: position 311,978 of record NZ_FCOI02000001.1, on the reverse strand, counting down.
CCGACACGCCGACACCGTGCAGACCGCCCGAGAACGTATAGGCGCCGCCCGCGGCTTTGTCGAACTTGCCGCCCGCGTGCAGCCGCGTGAACACGATCTCGACGACCGGCACGCCTTCTTCGGGATGCAGACCGAACGGAATGCCACGGCCGTCGTCCTCGACGGACACGGAGTTGTCGTTATGCAGCGTGACCGTGATCTGCTTGCCGAAGCCGCCGAGCGCCTCGTCGGAAGCGTTGTCGATCACTTCCTGAATGATGTGCAGCGGATTCTCGGTCCGCGTGTACATGCCGGGCCGCTGCTTGACCGGCTCCAGGCCCTTGAGCACCTTGATCGATGCTTCGCTGTAGCCGGCTGCCTTGGCATTCATGACAGACCGCTTGCCTCGCCCGTCTGTCGCCATTGCGCTGGATTTTTTCGTGGACATAGTTGAACGTTGATCCGGCTCTCGGGCGCGCTATGTCGGGGACATGCCACGACGTGACGCCCGATCTGCCGGCAAATGCTTGATGTTGTGCCTGGCCGGATGCCTTGAAAACGAAGCGGAAAACCGCCCGCCGATTCGAGCCGCGCTAGGAGAATAGCGGTTTTCGCTCGCCGCGCCCACCTCGGCGCGATAAAACGCGCGTCCTGCGCGTTCACGCGTTCGACGCATCCGCGGCCCTTCAAAGCGCCTACTTGCGCTTCGCTTCGAGCTCTTCCCAGCGCTCGAGCGCGACGAGCAGTTCCTCTTCGATCGCCGCGTGGCGCTCGGAAAGACGCGCGCCTACCTTCGCGTCCTTCGCGAAGATGGAGCCGTCTTCGAGCTGCGCGCCGATCGTCTTCTGCTCTTCCTCCAGCTCCGCGATGCGCCCCGGCAGCGCTTCCAGTTCGCGCTGCTCCTTGAACGACAGCTTCACCGTGCGCTGCGCATTGCGGCCTGCGGCGCTTTCCTTCGGCGCGTCGTCTTTCGGCGCTTCCTTCGCACTTTGCCGCGCCGCGTCTTCCGCGATGCGCTCCGAACGTTCGCGCTGAATCTGCCAGTCGGAGAAACCGCCGACATACTCGCGCCACTTGCCGCCGCCCTCCGCCGCGAACACCGAAGTCACGACGTTATCGAGAAACGCGCGGTCGTGGCTCACGAGCAACACGGTGCCGTCGTAGTCCGACAGCAGTTCTTCGAGCAGTTCGAGCGTCGGAATGTCGAGATCGTTGGTTGGTTCGTCGAGCACGAGCACGTTCGCGGGCCGCGCGAAGAGACGCGCGAGCAGCAGCCGATTGCGCTCGCCGCCGGACAGCGACTGCACCGGCGAGCGCGCGCGCTCGGGCGCGAACAGGAAGTCGCCGAGGTAGCTCATGACGTGCTTCTTCACGCCGTTGACCTCGACCCATTCGCTGCCGGGACTGATGGTGTCGGCGAGCGATTTGTCGAGATCGAGCTGCGCGCGCATCTGATCGAAATACGCGACCTGAATGTTGGTGCCGATGCGCACGCGCCCGTCATCGGGCTGAAGCTCGCCGAGAATCAGCTTGAGCAGCGTGGTCTTGCCCGCGCCGTTCGGCCCGACGAGACCGATCTTGTCGCCGCGCATGACCGTTGCCGTGAAGCGGTCGACGATCGTGCGCGCGCCGTAGCGCTTGGTCACATCGGTCAGTTCGGCGACGATCTTGCCGGATTTCTCGCCCTGCCCGACATCGAGCCGGACATTGCCCTGCACGTTGCGGCGCTCGGCGCGCTCGTTGCGCATTTCGACAAGCCGCGCAATGCGCCCGACGCTGCGCGTGCGCCGCGCCTCGACGCCCTTGCGAATCCACACTTCTTCTTGCGCGAGCAGCTTGTCGAACTTCGCCTGCTCGATCTGTTCGACTTCGAGCTGCTGCGCCTTGCGCGTCTGATACGCGCTGAAATTGCCCGGATAGGACAAGAGCCGCCCGCGATCCAGCTCGACGATACGCGTCGCCACGCGATCCAGAAACGCGCGATCGTGCGTAATGAACAGCAATCCCGTGCGCAACGTGACGAGCAGCTCTTCCAGCCAGCGGATGCCGTCGAAGTCGAGATGGTTGGTCGGCTCGTCGAGCAGCAGCACGTCCGGTTGCACGACGAGCGCGCGCGCCAGCGCCACGCGCTTTTTCATGCCGCCGGACAGATCGCCCGCGCGGGCATCGCCGTCGAGGCCGATCTGCGCAAGCGTCGTCGCGACGCGCGTGCGCCAGTTCCATGCGTCGCGCGTGTCGAGCGCCGATTGCAGCGCGTTCATGCGCGCGAGCAGTTCGTCGTGCTTCGCGCCTTCGGGTGTATCGGCGAGTGCGTGCGCGACGGCGTCGTATTCGTCGAGCAATGCGCGCGCGTCGGTGAGGCCGGAGGCGACGACATCGAACACGCTGGCGTCGATATCGAACTCGGGTTCCTGCGGCACGTAGACGGTCGTGAGCTCGCTTTGACGCGTGACGAGGCCGTCATCGGGCGCGGCGAGCCCCGCGACGATCTTGAGGAGCGACGACTTGCCGGCGCCGTTGCGGCCGATCAGTCCGACACGCTCGCCCGCTTCGAGCGAGAAGTCGGCGTGGTCGAGCAATGCGACGTGGCCGAACGCGAGCTGCGCGTCCGAAATGGAATAAAGCGACATGGGAAAACCGGATGAATGGCGAAGAATCGGCGACGAACCCGACAACCGATGGAAGCGGCCATTGTACCGGGCGCGGCGCGCGCCGCTCTATCGTCCGGATGGGATAGGCCGAACGGCATGGCGGCACGCGGGCCGCCACGCGCGAGATCGTTTATTGCTTGACGTGCACCTTGATCGTCTGGCTCATCTCCGGCCCGTATGAACGGTGCGCGCCGTCGCCGAACTGCATCGTCAGCGTGTGATCGCCGGGCGGCAGCTTCACGTCGGCTTCGGTCTGGCCCTTACCGAAATGCAGCGACGTATCATTGGCCGGAATCACGGTGCCCTTCGGCAGCGGCTTGCCATCGATCAGCAGATGATGATGGCCGGTGCCGTCGGTCATCGTGCCCGCCGGCGCGATGGACATGCCGTCGACGCCGAATTTCACGTGCACGGGACTCGTCACGGTCGCGCCGTCCTTCGGCTCGACGAAATAGACGCGCGCCTGCGCGTGCGCCGCACCGGCGTACTGCGTGAGCAGGATCGCGCCCGTCAGCATCGCACCCAAGAGCTTTTTGTTCATCGTTTTCTCCAAGTTGTGAAACCGGTCGATGGCGCGCAGCGGCGCCCAAGACCCGAAAAGCATACACCGGGCTTTCTAAGGCTCGTATCGGGACCATCCTGCGGACGGCGATCGGGGAACGATCACGCCGATTCCTGTAAGATGCCGGGTCGCCGCGCCGCGCATCGTCTTCGAGCGCACGCCGTCCGTTTATTTCTTTCGAATCAAGAGTCTGTCGTGAGCGAAGTCATCGAATACAAAAGCTGGGTCTGCCTGATTTGCGGCTGGATCTACAACGAGGAAGAGGGTCTGCCGGACGAAGGCATTCCGGCCGGCACCCGTTTCGAGGACATCTCCGCCGACTGGCGCTGCCCGCTGTGCGACGTGGGCAAGGCCGATTTCGTCGTCGTCGAGTTCTGATGCGTGCCGCCGCGCCCGTGGGCGGCGACGTCGCTTCTTTTCAGCGCGCCACCGCGATCAACTCGCGGCTCGTTTCATCGACCGGCGCGCGGGTCCAGTCTCCGTACCAGTCGATCTGCGCAAAGCCCGCTTCGGCGAGCAGGCGCGCAAGTTCGTCGCGCGTGCGAAAGCGCAGTTCGCTCGCGGCGGAGAGCGTCTCCTCCTCCGGCATTTCCGGCGTCGGCGCGAAGCGGTAATACGTCGTGAACGCCGCGCGCCCGGTCGCGAGCGGATCGGGTTCGGCGTGCCGCTCGTGCCACACTTCGACCGTTCGTCCATCCGGCGCTTTTACGCATTTCGATGAACGCTCGCGCGTCCAGTTCTCCCACGCGCGCGCCGCCGGATTGCGGCTGTCGAACGCGAGCGTGCCGCCCGGCCGGATCGCCCGGCGCGCGGCTTTGAGCGTCGCGAGGAACGCGGCATCGTCGAGGAAAATTTGCGCGACGTGGCCCGTCATCACGAGCAGATCGGCGGCGCCGACGAACGGCAGCGCGCCCGTATCGCCTTCGATCCACGTCACTTCGTCGCCTTCGGCACGCGCGCGCGCCACACGCAACATCTGAGGCGACGGATCGATGCCCGTCACGCAATGCCCGCGCTTCGCCAGCTCGGCGGCCAGCAGTCCCGTGCCGCAACCCAGATCGACGACATGCCCCGCCGATTCCGCCAGCGCGAGATAAAACGCCGTGTCGGGCGCGAAGGGATTGAGGACGTCGTACAGCGCGACCAGGCGCGGATCGTCGTAGAGCATCAGCGGGCCTCGTAGGCGAGCGCGTCGCGCATCGGCTGGCTGCCGATCATGATCGCGCCGGTGAAAGGTGTATCGAGATCGAGGATCACGAGCACCGCCGACGCGATCGACAGCGCGCCGAGCGTGATCGTCACGAGCGAAAGCGCGTTACGCGGCGCGATCAGCCCGAAACACAGAAAGATGATGAGCAGCCAGCCGACGAGAATCCGGTCGAACGGATAGGAAATCGATCCGTGCGCCTCTTCGACCAGCTTCCAGCGCAGCGCGATCAGCTGCTCGAAACGCGTGGCGGCTTCGGCGGCGAGCTGGCGATGATAATCATCGCGCGGATGGAGCATGCGCACTTCGCGCTGCGCCTGACTCAGGATCGCGCCGAGCGTGTCGCTCGCGAGGCTGTCGGTCTTCGACGGCGGGTCGACCTTCGGATAGTCGCCGGGCGGGCGCGGCTCGTTCGGCCAGGTGCTCGCCACGGCCGCCGCCGTGTACGTGCGCAGCAGTTCGCGGGCGTGATCGAGGTCGGCGCCGTAGTCGCGCATCGTCCGGTCCAGCTCGATGATCGAGGCCGCGTAGCTGCGCATGTCGCCGTTGGTCGTGTCGAAAACCGTTTTCGCCGATGCGGTCAGCAAGCCAAGCACGAGCGCCGCGAAGGTTACCAGCATGCCGACGAGCAACTGGACGAGCTGCACCGTTTCCTGTGCCTTGTGTTCTTCGGGCAGGAGCGGCCGCACGATCGCGCCGATGACCGTGCTGGCCAGAAGGAGGATGAAGACGAGCACCGCGGACTGGATTTCCGTCATGAGCGCGCGAGCCGTGATGGCGTAACCGGAGTGGACGCATTATCGACGGGAAAGTGCGCGCGGTCCAACGGGACCGGGTGCTGCGGAAGGCGAGAGGTGGTCGGTGGTCCCCCCGGCAGGAATCGAACCTGCATCTAGCGCTTAGGAGGCACTCGTTCTATCCATTGAACTACGGGGAGCGGACCGTGCGTGACCGACTGCGTCGGCCGAGCGAGCGCAGAGTATAGCAAACGCGATCGGCGGGATCGCCATCGGCGTGAAGAATTTCGGACGCTGCGCCGGGCGTCGAAAAAAATCATCGGAATCGAGGGTTTTCACCTATCAAGTTTCGATGAAGCGCGCCGCCATCGGAATAATGGACCCATTCTCCGATATCAAGCCGCAGGGCGCGTTTTCGGCGTTGCTGGCTGACCAGGACCTGACGCACCTCGAACGGGTGCTGCGCCGTTCATTGTCGGGCGATCTCGGCGGCCCGCTGCTGCCGCCTTCGTACTGGCGCGAGCGGCTCGCAGCGATCACGCGCCGGTCACATCTTTCTCATACGCAGATTCAGACCGTGCATCGGCTGTTTCTGCATATCGACGCATTCGAAGCCGCCGCCCGCTCGCGCGAAGATGAACTCAGACGCGAACGCGCGCTCGCGGCCGGCAACGGAAAAGCCGAAAGCGCCTGAGCGTCATCTCGCCGCCTGACGCGCGCGCTGTTGCGCATGCGCCGCGAGCCGCACCGCCGCGTTTGCCGCGCCGTAACCGTCGTAGCCGCCACGCCGCTCGATCACTTCGAGGAAGAAGCGCTGATCGAGCTGCTCCGTGTACGCATGGAAGAACTCGCCGCCGCGCTCGTCGCGGTCGTAAAGGATGTTGTGCTCGCGCATCGGGTCGATCTGGTCATCGGGCAGGCCGAAGCGCGCGACGAGATCATCGTAGTAATTGCCCGGAATGCGCAGGAATTTGACGCCATCGGCTTCGAGGCGCGGAATCGCATCGAAGATATCGGGCGTGCTGAACGCGACGTGATTCAGACCCGAACCGCGATACGTCGAGAGCGATTCCGACACCGCCGTATAGCGATCCATCGATGCATTCAGCGCGATGCGCACCGAGCCGTCGCGGCTCCTCACCGCGCGGCTGCGCACGAGGCCGTACGGATCGGGCACGAGCACCGCGGCCTCAGTCTCGAAGCCGAACGCGCTGCGGAAGAACAGCACCCAGGTATCGAGCGCGTCGGCGGGCAGCGACAGGCACACGTGATCGATGCGCGAAAGCGGGCCCACTTCGTACGGTCCGTCGATGTCCGTCAGGATGAAGTCCGATTCCCACAGCGTCGGGCCGCCTTTCGCTTCATCGACGAAATAATCGAGGCTGCCGTCGGGCGACTGCACGCCCGGCACCACGCGCTCGTTCGGGCCGACACGCCCCGAAAACGGCTGCGAGCCATACGCGGCGGCGCGCTCGAACGCCTGCTTCGCGTCATCGACGTGAAACGCCGATGCGCACAAAGACAAGCCATGCTTCTGGAAGAACGCGCTCGCGAACGAATCGGCTTCCGCGTTGAGCACGATCGAGCCCGCGCCATGCCGATACAGCGCGACATCCTTCGAGCGATGCTTGCCCGCGAGCCTGAAGCCGAGCCGGCCGAGCCATTGCGACAGATGTTCGCGCGTCGAATCGTCGACGGCGAATTCAAGAAACTGAAAGCCGATGTGCTCGGGCGGTGCGGGCGGATTGAACAGCTCCGGCGGCACGTCCTTGCCTTCGGACACCAGCAGCTCGCGCGTCTGTTCTTCGAGGAAGCGCAGCGAGCGATGACCGTCGGCCGCCGTGATCGCGGTCGGCGCGGCGCGAAAACCGTCGTTGAAGATTTCGAGCGACAGCGGGCCCTTGTAGCCGGCTTCGAGCACGCGCGCGGTGAAGCCCGCGACATCGAACGCGCCCTGCCCCGGAAAGCAGCGATAGTGGCGGCTCCATTCGAGCACGTCCATCGCGAGCACGGGCGCATCCGCGATCTGCACGAACGCGATGCGATCCCCCGGAATCGACGCGATCTCGTCGACCGAATCGCGGATCGACAGCGTGTGGAACGTATCGAGCGCGAGGCCGAGGCTCGGATGATTCACGGCATCGACGAGCTTCCACGCGTGCTTGTACGAGTTGATGTAGCGACCCCACGCGAGCGCCTCGTACGCGACGATCACGCCCGCTTCCCCCGCGATGTTCGCGAGCACGCCGAGCTGATCGGTGATGAGCGCGTCGTCGCGGATCGTGTCCGGCGACACGTTGCTGCACACGAGAATGCGGTCCGTGCCCAGTTCGTGCATCAGCTCGAACTTGCGTTTCGCGCGCTCGACGTTGCGCGCAAGCCGCTCGGGGCTCACGCCGTCGAAGTCGCGGAACGGCTGGAACAGGTAGATCTCGAGGCCGAGATCGGCGCACATGCGGCGCACGTCGGCGGGCGTGCCGTCGAAATACAGCAGATCGTTCTCGAAGATCTCGACGCCGTCGAAACCGGCCGCCTTGATGGCGTGCAGCTTCTCGGGAAGCGTGCCGCTGATGGATACCGTCGCGATGGAAGTCCGGATTGAACGCAGCATCGCTGCCTCCTCGTTGCAATTCAGTGAATGCGGGATGGATCGGGCGGTGGCTTCCAGTGTAGGTCGTCCGCATGACGGACGCGCGCAATCCACGTCATTCTGCGAGATAATAACAAACTAACTAGACCGTACAAATCGGTGAAAACACGAACCGACAAGCCTCGCGCGTGCGTTCACACTGCGGCGTATTCAATCTCGCACTGCAGCATGCAGTGCTCATCCATGCCGGAGCGCTCGCATGACCCACAAGACTTCGTATCTCATCGGCCTGATCGGATCGGGCATCGGCGGCTCGCTCACGCCCGCCATGCACGAAAAGGAAGGCAGCAACCTCGGGCTCAATTACGTGTACCGGCGCATCGATCTGCAGGCGCTGCAACTGGACCCGTCCGCCCTGCCCGATCTGCTCGCCGCCGCCGAGCGCATGGGTTACGACGGCCTGAACATCACGTATCCGTGCAAGCAAAGCGTGATCCCGTTGCTCGATGAACTCGATCCCGACGCGCGCGCGCTCGGCGCCGTCAACACGGTGGTGCTCAAGGACGGCAAGCGCATCGGCTACAACACGGACTGGTCGGGCTTCGCGCGCGCGTTCCAGCGCGGTCTGCCCGGCGCGCCGCTCGAACGCGTCGTGCAGCTCGGCGCGGGCGGCGCGGGCGCGGCCGTCGCGCATGCGGCGCTCACGATGGGCGCGCGCGAACTCACGCTCTTCGATTCCGACGAAGCTCGCGCGGCCTCGCTCGCCGCCGAGCTGGCGGCGCGCTTTCCGGATCGCGTCGTGAAAAGCGGCGGCGATCTGCGCGAAACGCTGGCGGCGGCGAGCGGCCTCATTCACGCGACGCCGACCGGCATGGCGAAGCTGCCCGGCCTGCCGCTGCCGGCGGACTATCTGCACAAGGAATTGTGGGTCGCGGAAATTGTGTATTTCCCGCTCGAAACGGAATTGCTGAAGGCCGCGAAGGCGCTCGGCTGCCGCACCGTGAGCGGCGGCGGCATGGCCGTGTGCCAGGCGGTCGATGCGCTGCGCATCTTCACGGGCCTGGAACCGGATGCGGAGCGCATGTTCGCGCACTTCCAGAGCTTGCTCGAACGTTGATGCATCGGCGGCAACGAAAAACGGCGACCTCGTGAGAGCGTCGCCGTTTTGCTATTTGCGCGATGAAATCAGCCGTCGCGCCGCATGAAGCGCAGCACGGCATCGACGATCATCTCGCGATGACGCGCCCGCGAGCGCGTGCCCGACGGATCGCGCCCGAACGCCGCGCCCCACGTATGACGGTTCGCGATGCGATGAAAGCAGAACGAGCTGATCATCAGATGCAAGTCGATCGGGTCGATGTCGTCGCGAAACTTGCCCGCCGCGACGCCGCGCGCGATGAGATCCTCGATGGTCTTCACGACCGTCGAATTGCGCGCCTTGAAGGTCTTCGATTGTTCGATGTACTTCGCGCTGTGAATGTTTTCGATCGTCACGAGCCGCACGAAATCGCGATGCTTGTCGTGATAGTCGAACGTGAAGCCGACGAATTCGCGCAGCGCTGCCTCCGGCTCCATTTCCGCGAGCTGCAATTCCTGTTCGAGCGCGCGGATATCGCCATAGACCTGCTCCAATACCGCTTCGTACAGCCCTTCCTTGCTGCCGAAGTAGTAATACAGCATGCGCTTCGTGGTGTTGGTGCGCTCCGCGATGGCGTCGACGCGCGCGCCCGCGAGGCCCATCGCCGAGAACTCCTGCGTGGCGATGTCGAGAATGTTCCGCTTGGTCTCCTCAGGATCGTACTTGCGCCGCCCTTGCTCCGTGGTCGACGAGGGCGCAGCACTAGCGGCCTTGCTTCCTTTTTTCATTTTTGTATCTGAGAACGGCGTTGAAAATCGATTCTAGCACGCACTATTGGCGCATCCTCGCCATAACAGACGTCCGGCGCAGAGGGCTTCACCTATAATTTTTTCACCCCACCGACAAAGCGAAAATCACATGCGCATCGAGCATTCGACCGTCCTCGTTTCTTCCATTCTCGCCGCATGGTGCCTCTGCGCGTCGGCGCAAACCGCAATGCCGCCCGGGCATCCATCGTCGAAAGAGCTGATGGCCGCCGAAGGCGTGATGACGAGCGCGAACATCGCGCGCGGCGCGGCAGATGTCTGTCATCTCGATGCCGCGAAGGTCGCGCGTTTCAAGGACGTCGTGCGCACGAGCTATCCCGACGCACCCGATTTCGACGGCGAATGGAAGCTCGGTCTCGCGCAGGCGCAGCCGGCCGTCGATCGCTTCGACAAGCTGAAAACGAGCAATCCCGCCGAGTATCAGAAGCAGGTCGGCGAGGCGTGTCCGGCGCTCAGGCGCGGCATCGACGAAGTCACGCAGCCGCAGCAGTAATCACGCGCCGTCGCCGTCGTAGTGCGCGCGCTTTTCGGCGTACATGGCGGCGTCGGCGCGTTGCAGCATCGGTTCGAGCCGTTCGCCTTCGTGCGCGGTGGCCGCGCCCATCGAGAAGGAAAGCGGATTGCCCGAATAGAACTGGTTGTTCACTTCGAGCAACTGGCGAATGCTTTCGATCACCGTCTCGCCGCCGCGTTCGTCGGTGCCGGGCAACAGCACCATGAATTCGTCCCCGCCGATGCGCGCCGCCTGAAACGGCTTCTCCACCGCCTTGCCGAGCACTTCGCCCGCGCGCCGCAGCAGCGCATCGCCGGCGGCGTGGCCCAGTTGATCGTTGATGGCCTTGAGCCCGTTCACGTCGACGGCGATCGCGGTCACCGGGAACGGGCCTTTGCGTTCGAGCCGGTTGATTTCATCGATATAAAACGAGCGGTTCTTCAGCTTCGTGAGGACGTCGTGCTTGCCGAGGAATTCCAGATACGCCTCGGCCTTCTTGCGCGCGGTGATATCGGTGAGCGCGACGAGCACGAGATCCCAGCGCGCCTCATGCCCCGGAAACACCGAGAACTGCATATGCATGTGCACTTCGTTGCCGTCGAGCGAATAGTTGAGCACCTCGCGCTGATGAAAGAGCTTGCCGTCCCACAGTTCGATGAGCTGTTCCTGGAAGTGCTGCTGCATGTCGTCGCGGAATACGTCGGGCAGGCGCGCGAGCAGCGTCGGCTTGTCGGGCGCGGCGAACATGCGCAGCGTGTGCTGATTCACGTCGAGGACGTGAATCTCCTGCATGCAGCGCTCGACGAACTCCGGATGCACATTGGTAAACGTGCGAAAGTCGACGATGCCGCGTTCGCGCACGTCGTCGAGCAGCGCCTTCACCGAACTGAAATCCTCGACCCACAGCGACACCGGCGAATGCTCGAAAAGCCCGCGCGCATAGAGCTCGCTCGCGGCGGCGGTGCGGCGCATCGCTTCGAGTTCGGTGATGTCCTCGATCGTGACGAGCACGCGGCTCCACGTGTCCTCGTGTCCCGGCAGGATCACCGCCTTGAGCAGCACGTCGAGACGCTTGCCGTCGAGCGTGTAGTTGACCGTCTGACTCACGAAACGCGACTTGCCGGACCACAACTGTTCGAGTTCGTCGACGTGCGTGGTGAGCATGTCGTCGCGAAACACACGATCGAGGTTCTGCACGAGATGATCGACGTCCCTCGCCTGAAACAGCGACAGCGTGCGCCGGTTGACCTTCACGACCCGGATGCGCGACGAACACTCGGCAATGCGCTGTGGATTCTCCGCGAGAAACGCGCGCAGATCGCCGACGCCCGCCGCGCGCCAGCGCTCGAACTGTTCGCGCACGGCGCTGAAATCTTCGAGCCAGAGCGAGACGGGCGCGAGCTCGAACATGTCGGCGTCGTCCTCCGGCACGCTCGCCGGCATGAATTGACCGGCAGCGCGGCGCGGATCGTTTGGCATGATCATCCTTTCGGCTCGCGCCGGCTCAGATTGGGTCCCCTGAATTCATCTCATTATTGTAGCGCGCGTCCTATTTCGAGGGCCGAATCGCGGTCCGCCAGCGTTCTGGCCGGCGGCATTTGCGCGCATGCGGGATATCGGGGGCGGATGCTACACTCGACGGGCTCCACTCGTTGCCCGGGCATGTTTGCTGCACCGGCTCACGTGAGGCGCGCGGCGCACGCCTGACCGATGCGCCGTGCCGCATTTATCCACATCGCTATAAGAAGGAGGCACGACGCTCATGGCTGATTTCCGCATCTGGTCCGACGAATTTCCCGCGAACGGCTTCATGACGCACGCGCAGGAATTCGACCAGCAGGCCTTCGGCGGCTCGGGCGAGAATGTCTCGCCGGCGCTGCAATGGGAAGATCCGCCCGCCGATACGCGCAGTCTCGCGCTCACCGTCTACGATCCCGACGCGCCCACCGGCAGCGGCTTCTGGCACTGGATCGTCGTCAACATTCCGCCCGACGTGCGCGCGCTGCCGCGCAACGCCGGCAAGGCCGATGGCAGTCTGCTGCCGCAAGGCGCGCTGCAGTTGCGCAACGACTACGGCACGGTCGGCTTCGGCGGCGCGGCGCCGCCGCGTGGCGACAAGCCGCATCGCTATATCTTCCGCATCCACGCGCTGTCGGCGGAAAGCCTGCCGCTCGACGGCAACGTGACCAACGCCGTCGCCCGCTTCATGACGCATCTCAACGAGATCGATTCGGCGACTTACACCGGCCTCTACGAGTTGAAGTAAGCACACGGACGAAGGCGCAGCCCGCGCGGCGGCGTCTTCGTCCAAGCCATTTGAAAACGGCGCGCCGTGCCATGCGCCGCCCGCCACTTCCCGCCTATCGATGGACTCCGATAAAGGTCTGCCGCTCCCCCAGCGATACTGGGCCATTGCCGTCGTCGCGCTCGGCATCACGCTCGCGGTGCTCGACGGCGCCATCGCCAACGTCGCGCTGCCGACCATCGCGCGCACTCTGAATGCATCGCCCGCTGACTCCATCTGGGTCGTCAACGCATATCAGCTCGCGATCACCATTTCGCTGTTGCCGCTCGCCTCGCTCGGCGACCGCATCGGCTACCGCCGCGTGTACATGACGGGGCTTGCGCTCTTCACGGTGTCGTCACTGGCGTGCGCGCTGTCGGGCTCGCTCGCCGCGCTCACCATCGCGCGCGTCGTCCAGGGCTTCGGCGCGGCGGGCATCATGAGCGTGAACACGGCGCTCGTGCGCATCATCTATCCGCACGATCAACTCGGACGCGGCGTGTCCATCAACGCGACCGTCGTCGCGCTTTCGTCGGTGATCGGGCCGACGGTCGCCTCCGGCGTGCTGTCCATCGCGACGTGGCCGTGGCTCTTCGCGATCAACGTGCCGATCGGCGTCGCGGCGTTCGCGATCGGCTGGAAGTCGATGCCGCGCACGCCAGGGCATCGACAGCCGTACGACTACATCGGCGCGATCATGAACGCGCTCTTTTTCGGCCTCGCGATCGTCGCGGTCGATGGCATCGGGCACGGCGAGCATCGGCCGTATCTCGTCGGCGAAATCATCGCGACGGTGGTCATCGGCTATGTCTTCGTGAAGCGGCAACTCACGCAAACCGCGCCGCTTTTGCCCGTCGATCTGCTGCGCATTCCGGTCTTCGCGTTGTCGGTCGGCGCATCGGTGTGTTCGTTCTGCGCGCAGATGCTCGCCTTCGTTTCGCTGCCGTTTCTGCTGCAGAACAATTTCGGCATGAGCCAGGTCGAGACCGGCTTTCTGATGACGCCGTGGCCGCTCGTGATCGTGTTCGTCGCGCCGCTCGCGGGCGTGCTCGCCGACCGCTATCCGGCCGGGCTGCTCGGCGGCATCGGTCTCGCGATACTGACCGTCGGGCTCGTGCTGCTCGCGAGCGTCGGCGCGCATCCGGCGGCCGTCGATATCGCCTGGCGCATGGCCGTGTGCGGGCTCGGCTTCGGGCTGTTTCAATCGCCGAACAATCGTCAGATGCTCGCTTCCGCGCCGCGTCATCGCAGCGGCGGCGCGAGCGGCATGCTCGGCACCGCGCGCCTCACCGGGCAGACGCTGGGCGCGGCGCTCGTCGCGCTGATCTTCGGCGTGGCGCCGAAGGAAGGCCCGGTGATCGCGATCGACGTCGGGGCGGTATTCGCGGCGGCCGCTGCCGTCGTCAGCCTTCTGCGCCTCACCGGCAAGCGCAGCGTCGAGCCTGCGTGATACGCGCTACGCCCTCGTCTCTCAGGCGCGCTGGGCACAGCCTTTGCTGAAACTTCGACCATGGATTCCGCACCCGCGGAATGATCGAAATCAGCAACGAGGAGTGTGTTCATGGCTATTTCCCTGAACGGTTACAAGGTCGCGATTCTCGCCGTCGACGGCTTCGAGCAGGCCGAACTCGTCGAGCCGCAGCGCGCGCTCGTGGAAGCGGGCGCGCACGTCGACGTCGTGTCGCAGAAGCCCGGTCAGATCCAGGGTTTCAAGCATGTCGACAAGGGCGACAAGGTGAACGTCGATGTCACTTTCGACGCCGCCAACGCCGCCGATTACGACGCGCTCGTGCTGCCCGGCGGCGTCGTCAACGGCGATGCGATCCGCCTCGACGCGAAAGCGCAAAGCTTCGTCCAGGAAGCCGACCGCGCGAAGAAGCCGATCGCGGTGATCTGCCACGGCGGCTGGCTGCCGATCTCGGCGGGCATCGTCGCGGGCCGGACGATGACGAGCTGGCCGAGCCTTCAGGACGATGTGCGCAATGCGGGCGGCACGTGGGTCGATCAGGAAGTGCAGATCGACGGCAATCTCATCACGAGCCGCAAACCCGACGACCTTCCGGCGTTCAACAAGGCGCTGATCGACGCGCTCGGCAAGACGCGAGCCGCCTGAGCGCATCTTTCCGGAGGCAGAACGATGTCGAGATCGCCCAGAACATTGATTGCGTTGTCGCTCGCGGCGGCGGCGGTCTTCGCGCCGCTTGCGCAGGGGCAGACACAAGCCGCGGCGGGTACGACGCAAAGCGACAAACTCTCGCCCATCGATCAGCAGTTCATGCAGGACGCGGGTCAGGCGGGCGCGACCGAGCTCGCCGCGAGCAAGCTCGCGCTCACGCACGCGAGCGACCGGCAGGTGCGGGAGTTCGCACAGCGAATGATCGTCGATCACACGAAACTCGCGCGCAATCTCGACGTGCTCGCGAAACGTCACGGCATCACCGCGCCGCCCGCCGCGGATACGGCGGTGGTCGGCAGCCTGCAAAATCTTCAGGGCGCCGAGTTCGACAAGGCCTATATTGAAAAGGTGGCCGTGGACGGGCACCGCAAAGCCGTCGAGCTTTTCAGGAAAGAGAGCGAGACCGGCAACGACACCGCGCTGAAAGCGGCGGCGGCCAAGGCGCTGCCGATCATCAGCCATCACTATGAGATGGCGCAGCAGCTCGCGAAAACGAAGGCAGCGTCATGAGAATCGCGCACGCCGCCGCTGTTCATTGTGCTGCCCATTCCGCTTCCCGTCCCGCTTATGAGGACTCGACCATGCACATCACGTTTGCAGACGAAGCCCCGGTGTACGACGGCGACGATCTCGCGATTCACTTCGCCGCGCTCATCGACGGCGAGCCGGTCGTCTGTTCGATCACCGCCGAAGCGCTCGAAGATCATTTCGGCGCGAAATCTCCGCGCGAGGACGATCTGCTCGCGGCCTTCGAACAGGGCGCGGCGCGCATTCGCGCCGTGTGCGCCGAAGTGCTCGACGACAACGGCGGCCAGCCCGCCGTCCTGAGGAGCGGATTATTCCGCGTCGCGGGGCTGGAGCCAGACTAGGCGGCTCGCCGCTTCATGCGACGCATTCCCACAACCCAAGCCAACAAGGAGGGAACATGTCCCTGATCATTGCGGGCCGATTTCAGACCTTTCCCGCCGCCGAATCGGCAGCTCAGAAGCTCTTCGCGCGCGGCTTCCTGGAGGAAGACGTGACGCTCTTCTTCGTCAATCCGAGCGGACAGCACGCGCGCCATCCCATCGGCGGCGATGTCGGCACCGATGCGGGCGCGAGCGGCGCGCCCAAGGGCGCCGGCAAGGGCGTGACGATCGGCGCGGTCGTGGGTGCGGTGATCGGAGCGGCGATATTCGCTTTCTTCAAGTCGCCGCTGCTCGTGTCGGTGATCGCGGCGGGCGTCGGCGCGTACGTCGGATCGCTCGTCGGCGCGATGTCGCATACGAAGAAGCCCAGAACCGCCATGCAGGCCGAGGAACCGACGCGTCATGCGGGCGTGCTGGTGGCCGTTCATGTATCGCCGGAATCGCAGGAACAGGCGGCGTCGATATTGCGCGAGAGTGGCGGAATGGATATCGAGCGCGCGTCGGGGCGCTGGAAACAAGGCCGCTGGAGCGACTTCGATCCGCTGCAGCCGCCGCATCCGGCCGGGGAATTCGCGCAGACGCGTGCCTGATCGCTCTTCTTTGTCGATGACAACGCCCGCTTCGAGCGGGCGTTTGCTTTTCAGACCCAGGGCGCGTGCGGACGATTCGGCTTCATGTCGGTCCGGATGCCGCAGTCGGCGGGCAGCGCGCGAGGCTTCGCCGCATCCGAGACAGACGGCTCGCAAATGCGCCCGTAATCCGCCGCACGCGCGCCTTGATCGGGCTGGGCGCCGGCATCGACGACGTGTTGACGGAGTTGCATGGTCAGCGCCGATGCCGCGATCGCCACCAGCACCCGATACTCGCGATGCGCGAGCCGGTTGAACAATTTCACTGCGCCCTCCTGTTGCCGTATCGTGCGCGCCGCTCGTTTCGGAGACGCGCTGTTAGTGCGAGTACGGCAGCAAGTCATATGCTCCGGAGGCGATCCGGGCACGCCGCGTGCGCTATGAATCGGCAGGCCGCATCCCGCAGGGAGGCTGCGCAGTGGCAATGTCCAAACGAAAAGGAGGTCTCATATGAGCACGAATGTCGTATCGGTACTCAACGATCTGGTCGAAACCTCGAAGGACGGCGAAAAGGGATTTCTCAAGGCCGCCGAGGATACGCGTGATCCAAGCCTCAAGCTGCTGTTCCAGAATCGCGCGCAAAAGTGCGCCGAAGGCGCGCGCGAGTTGCAAGACCTCGTGGCAAGACTGGGCGGCAAGCCCGAAACCGGCGGATCGGTGGCGGGCGCGCTGCATCGCGGCTGGGTCGATGTGAAGTCGGCCGTGAGCGGCCACAGCGATCACGCGATTCTGGCCGAATGCGAGCGCGGCGAGGATGCCGCGAAGAAGAACTATCGCGAGGCGCTCGACAAGGATCTGCCCGCCGATGTCCGGGCGGTCGTCGAGGCGCAATATCAAGGCGTGCTGGAGAACCACGACCGCATCCGCGATCTGCGCGATCAGTACGCAGCCGCGAAGTCGTGATGCGATGAAACGCGCGGTCCGGTCATCGGGCCGCATGTAGCGCTGCAAAAACAGACGGCCGCATGAAGCGGCCGTCTTTTCGTCTTGCGTGAGCGCGACGCGTATTACTGCGGCTGGCCCTTGTCGTTCGTGCCGAGCGCCGAAGCCGCCGCCGCTGCCGACGCGCCATGCAGCTTGTGCGCCTTGTTCTGCTGATGCAGATTGGTGCCCTTCTGCTTCTTCGCCATCGGCGCCGAGGCTGCCGCATCGGAGGCTGCCTGAGCGAATGCCGTCGTCGAGAATGCCAGCGCGAGCGCGCCGATCAATGCCATCTTTTTCGTCTTCATGAAGAGCTCCTTTTTGCCGGGGCCACTGAACGCCGGGCTGCTGCGCATTCGTGAACCGCCTGTATGAGCATCGACCTGAACGGTCGTACTCGTTTCTAGGTTTCGAAGTGCTGCGAGGTGAAGCGCACTGCGTGAAGCGTCATGCGTGAACTTGCGACTGAAACACCGGGCGATACCGCGCAAACCCGATGCCTCCATACGAGAACCCGCGCTTCGTCCGATTCCTCGCCGTCAGGCGGATCGTCGAACCCCGCGCGGGTTCCGTGCTGCTGGCACTCAACCGCGGCCCGCCGAAGCGAAGCCGGGCATACGAACTATGCCATTACTTGGCGGCAATTTTAAGATGGTTCTTCACGGAAGCAACACCCGAGACGTTCGAGACGGTTTCTTCGGCGGCGGTCTTGTCTTCCGCCGACGGCACGGTGCCGGTCAGCGACACCACGCCGCCGTGCGTCTTCACGTGGATATGCGTGGACTTGACGTTCTTCGCGCCGAGCAGTTCGGCCTTGACCTTGGTGGTGATGGCGCTGTCGTCGACCTTCTGGCCGACGGACGTGTCGGTCCCTTTCGTCGACGACGCCGAATTGGTTTGCGCGCCGACATTGAGCGCGAACACGACACACGCGATACCGCCGGCTGCCTTCAGGATTTGAGTCGTCTTCATGGCAATACTCCCATTTTTTCGATTTTGGTCTGCGCCCCGCTCACGCATTCCCTGCGCGACGCGGCTCTTCGATTACGTCCGCGCCGTAGCACGCGGATCGTGACCTTCATTCCGCAACTTGCGTGCCGGACCCATCCGCGCGCGTCCGACGAAGCACCGGAACCCGCTCGAAAGCACCGTGCGGCAAGGCCTGCGTGCGTCGGCGAACAAATCTTCGACGTATCTCGGAAAGCGTATGCTCACGCGCCGGCAGATGCCTGAAACCCGCGGCGGTTTTGTCTGAAGCCGTGTAAAAACTGCGTGAAACCGGTCTCGAAAAGGCTCCGAAGGAAACGAGCCGCCGGTGAAAAACGTAGTCGCGGCGCGAGCTTAACGATAGATGGCACGACCGTTGCTTTAGTCATCCGTAAACCTGCCCATTACGTCTGGAACAATCGAGGAATAGCAAGCAATGCCGCCTACACTCGAACTTCGCGCCAAGCAAACGCTCGCGCTTACGCCGCGCCTTCAGCAATCGGTTCGTCTTCTGCAACTCTCGTCGCTGGAGTTTCAACAGGAACTGCGAAACGCACTGGACACCAACCCCTTTCTCGAATACGACGAGTCGCAAACCGAGGACAACGCGCTCGGGGCCGATAACGGCAACTCGATGAGCGACTCGACCTCATCGAGCGCCACGGACAGCGCCGCCGAAGCACCGCTCGCCGCCGAAACCAGCATGGAAAGCGAGCAAAGCACCGATTCCGGCTCGCACGATGACGCCATCGGCGAATACTCGTCCGATCCCTTTGGCCGCAGCGCATCGCGCAACAACGGCGACGGCGAAGGTTCCGATCCCGCCGACTGGGTCCGCATCGAGCCTTCGTTGCACGAAACGCTCCACGACGCGCTGCGTCTCTATCAACTGAACGAGCGTGATCGCGCGATCGCGCAACTGATCATCGAAGCGCTCGACGACGACGGCTATTTGCGCCAGGAGTTGAGCGAACTCGCAAATGTCGTCGAGATCGAGCCCGCGCTTCACGAGGACGAACTCACCATCGCGCTCAAGCTCGTGCAGTCGCTCGACAAACCGGGCGTCGGCGCGCGCAATCTCTCGGAATGCCTGACGCTGCAGCTCGAAGCGCTCGATGAAGAAACGCCGGGCCGAGCGGTCGCGCTCGAAATCGTCGCGCATCATCTGGAGCGGCTTGCGCGTCGCGAGCAGGCCGAGTTGCAGAAGAAGATCGGCTGCAGCGCGGACGATCTGCGCATCGCGTGCGCGCTCGTGCGACGTCTCGATCCGAAGCCGGGCGAGAACTACGGCTCGAGCGAGGACAACTATGTGGTGCCGGACGTCATCGTGCGTCAGGCGAAGAAGCAATGGGTCGTCACGATCAATCCGGCCGTGCTGCCGCGTGCGCGCATCCATCGCATGTACGCGGAGCTGTTCGCGCAATCGGCGGGCGCGAGCCGCTCGCCGCTCGCGCAGCAGTTGCAGGAAGCGCGCTGGCTGATCCGCAACGCGCAGCAGCGTTTCACGACGATTCAGCGCGTGGCCGAATGCATCGTCTCGCATCAGAAGGCGTTCTTCGATTACGGCGAGATCGCGCTGAAGCCGCTCGTGCTGCGCGATGTCGCCGATGAGCTCGGTCTGCACGAATCGACCATCTCGCGTGCGACGGGCAACAAATACATGTCGACGCCGCGCGGCATCTTCGAGTTCAAGCACTTCTTCCCGCGCGAGCTTTCGACGGAAAGCGGCGGCACGTGCTCGGCCGCCGCCGTGCGCGCGCTGCTCAAGGAAATGATCTCGAAGGAAAACACGCGCGATCCGCTCTCCGACGTGAGTCTCGCGAAGATGCTCGCGGATCAGGGCGTGATCGTCGCGCGCCGCACGGTGGCGAAGTATCGGCATCTGATGAAGGTGCCGCCCGCCGAATTGCGCCGTCAGGCGTAACGCGCACAACGCGTTTCACGCTCGCAAGCGCTCGGCGACGACCCGGTCAAACGAGCCGCCTGAGCGACGAGAGCAGAAGGCCATCCGTTCGCGGATGGCCTTTTTTTCGTCGACGTTCAGCGCCAGCCCGACGCGCGATGCGTGCGCTTTCTCGCGGCCGTCGCGGCAAGCTCCGCGCCGAGCAGGAACACCGCCGCCGAGTAGTAGAGCCACATGAGGATGATCGCGAGCGACCCGGCCGCGCCGAACATGTTCGCCGTGCCCGCGTGCGCGAGATAGAACGCGAAGAGACGCTTGCCGGCTTCGAAGAGCATGGCGGCGGCGGCGGCGCCGAGTGCGGCGTCCCGCCAGAGCATGCGCGTCGTCGGCAGGAACTTGAGCAGCACCGTGAACGCGATCATCAGCACGCCGAGCGATATCGCGCGCTGCGTCAGCCCCGACAGCACGATGAACGGACTGCCGTCGCCGAGCACCCAATGGCCGAGTATCTCGACGAGCGCATCGAGCACGAGCAGCGCCGCGACGAGCAGCCCCGATCCGACCACGAGCCCGAACGACATCAGCCGCACGCGCAGCAGCGTGACGATGCTTTCGCGCGTGCTCACGGCGGGCGTCGGCCAGATGACATTGAGCGCGCTATGCAGCGATGAAAATGTCGCCGATGCGCCGATCAGCACGCCCGCAAGCGACAGGATCGCCGTGCTGCGCGCGATATCGGCGTGCCACGCATTCGCGACGATCGCCTCCAGCGCATGCGCCGCATCGACGCCGACGACGCCGCTGATCTCGTCGAAGAGGCGGCCTTGCACGGCATCGGCGCCGAAGAACACGCTCGCCACCGCGATCACGATGACGAGCGTCGGCGCGAGCGAAAACGCGGCGAAGAACGCGATCGACGCCGAGAACATCAGGCAGTGGTCCTGCGACCATTGCATGACCGGATCGGCGATCCACGAAAGCCAGCCGAAGCGCGACGTGCGCCCTGAAGCGACGGGCGCGGATGGCGGGGCGGAGACGTCCTGATCCATTGTGTACGTTGATGGAAGTGTCAACCGTCGATGTTAGCCCCCCGATGCGAAGCGCGTGTAAAAAACGGCGCGCTCCTTTCGGAGCGCGCCGCGTCCGGTTTGCGACGGACGATGCTTATCAGGACCGGTCGGCGCCAGGGTCGGCGTCCTCGTCGGCGAGACCGCGCGTTTCATCCTCGATGTCATCAGGCAGGATGTCCGCGTCCACTTCGAGATTGTTGTCGCCATCCGCCGATGCCGCTTCGCCCGTGCCGTAACGGTCGGTGTCGCTGTTCAGCTCGGCCTGGGATTGGCCGAGCGCGTGGGCGTCGAGTTCATCTTCGATATCGCCCGGATAGCGCTTCTCGCCCTGAACGTCCGAGCCGCTATCCGACGAATCGCTCGGGCCGAGCGCGCCGGTGCCGTGTCCCTTGCCGTATTCCGCGCCGTCGTCTTCGGCCGGGTTCAATGTGCTTCCGCTCATCATGACCTCCTTCGTTCGTGTCCACGATGAATCCGCAAAACCTGTTCCGCGAACGTTTCGGCCCGGCGCAAGAAAAAACCCCGCGCTTCTTTCGAAGTGCGGGGCCGAGATTGCAGGCGGCTTGCGCGCGCGGTCAGGCCTTGGCCGCCGGACGCCTCGCTTCGGTCGCGCCCTGCTTCACCGTCTTGACGGTCTTTTCCGTGACCGATGTCGCCGTTGCGACGCTGCGCAGATCCGACAGGAAGGAATCGCGCCAGACCGACAGATTGTTCTCGCGCAGCGGCACCATCATGTCGGCGTGACGCGCCTGACGCTCGGCGAGCGGCATCGACAATGCGCGCTCCAGCGCTTCGGACATCTGGGAGAGATCGAACGGATTGACGACGAGCGCGCCCGGCAGCTGATCCGCCGCGCCCGCGAACTGCGACAGCACCAGCGCGCCCGGATCGGCCGGGTCCTGCGACGCGACGTATTCCTTCGCGACGAGATTCATGCCGTCGCGCAGCGGCGTCACATAGCCGACCTGCGAAAGCCGGAACAGCGACATCAGCAGATTGCGCTCGTATTTGCGGTTCAGATACTGGATCGGCGTCCAGTCGAGCTGCGCGAAACGGCCGTTGATGCGCCCCGCCTCGCCTTCCAGGTTCTGGCGGATGCGCTGATAGGTCTGCACGTCCGAGCGCGTCGGCGGCGCGATCTGCACGAGCGACACGCGGCCATGCCAGCCCGGCGCGTTCAGCAGAAACCGCTCGAACGCCTGAAAGCGCTCGACGAGACCCTTCGAATAATCGAGACGGTCGACGCTCATGATGAGCTTGCGGCCGCGCATGGCATCGCGCAGGCTCTTCACCGGCTTGCGGTTGGCGAACTGCTCGGCCGCCTTGGCGATGGCATCGGGATAGATGCCGATCGGATACGCGCCCACCTTGAGCATGCGGCCGAACGCCTGCAGCATGCCGTCGTCGTCGTTGTAGTGGCCGCGGCTCGTGCGCTCCACGTAATCGATGAACGACTGCTTGTCGGCGTCCGTCTGAAAGCCGACGACATCGTACTGGCACATCGCCGCGATGAGTTCCTCGTGCGGCGGGACGGTGCGCATTATCTCGGGCACCGGAAAAGGAATGTGCAGGAAAAAGCCGATCGGATTCGCGACGCCGAGCTTGCGCAGCTCGTTGGCGAACGGGAGCATGTGATAGTCGTGCACCCAGATGATGTCGTCGGGCTTGAGCAGCGACTTCAGCTTCGCCGCGAGGGCCGCATTGACGCGCATGTAGCCCGCATATTCCTCACGATCGAAGCGCGAGAGGTCGTTGCGGTAGTGGAACGTCGGCCACAGCGTGGCGTTCGAGAAACCTCGGTAGTACTGGTCGTAGTCGCGGCGCGTGAGCCCGACCGTTGCATACGTCACGTTGCCGTTGTTTTCGATGACAGGAGCGCCCGATTCGCCGACGATCTCGCCGCTCCATCCGAACCACACGCCCCCCGTCTCCTTGAGCGCGTCCAGAACGCCGATCGCAAGGCCGCCCGCGCTGGGCTTGCCTTCCTGGATCGGTGCGACGCGATTCGATACCACGATCAATCTGCTCATTACAGCATCACCTCATCAGTTGTCGTTGCATGCTCGAATTGGCGATTAAGGTTATGCAAAAGCCGTGCCTTTTTGTTGCCCTCTGGAAACGAAAATTTGTATGAAGATGTTACGGACGAACGAAAACACGCGGCGGATGCGCGCCGCGTAGAAATTTTTATTCTTTTGCCGGGTGCCGCGGCCGGCCGGAATCACGCGTCCTGCTCGGAGCCCAGGTCGCGCTGATAGTCGATTCCTTCCCGCCTCACGCCGCCCTGGTTGTGTTCGCCGTCGGGCGGCGTGCCAGGCGCGGGGCGGTTCTGAGCGGCGGGATCGTGATCGGCGGGCGGCGCGGATGCGCCCTGCGTGCCGGCTGCCTTGGTTGCTTCGGCGCGCGCTTCGCGCTTGGAAGAATGACGCGCGGAGCGTCGAAGTGCGGGATGCCTCATGATGCCTCCAGAGAAGAAGGCCGTCGCGATAGTGACGTCGGCGGCGTCGGACCGATGCGCTGCGATGAGCGCGGCTTCAGAAAAAACGACCGGCGACAGAGCGTGTCGCCGGTCATTATTGCGCCATCCGTTGTAATCCCTACGTCGCGGATGGAAACTTATTCAAAACTTGCACGAATTCTGGGCATTGTCCAACTTCAGGCCAGCATCCTTCCTTACGCTAGTACACGTGCGGTGACTCGCCCGGTCCCGGCGGCGGATCACCGATCGGCTGCGATGGCGGCTCAGGCGGCTCGCGCGTCGGGTCCGGATTGGTGTCGGGCGGAATCGGCGTAGGCGGCGGCTGATCCGGCGGCGTCACCGGCGGGTCCGGCGGCTGCGGCGTCTGAGCTTCGATACGCGCACCATCGGAAGCGCTATTCGACAGTCCGAGTGACATGATGGGCTCCTTGCGGTCTTGTGATCGTCCGTATCCCATCCACGCCGGCCGTGCTGCACCGCGCGCGGATGTCACTCGATCGACAGCAAGGGGCATGCCCTTCGCACACATCGGCTTCGCGCCCTCCCGTCACATTATCGGCGTGAAAAACGCGCCTGCCAATGAAAAACGCCCGCCGATCAGAAGACCGCGGGCGGTGATTTTGTCTAAAGATAGGCGACGTTCAGGGATTTTCGCCGTCAGAATCGCTCATGTCGCCGCCTTCACCGACGGCCGCCTTGTTCGCATCCTCGCCATATTCGACGAGCCGGTTATAGAGCGTCTTGAGGCTGATCCCGAGGATTTCCGCGGCGCGCGTCTTCACGCCGCCGCACTGATCCAGCGTCGCGAGAATGAGCTGACGGTCGGCCTGCGCGAGCGAGGTGCCGAACGGAATCGTCACCGCCGTGCCCGCCGAGGGCTTCGACAGCGAAATCTGCAGCGGCACGGTTGCCGTGCTGTCCGAATCCGACGCCGACATGATGTAGGCGCGCTGCACGTAGTTCTTCAGCTCGCGCACGTTGCCCGGCCAGTTGTACGACGCGAGCATCTCGCGCACGGCCGCCGGGAAATCCTTTTTGGTGTTGTAACGGGCGTTCAGCTCGTCGAGGAACGCCTGGCCGAGCAGTTCGACGTCCTTGCCGCGCTCGCGCAGCGGCGGCAGGTTGATCGGGAACACGTTCAGGCGGTGGTAAAGGTCAAGACGCAGCTTGCCTTCGAGCACGGCCTGCTCGGGATCGCGATTGGTCGCCGCAATCAGGCGCACGTCCGTCTCGATCTCCTTGGTCGTGCCGACGCGCATAAACATGCCCGTTTCCAGCACGCGCAGCAGTTTCACCTGAAGCTCGATCGGCATTTCGGTGATTTCGTCGAGGAACAGCGTGCCGCCGTTCGCGCGCTCGAAATAACCCTTGTGCTGGCGGTCCGCGCCCGTGAACGAGCCGCGTTCGTGCCCGAACATTTCCGATTCGATCAGATTCGGCGAAATCGCACCGCAGTTCACCGCGATGAACGAATGCTTGCGGCGCAGCGAAAGCTCGTGCAACGTCTGCGCCGCCACTTCCTTGCCGGTGCCCGACTCGCCGATCAGCAGCACCGATGCCGCCGTCGGCGCCACGCGGCTAACCTGGTCGTACACCGTCTGCATCGCGGGCGAATTGCCGAGCATCAAGCCGAATCGGCCCATGCGGCGCAACTCGCCGCGCAGCGTGCCGATTTCCGCCTTCAGGTCGCCGGCGCGCGGCAGGCGCGAGAGGATCGCCTTCACGCGCTGCATGTTGATCGGCTTGACGAGATAGTCCGCGGCGCCCATCTTGAGCGCGCTCACGGCGGATTCCACCGTCGCGTGACCGGTGATGACGATGAACTCGACACCGGAGCGCGGGTCCAGATCTTCGAACAGATCGACGCCCGTGCCGTCGGGTAATTTCAGATCGGTGAATACGACGTCCGGCGTCTGCCGCACGAGCTGAATGCGCGCCTCGCGCAAATCGCTGGCGGTGGCCGTCGTCAGTCCATCTTCGCCGATGATCGCGGCTAGCGCCTCGCGGGTACTGGGATCGTCATCGACAATCAATACGTGTGGCATTGCGTCTCGAATTCTTCCTAAGCGTTTTTGGGTCACACGCCGGATGGCGGCGTGGTCTTCTCCGTGCGGCAGGGGCGCCGCGCGGGCCGGTGCGATTTGCGTTCGATGGCCGGTCGGGACTTAATCGGCGAGACGCAAAGCGCGAAAAATAAAATAATTTCCGATGTTCCGCACGCTTGGCTCGACTTCAGCGTAAGTTTTGCCATTTAGACAACTTATTGCCGAAGTTTCACTGATTATAAGCGTTTATCAAGATGAAAACGCACGCTGGTTTCAGCGTGCGTTTCATTTGATCGGATCATTGAAAACATCAGCGTTTCTTTAGCTGCGCTCTCGCTTTATCGGCGAGTCCGATAAAACTATCAACTCCGCGGAAAATGCCACGCATCCGCGGTGCCGCCGACCGCGCCATGACCGTTTACCGGCTGCGCGCCCGATCCGCTCGCCGGCGTCAGAACCTTGCCGCCCTCGTCTTCCCAGCGGTTCAGCTCGCGCGCCGTGCGCCGTCCCGCCGCGTCCTGCGATTGCACCCACTTCCATGCGAGAACGCTGCCGATTGCGAACAGCGCGCCGAAAATTCCAATCGAAGGCCGTGCCATGTGTGCTTTCTCCCATCGTCAATAAAAGTCGCCGCGATAAGTCGCATGAACGGCGAATCAGCGGGAAACCAGAAGCCCCACCAGAAAACCGACGCCCGCTGCAATGCCGAGCGACTGCCAGGGATTGTCCTTCACGTATTTCTCGGTGCAATCGACGCTCGCGCGATAACGGCTTTGCGCGCTCGCCTGAGCATCGTCCAGCGCGCTGCGCGCCGAATCGACGTGATCGCGCAGACGCGAGCGCAGCGCCTCGACACCTTCGCCGGGCAGCGTCGCCGACAGCCGCAACAATTCTTCCGAATCGTTCAGCAACACCTTGATGTCTTCGATGATTTTTTGCTTGCCCAACGCAAGCTGGACAGTCGTTTGACTCATGGAATGTAGTCCTCGCCCAAGTGGGGTTTGTCGGGATCGGGAGATGCGCGTTTCAGCGCGTCTCGACGACCGGCACGCCTGCCGCGATGCGCGCGCGCAGGCTGCGCACGACGCCGCTTGCCATCAGCGCGCCGCCCATCGCGCCGAACACGAGGCTCGTCACATTCGCGGCGCGCGCAAGCGCGGGTGTGCCCGCCGCATAGCCTAGCACCGCGCACATCAGCGCGGTCACGAGCGCGACGGCGGCCCAGTGATAGATGTCGATCGGCTCGCCGGCCGCGAGTTCCGGACGATCGCCCGGCGCGGCGTTCGCGCGGCGCGTGCGCGCAGGCTGTGCAGCGTTCGTGCGCGGAAGTGCGCCCACGTCGAAATTCAAGATGTCTTCCATGATGCGTTGCCTCTCTCGCCCATCCTCGTGTGTACGCGTCCGAGTCGATGCTCGTCGGCGAACTTTCGAATTAGATTCACGACGCACAGGCTTATGCACCTTTCATGCCAGCGTCATCGGGCCGCGCGTCGAGCGTGCATACGGCCCGAACCGGCCGATGATCGGGTAACAATTACGCCCTCGCCTTGTAAATTTTCAGTGCGTAAAGGAGAACCTTTCCGGAACGGAGTCAGGCCGGCCGCGCCGCTCAGACAAATTGCGCGTCAGGGCTGGCCCGCGCATTGCCGCAACATCGTTGCGAATGGTTAAATAGCGTTTATGAGATAGGCTCGTCTGCAATCGACCCGCGCTTCCAGGCATCGGACGCAGGCACGCCTGGACCGACGCTCAACCAGGACAAGCGGCTCACGGATCGCGTGCGCCGAACGGGCAGCGCGCACCGCGCGTCATCTGCCGATGTGCGCGGTCTGACACGGTTGCGCCGTTCGCGCGCGCCGTACCGCGCCCGGCCGAGCACATACCGGATACGCTCGCGCGAGGCCCGCCGCCCGCTCACGACATACGCAGAACTCAGGAACGATCAGGACACATGGCGTCAACCGATCTGGATCCGCCGCCCACCGCGGTCGGCGATACACCCGCGCAACGAAAGCGCAACACGGGAGAAGTGCCGGGCTTGAAGTCTTATGGACTGCTCTATGGCTCGTCGCCCGTGATGCAGGAGCTGTACGCGCAAATCGAGCGCGTGGCCGCGACCGATGCGACCGCGCTGATCATCGGCGAGTCGGGCACCGGCAAGGAGCTCGTCGCCCGGACGATCCACGACCAAAGCGCGCGCAAGGACGCGCCGTTCATCGCGGTGAACTGCGGCGCGATTCCCGACAACCTCATCGAGGCCGAGCTCTTCGGCCACGAGAAAGGCAGCTTCACGGGCGCGGTGCAGGGGCGCATCGGCTATTTCGAGCATGCGAACGGCGGCACGCTCTTTCTCGACGAAGTGACCGAAATGTCGCCCGTGCGTCAGGTGAAGCTCCTGCGCGCGCTGGAGACGGGCACTTTCTTCCGCGTCGGCGGCAATGATCTGATCAGTTCCGATGTGCGCGTGATCGCGGCGACCAACCGCGATCCCGTCGCCGCCGTGAAAGAGAACGGCTTGCGCGAGGACCTGATGTATCGCCTCGCCGTCTTCCCGCTGCGCGCGCCGCCGCTGCGCGAACGCGATTCGGATCGTGAACTGCTCGCGCAGCATTTCCTCTCGGAGATGAACGCGCAGGAAGGCACGAGCAAAGCCTTCAGCAAGCGCGCGCTCGACGTGCTGCGGACCTATTCGTGGCCGGGCAATGTGCGTGAGCTGAAAAACACGGTCTATCGCGCGTTCATCCTCGCGGAGAAGACTGTCGAAATCGCGCATCCGCATCTCGCGTCGCGCGTGAAGAAGCCGGTCACGCAAGGCGATGCGATGAACGTCTGGGTCGGCACGCCCCTCGCCGATGCGCAGAAGCAGATCATCCTCGGCACGCTCAAGCATTGCGGCGGGGACAAGCGGCGCGCCGCGAAGGCGCTCGGCGTGAGCCTGAAGACGCTGTACAACCGCCTCGGCGCGTACGAGAACGAGGACGAAGGCGGCGACACGACATCGACCAGCGATAGCTGAGCCCCCATCCGCATGTCCATGAAGCGAGCGCCCCCAAACCGCGCTCGCTTTTTTTATTCCGGTCGATGTGGATCGAATCGTGCTCTTCTCGCTTGCAATTTCTTGCAATTTTCTCAAAGCGGTAATTAGAAGCATGCTTCAAAATGCGCGAAGCCCGCGCCTCGCGTCTGTCTCTGCGTTGCCGGGCGGTCACTTGAGGGCGACACCTCAAGTAGATTCGAGCCCCTCGAACCCCGATGGCAGGCGTCGGGATACGGAAGACGAAGGAAAGCAACATGCAGATCAGGGTTCATCGGCGCGGGCCGCGCGCCGCCGCGCTCGCCGCGATGATTTCGGGCGCTATCGCTTGCATCAGCCTCAGCGGCTGCAACTCGCTCTATAGCGAAGGCGCGACGGCCGGCGCCGGTATCGCGGGCGCGGCCGTGGCGAGCAGTATCACCAACAACGCCGCGGTGGCGACGGGCATCGGCCTCGGCGCCGTCGCCGCGGCGCGCGCGGGCGTGCAGTACACGCAGCGCGTCGTGCATACCGACACGCAGGATCAGATCGCCTCGGTTGCCGGCCCGCTCGCGGTCGGCGGGGTCGCACCGTGGAAGGCCGTGCATTCGGTGCCGATCGAAGACGACGAGAAAGGCCGCGTCACGGTGAGCCGCACCATCAGCAGCGGCGTGCTCGATTGCAAGGAGATCGTGTTCTCCGTCGATCGCGACGCCACCAAGGATCGCCCCGCCGACAGCGCGTTCTACGTGGCTTCGGTATGCCGCGACGGCAACAAGTGGAAATGGGCATCGGCTGAACCGGCCACGCCTCGCTGGGGCGCGCTGCAATGACGCTGGCGCTCGACGTACCTTTTGCGCTGCGCCTCGGTCTCGTCGCGGCAGGCGTCGCCGCGTGCGTGACGATGAGCGGCTGCGGATCGATCGGTGCCGCGACAGGCGCGGTGGCGGGCGTCGCGACGGGCGCGTTCACGACGAACCCGGCTGTGGGCTTCGGCGTCGGCGTGGCGGTGCAGGCGGCCACCGACGAATTCGTCGCGCGCACGATGAAGTCGCTGCATCAGGATCAGCAGGTCATGATCGCGGTGACGGCGGGCATGTCGCAGGTGGGCGAAACGCGGCCGTGGAAGGTCAAGCACACGCTGCCCGTCGAGAACGGCCACGGCGAAGTGCGCGTGCTGCGCGAGTTCAACAGCGCGCTCGCGAGCTGCAAGGAATTCGCGTTCTCCGTGGTCGATGGCGACGACGCGAAAGCGCCCGCCGCGTGGTTCATCGCGACGGCTTGCAAGCAGACGGAAGGATGGAAATGGGCATCGGCGGAGCCTGCGGTCGAGCGCTGGGGGAATTTGCAGTAGTTCGTCGCGGACCGTTCGTCGAAAGCGCGGATCTCTTGACGGAGACCGCGCTTTTTTCTTGATTCAACCGTTTGCGATGGCCTCGAGCGCCACCCGCGCGAGAAAGCCGCTGCGGGTCTCGTGGCGCGCTTCGACGTAGCTGTCGATCTTGTGCAGCACGAAGCGCGGCAGGCTGATGTTGATGCGCTCGGGACGCGAGTCGAGTTTGGAGAGATCGACTTCGACGTAGGCCCAGATGGCGCCGGCGAAATCGGGATCGACAATCAGTTCCTCGATGCTCGTCGACCTGATTTCGACCTCCTCTCCGTCTTCGATAATCGATTCGATGTGAAAGAAGATGGCTTCCCTGGCATTGTGAATCGCTTCGTCGATCGTATCGCCGGCCGAAAACACGCCGGGCACATTGGGCACGGTCACGCCGTAGCAGCTATCGGGATCTTTATGAATGGCGAGGGCAAATTCCATGTCCAACTCCGTTACGACGAATACAAACGGTTGAGCAACCCGGCGCCTTTCAGTACCGATCGGACGGTCCCGATTGCCATGTCCTTCCTGGGATGAACCACGGTTACGCGACCGCGTTTCGTTTTGTGTCTGAATTGATGATGGCTGCCCCTGGTGCGAACAAGGTGCCAGCCGTCATCTACGAGCATTCGTATCAAGCGCGATGAATCCATCTCGTCTCCGAACGCCGCGTGTGTAGCTTTACACACGCAGCAATGATCTTCAAGACGAAAACGTTACGATTCAACGCACTTCGCGAACATTCAGCCAAACGGCCGACGCGCAAACAAAAAGCGCGGCGCCGTCACCGGCAACCGCGCTTCGCAGGCTTGCGTCGCAAAGAGGCTCAGGCCTCCACATCCTCCAGACTCAGCATCTCAGTCTGGTCGTTGTACGAGAAAATTTCGCCATACCGTCCCCAGTCGATGACCGCATCGAGCGTTTCCTGCGCGGCCTTGTCGGAGAGAAAGTCCTCCAGTTCCTGCTCGAAGCGCACGCGCGGCGCGCGATGCCCCGGCCGCTCGTTCAGCACCTTCTTGATCCGCGCCGCGAGCGGCACGTGCCGCAGCAGATGCTCCGCGAACATCATCTTGCGCTCCTGCGTGCCGAACTCGGCGAACACGCGCGCCTGCGGCGTGAGGAAGATGTCGCCCTCGCGGACATCGGCGAAACCGAGGTGTTGCAGCACTTCCGCGATCGGAAAGAGGTCATCGACCTCGAGATGCAGCGTACGCGCGATTTCCGGCATGTCCGCGCGGCCGTGATACGGCTCGGCCGCGAGCGTTTCGATGAGACCCGCCATCAAGTTCGTCGACACCTCCGGCAGCCAGCTTCCGAGCTCCAGCCCCTTCTTCTTCGCTTCGTCCATCTGACGCGCGGTCATCTTCGCGTAGATATCGTCGACGAGACGCCGGAACGCCGGGTCCAGGCGATTGCGCGGATGCTTGAACGGCACCTTGATCTCGGCCATCACGCGGCCCGGATTCGACGACAGCACGAGAATGCGGTCGCACATGAACACCGCTTCCTCGATGTTGTGCGTGACGATCAGCACCGACTTGATCGGCATGCGTCCTTGCGTCCAGAGATCGAGCAGGTCGGTGCGCAGGTTTTCGGCGGTCAGCACGTCGAGCGCGGAGAACGGCTCGTCCATCAGCAGCAAGGTCGGATCGACGACCAGCGCCCGCGCGAAACCGACGCGCTGGCGCATGCCGCCCGACAGCTCGCGCGGATACGCGTTCTCGAAGCCGTCGAGACCGATCAGATCGATCGCGGCCAGCGCGCGCTCGCGCCGCTCGCGCGCACCCACGCCCTGCGCTTCCAGACCGGCTTCCACGTTCTGCAGCACGGTCAGCCACGGAAAGAGCGCGAAGGTCTGGAACACCATCGCGACGCCCTTCGCCGGTCCGCGCAACGGCTCGTTCAGATAGGTCACCTCGCCGCCCGTCGGCTCGATCAGCCCGGCGATGATGCGCAACAGCGTCGACTTGCCCGAGCCCGAGCGTCCGAGCAATCCGACGATCTCGCCTTCGCGCAGCGACAGGTTCGCATCGTCGAGCACGAGCAGCTCGCCCTGCGTCTTGTTGAAGCCGCGGCTCACGTTCGCGACGCGCAGAATCTCCGCGCCGAGTCGCGGCGGTGTGCCCTGGGGTCGCTGCGCGCTTTGCGCAGCGGACGTCTGCGTAGTTTTCAGGTTCTGCATCGGAACTCGTCCTCAATCCAGCCGGAGTCTTGCTTCGGCGTAGGCGTATAGCGGGCGCCACAACAGTCGGTTGAACAGCGTGACGAACAGCGACATCACGGCAATGCCGAGAATGATTTTCGGGTAATCGCCGGCGGCGGTCGTCTGGGCGATGTAGGCGCCGAGGCCGTGCGCGACGACCTCCGTCTTGCCCCACGACACCGCTTCCGCGACGATGCTCGCGTTCCACGCGCCGCCCGACGCGGTGATCGCGCCGGTGATGTAGTAAGGGAAAATGCCGGGCAGCATGCACTTCTTCCACCACTGCCAGCCACGAATCTGGAAGTTGGTCGCCGCCTCGCGATAATCGTTCGGATAGGAAGACGCGCCCGCGACCACGTTGAAAAGGATATACCACTGCGTGCCGAGCACGATGAGCGGCGACAGCCAGATATCCGGGTTCAGATGCCAGCGCACGATCACGACGACGAACACCGGAAACAGCAGGTTCGCCGGGAACGCGGCGAGAAACTGCGCGAGCGGCTGGATCTTCTCGGCGAGCGCCGGACGCAGGCCGATGATTACGCCGAGCGGCACCCAGATCACCGAGGCGATCGCGATCAGCACGACCACGCGCAGGAGCGTGATGAAGCCGAGCAGGAACACGTGGCCGACTTCGCTCCAGCTCACGCCCGTCGCGACGAACGACGCTACCTTCCACACGACGAACGCCGTGACCAGCAGCACGACCGTGCCCCACGCGATATCGCCGGCGCGCGTCGATGGCACCTTCGCGCGCAACGGCAGGCCCACGTTTTCCAGCGCGCCCTGCAGCGACGGCAGCTTGATCGGCACACGCGCCACCTTCGCGAGAATCCAGCCGGCCGGCACCAGCAGACGGTGAATCAGGCGCGTGCGGCGGATCAGGTCGAGCAGCCACGACTCGGGCGCGTCGCCCGAACTCGTGTTCTCCATGCGGAATTTGTCGGCCCACGCGACGAGCGGGCGGAACATCAACTGGTCGTAAGCGAGGATGACGATGGTCATCGCGAGGATCACCCAGCCGATCGCGGAGAGATTGCGCTCGCCGATGGCGGTGGCCAGATACGCGCCGATGCCCGGCAGCACGATCGTGCGATTGCCGACCGTGATCGCCTCGGACGCCACGACGAAGAACCAGCCGCCCGACATCGACATCATCATGTTCCAGATGAGGCCCGGCATCGAGAACGGCACTTCGAGCTTCCAGAAGCGCTGCCAGTTGGTGAGATGAAAACCGCGCGAGACTTCGTCCAGATCGCGCGGCACCGTGCGCAGCGACTGATAGAAGCTGAACGTCATGTTCCACGCCTGGCTCGTGAAGATCGCGAAGATCGCCGCGCATTCGGCGCCGATCACGCGCCCGGGGAACATGGCGAGGAAAAACGTCACCGTGAAGGAGATGTAACCCAGCACCGGCACCGACTGGAGGATGTCGAGAATCGGCACGAGCACGATCGACGCGCGCCGGCTCTTCGCCGCGAGCGTGCCGTAGACCAGCGTGAAAATGAGCGATGCGACCATCGCCAGCAGCATGCGCAAGGTAGTGCGCAACGCGTATTCGGGGAGATTCGCGGGATCGAGCGAGATCGCCTGCGTCTGCAAGGTCGAGATCGGCGCCAGCGTCTCATGGAAGCCGACCGCGGCGAGCGCGATGATGCAGATGATCATCGGGAACGCGACGAAATCCCAGCGGTTGGGCAGGATCCGCCAGGCCGACGCATTCGCCGTGCGCTTCAGATTGAAACCAAATTCCATGCAAGGCCCTCCCCGTAAGGCTTTGTTCCGACCGCGCCGGGCGCGGGATAATGCTTGAGACGGCAAGAAATCCGTCAGCCGGGCCAGAAGCCTTGGCCCGGAACGCGCCCATGCTCAACGCACGCGCACGCTTAAACA
This sequence comes from Caballeronia temeraria, assembly GCF_001544795.2. Classification (GTDB taxonomy): domain Bacteria; phylum Pseudomonadota; class Gammaproteobacteria; order Burkholderiales; family Burkholderiaceae; genus Caballeronia; species Caballeronia temeraria. The sequence goes on along the minus strand of NZ_FCOI02000001.1, from coordinate 277,965 downwards.
ACGACACGTTCAGCAAGAACGACGGCGTCAGGCATTCGCCGCGTCAGACGATCCCCGCGCTGAACCGGGCGACACTACACCAACCCGTGTGACAGGCACAACCTTCATGCGGTCCGCCGCGCCATTCATGCGATGTTTCTGTTGCTCTTCGGCACGGCGCGGGCAAAATGAAGGGGCTGCCTGTGTGACAGGCGCCCGGCGCTCGCAAGCTTTCGCTTCCTTTCAGTTCGGCTTCGGTCGCATGGCGCGCACCCGTTATGTTGGACACACGTCGCACGCCTGAACAATGCCCTTGATGGGCGGCCAAAAACATCGTCCAATCTGGGCTTATCACAAACAATAATTTGAGCGCCGATTCGATGCGAGACGCCAGACCCGAGACCGAAGACCGCCTGAGCCTCGCCCGCCGCCCCGCCGCGGGCGAGAGCCGAACCGCGGCAGACACCACGCGCTGCAATCCGTGCGCCCGCGTTGCGGGCACCGGAGCGCACGGCGCTCGCGGCTCGCGCCGCGCGTGAACCCCGCGTGAACCCCCATTCCCGCGCGCGCCCGATGAACAAGCTCATCCTGCACCGTGTGATCGCGACGCTCGGCATCGCTGTGCTGGCGTTCGCGTGCTGGATCGCCGCCGGCTTGTTGTCGGACCGAATGGTACAACAGGAGATGACGGCGACCGTGCGCACCGAGCGCCAGATGGCGGCGTCGATCGTCGACAACATGGCGCAGATCATCGCGAGCGATCTGGCGATGTCGCGCGCCATTCCCGCCACGCTCGCGCAGATGGATCTCACGCAGCGTGCGCTCGCGGAGTCGCGGAATTATGCCTCGAACCCTGCCGGGACGGAACTCGAACGCCGCACCGACTGGACCGCGCGCCCCGCGCTCGAGAAGGTCAACCACTTCCTGCACGACGCACAGGGCTTTTCCGGCCTCGACTCCATCTGGCTCGTCAACGAACGCGGCTTCTGCATTGCGTCGAGCAACGCCGACGACGACAACAGCTTCATCGGCTACGACATGAGCGCTCGCGGCTATGTCGCGCGGGCGCTGCTGGGCGGCTTCGTCGAAATGTACGGCGTCGGACGGCTTTCCGGCGAGCCGGGCATTTTCATCGCGGCGCCCGCCTACGATGACGGCATCCTCGTCGGCGCGGTGATCGCCAAAGTGAGCATCGACCGGCTGCGGCACTGGGTCTCGCGCGCCGGCACCTTCGTGACCGACGAGAACGGCGTCGTCGTGATGGCGCACGACGGCCGGCTCGAATACCAGGCGATGCCCAATGCGCCCGTCGCACGCATGACCGAGCGCGAGCGCGTCGAGCATTACCGGCGCGAGTCGTTCCCGGAACTGCGCGTGTCGCACATCGGCGAACAGATGCGCGCGTCCGAGCACTGGCTCGCGCCCTCGCTCGCGCAGACCTTCTACGCCGCCAACGGCAGCAACGTGCCCTCGCTCTACGACGAGCGCACCGGCCTCAACTCGGGGCTGTCGGCGCATATCGTGCATCCGCTCACGAGCTGGCCGGAAATCAGCCGCAATCACAGCCGCGACCGCTTCCTCGTGTTTCTGACGATGCTCGGCGTCGTGACGCTCGCCATCGTGATCGCGACGTCGTACTCGCGCGAACGCCGGCTGCACCGCGCAACCCGCGATCTCGCCGAGCAGTTGCAGTCGGCCAATACGCTGCTGTCAGCCGAAGCGCGGCATGACGCGCTGACAGGCGCCCTCTCCCGGCGCTATTTCCTCGACACGCTGCGTCACGAAGTGGAGCTTGCGCGTTCGGTCGGCACGCCGCTGTCGGTCGCGATCGCCGATCTCGATCACTTCAAGCAGATCAACGACCGCTTCGGTCACGCGTCGGGCGATCGCGCGCTCGAACATTTCGTCGAAGTGTGCCGCGCGCAGCTTCGTCCGAGCGATGCGATCGGGCGGCTCGGTGGCGAGGAATTCGGCATTCTGCTGCCGCAAACCGCGCTCGCCGACGCTCAGGCCGTGCTCGAACGCCTGAGGAAGCGCTTTCATCACGAGCATTGCGCGCATTTGCCGGACGATGCCGCGCTGTCGGTGTCCATCGGCATCACGGAGCTCGCGCCCGACGACGCGCTCGAATGGATTCTCTCCCGCGCCGACCTCGCGCTCTACGAGGCCAAATCGCGCGGACGCGACCGCAGCGAAGTGCGCCCCGCCGATCCCGGCCCGTCGGCGCGGCATCCCGAAGACACGCTCGCCGGCAAGTAGGCGGCCTCGAGCGACGCATCGGCGCGTCGAGTCACCGCGCGTTCGTCCGGCTGTCGCGACGCGCAACGCATCGCGCAGGTATCATCGTTGTTCGAAATCGAATGCCGCTGGCGTGAATCGGGAGGATTGCATGAAGGGAAATCTGGTCATTGTGTGCCGGGATCAGGACGCAGAAACGTTCGACCACCTGCTCGCCGAGTACGGCTCTTTTCAGACGCGGCTGTCGTCGACGACGTGGTTCCTGAAGATCGATCTCGCGCCCGAAGTGATTCAGGAGGAGATTCTCTCGCGCCTCGGCAAGTACACGACGCACTACATTTTCGAGGCGTCGACCGTGACGTACAACACGGTGGACAGCGAAGCGGCCTCGGCGCTCGAAACCCTGTTCGACTGACGCCGCGCCGCCTTTCGTCCTTATCAGCGCGCCATTACAGCGCGCGTTCCTCGTGCTGCGGGCCGGCGCGCCGTTCCTGCGCCGGCCGCGTGGCGGTGTCGAACGGAAAGGTCATCGCGACCTGCAATCCGCCCTCGGCACGATTGCCGATCTCGCATTCGCCGCCCGCCCGCCGCGCGAGCCGCTCGACGATCGCGAGCCCGAGCCCGCTGTGGCCGCTTCCCCCGCGCGCCGGATCGAGCCGCACGAACGGCCGGCTCGCCTTGATGAGATCCTCCGGCGCGATGCCCCTGCCGTGGTCGGACACGGACAATACCCAGCCTTTTGCTTCCCGCCGCGTCTCGATGACGACCGGCGGCGCGCCGTACGCATGCGCGTTGTCCAGCAGATTCGACAGCAGCCGGTCCAGCGACGCGGCGGGCAGCACGAAAGCGGGCCCCGCTTCGAGTTTCAGGCGAATCGGCTGCGCGCCCGGCGCCACCGCGCGATAGGCCCGCACGATCCGCTCGCACTGCTCGTCGACGGGCACCGGCTCGCTGCCGTCCGGGCGATCGTGCGCAAAGACGAGGAACTGATCGACGATATGCGCCATCGAGTCCACGTCGCGCACGACGCCGTCGCGCATCTTCTCGTCGTCCATCATTTCGGCGCGCAGACGCAGGCGCGCGAGCGGCGTCTTGAGATCGTGCGCGACGCCCGCGAGCATCACGGCGCGGTCGTTCTCCGTCTGCGAGACTTCGCGGACCATCTGATTGAAGCCGTGCGTGAGTTGCCGCAATTCGCGCGGGCCGCGCTCCGGCACCGGCGGCGTCGGCTGGCCGCGCCCGAAGCGGCCGACCGCCTGCGCGAGCGCGCGCAGCGGATACTGCAACTGCCACGCGCCGCACAGCGCGGCGAGCACGGCGGTCGAGAAAATCAGCGCGAGCCACACGAGCATGCGGTCGCGCGAGCGTGGCGGCCGTAATGGCTGCACCGGCACGACGATCCAGCCGTCGTCCTTCGCGCCGTGCACCCACACGCTCGGCGGGCCGCCGGGCTCGTTCAGGCGCACCTCGGTGCCGTCGGGAAGGCGATCCTTCAGATCTTCGACAAAGCGCTGCAACGGCGGCGGCGTGTCCTCGTCGGGTTGCTTCGGCACGTCCGGCCTATTGAGCGCGACGAGCCGCACGCGCGGCGGCAAAGGCTGGTCGGGCGTATTCGTGATGTGCTGACGCACCGCCTCGACGAGAAACACGGCCTCCTCGACGGCAAAACGCGTCTGCACGTTGTCGCGCTCGAAACGGATGATCGCGAACCACGCGACATGCGACAAGACCAGCATGCCGATGACGATAACGACCAGCCGGCCGAACAGCGTATCAATTGCCCGGCGCATTTTGCTCGCCGTCCGGCACGAACACGTAACCGCGCCCCCGCACCGTCTGGATGAAGCGCGGCGCCGACGGATCGGTTTCCAGGATGCGGCGCAGGCGCCAGACCTGCACGTCGATGCCGCGGTCGGTGCCGTCGTATTCCGGGCCGTGCAGCAGTTCGAGCAGGCGCTCGCGCGTGAGCGTGCGCATCGGGTTATTGACGAAAATCTTGAGAAGCGCGAATTCGCTGCCGGAGAGCGTGAGCGGCTTGTCGTCGTGCTGCAGCGTGCGCGACTGGAAATCCAGCCTGAAGCGGCCGAACGAATACGGCTCGCGCTGCTCCGGCGCGGCGGACGGGATCGTGCGGCGGCGGCGCAACACCGCCTGCACCCGCGCGAGCAGTTCGCGCGGATTGAACGGCTTGCCGAGGTAGTCGTCCGCGCCCAGTTCCAGTCCGACGATACGGTCGACGTCATCCGCGCGCGCGGTCAGCATGATGACGGGGATGTCGTCGCCGGACGCGCGCAGTTGTTTCAGCGCGGTCAGCCCGTCGACACCCGGCATCATCAGATCGAGCACGATGAGATCCGGCCGCTCGCGTTCGATGCGGCGTTCGAGACCGCCGGCGTCGTGCAGCACCGAGACCTCGATGCCCTGCCGGACCAGATAGTCGCGCAGAAGGTCGCGCAGTTCGGCGTCGTCGTCGACGACAAGTATTTGCGTAGTCATGGGATGGAGTTTAGCGCGTGAGTCAGGCCTCGATTGATGACAGCCCTGCCATAAGGGTTACGGGGTGTTACGGCGAAAGCGGGGCGTAAACCCGCGTAATAAGCCTGAACCATGCCGTAACACGCGGGCCGCCGCGAACCCCTACGCTGTGTTTCACCGACAAGCGCAAGACCTCGACGCACCAAACGACACGTCGATCAGGGCCTCGCGGCTTCGGCTTCGAAAACAATCAAGGGAGTATCGAGATGGCCAAGCAATATCGCATCCTTACCGCCGCCGCTGCCGCAATCGCGCTGACGTTCGGCACGGCCTACGCCGCCACGAACGACGCGCCGAGCGCGCCGCCGGCTGGCGGCCCGGCCATGATGGGCGGCCCCGGCGGTCCCGGCGGCCACCATATGGAAATGCGCATGCAGAAACAACTGGACGCGCTGCACGGCCAGTTGAAGCTGAACGCGGATCAGGAAAAGCTGTGGCAGACCGCGCTCACGACCATGAAGCAGAACCATCAGCAGATGCGCGAAAGCTTCAAACAGATGCACGATCAGATGAAGTCGATGGAAGACCAGCCCATCCTCGACCTGAACGCGATGCACGCGGCGCACCAGAAGATCGAGCAGCAGAACGCGCAACTGCGCGAGCAGACCGCGACGGCGTGGCTGAACTTCTACAACTCGCTGAACGACCAGCAGAAGACGACCGTCAGTACGGCGCTCAAGAAGCACTTCGCGATGATGCGCGAGCACGAGCACAAGATGCATGAGCGTTGGGGCAAGCACCGCGGCGGCCCGGACAGCACTCCGGGTGCGGCGGCCGGCGCATCGGCCACCGCCAAGCCGTAAGGCGGCAGGCGCATGAGAAAAGGCCGCGGAGCGTAAGCCCCGCGGCCTTTGTCACACCGGACGGCAATCAGGCGAGGTCGAACAGCAGCACTTCCGCGTTGTCGCCCTTTTCGAGCGTCACCTTCGACACATCTTCCAGCTTCGCGGCATCGCCCGCGCCGAGCGCCTCGCCGTTCACCGTCACCGCGCCGCGCGCCACGTGCACATACACGCGGCGGCCGGCCGGCACGTCGAAGTCCGCGCGCTCGTCGCCATTGAAGAGACCCGCGAAGATGCGCGCGTTCGCGCCGATCTTCACCGAGCCGTCCGTGCCCTCCGGCGATGCGATCACGCGCAGACGGCCGCGCTTTTCATCGTCGGCGAAGCGCTTTTCCTCGTAGCCGGGCGCACCGCCCGGGGCATCCGGAATGATCCAGATCTGCAGGAAGTGGGCGGTGTCCGTCGGCGAACCGTTGAATTCGCTGTGGCGCACGCCGGTTCCGGCGCTCATGCGCTGGACGTCGCCGGGACGGATCGTCGAGCCGTTGCCCATGCTGTCGCGGTGCGCAAGCGCGCCGTCGAGCACGTAGCTGACGATTTCCATGTCGCGATGGCCGTGCGCACCGAAACCCTGCCCGCCCGCGACGCGATCTTCGTTGATCACCCGCAGCGCACCGAAGTGCATGTGCTCCGGATCGTAATAGTCGGCGAACGAAAAGCTGTGGTACGAATCGAGCCAGCCGTGGTTTGCGTGGCCCCGTTCGTTGCTGCGGCGAATGTCGAACATGATGTTTGCTCCCGCCCAAGGCGTTGTTTTGCGATGGAGAGAATGTAAGGGCGCCGCCCCTTTGAAACAACGCGTGCCGCGGCACTACATCGTTTCGCTGGTGCATCTAATCGGACACATCCGACTCAAGCGCTCGCGCGCTCGCACGCTTCGGGTAAAATACCGCGCTTTTCCGGGCTGCGCCGGGCGGAAATCGTCCGCGATGCGCCAATGCGCGTCGATCGGGCGATCAGCAACGGCAACGGCAACGGCAACTCGCAATTTTGACCATCTAGAATACCGACCGCTAGGCATCACGCGGAAGCGGGCCGGAGCGGGACAGTCGAACGCGCGGAGCAAAGCGTCATCGGCTGAGGAGAGACATGAAGAGATTCGCATCGCGCGCCGCGCCGTCATCCACGGGCGCGACCGCCGGGACGCTTCGCGCGCACGACCGCCGCGCGCCGCGCTCGTCGCGCTCCATGCACGTTAGGCACCTTACCAAGGAATCACCATGTTGCAAGGCTACGGCCCGCTGATCCTCGCGGGCACCTGGCAGACCGTCAAGCTGGCGGTGCTGTCGCTCGTGTTCGCCTTCGTGATCGGTCTGATCGGCGCGGCGGCGAAGCTGTCGAAAAACCGCCTGGCGTCGGGTGTCGGCACCGTCTATACGACGCTCATCCGCGGCGTGCCCGATCTCGTGCTGATGCTGCTGCTTTTCTACAGTATCCAGATCTGGCTGAACCTCTTCACCGACGCGATCGGCTGGGATCAGATCGACATCGACCCGTTCCTCGCCGGCATTCTGGTGCTCGGCTTCATCTACGGCGCGTATTTCACCGAAACCTTCCGCGGCGCGTTTCTCTCCGTGCCGCGCGGCCAGCTCGAAGCGGGCGCGGCCTACGGCATGACGCCGTGGCAGACCTTCGCGCGCATCATGTTTCCGCAGATGATGCGTTTCGCGCTGCCGGGCATCGGCAACAACTGGCAGGTGATGGTCAAGGCGACGGCGCTCGTGTCGATCATCGGTCTCGCGGATGTCGTCAAGGCCTCGCAGGACGCGGGCAAGGGCACGCTGCGTTTCTTCTTCTTCACGCTTCTCGCGGGCGCGGTCTATCTCGCGATCACCACGGTCTCGAATCTCGTGCTGATCTGGCTGGAGCGGCGCTATTCCATCGGCGTGCGCAAGGCCGACCTCTAATCGGTCCATTACAGGGCGGCAGGGATCATGATCGAAATCATCCAGGAATACTGGAAGAACTACCTCTTCACCGACGGCTACCGCATCACCGGTCTCGCGATCACGATGTGGCTGCTGGTCATTTCCATCGGCTTGGGCTTTTGTCTTTCGGTGCCGCTCGCGGTCGCGCGGGTGTCGAAGAACAAGCTGCTCTCGCGCTCGGTGTGGCTGTATACGTATGTGTTTCGCGGCACGCCGCTGTATGTGCAGCTGCTGCTCTGCTACACGGGTCTGTACAGCCTGCAGGTTGTGCGCGACCACATGCTGCTCGCCGAATTCTTCCGCAGCGGCATGAACTGCACGCTGCTCGCGTTCACGCTGAACACGTGCGCCTACACGACGGAGATTTTCGCCGGCGCGATCAAGGCGACGCCCTACGGCGAGATCGAAGCGGCGCGCGCATATGGCATGTCGGGCTTCACGCTGTATCGTCGGGTGATTCTTCCGTCGGCGCTGCGGCGCGCGCTGCCGTACTACAGCAACGAAGTGATTCTGATGCTGCACGCCACGACCGTCGCATTCACGGCGACCGTGCCGGACATCCTCAAGATCGCGCGCGACGTCAACTCGGCGACGTATCAGTCGTTCGAGGCGTTCGGCCTCGCCGCCCTGCTCTATCTCTGTATCTCGTTCGCGCTCGTGTGGCTGTTCCGCCGCGCCGAGCATCGCTGGCTCGCTTATTTGCGGCCGCAAGGCAAATAAGACCATCGCCGCTCAAGGACCGTTCATGATTTCCCAGCAGCACAAGCTTTTCGTCGACGATATTCACAAGCAGTACGGCAGCAACGAAGTTCTCAAGGGCGTGTCGCTGAAGGCCAAGGCCGGCGACGTGATCAGCATCATCGGCTCGTCGGGTTCGGGCAAAAGCACGATGCTGCGCTGTATCAACTTCCTCGAACAGCCGAACCAGGGGCGCATCTTCGTCGACGGCGCCGAAGTTCGCACCCTGAAGGACAAGACCGGCGCGCTGAAAGTGGCGGACCCGAAGCAATTGCGGCAGGTCCGCTCGAAGCTCTCGATGGTCTTCCAGCATTTCAATCTCTGGTCGCACATGAATGTGCTGGAGAACGTGATCGAAGCGCCCGTGAACGTGCTCGGGCTGACGAAGAAGGAAGCCGAGGATCGCGCGCGCATGTATCTGGAGAAAGTCGGGCTCGCGCCGCGCGTGGAGAAGCAGTATCCGTCGCATCTGTCGGGCGGGCAGCAGCAGCGCGTGGCCATTGCGCGCGCGCTCGCGATGCATCCCGACGTCATGCTCTTCGACGAGCCGACCTCCGCGCTCGATCCGGAACTCGTCGGCGAAGTGCTGAAGGTGATGCAGACGCTCGCCGAGGAAGGCCGCACGATGATCGTCGTCACGCACGAGATGGCATTCGCGCGCAACGTGTCGAACCATGTCGTGTTTCTGCATCAGGGGCGCATCGAGGAAGAAGGCCATCCCGACAAAGTATTCGGCAATACGAAGAGCGAGCGGCTGAAGCAGTTCCTGGCGGGCAGCCTGAAATAAACGCACGACCGTTGCCAGAAGCAACCTTCCACTCCAAAAAAAGCGTCCGTGAGACGCTTTTTTTGCGTCTGGGCGCGACGGTAACAGCCTCTTTCGCGCCCTTCGCCGACCTAGCGCCACGACGCACGTGCGTCAATAGGCGACAAACCTGACCCCGAAACCTACATGGCGCTAAAGCCCTGATGGAATAAGGCTTTGCGGGGTGTTTCCCATGCTGTGGGTAGTGCGGCTGACACATGGGCATTGCATTTTTGACACAGACGCGCGCCGAACCGTAAATTTCTTTGGCGGTATTAACGTATTTTGTTAAATTGGTAACCAAAGTACCAAAACGAAGTACGCAAAAAGTAGTTTTACTTCAAAAGTCCAAAAGAAACTGAGGAACGGCACCGATCGACGGATCGGCGTCAGGTTCGCGCCCACGACGTGCGAATCGTCACTTGCACCACAGCCCGCGCGTGTCCTTCCTCTGAAAAACAATTTTCGGTTGGGTGCGCTCGCATCGAACCACACAGCAGCACTTGGGTTCTATTTCTTGACAGGGTTGGAGGAGATGATGAAGAAAGCTTTGCTCGCGTCGGCAGCACTGCTGGCGTTCAGCGCGGGAGCGTACGCTCAGAGTAGCGTCACGCTGTATGGCCGCCTGGACGCGGGCCTTGAATACATGAACGGTGTGCCGACCGGCCCGGCCGGCGCGCCTGCCACCGGCAGTTCGCACCGCTTCAAGGCGGAAAGCGGCGACTGGGGCACGAGCTTGTGGGGTATGAAGGGTGTCGAAGATCTGGGCGGCGGCTATCGTGCCGTGTTCCAGTTGGAAGGCAGCTTCAACACCATGACGGGTCAGGGCCCGGGCGGCGGCGGTCTCTTCAATCGCTGGGCAACGGTCGGTATCGCCAACAACCAGTTCGGTACCCTGTTGCTGGGTCGCGAGCTCTTCATCGCGAACGGCGTGTGGGACTTCGATCCGTTCGGTCAGTCGAACTGGTCGTCGGCGTCGCTCGTGCGTGGCCGCAACTGGCCGCAGTCGAGCAACAACATTTCGTACCAGTCGCCGAAGGTCGCGGGCTTCGACTTCTACGGTCAGTACTCGCTCTCCAACGCGACGAACTGGAACGGCAACGGTACCACGCCGCAAGGCCGTGAAGCTGGCGCGTACATCACCTACACGTCGCCGCTCTTCCAGATCCGCGGTATGTACGATGAAATCCGCAACCCGGCAAACGGTACGCTCGGCGGCGTGTACAACCCGATCGACGGCGGCAATGGCGGCAACGGTGCGTACGCCTACTCGCGTGAGTACACGGCAATGTTCAACGTGTTCCTCGGCCAGTTCAAGATCCAGGGCGCGTACCAGGCCATCCGCAGTTCCGGCATGACGGGTCAGTTGCCCGGCCAGCCGACGGCGCTCGATCACGAATGGGGCGGCGTGACGTGGCAAGCAACGCCGGCAGCGGCGCTGATCGCCGCGGTCTACCACGTGAACGGCAACAACGGCGCGGGTAACGCGACCATCTACACGGCCGGCGGTTCGTACAACCTGTCCAAGCGCACCCTGCTCGACTTGCAGGTCGCGACGGTGCAGAACAGCAAGACCGCGAACTATGGCCTGAACGCCAACAACTTCGGTACGGCTGCCTCGACGGACAACCCGTTCCAGGGCCACAGCCAGACCGGCGTGTACGCAGGTATCCAGCACTCGTTCTAATCGACGAGTCTGGCCGAAGAGTCTTTTCTTAGAAGGTTTTCACGCTGCTGCGAGAGGCGCGTATCGGTGCGGTGCCCGAAAGGGTATCGCACCGTTTTTTACTTCTGCTCGCGACCTTTTCGATCCCCGCGACGCCTGGCATGACGAACGGCGATCCGGGCGCTTTCCGGCTCACGCACGACATTTGTCAAATTGACAATCAAAATGACGAAAGCGTGCTTCACAGAAAATAGTTCTGCTTCACAATCCTGAAAAAAATGAGGAATGACGCCGCTCGCCGGTTCATGGCGATGCTTCGTCATGCGTATGTTCAATTTTTCACGGATGTTGGAGGGGATGATGAAGAAGGTTTTGCTCGCGTCGGCAGCACTGTTGGCGTTCAGCGCAGCGGCGCATGCACAAAGCAGCGTGACGCTGTTCGGCCGCCTGGACGCGGGACTCGAATATATGACCGGCGTGCCGACGGGCGCCGGCCCGAACGGCGCCGCGACTGGCAGCACGCATCGCTTCCGCGCGGAAAGCGGCGACTGGGGCACGAGCCTGTGGGGCATCAAGGGCGTCGAAGACCTGGGTGGCGGCAATCGCGCCGTGTTCCATTTGGAGAACGGCTTCAACGCGATGAACGGCCAGGCGCAAGGCAACCTCTTCAATCGCTGGGCGACGGTTGGTATCGCCAACGATCGGTTCGGTACTGTGCTGCTCGGTCGCGAGCTCTTCATCTCGAACGGCGTGTGGGACTTCGATCCGTTCGGGCAGTCGAACTGGTCGTCCGCTTCGCTGGTGCGTGGCCGCAACTGGCCGCAGTCGAGCAACAACATCTCGTATCAATCGCCGAAGGTCGCGGGCTTCGATTTCTACGGCCAATACGCGCTCTCGAACGCGACGAACTGGAACGGCAACGGCACCACCGCGCAAGGCCGCGAGGCGGGCGCACAGATCACCTACACGGCGCCCTACTTCCAGGTTCGCGGTATCTATGACGAGATCCGCAATCCGGGCAACGGCACGCTCGGCGGCGCCTACAACGCGCTCGACGGCGGCTCGGGCGGCAACGGCGCCTACGCCTACTCGCGCGAATACACGGCGATGGTCAACCTGTTCCTCGGCCAGTTCAAGGTTCAGGGCGGCTATCAGGCAATCCGCACGTCGGGCATGACAAACCTGCTGGCCGGCCAGCCGAGCACGCTCGATCACGAGTGGGGCGGCGTGACGTGGCAAGCAACGCCGGCGGCGGCGCTGATCGCGGCGGTCTATCACGTCAACGGCAACAACGGCGCGGGTAACGCAACCATCTACAGCGTCGGCGGTTCGTACAACATCTCCAAGCGCACGCTGTTCGATCTGCAAGTCGCAACCGCACGAAACAGCAAGACGGCGAACTATGGCCTGAACGCCAACAACTACGGCTCGGCTGCGTCGACGGACAACCCGCTCGCCGGCCATAGCCAGACGGGCGTGTACGCGGGTATCCAGCACTCGTTCTGATCGGCAGGTTGGCAACGCCTCTGCGAGAGGCGTGCGACGGTGCGATATCCGATACGGATGTCGCACCGTTTTTTATTCGACGTGCCGCACAGCGATGCACGATAAAAAATGCCGCCGGTTCTCACCGGCGGCATTGTCGTTCCTGCAGGGAAGCGTTAATCCCGCGCCATTCCCGATGCACCGTGGCTCAACCAGTCGAGCACGGCGGCGGCGTCATCGTCGCTGGATTGACGCGCCTTCGCGACCGTCTCGCTGATCTTCGCGCCCGGCTTCGGCGCGGCCCGGCGGATCGCCACGCCGACCGCCAAAATGTCGATGATCACGAGATGGAGAATGCGCGAGATCATCGAAAGCTGCGACTCGCGGATTTCGATGTGATCCGTCTCCAGCGCCACCGTTGCGCGCTTGGCGAGCGGCGTGTTGCTCGACGTAATCGCGATGACCGTCGCGCCCTGCTGCATCGCCACTTCGAGCACGCGCAGCAGTTCGGGCGCACGCCCCGACTTCGACACCGCCACGATCACATCGCCCTTGCCGAGCAGCGCCGCCGAGGCCGCCTGCATGTAGAGGTCGCCGTAAGCGATCGTCGGAATGCCAAAGCGGAAGAACTTGTAGTGCGCGTCCTGCGCGACGATGTTCGAATTCCCGAGCCCGTAGAACTCGATGCGCCGCGCGCCGTTGAGAATGTCGATCGCGCGCTCGACGTTCTCGAAATTCAGATGCTCGCGCAACTGCAGAATCGCGGACACGGTGTTGTCGAGCACCTTCGCGCCGAAATCGGTGGCCGTGTCGCCGAGATGCACCTGGCTGTGGCTCACCGGAATCGTGCCGGTCAGGCCCGTCGCGAGCTTCAGCTTGAAGTCCGACAACCCCTGACAGCCGAGCGAGCGGCAGAAGCGGATCACGGTCGGCTGGCTCACGTCGGCCTTGCGCGCGATGTCGATGATCGGATCGTTGATGATCGAGCGCGGGTGATTCAGCGCGAGATCGGCGACGCGCCGTTCGGCGGGCGTCAGCGCATCGCGCATCTGGCGAATGCGTTCGAACACCGCCGACGAGCCGCTGTTCGCGCGGTTCGAAAGCTGCTCCGAGAGAATCGCCGAGACGCCGAGGAACGCCGGATATTCCGCCGTGATGATGTACGTGGGAATGCCCGACAGATACTGCTGAAAGCGCCCTTTCGCCTCGAACCGTTCGCGAAAAGGCGACTTGTGGAACAGCTCGCCCAGCTTGAGCACAATGCCGCCGCCGATGTAGATTCCGCCAAGCGCGCCCAGCGTCACCGCGATATTGCCGGCGAACGTGCCGAGGATCGCGCAAAAGCAGTTCACCGTTTCGAGCGCAAGCGCTTCGCCTTCCAGCGCGCGTGACGTGACATCGGCGGCAGTGAAGGTGTCGGCGACCGTCAAGTTGTCGCGCTCCGCCAACGCGCGATAGATCAGCTCCAGCCCCTGCCCCGCGCACACGCGCTCGAAGGACACGTGCGGAAACTTGCGGCGCGCATAGCGCGTAACGAGATCTTCTCGTTCGTCGAACGGCGAGAACGTGGCGTGGCCGCCTTCGCTGCCGAGCGCGATCCAGCGGTCATCCGCCGGAATCAGGCCGGACACGCCCAAACCGGTGCCCGGCCCGAGCAGGCCGATCACGCTGTTCTGCCGGCGCGAGCCGCCGCCGACCTGCTCGCGCTGCGTGTCGGTGAGACCGGGCAGCGCCATCGCGAGCGCGGTGAAGTCGTTCACGACGAGCAGCGTATCGAAGCCGAGCGCGCGGCGCGTCGCCTCGATCGAGAAACTCCAGTCGTGATTGGTCATCTTCACGTGATCGCCGTCGACCGGATTCGCGATCGCGATCGCCGCATGATTCACGCGGCTAACCTTCGTGTCCTTCAGATACTGCTGCATCACCTCCGCGATGCCGGGGTAATCGGCCCCCGGATACACGCGGATCTGCGCGATCTCGCCGGGCGCGGTCTCCAGCGCGAAGCGCGCGTTCGTGCCGCCGATGTCGGCCAGAAGGCGCGGTCCGTCGGCGTGCTGAGTCGCTGTCTTAGGCACACCAGTAGACATCGAGCTTCACTCCTTCAGCGTGGGCCAGCGTCGAGATGGCGTTCTTTTGCGGAGCGGCGAGCGCCGCGTTCAATACGTCGAGTTTCGTCTGCCCGGCGATGAAGAGATACAGCTGCCCGATCTGCGTGAGCGCCGACATCGACAGGCTCACGCGCGCATGCGGCGCCGCGCCCGGATGCACGGAGACGAAACGGTCCGGCGTGGAGATCGCGAAGTCCCATTCGGGCGCGTCGGCGAAGATCGACGCCGTGTGGCCGTCCTCGCCCATGCCGAGCACGGCGACGTCCGGCAGACGGCGGCGCGGATCGGCATTCAATTCGGCGATGTGCGCCTCGAGCGGCTTGCTCGTATCGACGAGCGGCAGAAAGTACGCCGACGCCGCCGCGTTCTGCAGCAGCGTTTCGCGCGCGAAGGTCGCGTTGCTCGCGGGATCGGTTTCGGGCACCCAGCGGTCGTCGACGAGCGTCACGTCGATATGCGCCCAATCGAGCGGCTCGCGCGAGAGCGCCTGCAAGAACGGCTTCGGGCTCGTGCCGCCCGACACGGCGAGCGTGGCGTGAGTGGTTTGACCCGCGGCATCGGCCGATGCCGCGCCGCGCGCCGCGAGGGACGCTTTCAGCGCGTCGCTCACGGCTTTCGCCAGCGCGTCCGAGTGGGCGCGCGGATCGTCGAAAGTATGAAGCTCGATCACTGCTCCTCCTGCTTGTTCTGGTTTATCGATCCGCTTTCTGTTCGCGCCGTCGCGATGACGGGCGAAGCGGTGTCCTCATTCCCCGTGCTCGCCGCGCGCCTCTTGCGGGCGGCGTCGGCCCACGCCATCAATTCTCTTCTTCGAGCCAGCACGTGCCGGCCTGCGCGAGCATCGCGCTCGATGCCGCCGGCCCCCACGTGCCCGCCGCGTACGGCTTGGGCTTATTCGCCGCCGACGCCCACGCGTTCAGGATCGGCTCGACCCAGCGCCATGCCGCTTCCTGCTCGTCGCGCCGCACGAAGAGCGCGAGGCGGCCGTGGATCACGTCGAGCAGCAGACGCTGATACGCCTCCATCTGTCCTTCCTTGAAGAACTGGTCGAACGCGAGATCCAGATGCACGCTCGCGAGATTCATGCCCTCGCCGGGCTGCTTCGCCAGACAATAGAGACGAATCGACTCGTTGGGCTGCAGCCGGATCACGAGCCGGTTCGCGCCCGCCCGCAATGCATTCGCGCCGAGCGCCGAATGCGGCACGGCGCGGAAATTCACGACGATCTCCGCGACGCGGTCCGCAAGCCGCTTACCCGTGCGCAGGAAAAACGGCACGCCCGCCCAGCGCCAGTTCTCGATCTCGACCTTCAGCGCGACGAAAGTTTCCGTTGTGCTGTCGGGGCGCACGCCCGGCTCCGTCGCATAGGCCGGCACCGCGGTGCCGCGAATCACGCCCGCATGATATTGCCCGCGCACGGCAACGCGGCTGATGTCGCGCTCGTCGACGGGCTTCAGCGCCCGCAGCACGCGCAGCTTCTCGTCGCGCACGGAGTCGGAGTCCATCGAGTGCGGCGGCTCCATCGTCACGATGGAGAGCAACTGCAGCAAATGGTTCTGCACCATGTCGCGTAGCGCGCCCGTATTGTCGTAGAAGTCGCCGCGCGCTTCCACGCCGAGTTCTTCCGCGATCGTGATCTGGATGCTCTCCACCCATTCGCGCCGCCACAGCGGTTCGAAGAGCGCGTTGCCGAAACGCAGCGCGAGCAGGTTCTGAACCGGCTCCTTGCCGAGATAGTGATCGATCCGGTAGATCTGCTCTTCCTGGAAGATTTCGCCGACGGCGTCGTTGATCGCGTTCGACGACTTCAGGTCGTAGCCGAGCGGCTTTTCCAGCACGATGCGCGCGTTCTGGTTCAGGCCGACATCGGCGAGCGCGCGGCAGATCGGCACGAAGAGCGACGGACCGGTCGCGAGATAGAAGACGCGGGTGCCGTCGAATTGCGCGAGCGCGTCGCGCAGGACGACGAAGTCCTCCGGACGGCCCAGATCCAGCCCGACG
Organism: Caballeronia temeraria; assembly: GCF_001544795.2. Lineage (GTDB taxonomy): Bacteria > Pseudomonadota > Gammaproteobacteria > Burkholderiales > Burkholderiaceae > Caballeronia > Caballeronia temeraria. The sequence continues at coordinate 261,640 of NZ_FCOI02000001.1, read as the reverse complement.
TACTGGAAGCGCTCGAGAAAGCTGCGCCACACGGTTTCATCGACACCGTTCTTCGACACATGCGGCTTCACGTGATCCTCGACCCACGCGCGGTATTCGCCTTGCTCCTTGGCTTCGCGCGCCACGGAGACGATCCTGCCTGACGGATTGAGCATGCCCGCGCGATGCGCCTCGTAGAGCGCGGGAAGAATCTTGCGCATGGAGAGATCGCCGGTGCCGCCGAAGAGGATGAAGGTGAAGTTCGAGTCGCTTTGCATGAGTCTCTGGCTGGGTTCGAGAGCGGATGTTGAGCTGAATCGGGGCGTGCGCCCAATGAGACCACGAATGAGGCCGTAGTCCGATAAAATTTTTTTTGACACTGAATTGTAGTTTAACTACAATCCAAATCAAGAGGAAATGTCGTCAAGCCAGAAATTAGCCGTGTCAACCAGATCACTCTGACGACCGGCTTTTTTTCGGGCGGACATCCTGAGGGCATGTTAACGGAGCACGCGGCTCGCTGCTTTCCACGGAAGGCTTCCCTTGCGGCTCACCTGCGTTCAGGCCTCGCGCCTCGCCGTCGAGTGCGCCCTTCGGGACGGCGCTTGAGCGGCCCGGCAAAAATCAAAAGAGGAGACAGCCGTTGCGATTCAACCCACTCATCTCTTGAGCGCCGTGCGGCCGTTCATCGGTCTGCCGGCCCGGCACGCCACGTCCGTCGTGACGCGCGTCTGCCGCTTCCCCGCCGACACCGCCGATTTCCGGCCATCCAGTTTTGCCGTTTTTTTGACCACCGCTTCTTAGCCATGCTTCTGGCTGCATCGGGAGCCAATCGTTTCTTGTCAGGTGTCTGGAGGAGATAAACAATGAAAGTCCGTAAGCTCATGGGCGCGCTGTGCGCCGCAGGTCTTCTGTGCGGCGCGACGGCGTCGGCGGTTCAGGCTGCCGAAGCCGTTTCCGTGTTGCACTGGTGGACGTCCGGCGGCGAATCCAAGGCTGTCGGCGTGCTCAAGGACGACATGACGAAGCAGGGTTACACCTGGAAGGACTTCGCTGTCGCGGGCGGCGCGGGCGCGGCCGCGATGACCGCGCTGAAGACGCAGGTCATCTCGGGCAACGCGCCGTCGGCGGCGCAGATCAAGGGCCCGCTGATCCAGGAATGGGCCGAGCAAGGCGTGCTCGTGCCGATCGACTCCGTCGCGGGCGACTGGAAGAAGAACCTGCCGCCGGAAATCGACAAGATCATCCACGCTGACGGCCATTACGTCGCCGCGCCCTTCTCGGTGCACCGCGTGAACTGGCTGTACATCAACAAGGCTGCGCTCGACAAGGCCGGCGGCAAGGTGCCGACGAACTGGAACGAGTTCTTCCAGGTCGCGGACAAGATGAAGGCCGCGGGCATCATGCCGATCGCGATGGGCGGCCAGCCGTGGCAGGACCTGACGCTGTGGGAAGACGTCGTGCTGTCGCAGGGCGCGGACTTCTACAAGAAGGCGATCGTCGATCTCGACCAGAAGACGCTGACCTCGGACAAGATGGTTCAGGTGTTCGACACGGTCCGCAAGATCCAGGGCTACTTCGACAGCGGCCGCACGGGCCGTGACTGGAATCTCGCGACCGCGATGGTCATCAACGGCAAGGCCGGCATGCAGTTCATGGGCGACTGGGCGAAGGGCGAATTCGCCGGCGCGGGCAAGAAGGCGGGCACGGACTACGTCTGCGCGCCGGTGCCGGGCACGGAGAAGGCCTACACCTTCAACGTCGACTCGTTCGTGTTCTTCCAGCAGAAGGGCCAGAAGGCCGCGACGCCGGGTCAGCTCGCGCTCGCGAAGACCATCATGACGCCGGAATTCCAGGAGCAGTTCAGCCTGAACAAGGGCTCGATCCCGGTGCGTCTGGGCGTCCCGATGGATAAGTTCGACGACTGCGCGAAGAAGTCCTACGCTGATGAACAGACGGCGATCAAATCGGGCGGCTACGTTCCGTCGCTTGCGCACGGCATGGCTCAGGGCGATGCCGTCGCGGGCGCCATGACCGACGTCGTGACGAAGTTCATGAATTCGTCGCAGGATTCGAAGAGCGCGGTTGCAGCGCTCGCGAACGCCGCCAAGACGAAGTAAGACAGCATCCGCCCGGCGCGCGTGCCACGCATGCGCCCGGGCGGGCGCCAGACAGCGCAGGACCGCACCTGTAACGTCGCAACATTTCAGCGCCAGCAGGCATCCGCCACAGAAGCGCCAGTCCGTGCATCCGAACGCACGAAAGCGCCGGCGCATCTTCCAGGAGTCGAGTCGTGACTGCCTCCATCACCGCGGACAAGAAACCGCAAAATCCGCCCCGTCGCGCTTCACCGACGGCGGCGCTCGCCGATCGCCTGATTCCGAAGCTGGTGCTCGCTCCCAGCGTCGTGATCGCGCTCATTTTCGTGTACGGCTTCATTGCCATTACCGGGTATCTGTCACTGTCCGAATCGCGGCTCATGCCGCGCTACGATTTCGCGGGCTTCGACCGCTATAAGCAGCTCTTCGCCAACGATGTCTGGTGGACTTCCGCCGCCAACCTCGGCTGGTTCGGCATTCCGTTCATCGGGATTTGCGTGTTCCTCGGCCTGTTCCTTGCGATCCTTCTCGACCAGAAGATCCGCAACGAAGGCGCATTGCGCGCGATCTTCCTCTACCCGATGGCGCTCTCGTTCATCGTGACCGGCACCGCCTGGCAGTGGATTCTGAATCCCGGCCTCGGTCTGGAGAAAGTGTTTCACGACTGGGGCTGGACGAGCTTCTCGTTCAACTGGCTCGGCGATCCGGACAAGGCGATTTTCTGCGTCGTGATCGCGGCCGTGTGGCAGTCCACAGGCTTCGTGATGGCGCTCTTCCTCGCCGGTCTGCGCGGCGTCGACAGCGAAATCTTCAAGGCGGCGCAGATGGACGGCGCGGGTTTGCCGACCATCTACCGCAAGATCGTGATTCCGAGCATGCGCCCGGTGTTCTTCTCCGTGCTCCTGATTCTCTGCCACATCACGATCAAGACCTTCGACCTCGTCGTCGCGCTGACGGCGGGCGGACCGGGCACGTCGTCGTCGCTGCCGGCGATCTTCATGTACACGTTCTCGTTCAACCGCGGCCAGCTGGGCGTGGGCGCCGCATCGTCGATGATGATGCTCGCCACGGTCGTCGCGGTGCTCGTGCCGCTCATGTATCTCGAATCGAGGAGCACCCGCAATGCAGCCTAAGATGACCTTGAGCCGCGCCGTCATCTACGCGGTGCTGATTCTCTTCGCGCTCTACTTCCTGTTCCCGATCTACGTGATGCTGTCGACGTCGTTCAAGGATCTCGACCAGCTTCGCACGGGCAACCTGCTCACGCCGCCCACGCACTTCACCTTCGATCCGTGGATCAAGGCATGGTCGGGCGCGTGTACCGGCGTGCGCTGCGACGGCATGGAGCCGTTCTTCATGAACTCGGTGCGCATGGTGATTCCGGCCGTGCTGATCTCGTCGTTCATCGGCGCGTTCAACGGCTATGTGCTCACGCACTGGCGTTTCCGCGGCGCGGACGGCCTGTTCACGATGCTGCTCGTCGGCTGCTTCATCCCCTTCCAGGCAATCCTGCTGCCAATGGCCCGCCTGCAGGGCTTTCTCGGCCTCTCGAACACGACGACCGGCCTCGTGCTCGTTCACGTGATCTACGGCATCGCATTCACGACGATGTTCTTCCGCAACTTCTACGTGAGCATTCCGGCCGAGCTGGTGAAGGCGGCGCGCATCGACGGCGCGGGCTTCTTCACCATCTTCACGAAGATCCTGCTGCCGGTGTCGCTGCCGATCTTCATGGTGTGCCTGATCTGGCAATTCACGCAGATCTGGAACGACTTCCTGTTCGGTATCGTGTTTTCGGGCGTGGATTCCATGCCGATCACGGTGGCGCTGAACAACCTCGTGAATACATCGACGGGCGTGAAGGAATACAACGTCGACATGGCCGGCGCGATCATCGCCGCCTTGCCGACGATTCTCGTCTACATGATCGCGGGACGTTATTTCGTGCGCGGGCTGACGGCCGGCGCGGTGAAGGGTTAATCGAGAAGTATCGAGAGATAGAGGATTCACATGGCAAGCCTTTCCATCCGTGACGTGTACAAGACCTACCCGAACGGGGTGCCGGTTCTCAAGGGCGTCAATATCGACATCGAGGACGGTCAGTTCCTGATCCTCGTCGGCGGCTCGGGCTGCGGCAAGTCGACCTTGCTGAACATGATCGCGGGTCTCGAAACCGTGACCAAGGGCGACATCATGATCGACGGCAAGACGGTCAACGACCTTTCGCCGAAGGACCGCGATATCGCGATGGTGTTCCAGTCCTACGCGCTCTACCCTTCGATGAGCGTGCGCGACAACATCTCGTTCGGCCTGAACATCCGCAAGGTGCCGAAGGACGAGCAGAAGAAGATCGTCGATCGCGTGTCGGAGACGCTGCAGATCGGTCATCTGCTGGACCGCAAGCCGGGGCAACTGTCGGGCGGTCAGCGTCAGCGCGTCGCGATGGGCCGTGCACTCGCGCGCGATCCGGTCATGTTCCTGTTCGACGAGCCGCTTTCGAACCTCGACGCGAAGCTGCGCATCGAGATGCGTTCGGAAATCAAGCTGCTGCATCAGCGTCTGGGCACGACCATCGTGTACGTGACGCACGATCAGATCGAAGCGATGACGCTCGGCGATCGCATCGCGGTGATGAAGGACGGCATCGTGCAGCAGTTCGGCGCGCCGCAGGAAATCTACGATTCGCCGTCGAACCTGTTCGTCGCGGGCTTCATCGGCGCGCCGCCGATGAACTTCATCGCCGGCAAGCTCGTCGAGTCGGGCTCGGGCGTCGGCTTGCAGCTCGATACGGGCGTCGCGCAGAAGGTGCTGAATCTGCCGTTCGATGCGGGCCGTTTGCGTAACAAGGTCGGTCAGGACGTGATTCTCGGCCTGCGTCCGGAGCGCATCACCGATTCGCGCAGCGCGCACGACGTGTCGGACACGAGCTTGCAGCCGGTGGACGTGCGCGTCGACGTGATCGAGCCGACCGGTCCGGACACGCTCGTGTTCGCGCAGGTGAACGGCAAGCGCATCGTGTCGCGCGTGCACCCGGCGGCGAATCCGCAGCCGATGTCGAACATGACGCTGCTGTTCGATGTGTCGAAGGCTGTGTTGTTCGATCCGCAGACGGAGGAGCGGCTGGCTTGAGGCCGCTGTTCGGCTGATTTGAAGCGCCACGGTTCGCCGTGGCGTTTTTCATTGCGCGGCGTAAAGAGGCACAATCGACGTTTTGCATTTCGATGACGCCAGCGCCCGCATGACACTCCTCTCCTCGCATCCCGACCTCGCCTGGACTCCATCCGACGGTCCCGATCCTTTCATCGGCCTCGAAGCGCTCGGCGACGCCCGCGTGCAGTCGTGGGTCGATGCCCAGAACCGCCGCACCGAAGCCGCATTCGGCGACACACCCGACGCGCGCACGCTCGCCGGGCGGCTCGAAAAGGCGTACACGTCGAAGGATCGCATCGTCGCGTGCTCGCGTTACGGCGACTGGGCCTACAACACCTGGCAGGACGACGCGCATCCGCTCGGCATCGTGCGCCGCACGCCGTGGTCTTCGTGGCTCGAAGGCAAGCCCGAATGGGAAACGATCCTCGACGTCGATGCCCTCGACCTGAACACCAACGAAGCCGACGACACCCGCTGGGCGCTCGCCGACTTCGACATGCTCTATCCCCACTACGACCGCGCGCTCGTCAGCCTGTCGCCGGGCGGCTCGGACGCGTGCATGGTGCGCGAGTTCGATGTCGCGTCGAAAAGTTTCGTCGCGGATGGCTTCGTGCTGCCCGATGTCGGCAAGCACGACATCTCGTGGATCGATCGCGACACGGTGTACGTCGGCTGGGACGACAGCAAGACGAACCCGCGCCCCACGCTCACGACATCCGGCTTCCCGCGTCAGGCGCGTCGCTGGAAACGCGGCACGCCGCTCGCGGATGCGCCCGTCGTGTTCGAGGGCAACCGGCGCGATGTGTCGGCGGGCGTGGACTACGATCCCCTCGAGAAGCTGCATCTCGCGTCGCGCGCGGTCACGTTCTACGACACGCTCAACTACTGGCTCGACGAAACCGCCAACGAATGGCGTCAGTACGATCTGCCGCCGCACGCGGAAATCGAGCACTGGAACGGCTGGCTCTTCGTCACGCCGCGCAAGTTCTGGAACGCGGGCGGCCGCCGCTACGCGCCCGGCACGCTGACCGTCATCCGGCGCGACGCGTTTCTTGCGGGCTCGCGACAGTTCACTTCGCTTTTCACGCCATCGGAACGGCTCGTGCTCGCGGGCATCGACTTCACGAAGCACTGGCTGATCGTCTCGCAGATGGACGACGGCACGCCCCGCGTCACGCTGCTGCGCCCGAACGAGAACGCCGACGACGCATGGCGCACGCGCGAGTTCGCGCTGCCGGAAGCGAGCCAGTCGTGGGTCGATTCGATCGACAGCGAACGCGACGACACCGTGCTCATCCACGTCGAGCACTTTCTGATGCCGCCGTCGCTCCATTACGCCGATCTCGCCACCGATGCCCCGTGGCAACTACTCGCCCGCCTTCCCGCGCAATTCGACGCAACCGGCCTCGCCGCCGTGCGCCGCCACGCGATCGCGCCGGACGGCGAGCGCATTCCCTACTGGCTGATCGGCAAGGACGTCGAGACGAACGCGACGACGCGCCCTTGCCTGCTCTACGGCTATGGCGGTTTCGAAGTCGCGCTCGATCCCGGCTACGACGCGACGACCGGCATCGCCTGGCTCGAACGCGGCGGGCTTTACGCGGTCGCGAACATCCGCGGCGGCGGCGAATTCGGGCCGGCGTGGCATCAGGCGGCGCTGCGCGAGAATCGCCAGATTTCGTTCGATGATTTCATCGCGGTGGCGGAGGCGCTCGTCGCGACCGGCGTCACGACGCCAAAGCAGCTCGCGATTCGCGGCGGCAGCAACGGCGGCCTGCTCACCGGCGTGTGCATGGTCCAACGGCCCGAGCTTTTCGGCGCGGTGCTCTCCGAGGTGCCGCTGCTCGACATGGCGCGCTTTCACTTGCTGCTGCAAGGCGCATCGTGGATCGACGAATACGGCGACCCCGACGACACAGGCGATCTGCGTCATCTGATGGCGTATTCGCCGTATCAGAACGTGAAGGCAGACGTGGCTTATCCGCCGACGCTCTTCACGTCATCGACGAGCGATGACCGCGTGCATCCCGGCCACGCGCGCAAGATGGCCGCGAAGATGCAGGCGCAAGGCCACGACAACGTCTGGTATCAGGAAACCGGTGACGGCGGGCACGGCGCGGGCGTCGAGCCGGAAGCGATCGCACAGGCGGAAGCGGCGGCCTTCACGTTTCTCGCGGCGACGATCGGCCCGCTCGCCTGAGTCAGACCTTCACGGGCGCCGCATGCGAGCGCAGCACCAGCGTGCGCCCGGCGAAGGTCAGCACGCCGCACACGCCGATCACGATGCCCATGCCGTGCGGCGAGACATCGTGGAAGAAGCCGACCGCGAGACTCGCGAGCGCGCCGAGCGCGAGCTGCATCGCGCCGAACACGGCGGCGGCCGCGCCCGCGTTATGCGGGTATCGATGCATCAGCTCGGTCGTGCAATTGGCCGACAGCAGCCCGACCACGCCGACGACGAAAAACAGCGTCACGACGATCGACCACAGGCCGCCCCATCCCGTGAGCGCCACGAGCGCGACCGCGAGCGCCGCCGCGACGCTCACGAACGACGCCGCCGAAATCATCTTCATCGCGCCGACGCGGCCGACGAACTTCGTGTTCAGCACGTTCCCCGCGATGATGCCGACGATGTTCAGCCCGAACAGCAGCCCGTAGTACTGCGGCTTCACATGGAAGTAGTCGATATAGACGAACGGCGTCGCGGTGATGTATGCGAACATCGACGCGAACGCCATGCCGCCGCACATCATGTGGCCCCACGTGACGGGATCGGTCAGCAGATGCCCGTAGGCAGCAAACGATTTGCCGATGGCCGCGCTCGCGCGCTTTTCCTTCGGCCACGTTTCCGGCACGCGCAGATAGGCCGTCGCCGCGCAGGTCACGCCGAAGAGCGTCAGCGCGACGAACACGACGCGCCAGCCGCCGAGCAGCAGCAATTGCCCGCCGATCAACGGCGCGAGCAGCGGGCCTATCGACGTGACGATGGAAAGCATCGACAGCACGCGGGCGGCGTCGGTCGGCTCGTGGGCATCGCGGGCGATCGCGCGTGCGAGCACGGAAGCCGCGCCCGCGCCGAGCGCCTGCAGAAAGCGCACGAACACCAGCGTATCGATGGAAAACGCCACCGCACAGCCGATGCTCGCCAGCGCATAAAGCACGATGCCGCCGAGCAGGACGGGCCGGCGGCCGTACGCATCGGACATCGGGCCGTAGAGCAGCATGCCGAACGAAAAGCCGAACATGAAGCTCGTGAGCGTGCTTTGGGCGGCGGCCGGACTCGTGCCGAACGCGGCGGCGAGCGACGGCAGGCTCGGCAGATACATGTCGATCGACAGCGGGCCGCACGCCGCGAGCGCGCCGAGCAACAGGATCAAACGGCCATCGGGCCGGCGCCGGGGGGTGTCGGACATGAAGTTCGAGAGACGGGAAAGAGTGGATGCGGCGCAGCTTTCTTGCCGCGCAAACGAGCGTCCATTGTACGCGACGCGTCATCCTGATCCGGCCCTGAGCGCCGCGTTGCGTTAAGCTCGTCGCACGTCTTCGCTTTTATCTTCGTCGATCCGATGACCGCCTTTCTGCTGATCTGGAGCCCCAAAAAGTGGCCGTGGCCCGAGTTGCCCGATATGGCGCGGCGCGTCGGCGCAGGCGATGCCGTCGCCGATGTCTGGGGCTGCGGCACCGCGCGCGGTCTCCTGCCGGGCGATCGCGTGTTCGTGCATCGCGTGTCGCAGGAACCGAAGGGCGTGTTCGCGTCGGGCTGGGTGACGCGCGCGCCGTACGAAGTGCCCGACGCCGGCAGCAAGCGTGGCTATCGGCTATGCATCGACTTCGTGTATGACTGGCTCGTCGATGCGCATGAGCGAGTCGTCGTCACGCGCGACGAATTGCGCGCGCATCCGTTTTCCGTGCAGACGTGGGACGCGCAAATGTCCGGCACGCTCATCAAGCCGATGGCCGAGGGCGCGCTCGAAAAGCTATGGACCGAACGCACCGGACGACGCCCGAAGTCGCCCTAGCCGGACACGGCTCATTGGCAACGACTCCGGTACAATTTCAGCATCGTTTTTCGCGTCGGACGGCGCATTTCGCGCACCGCGCCGGCATCGCGGCAGCGGCCGCCGGAAGCCTCCTCGCGACTCCCGCATCCACTTTTCAGCGCAGGTCTTCATCCATGTCCAAGAATCAAGCTCTCTTCGAACGCGCGCAGCGAACCATTCCCGGCGGCGTGAATTCGCCGGTGCGGGCGTTCCGCTCGGTCGGCGGCACGCCGCGCTTCATCGAGCGCGCGGAAGGCGCGTATTTCTGGGATGCGGACGGCAAGCGCTATATCGACTACATCGGCTCATGGGGCCCGATGATTCTCGGTCACGTTCATCCCGAAGTGCTCGACGCCGTGCAGCGCGTTCTCGCGAACGGCTTCTCGTTCGGCGCGCCGACCGAAGCCGAAATCGAGATCGCCGAGGAAATCTGCAAGCTCGTGCCGTCGATCGAACAGGTCCGCATGGTGTCGAGCGGCACCGAGGCCACCATGAGCGCGCTGCGCCTCGCGCGCGGCTTCACGAACCGCAGCCGCATCATCAAGTTCGAAGGCTGCTATCACGGTCACGCCGACAGCCTGCTCGTCAAGGCCGGTTCCGGTCTGCTCACGTTCGGCAACCCGACGTCCGCAGGCGTGCCCGCCGACATCGCGAAGCACACGACCGTGCTCGAATACAACAACGTCGAGCAACTGAACGAGGCGTTCAAGGCGTTCGGCTCGGAGATCGCGTCGGTGATCGTCGAGCCGGTCGCGGGCAACATGAACCTCGTGCGTGCGACGCCGGAGTTCCTCAACGCGCTGCGCGAGCGCTGCAACGAATACGGCTCGGTGCTGATTTTCGACGAAGTGATGTGCGGCTTTCGCGTCGCGCTCGGCGGCGCGCAGGAGGTCTACGGCATCAAGCCGGATCTCACGTGTCTCGGCAAGGTCATCGGCGGCGGCATGCCGGCGGCCGCGTTCGGCGGACGTCGCGACATCATGGCGCATCTCGCGCCGCTCGGCGGCGTCTATCAGGCGGGCACGCTGTCGGGCAACCCGATCGCCGTGGCCGCCGGCCTGAAGACGCTGCAACTGATCCAGCGCCCCGGCTTCTACGACGACCTCGCGAAGCAGACGCGCAAGCTCGTCGACGGCCTGACTTCCGCCGCCCGCGACGCCAAAGTGCCCTTCTCCGCCGATTCGATCGGCGGCATGTTCGGCCTGTATTTCATGGATCAGGTGCCGGGCAGCTTCGCGCAGATCCAGCAAGGCGACACGAAGCGGTTCAACGCGTTCTTCCACGCGATGCTCGATGCCGGCGTGTACTTCGCGCCATCGGCGTTCGAGGCGGGCTTCGTGTCGAGCGCGCACGACGACGCGATCATCGATGCGACGATCGACGCCGCGCGCGGCGCGTTCGCGTCGCTCGCCGCCTGACGCTCCCGGGCCGCGCCGATGTTCTCGCAAACCGACTTCACGCACATGGAGCGCGCGCTCGCGCTCGCTTCGAAGGGCATGTACACGACGACGCCGAATCCGCGCGTCGGCTGCGTGCTCGTCAAGAACGGCGAAGTGATCGGCATGGGCTACACGCAGCCGGCCGGCCAGGACCACGCCGAAGTGCAGGCGCTGAAAGACGCCCGCTCGCGGGGCAAGGACCCGCGCGGCGCGACGGCGTATGTGTCGCTCGAACCATGCAGCCATTTCGGGCGCACGCCGCCGTGCGCGCATGCGCTCATCGATGCGCGCGTCGAGAAAGTGATCGCCGCGATGGAAGATCCGAATCCGTCGGTGTCCGGCCGCGGACTCACGATGCTGCGCGACGCGGGCATCGACGTGCGTTGCGGGCTGCTAGCGAACGAGGCGCAGGAGATGAACATCGGCTTCGTGTCGCGCATGACGCGCCGCCGTCCGTGGGTGCGCATGAAGGTCGCGGCCACGCTCGACGGCCGCACGGGTTTGCCCACGGGCGAAAGCCAATGGATCACGGGCGAAGACGCGCGCGCCGACGGCCACGCGTGGCGTGCCCGTGCCTGCGCGATCCTCACCGGCATCGGCACGGTGCGCGAGGACGATCCTCAACTGACCGTGCGCGCGGTCGACACGCCGCGCCAGCCGCAACGCGTGCTGATCGACAGCCGGCTCGATGTGCCGATGCAGGCGCGCATCCTCGACGGCGCGCCGCCGTGGATTTTCCATAGCGCCGACGCTGATCCCGCGCGCATCGACGCGCTGCGCGCGAAGGGCGCGGATCTGATCGAGCTGTCGAACGAGCACGGCAAGGTCGATCTGCCCGCGATGCTCACCGCGCTCGCCGATCGCGGCATCAACGAATTGCACGTGGAAGCGGGCCACAAGCTGAACGGCTCGCTGCTGCGCGAAGGCTGCGTCGACGAACTGCTGGTCTATCTCGCGCCGAGCCTGCTCGGCAGCGCGCCGGGCATGTTCGACTTCGCGCCGCCCGGCACGCTGGATGCCCGGCCGCATCTGAAATTTCATCGCATCGACCGGCTCGGCGACGATCTGCGCATTCTGGCGCGTTTCGCCGAAGCCAACGTGGCGAGTTGATCAAGCACTGAATCGAGGAATCTGACCGATGTTCACAGGAATTGTCGCGGCCGTGGGCCGTATCGAAAAAGTCACGCCGCTCGGCGCGGAGCCGGAAGCGGGCGTTCGTCTGACGGTCGGCGCGGGCGGTCTCGATCTTGCCGATGTCGAGCTCGGCGACAGCATCGCAATTCAGGGCGCGTGCATGACCGTTATCGAGAAATCGGCCGGCACGTTCGATGTCGAAGTGTCGCGCGAAAGCCTCAACAAGACGGTCGGTCTCGGCGATGCGGGCGCCGGTGTGAATCTGGAGAAGGCGTTGCGCGCGCACGACCGACTCGGCGGACATCTCGTGTCCGGTCATGTGGATGGTCTCGGCGTCGTGTCGAAGTTCGAGCCGGTGGGCGAATCGCACGAACTGCGCATCGTCGCGCCGAAGGACATCGGCAAGTATCTGGCTTATAAAGGCTCGGTGACGGTGAACGGCGTGAGCCTCACGGTGAACTCGGTCAGCGATGGCGCCGACGGCTGCGAGTTTTCCATCAACCTGATTCCGCATACCGTCGAAGTGACGACGCTCAGGGCGCTTGCCAAAGGCGCGAAGGTCAATCTGGAGATCGATCTGATCGCGCGGTATGTCGAGCGGATGATGAGCGCGGGGTAAACGTTGCGCTTCGGCGCATGTCCCGAGCTAACGCTCCGGGCCCCAAAGCTCTCTGAACTCGGAGGAAATCTCCTTCATATGCCGAAGCGACAAGAAGATGATCGTGTCGCCGCATAAGAGATACAGCAGCACGTAGTCGTCGAACAGATGTTCGTGGAGTTCGCCTTGGTGAACTCCGCCCGACTTCGTCATTTCCGCGATTTCCTCGCTCGCGAGCAGTGCGTCGACGGTATCGGGCTTCGAATTGAGCAGGCGTCGTCCAAGAGCCGGAAAGCGCCGAAGCACCGGTATGACTGTCTTGTCGATCGCCTCGATCAGCCGAAGAAAGCTTTCGGGTCGGTCGACACCATTCCAGTAACGCTCGATATCCGTGATTCGGGCCTTGAACTCGCTCGAGATTCGGATGGTCGCGCGCTTGCGTTCGTCATTCACTGTCCGGTTCTCCGTGATCCGTTCGCTGCGTTCCCAAACGCGCTTTAAGACGAGCGACGTATTCGTCGGCGTCTTCCGTGTCGTTCTCGTCGAGACTCTTGAGCGCCGTCAGCGCGTCGTTCAGCAATACCGTGTGAATGCGCGCCCGCTCCATCCGGTAGAACGCCTCGAGCTTTTCTGTGCTGATCAAAGCGACATAACTTTCCCCGTTCTTGGTGATGATTTTTTCGTTGCCGGCTCGAACTTCGTCCATGAGTTCGGAAAGATTGGCACGCGCCTGCGAGAGCGGGATGATGTCCTTCGCGGTGTAAGCCATGACAGGCTCCGTACGATTTAATGTACTTAACATTGTACAGTATCTGTCTTTGAGGAAAGTTCGATGACCACAGTTTCCCAAGCGCACTTGCATCACGCCATTCGTCCGAACGGCTTAGGAAATCGCCACATCTCCCCGAGAGTGGATTTCACCGACGCTGCATCGGCCGTGGCGTAAAATACGCCCTTTCCCCAAACCGGACCCCGCACGGGACGTCATCATGTCGCTCGCCTCCACTCCTGAGATCATCGCTGAACTGAAAGCCGGCCGGATGGTGATCCTCGTCGACGAAGAAGACCGCGAGAACGAAGGCGATCTCGTCGTCGCCGCCGAATTCGTGACGCCCGAAGCCATCAACTTCATGGCCAAGCACGGCCGCGGCCTCATCTGCCTCACGCTCACGCAGGAGCGCTGCAAGCAGCTGAACCTGCCGCTCATGACGCATCGCAACGGCACGCAGTACGGCACGGCGTTCACGGTGAGCATCGAAGCCGCCGAAGGCGTCACGACCGGCATCTCCGCCGCCGATCGCGCGAAAACCATCGCCGCGGCCGTCGCGCACGACGCGCGCGCCGAGCACATCGTGCAGCCGGGCCACGTGTTTCCGATCATGGCGCAGCCGGGCGGCGTGCTCGTGCGTGCGGGCCACACGGAAGCCGGCTGCGACCTGACCGCGCTCGCGGGCCTCACGCCCGCTGCGGTGATCTGCGAGATCATCAAGGACGACGGCGAAATGGCGCGCCTGCCGGATCTCATCGAATTCGGCAAGCAGCACGGCATCATGATCGGCACCATCGCCGATCTGATCCACTACCGCAGCCGCACCGAGTCGATCATCGAGAAAGTCTGCGAGCGCACGATGCAAACCGCGCACGGCGCGTTTCGCGCGGTGCTGTATCGCGACGAACCGACCGGCTCGCCGCACATCGCGCTCGTTCGCGGCACGCCGCATCCCGACCGCGACACGCCGGTGCGCGTGCACGAGCCGCTCTCCGTGCTCGATCTGCTCGAAATCGATTCATCGACCCACTCGTGGACCATCGACGCCGCGATGAAGGAAATCGCCGCGCGCGATCTCGGCGCGATCGTCATGCTCAATTGCGGCGACACGAAGGAGCATCTCGTCGACGTGTTCCGCGCCTTCGATCAGAAGGACAAGGCGGCAGAACTCAAGCGCCGCCCGATCGACTTCAAGACTTACGGCATCGGCGCGCAGATTCTGCGCGATATCGGCGTCGGCAAGATGGAAGTGCTCGCGAATCCGCGCAAGCTCGGCAGCATGTCGGGTTACGGGCTCGAAGTGACGGGCTTCGTGCCGATGCCCGGCTGCCCCGCCACCGCCGCGCCCGCCGACACCGGCATCACGCAGCTGCGCTCCGCCTGAACGCCAAAACCCAATTAAACAAACGGAAATCATTCATGGAAATCGGACAATACCAGCCGAATCTCGACGGTGACGGCCTGCGCATCGGCATCGTGCAGTCGCGCTTCAACGAACCGGTGTGCAACGGCCTCGCCGACGCGTGCATCGAGGAGCTGGAGCGCCTCGGCGTGATCGGCCAGGACGTGCTGCTCGTCACCGTGCCGGGCGCGCTCGAAATTCCGCTCGCGCTGCAAAAGCTCGCGGAATCCGGCCAGTTCGACGCGCTGATCGCGCTTGGCGCCGTCGTGCGTGGCGAGACGTATCACTTCGAACTCGTGTCGAACGAAAGCGGCTCGGGCATTTCGCGCATCGCGCTCGACTTCGGCATTCCGGTCGCGAACGCCGTGCTGACGACTGAAAACGACGAGCAAGCCGTCGCCCGCATGACCGAAAAGGGCCGCGACGCCGCGCGCGTAGCGGTCGAAATGGCGAATCTGTCCGTCGCGCTCGAACAGCTCGGCGGCGATGACGAAGACGAAGACGAAGAAGACGAGGACCGCGCATGAAGAGCGCACGACGCCGTTCGCGCGAACTCGCGACGCAAGGGCTTTATCAGTGGCTGCTGTCGGGCGCGCCCGCCGGCGAAATCGATGCGCAACTGCGCAATTCGCAAGGCTTCGACAAGGCCGACAAGGACCATCTCGATGCGATCCTGCATGGCGTGATCAAGGAATCCGAGGCGCTGTCCACGCAGTTGCAACCGTGCCTCGATCGTCCGATCGAGCAGTTGTCGCCGGTCGAGCGCGCGGTGCTGCTGGTGGCCGCGTTCGAGTTCAAGCATCACATCGACGTGCCGTATCGCGTCGTCATCAATGAAGCGGTCGAGCTGACGAAGACCTTCGGCGGCTCGGACGGCTACAAGTACGTCAACGGCGTGCTCGACAAGCTCGCCGTGGTGATGCGGCCCGCCGAAGCGCAGGCGCGCGGCCGTGGAGCGTAAATGAATCAGACAGCCGAACCGCTCGTGCGGCTCGCGTCGCGCGTCGACGCAATCGAGCCGTTCTACGTGATGGAGCTGATGAAAGAGGCTCAGGCGCTCGAGCGCGCGGGTCGCGACATCATCCACATGAGCATCGGCGAGCCGGATTTCACCGCGCCCGAGCCGGTCACGAACGCCGCCGCCGACGCTCTGAAGCGCGGCGTGACGCAATACACCAACGCGCTCGGCATCCACGCGCTGCGTGAGGCGATCGCGCGGCATTATCGCGATACCTTCGGGCTGACGGTCGATCCGGAGCGGATCGTCGTGACGGCGGGCGCGTCGGCGGCGTTGCTGCTCGCGTGCATGGCGCTCGTCGACAACGGCGACGAAGTCCTGATGCCCGACCCGTGCTATCCGTGCAACCGGCATTTCGTGTCGGCGGCCGATGGCAAGCCCGTGCTCATCGCGAGCGGCCCGGCCGAGCGCTTTCAGTTGACGGCCGAGCACGTCGAGGAAAACTGGACCGGCAAGACGCGCGGCGTGCTGCTCGCGTCGCCGTCGAATCCTACGGGCACGTCGATCGAGCCGGACGAACTGCGGCGCATCGTCGACACGGTGCGCGCGCGCGGCGGCTTCACGATCGTCGACGAGATCTATCAGGGCCTGAGCTACGACGCGAAGCCCGTGTCGGCGCTTTCCTTCGGCGACGACGTCGTCACCGTCAACAGCTTCTCGAAGTATTTCAACATGACCGGCTGGCGGCTCGGCTGGCTCGTCGTGCCGCACGCGATGGTCAGCGCGGTCGAGAAGCTCTCGCAGAATCTTTTCATCTGCGCATCGGCGCTTGCCCAGCACGCGGCGCTCGCGTGCTTCGAGCCCGAGACGATCGCGATCTACGAAGCGCGGCGGCTGGAGTTCAAGCGTCGGCGCGATTACATCGTGCCGGCGCTGCGCTCGCTCGGTTTCGGCGTGCCCGTCGTGCCGGACGGCGCGTTCTACGTCTACGCCGACACGACCACGGTCCGTCACCCCGCCGCCGGAAACAGCGACGCCCTCACGCACTCGATGCTCCACGACGCGGGCGTCGTGCTCGTGCCGGGCGCGGATTTCGGCTTTCATGCGCCGGAGCGCTATATCCGGCTCTCGTACGCGACTTCGCAGGCGAAGCTGGAGGAAGCGGTTCAGCGGCTGGGCGCATTATTCAGCCGATAACCCCGGCGACGCGCAACAAAAAAGGGCACCCGCGGGTGCCCTTCTCTTTTTCCATCCGGCGATGACTCCGGCGATGACTTAAGCGCCGAATTCCGCCGATGCGACGTGCTTCGCGTCACCGTCGCCATCGTCCTGCGCGCCCGATTTCTTCGACGAATCGATGGTCACGTGCACGCGCTTGTCCGCCGCCGTCGACGCCAGAACCTGCTTCGGCGCGGCCTGAACCGGCGCCTGCGGTGCGTTGATCGGCACGTTGCGGCCGCGCGCGACATCGCGCAGACGCGCACGCTCGGCCAGCACCTTCGCGCCGTAACCGCCGTCGTCCTGCGTGGTCGAGCCGACGTAGTAGCGCAGACCGCCCGCCACCGAGCCGCCACGCGCGATGCAGTCCTTCAGCACCAGCGCGCCGACCTTGATGTTCGCGAGCGGATCGAGCGCCGCGTGCGAGCCGCCGAAGTACTCGAACTTGTCGGAATGAACCTTCGACATGACCTGCATCAGGCCCTGCGCGCCGACGCCGCTTTCGGCATACGGATTGAAGCCTGATTCGATCGCCATCACGGAAAGCAGCAGCAGCGGATCGAGACCCACTTCGCGGCCCGTGTCGAACGCGGCGCGCACGAGTTCGGTGACCGGCTCTTCCGCCACGCGATAACGCCGCGCGATGAAGTTGGAGACAAGCTTCTGCTCGCGCGCCGAGACGAGCACACGGTCATCGCGAGCATCCGCGACGACCCGTTGCGCCGGAATCAGCCTCGCCAGCATGCCGACGGACGGCATGGTGCGCGGATCGAGTCCGTTGGGCGACACGGCGAGGCTGATGCCGCCGGTCAACTGACGCGTGCTGGCGTCGTCGCTGGCGGCCGCGCCGAGCGACGGGCTCAATGCGGCCGGCGTCTTGGCGTTGTCCACCGGCGCGGTGTTAGCGGCCACGTTCACGGGCAACGCGGCATCGCCCGGCGGACGATGCACCGCCGAAAACGGCGGCAGCGGCTGACCCGCGAGCAGACGTGCCGGGCCGGCCTGAACCGCAGCCGACACGAACGGCATGATCTTTGCCGCGAAGGTCGTGCGCCACGAAGGCAGCAGCCAGAGCGCGAGCGCGCTGATAACGGCCGCGCAACCGACCACGGCGAAGAGATGGTGACTCAAACGGCGTCCGCGACGTAGCGCTACACGCACAATCTGCGCGGCGCGGGTGTCGGAACCCCACCAAACCGAAGCGTTCATCGATACTCCCAATGTTGCATGATTTGCGCAGATGAATACGAATAAAGCACGTATTCCAAACACAAATCAGACACCGCTCACTCTCGGTAAGCGTCAGCGGCATCGGGGATACGGCATGCGCCGTCTGGAAAGCCGATCCGGCAAAAGACCGCCGGGTTGCGCGGCACGAACTGCATGCCCTGAACGCGCACGTGGCTTTCCACGCGAAAAAACCGGCGTGACAAACGCCGGCAGTGACAACCAACAGCCATGAATCGCCGGGCAGGAGCGGCGCAGGCGACGCATGTGCGTCTGAAAGACCTGAGGCTAAGGTAAAAAGTTTCAAAACCTGCAATAGATGCCAAGCGATTCTATCAGGGTTTAATGATCCGTCAATGCTATAGACTTTGGTTTCAATTACTTACAGTTATATTGAACGGTGTTCAGCGCCTGAAAAGCACGTCTCCCGGGCGATTCAAAGCGGAAATCGCTGAATGTCCCCCAACGCACGGACGCCTGCGCAGGTAAAATCGACAATCGTTTAGCGCGCAGCCGTCTCGCCCGTCGAAGCTCGCTTCCGGGCGCCTTCGAGTCCACTTCCCGACCATCGATGAAATACAAAGATCTGCGCGACTTCACCGCCCGCCTCGAAGCGCTCGGTGAACTGCGCCGCATTCGGCAGCCCGTCTCCCCAGTCCTCGAAATCACCGAAGTCTCGGACCGCGTGTTGCGCGCGGGCGGACCGGCGCTGCTGTTCGAAGCGCCCACCGGTCACACAATGCCCGTGCTCGCGAACCTCTTCGGCACCACGCGGCGCGTCGCGCTCGGCATGGGCATCGAGACCGAAGCGCAAAGCGGCGCCGATATGAGCCTCGGCAGCGACGTCGCCGCGCTGAGTTCGTTGCGCGATGTCGGCAGGCTGCTCTCGGCGCTGAAAGAACCCGAGCCGCCGAAGGGCCTGAAGGACGCAGGCAAGCTGCTCTCCCTCGCGAAGGCCGTGTGGGACATGGCGCCGAAATCGGTCAGC
The DNA here is from genome assembly GCF_001544795.2 of Caballeronia temeraria. GTDB lineage: Bacteria > Pseudomonadota > Gammaproteobacteria > Burkholderiales > Burkholderiaceae > Caballeronia > Caballeronia temeraria. The sequence goes on along the minus strand of NZ_FCOI02000001.1, from coordinate 242,639 downwards.
GCGCCGCCTTGCCAGGAGATCGTGTGGGAAGGCAACGACGTCGATCTCAACCGGCTGCCGATCCAGACCTGCTGGCCCGGCGACGCCGGACCGCTGCTCACGTGGGGCCTCACCGTCACGCGCGGGCCGAACAAGCCGCGCCAGAATCTCGGTATCTATCGGCAGCAGTTGATCGGGCGCAACAAACTCATCATGCGCTGGCTCGCGCATCGCGGCGGCGCGCTCGATTTCCGTGAGTTCGCGCTCGCGAATCCGGGCAAGCCATATCCGGTGGCGGTCGTGCTCGGCGCCGATCCCGCGACGATCCTCGGCGCCGTGACGCCCGTGCCCGATTCATTATCCGAATATCAGTTCGCCGGTCTGTTGCGCGGCTCGCGCACCGAACTCGCGAAGTGTCTGACGCCGGGCGTCGACACGCTCCAGGTGCCCGCGCGCGCCGAGATCGTTCTCGAAGGCTTCATCCATCCGCAGGACGGCGCGCCGCCGCCCGCGCCGGAGGGCGCACCGCCGCGGCCATCGGCGGGCGCAGCGGCGAAGTACGAGCACGCGCTCGAAGGTCCGTACGGCGATCACACCGGCTACTACAACGAGCAGGAATGGTTTCCGGTCTTCACCGTCGAGAAGATCACGATGCGCCGCGACGCGCTCTTCCATTCCACCTATACCGGCAAACCGCCCGACGAACCGGCCGTGCTCGGCGTCGCGCTGAACGAAGTCTTCGTGCCGCTGTTGCAGAAGCAGTTCACCGAGATCACCGACTTCTATCTGCCGCCGGAAGGCTGCAGCTATCGCATGGCGATCGTGCAGATGAAGAAGAGCTACCCCGGCCACGCCAAGCGCGTGATGTTCGGCGTGTGGAGCTTCCTGCGGCAGTTCATGTATACGAAGTTCATCGTCGTGGTCGATGAAGACGTGAACGTGCGCGACTGGAAGGAAGTGATCTGGGCGATCACCACGCGTGTCGATCCGACCCGCGACACCGTGATGGTCGACAGCACGCCGATCGACTATCTCGACTTCGCATCGCCGGTTGCGGGCCTCGGCTCGAAGATGGGACTCGACGCGACCAACAAGTGGCCCGGCGAAACGAATCGCGAATGGGGCCGCCCCATCGTCATGGACGAAGCCGTGAAACACCGCGTCGATGTGCTGTGGACCGAACTCGGACTGGATAAATCATGATCGCGGCCACGCTCTATCGAGGCGATGTCATCGAGAACACGCATGCGGCGCACGTCGCCGTCGTCGATGCCGATGGACGCCTCATCCATTCCTTCGGCGATCCGCATCGCGTGACGCTGCCGCGCTCGGCGGCGAAGCCCGCGCAGGCGCTCGCCGTCATCGAAACGGGCGCGCTGGAACGCTTCGGTTTCAGCGACGAAGACCTCGCGCTGATGTGCGGATCGCATAGCAGCGAGCCGCGTCATATCGAACGCGCGCTCGCGATGCTCGCCAAGTCGAACGCGAGCGAAAGCGATCTGCGCTGCGGCGGCCATCCGCCGATTTCGGATGCTGTCTACAAGGACTGGATCAGACGCGATTTCACGCCGGGCGCCGCGTGCAGCAATTGCTCCGGCAAGCACGCCGGCATGCTCGCGGGCGCGCGTGCAATGAACACGCCGCTCGCGGATTACCACTTGCCCGAACATCCGCTGCAGGCACATGTGAAGCGCACGGTCGCGCGCGCCGTCGATCTCGCCGACGATGAAGTGCAATGGGCCATCGACGGATGCAATCTGCCGACGCCCGCCTTCCCGCTCGACCGCCTCGCGCGGCTCTATATGAAGCTCGCCGCCGCGCCGGACGGCTCGCCGTTCGCGCGCATCTATCGGGCGATGACGTCGCATCCCGAACTCGTCGCCGGCGAAGGACGCTTCTGCACGCTGCTGATGCAGGCGTTCGGCGGCACGCTCGTCGGCAAGACGGGCGCGGACGCGAGCTATGCGATCGGCGTGCGCCGCGCACAGGGGCCGATCGGCATCGCGGTGAAAGTCGAGGACGGCAACACGTCGGTCGTGAATGCGGTCGTCGTTCATGTGCTCGATACGCTCGGCATTGGCACAGAGCAGCAACGCGACGCGCTCGCCGCCTTCCGCAATCCGCCGACGCGCAACACGATGAACGTGCCCACCGGCCGGCTCGATGTCAGCTTCACGCTTCACAACCATCCATAACAAACATGCATTCGTGGTCGTTGCTGTCGGACGGATTTTTTCTGTCGTTGTCGCTGTGTCTGGATATCGGGATCGCCAATGTCGCGATCATTTCGCTCGCGCTGTCGCACGGTTTCAAGCCGGGCATGGTGCTCGGACTCGGCACCTGTTTCGGCGATCTGTTCTATGCGGCGCTCGCGCTCGCGGGCATGTCGGCGCTGCTGCAGTTTTCCGCCGTGCGCTGGGTCGTGTGGATCGGCGGCGCGATCGTGCTGCTTTTCCTGACGTGGAAAATGGCGCGTGAGGCGCTCAATCCGGCGTCCGCGCCGCCCGTCGAAGGCGAAGCGGATTTCACCGTGCCGCGCCCGAAACACTGGAAAAGCTTCGTGCGCGGATGCCTGCTCGCGGTGTCGTCGCCGAGCGCGATCCTGTGGTTCGCGGCGGTCGGCGGCGCGCTCATCGCCAAAGCCGGGGCGACGAGTCCCGTCAGCGCTTCCGTGTTTCTGATCGGCTTTTTCTGCGGCGGACTCGGCTGGACGATCTTCATCTGCACGCTCGCGAGCCACGGCAGAAAGCGCGCGGGCACGCAGCTCCTGCGCGCCTGCCATGTGATGTCCGCCGTGCTCTTCGCGTACTTCGCGTATAGCGTCATCGTCAACGGCTACCGCGATCTGATCGTGAACGCGGCATCGTGACGATCCGCCGTCACGCGAGATACTGCGACAGCTTCGGCAAATCGACGTTGCCGCCCGAGACGATCACGCCGACGCGCTTGCCTTCGACCGGCACGACCTTCTGCAGCACGGCCGCCGCCGCGAGGCAGCCGGTCGGCTCGACGACCATCTTCATGCGCTGCGCGAAGAAACGCAGCGTCTCGATGAGCTGAGCATCGCTGACGGTGACGATCCGGTCGACGTGACGCTGGATGATCGGAAAGTTGTATTCGCCGATGTGCGTCGCGGCCGCGCCATCGGCGATCGTGCGCGGCACCTCGATATGCACGATCTCGCCACGCGCGAGCGACTGCTGCGCGTCGTTGCCCGCTTCCGGCTCCACGCCGATCACTTTGCAATCCGGCGACAGCGCCGCCGCCGCGAGCGCGCAACCGCTGATCAGCCCGCCGCCGCCGAGACACACGAAGAGATAATCGAACGGACCGGTTTCCTCGATCAGTTCCTTCGCCGCCGTGCCCTGCCCCGCGATCACATGCGGATGGTCGTAAGGCGGAATCAGCGTCATGCCGCGTTCCTCGGCGAGCTTGCGGCCGATTTCCTCGCGATTCTGCGTGTACCGGTCGTAGGTGATCACTTCGCCGCCGTAACCGCGCGTTGCTTCCATCTTCGCGGCGGGCGCGTCCTCGGGCATGACGATCGTCGCGCGGATGCCGGCGAGCTTCGCGGACAGCGCGATCGCCTGCGCGTGATTACCCGACGAGTACGTGATGACGCCTGCCGCGCGCTGACGGTCGTCGAAATGGGAAAGCGCGTTGTATGCGCCGCGGAACTTGAACGCGCCCATGCGCTGGAAGTTCTCGCATTTGAAGAAGAGCGACGCGCCCGCGATGGCATCGGCGGTGCGGGACGTCAGGACAGGCGTGCAATTGGCGAAGCCTTCGATACGGCGGGCGGCGTCGGCGACATCATCGAAAGTCGGGGCAGGAAGAGAGGACATCGGCGTGAGAACTTGAGGTGAGGAGGACCCTCATTCTCCCAGTTCCATCGCGCAATTGAAAAGCACCGCGTAAACGCAAAAGGCGATGCACGCGTGCATCGCCTTTTGCATTGGCTGGGCCGGCCGATCAGTAACGCCAGTAGCCCGGCCCGTGGCGGTAATAGCCATGATGCCGATAATACGGACGACCGTAGTAGCCATAGCCGCCATACACCACCGGCGGCGGCGGCGCATACACGACGGGCGGCGGGGCCATGTAGACCGGCTGCGGCGGCGCCACATAGACAGGTGCGGGCGGCGCGGCATAGACCGGATAGGCCGGCACGCCGATACCCACACCCACGGAAACATGTGCCTGCGCCGCACCGGCGACACCCGCGCCGAGCACACCAGCGATCAACAAACTACCGAGCTTTTTCACTTTAGTTCTCCTCGCCGCTTCGCATGATGGCCGGTCCAGGCGGCTCACGAGCGACGGTATGAGTTGAATTTATCGAAAAAGCGCAGCGGCCGCAGGAGCCATTTGTTGCAAATTGCAAGTTGCTTAACGTGCTGAAGAACTTGAAAGCCAAAGCGTTGCTCGCCGATATGCACGGATTGGCCGTTCGGCGGACCTGAGCGGGCAGCGCGTTGTACAAGAAGAGAAAAGAGAGAAAAACCGCGTAACGTCTATTTACAAAAGAACGTAAAAGAACGGAAAAGCCCCGCCGGACAATGCGCCCGGCGGGGCTTTTAATGTATTGCGCGAGATTCTTGAATCGCGGCTCAGCCCACTTTGACGTAAGCGAATTCGCGCGTGACGTTTGGCGGCACGTACGCCGCGCCGATCACGACTCTCGGCGTCAGGCGCTTTTTCTGGTCCCACCAGCGGCGCCGCTGGGCCTGGCTCAAGAATCGCAAATGCTTCCGGTAAGAGAAAATGCTCATGGCGACCTCCGAACGTAGCGAATGAAACCTTGGTGGGAGAACTCACGGCAGCCGCCGGATGTTTCGTCCCGCTGAATTCGTCTTCTCTTTAGTATTGAGCGCCCTGTTCGTCCTTCGATGTGCGCAAAGAAACCAAGTCTTCGCGTCGATGCGCAATTGCTTGTGCGTTTCACCACATTCAGCAGAAAGCATGCCTTTTGGCTGGAATATCTTTCTGATGCTTGCTTCAAAAACCGCTTTCGGAAAGCAGCGATCCGTCGCGCAAACGGTGTTTCGCTCTTTCGCTTTCCGTATTTATATCCTGCCAGTTTTGCGTGAAATGCGCTTTTCGAGATCGTCTCAAAATGGCAACACTAGGGTTTTCCGATGCTGGCGTTTCGTGGCCGCCGCGCTCTCGCGAACAACTTTCACATGCCTTTCATGCAATACCCCGAAGAATCGCTCGCGCCGCGTGCGACAACGTCCCCAAGCGGCCTTAAAGCCATGTTAAGGTGACGTCCGGCGCCCCATCAGGCAAGCCTGCTGGGCGGGGAATTCGAGTCGCCGCCGTCGGAAAAACGCGAAGCTTCGTCGAGCGCAGTGCGTGCATTCGCGCATGAGCGTGCGTGCTCCGCCGTGCGTCGCGATGCCTTCGACAAGTTACTCAAGTCCAGAGAACGAACAATGATCAAGGTCAGCATTCAAGATTCGCGCCGCGCCGGCGGCCGCTTCTCAGACACCGCTCGCGGGCGGCCCTTCGCGCGCTAGCGGCTTTCGTCTTCCCAGCCTTTTTCGCTCATACGACCTGGCGCACGTCGCGACACTGCGCACGCATCCTAGAGGACCCGAGATGTTCGGCGATATCGCCCGTTTTCTGCTCAACACCCTTTTCACCCTGTTCGGCGCGGCGCTCCTGCTGCGCGCATGGATCCAGGTCGTGCGCATGCCGCCGTACAACCCCGTGTCGAACGCGGTGATGCAGGCGACCAACTGGCTCGTGCTGCCGCTGCGCAAGATTCTGCCCGGCGGGAAGATCGACTGGGCGAGCATCGTTGCGGCGTTCATCGCGTCGGCGGTCTATGTGACGCTGATGGTCGTGCTCGCGGGCGTCGATCCGACGCTCATGGCGCCGATCCTTCTGCTCGTCGCGCTCCTGACCGTCGTCAAGTGGGCGCTGAACCTGATCATCTGGGTGACGATCCTGATGGCGCTGCTGTCGTGGCTCAATCCGCAGTCGCCGGCCATGCCGCTGCTCTATCAGATCACCGCGCCGATCCTCGATCCGCTGCGGCGCATTCTGCCGCGCCTGGGCGGCATCGATCTGTCGCCGATCCTGCTCTTCGTCATCGTGCAGGTGCTGCTGATGGTCGTGACGCGCGTCGCGGTGTCGATGACGCTCTTCGGCATCTGAAGCCGCCCGCGCGCAATTGCGCCGCGGGACGCCTTGCGCTTACAATAGCGGGCTCAGGCGGGCGTCGTATAATGGCTATTACCGTAGCTTCCCAAGCTACAGACGTGGGTTCGATTCCCATCGCCCGCTCCAGAATCCCAGCGAAAGCCGCCCCGAGTCACGTTTGGGCGGCTTTTTAGTTTCGCCCATCCGTTTCCAGCATCGCCTCATGAGCCACGATCCCCAAGACGACGCCGACGACAACGGCACTCAACAGCCCGGCGTCCACGAAGACGCCACGCTGCGCCATCGCCGCATCCGCAGCTTCGTCACGCGCGCGGGGCGCGTATCGCCGGGCCAGCAACGCGCGATCGACGATCTCGGGCCGCGCTACGTCGTGCCTTATACGCCGCACGTCGCCGACTGGGACGCGCAATTCGGCCGCCACGCGCCGCGCGTGCTGGAGATCGGCTTCGGCATGGGCGCGACCACGGCTGAAATCGCGGCCGCGCGTCCGGGCGATGATTTCATCGGCGTGGAAGTGCATGAGCCGGGCGTCGGCGCGCTGCTGAAGCTCATCGGCGAGCAAGGGCTCGGCAACATCCGCATCCTTCAGCACGACGCCGTGGAAGTGCTCGAGCACATGATCGCGCCCGAGAGTCTCGACGGCGTCCACATCTACTTTCCCGATCCGTGGCACAAGGCGCGCCATCACAAGCGTCGTCTGATTCAGCCGAAGTTTCTCGCGCTGCTCGTGTCGCGCATGAAGCCGGGCGGCTATATTCATCTCGCGACCGACTGGCAGAACTACGCCGAGCAGATGCTCGACGTGCTGTCGGCGGAACCGGCGCTCGAAAATACCGCCGACGGCTACGCGCCGCGCCCGGATTTCCGCCCGGTCACGAAGTTCGAACGGCGCGGCCTGCGGCTCGGCCACGGCGTGTGGGATCTGATGTTCCGCCGCCGCTGAGCGCATCGGGGCCACAAACGACAACGCCACGGCAAGCCGTGGCGTTGTGCGTTCCGGGCGACGAAAACGGGATCAGTCGGCCCAGCTCAATCCGCCGCTGTATCCGACGATCAGAATCAGCAAGCCGAAGCCGATGCGATACCACGCGAACGCCGTGAAATCGTGCGACGCGACGTAGCGCAGCAGCCAGCGCACGCAGACGAACGCGCTGACGAACGCCGCGACGAGGCCGATCGCGAACAGGCCGAGATCGTTCACGGTGAGCGTGCGCCAGTACTTGGCCATTTCGTAGAGCGTCGCGCCGAAGATGATCGGAATGGCGAGGAAGAACGAAAACTCCGTCGCCACGCGCCGTTCGAGCCCGAACAGCATGCCGCCGATGATCGTCGCACCGGAGCGCGAGGTGCCCGGAATCAGCGCGAAACATTGCGCGAGACCGACCTTGAAGGCATCGGCGAGCGAAAGGTCATCGACGGAATGCACGCGCGTGATCGCGCCGCGCTCCCGCTGCCGCGATTCGGCCCACAAAATGACGATGCCGCCGACGATCAGCGCCACCGACACCGGCACCGGCGAGAACAGCACCGCCTTGATGTGCTTCTCGAGCAGCAACCCGAGCACGACGGCCGGAATGGTCGCGACGATCACGTTCAGCGTGAAGCGCCGCGCGTCGGCGCGCACGGGCAGGCCGGTGACCACGGAGCCGATCTTCGCGCGATATTCCCAGCAGATCGCGAGGATCGCGCCGAACTGGATAACGACGTCGAAGGTTTTCGATTGCGCATCGGTGAAATTCAGCAGGCTGCCCGCCACGATCAGATGCCCCGTGCTCGAGACCGGCAGAAATTCGGTCAAGCCCTCCACGACGCCCAGGATGAGCGCCTTCACCATCAATATCCAGTCCATCCGTCAGCCCTTGTTCGCCGGTGTCGCCGTTGGTTTTGGAACACATTGCGCAGAGATTTCGACTCACTTCTCGACGATCTGCACACGTATGCCGTTTGTAAGGACTGTGATTGTACCGGGTTCGTAAGACACGCCGGCGAACTGGAGTTCCTCGGGCTTGAAGGTGTGGATCGGATAGCGGTCGAGCAATTGCGCGGCGAATTGCGCGCCGACCGACGCGATCTGTTGGTTGTACTGCGCGGCGTCGCCGGAAAACTGCGCATCGTCAACGGATGGCGAGACGAGAATCACCGAACGGCTCGGTGCGTCGTAGCCGAGTTGCGTCGACAGCGTGAACGCGCCGATCACGGGATTCGGCATGAAGGGCGTCGCAAGACGCGCATCGACATGCACGGTCACGCGATTGCGGTCCGGCGCCATGCCGACGACCGGATTGCTCAGGACGACATCGAATATCTGCGACGCCGTGCGTTGCAGCGGGAACTTGCGCGCGACCGCGGCCTGCACCTGCTGCGTCGAGAATGTGTAGTGGTCCGGAATGAAGGGGAATATCGAGTTCGAGGCGGCGTGCGCCTTCGATGCGAGTGCGAGCGCGGGCAGCGACATCAGTCCTGCCAGCACGAACCGGCGCCGCAGCGGCGCGACGGGTTCCGTCATGCGTGATCCTCCAATGCTTTTTATTCAGGGCTGCGCCGGGCGGCGCGGTTCGGGATTGGACTGCCGATCGTCACGACAGTTGCGTCGGCTGCGTCGCCGCTTCCAGGCGTTCGATCCAGCGCAACGCGTGCTCGCGCGTGTCGCCGCACATCTCGTTCGATGGCTGCAAGCCGCCGCAACACGCCGGCCTGCGCGGATCGCCGAAAATCCTGCAGCGCAGATCATCGCCCAACTGAACGCAACGTTCGCCCGCGCGCTTGCCGTCCGGCATGCCCGGAATCGGACTCGAAATGGACGGCGCGATACAGCAGGCGCCGCAGCCCTCGCGGCAGGCATGAGGCGATGAATCGATCGGCATGACGGTACTCAATGACGCAATGGAAACGACATTCTCCCACGCCGCCTAGTTGCGTTTTGTTTGCGCTTCGTCAAATCGCGATCATCGGGCTGCGACCTTATCGCGCAAGGGCCGCGCACGTCGCCGGACTACACTCGGACGATCCCCAGAGGTCCGCCATGACTGCCGCCGCTCCGCTCTTTCGCCCCGACCTGCTCGCGCGCTACGACGCGCACGGCCCGCGCTACACGTCGTATCCGACCGCCGTCCAGTTCACTGACTCGTTCGACGCCGCGCAGTATCGCGAAGCGGCGCGCAAGGCGAAAGCGGACGCCGATCTCTCGCTCTATTTCCACATTCCGTTCTGCGACACCGTCTGCTTCTACTGCGGCTGCAACAAGGTCGCGACAAAAAATCGCGCGCACGCGCGGCCGTATCTCGATCGCATGAAGCGCGAGCTGGCGTTGCAGGCGGCGCTCTTCGACACATCGCGCCCGGTCACGCAGCTTCACTGGGGCGGCGGCACGCCGACATTCCTCTCGCACGACGAGATGGCCGAACTGATGGCCGCGACGCGCGAGCACTTCCATCTCGTCCCCGACGAGCGCGCGGAATATTCGATCGAAGTCGATCCGCGCGAGGCGTCGGCGCACACCATCGCGTTGCTGCGCGAACTGGGCTTCAACCGCCTGAGCCTCGGCGTGCAGGACTTCGACGAACGCGTGCAGCGCGCCGTCAATCGCATCCAGCCGCGCGAGATGACCGAAACCGTGCTCGACGCCGCGCGTGCGAACGGCTTCAAGTCGGTGAGCGTCGATCTGATCTACGGCCTGCCGCATCAGAGCGTCGAGAGCTTTACGCGCACGCTCGATGCGATCATCGGCCTGAAGCCGGACCGTGTGTCCGTGTTCGGCTATGCGCACATGCCATCGCTTTTCAAGATGCAGCGGCAGATCGACCAAAGCGCGCTGCCCTCGCCCGCCGTGCGCCTCGCGATTCTCGAGCGCGTGATCGCGCGCATGAGCGAGGCGGGCTATGTGTACATCGGCATGGATCATTTCGCGCTGCCCGGCGACGAACTCGCGCGCGCGTTCGAAGCCGGCACGCTCCAGCGCAACTTCCAGGGCTACAGCACCCATGCGGATTGCGATCTGATCGGCATCGGTGCGTCGTCGATCGGCAAGATCGGCGATGTCTACGCGCAAAACGCCCGCGAGCTCGCGGACTACGCCGCCGCGATCGACTCGGGCACTCTCGCCATCGCGCGCGGCGTGCGCCTTTCGCCTGACGACGAGCTCCGCCGCGACGTCATCATGCGCATCATGTGCGGCGGCGAGTTGCGTTTCGACGAGATCGCGAGCACGCACGGCATCGAATTTCCCGCCGTTTTCGCCGATGAACTCGCGCGCCTCGCGCCGATGGCCGGCGACGGACTCATCGATCTCTCGCGCGACGCGATCCGCGTCCTGCCCGCCGGCCGCATGCTGGTGCGCAACGTCGCATCGGTATTCGACCGCTATCTGGGTCAGGCGAGCCTGCGACGCTTCTCGCGCACGATCTGAGCGGTGTTCGATCGGCGTCGGTGGCTTAGAATGACAGCCACCTTGGACGTCCCGGCTTGCAGTCGCGGCGTCCATCCACTCACTGCCGATGCGAAGCGCCGGGCATTGCCGGCTTCTCGCAGACGGCCACGCCACTGCCCGACGCCATGCCGACCACTTCGCCGCAGTTCGCTCCTCTCGCCCAACTCGCCGCCGATCTGAAAAGCGGCCGCACGACGAGCCGCGCGCTCGTCGAGACGGCGCTCGAGCGCATCGCCGATCCCGCCGGTCAGGGCGCGACCGTTTTCCTGCATGTCGATGCCGATCACGCCCGCGCCGCCGCCGATGCCCACGACGCGCTGCGCCGCGCCGGCACCGTGCTCTCGCCGCTCGCGGGCATTCCCGTGTCGATCAAGGATCTCTTCGATATCGAAGGCGAAGTGACGCGCGCCGGCTCGAAAGCGCTCGCCGACGCCGCGCCCGCCAAAACCGATGCCGTGGCCGTCGCGCGCCTGCGCCGCGCGGGCGCGGTGATCGTCGGGCGCACCAACATGAGCGAATTCGCGTTCTCGGGCCTCGGGCTCAATCCGCACTACGGCACGCCGCGCTCGCCGTGGCGCGCGGACGTGCCGGGCGACGCACGCATTGCGGGCGGCTCGTCGTCGGGCGCGGCGGCATCGGTTGCGGATGGCATGGCGGCCGTCGCGCTCGGCACGGATACCGGCGGCTCCATCCGCATTCCGGCGGCGCTCTGCGGCCTGACCGGCTTCAAGCCGACCGCGAGCCGCATTCCGAAGCAAGGCGGCGTGCCGCTCTCGAAGACGCTCGATTCGTTCGGGCCGATCGGCGTGTCGGTCGCGTGCTGCGCGCTCGTCGATCGCATTCTCGCGGGGCGCGATCCGGGCGTGCCCGCAACGCGCCCGCTCGACGGCGTGCGTCTCGGCGTGCTGACGAACTACGTCACCGATGGCGTCGAAGCGCCCGTCGCGGCTGCGGTTGCCGCGGCCGTCAACCATCTGGCGGCGGCGGGCGCGCTGGTCGAGGACGTGCGTTTCGCGCCGCTCGATCGCCTGCCGGAAATCAACCGGTATCCACTCGTCGCCATAGAAGCGTATGCGTGGCATCGCAAGCTGATGGCCGAGCGCGGCGGCGAATACGATCCGCGCGTGCTCGCGCGCCTGCAACGCGCCGAAGCGGCGAGCGCGGCGGATTACATCGATTTGTGCGAAGCGCGCGCCGCGATGATCGAAGCCGCGCGCACGACGCTCTGGCAACGTTTCGACGCAATCCTCTGCCCGACGGTGCCGGTGCTGCCGCCGCGCATCGCCGATCTCGAAACCGACGACGACGCCTTCACGCGCACGAACGCGCTGATCCTGCGCAATCCGACCGCCTTCAATTTCCTCGATGCCTGCGCGCTCTCCCTGCCGTGCCATCCGCGCGGCGAGGCGCCCGCCGGCCTGATGCTCGCGGGCGCGCCGAACGCCGACGACACCTTGCTGTCGATCGGACGCGCGGTCGAAGCGGTGCTGGCAACCACGCGCTGAGCGGCCGAAGCACGCGGATGACATGTGCGGCTGATTTGCGCATCGCGTGTTCGCGCTAGAATTCTCCGCGATACTCACGCGACTCAGGTGCTTCCTTCTCGAATCGTTGCGAAATAATGAACAACTCTTTACATCACTTCACGATGCATCAGGATGACCGGGCGATGCGACGCGAGCGACGCCTGCTCGTCCTGCTCGGTTTCGTCAGTCTCGGTCTCGTCGGCGGCGCGCTGTATCTGCAGTTCTTCCATAACGAAGATCCTTGCCCGCTTTGCATCATCCAGCGCTATTTCTTCGTGCTGGTGGCAATCTTCGCGTTTCTCGGCGCCGCGTTTCGCAACTGGCGCGGCATTGCGCTGCTCGAAACGCTCGTCGCGATATCCGCGCTCGGCGGCCTCGCCACCGCGATTCGCCATGTGTACGTGCAGTCGCATCCCGGCTTCAGCTGCGGTTTCGATGCGCTTCAGCCCATCGTCGACGGTTTGCCGCCCGCGAGCTGGCTGCCGCAGGTGTTCAAGGTCGCGGGTCTGTGCGAAACGCCCTATCCGCCGATCCTCGGGCTTTCGCTGCCGCAATGGTCGCTGATCGCGTTCGCGCTGATCTTCGTGTTCGTTGCAGCCAGCGTGCGGCTCAAGCGCAAATTGCGCTCGACGGTCCGGTAAATTGTTCCGGGCGGCCGTTCCGCGCCGCCCGCTTCTCCCCGCGCTTCCCCGCTCTCCCCCTCAGCAAGCGCCTCGACGCGCTTTCCCTTCCCCGCATCAGCGCATCCGCATAATCTTGATACGTGCCCGGCAATATTTTTGGGATATTGCGGTGGTAAGGTCATGCCTGGATGGCGATCTACGTGCGCGCAGTCCGATTCGCTCAAAGGCAGCCGATTTTTACATCGCGACCATGAAGCGAACGGAAACCGCGTAACGCGCGCCCGGTCCGCAATGTCTCCCTGAATCATGACAACGCAAACCATCCGCTTCCTCCGGCTTCGCGCCCTATTCTTCAGCGCCCGCGAGCATGTGCGTGCGCGCGCCTGTCCTGCTTCGCTCTTTCCGGGCGATGTGCATGCCCATCGCCCGGTAAACTAGCGCCTGCGACGACGCAAACCCGCGCACCATTCGCACACACACGATCATTTCTGGAGCTCACTCGATGCAAGTTTGGCTGAACGACCTGCAACACCTGCTCGCGCACGGCGACGCCGTCGTGCTCGTGACGGTCGCGCGTGTCGAAGGCTCCGCGCCGCGCGAGCCGGGCACGAAGATGATCGTCACACGCGAGGACGCGCGCTACACGATCGGCGGCGGCCATCTGGAATGGAAGGCCATCGAAACCGCACGGCACGTGCTGAAGGACGGCATGCGCAACGCGCGCATGCGACGGCTCGAGCGTTTCGCGCTCGGGCCCAGCCTCGGCCAGTGCTGCGGCGGCGCGGTCGTGCTCGCGTTCGAACGGCTCGATGTCGCCGATCTCAACTGGGTGACGACGCTTGCCAAACGCACCGCGCAAGGTCTCTCGACCGTGCGCAGCGTGTCGTTCGCGCCGCAACCCGAGCTGCGCGACGCCGTCATGCTTTCCGATCCCGAACCGGGCGCAAGCGACGCCGACTGTCTCCTGTGGGACGGCGGCGGCGCCGACGAGCGTGGCGCGCTCCTGACCGAGACCATCGCGCCGCGTGACTTTCAGGTCGTGCTGTTCGGCGCGGGCCATGTCGGAGCGGCGCTCGTGCGCGTGCTCGCGACGCTGCCCTGCCACGTGACCTGGGTCGACGAGCGCGACGCCGCGTTTCCCGCGCCGCCGTTCGTGCCGGACAACGTGACCATCGAGCCGAACGACGCACCGGACGAAGCCGTCGACCGCGCGCCGCCCCACGCGTACTTCATCGTGATGACGCACAACCACACGGTGGATCTCGCGCTGGCGGAGTGCATCCTGCGGCGCGGCGACTTTGCGTTCTTCGGCATGATCGGCTCGTTCACGAAGAAGAAGCAGTTCGAGCACCGGCTCGCGGCGCGCGGCATCGACCCGGCCCGCATCGCGCGGATGGTGTGTCCGATCGGCATCGACGGCATCGTCGACAAAGCGCCCGAAGTGATCGCCGTTGCAGCGGCAGCCCAACTGCTGCAGGCGGTCGAAGCCAACGTTTCGAGCCACGCGTCGTCGCAACAGACCGCCTGACCCACAGGCGAATCCGTAGCCCCAAAACTCAAAAGCCCACATGAATCCCACACTCGCCGACAAGATTGCGCACGCGCCAAAAGCCGAGCTGCATATCCACATCGAAGGGTCGCTAGAACCGGAGCTGATTTTCGAGCTGGCGAAGCGCAATAACGTGAAGCTCGCATACGACTCCATCGAGGCGCTGCGCGCGGCCTACGCCTTCACCGACCTGCAAACGTTCCTCGACATCTATTACGCGGGCGCGAGCGTGCTGCTCACCGAGCAGGATTTCTACGACATGACGATGGCCTACGTCGAGCGCGCGCTCGCCGATCACGTCGTGCATACGGAAATCTTCTTCGATCCGCAGACGCACACGGAACGCGGCGTGCCGATCGAAACCGTCGTCGCGGGCATCGATGCCGCGCTCGCCGAAGGTGAAAAGCGCGGTCTTTCCAGCAAGCTGATTCTCTGTTTCCTGCGCCATCTGTCCGAAGAAGACGCGCTCGCGACATATGAAAGCGCGTTGCCGCTGTTCGACAAATACGCGCATCGGCTGATCGGCGTCGGGCTGGATTCGTCGGAGCGCGGTCATCCGCCGTCGAAATTCGAGCGCGTGTTCGCGAAGGCGCGCGCGCGCGGCCTGAAGCTCGTCGCGCATGCGGGCGAGGAAGGACCGCCGTCGTATGTCTACGAAGCGCTCGATCTGCTGAAAGTGGATCGCGTCGATCACGGCGTGCGCAGCATCGAAGACGCGGCGCTCGTCGCGCGTCTCGCGGATGCGCGCATCGCGTTGACCGTGTGCCCGCTGTCGAACATCAAGCTCTGCGTGTTCGACGACATGACCAAGCACACGTTGAAAGACCTGCTCGATCAGGGCGTCGCGGTGATGATCAATTCCGACGATCCCGCGTACTTCGGCGGCTACGTCAACGCGAACTATTTCGCGATCGTCGATGCGCTGAAGCTCACGGATCACGAGGTCTACACGCTGCTCAAGAACAGCCTCGAAGCCTCGTTCGTCACCGAAGAAGAACGCGACGCCATGGTCGCGCGCCTGGATCAGCACTGGAAGCAGTAAGCACGATGGAAACCACCGCAACTCCACAACAGGACACGACCACGCTCGAACGCTTCTTCGGCATTCGCGCGGCCGGTTCGCGCACCAAGACCGAAATCGTCGCGGGCATCACGACGTTCCTCACGGCGATGTACATCATCGTCGTCAATCCGGGCATTTTGTCGGCGGCGGGCGTGCCGTTTCCGGCGGCATTGACGGCGACCGTCATCGTCAGCTTTCTCGGCAGCTGCGCGATGGGCCTGTACGCGCGCAATCCCGTGCTCGTCGCGCCCGGCATGGGCATGAACGCGCTCTTCGCCTTCGTGATGGTGCACGGCGGCAAGATGCCGTGGCAGACCGCGCTCGGCTGCGTGTTCTGGTCCGGCGTGATCTTCGCGATTCTCGCGGCGTTCAACGCGCGCAAGCTCGTCGTCGACGCAATTCCGGCGAATCTGCGGCACGCGGTATCGTGCGGCATCGGCCTGTTCATCAGCCTGATCGGGTTGGTGAACGCGAAGTTCGTCGTCGGCGATCCGGTCACGATCGTGCATTCGGCATCGCTCAATCCCGTGGTCATCACGTTTCTCGTCGGCCTCGCCGTCACGACGGTCCTCGTCGCACGCAAGGTCACGGGCGCGCTGATGCTCGGCATCGTGTTCACAACGATCATCGCGATTCCGATCGGCCGCTTCTACGGCGACGGCACCGCGTACTGGCCCGCCGCCATCGCCACGAAAACGCTCGTCAACTGGAACGGCCTCTTCTCCGCGCCGGACTTTTCGGCGGTCGGACAGCTCGATCTGATGGGTTCGCTCAAGGTCATCTACTGGCCGTTCATCTTCGTGATGCTGTTCACGTCGTTCTTCGACGCGCTCTCCACCTTCATGGCGATCTCGGAAGCCGGCAAGCTCTACGACAAGGACGGCAACCCGCGCAACATCCGCCAGTCGATGATGGTCGACTCCTTCTCCGCGCTCATTTCCGCGCCGCTCGGCACGAGCCCGGCGAACGCGTATATCGAATCGGCGGCGGGCATTTCGGCGGGCGGGCGCACGGGTCTCGTCGCGGTCGTCGCGGGATTGTGCTTCCTGCCGTTCCTGTTTCTCTCGCCGCTTCTGTCGCTCGTGCCGGCGATCGCGACCGCGCCCGCGCTCGTGCTCGTCGGCGTGTTCATGATGGAAGCGATCACGCAGATCGAATGGCATCGCTTCGATGAAGCCATTCCCGCGTTCCTCGCGATGATCCTGATCCCGCTGACCTACTCGATCACCGATGGCGTCGCGTACGGCTTTCTCGCGTTCGTCGTGCTGAAGTCGGCGACGGGTCGCGCGAAGGAAATCAAGCCGGCGATGTGGATCATCGCGGCCTTTTCGTTAGTGCTGCTTTCACAGCTTTAAAACCCAGATACGGAGACGTTGCATCATGACTCAGACCGCCTACCGCGCCCAGTTGCTGACCTTCCGGGAAGATCCCGCGCATGCCGCTGACGGCGCGGTGTACGAGGCCGATGGCCTCCTGATCGTCGAGGACGGCAAAGTGGTCGCGGCAGGCGCGTATGCGTCGCTGCGCGACACGCTCGACGTCGACGCCACCGTCCTCAGCATGCGCGACAAGCTGATCGTGCCGGGTTTCATCGACTCGCACATTCACTATCCGCAGACGGACATGATCGCGTCGCCGGCGCCGGGCCTGTTGCCGTGGCTCAACACGTACACGTTCCCGACCGAGCGCGGCTTCGAGAATCCTGCGGTCGCGCGCGGGACGGCGAGCTTTTTCATCGACGAGCTGCTGGCCTGCGGCACGACGACCGCGCTCGTCTATTGCACGGTGCACAAGCAATCCGCCGATGCGTTCTTCACCGAGAGCGAAGCGCGCGGCACGCGCATGATCGCGGGCAAGGTGCTGATGGACCGCAACTGCCCCGAGTTTCTGCGCGACACGGCGCAAACCGGCTACGACGACAGCGCGGAACTCATCGGGCGATGGCACGGACGCGGCCGTCAGCAATATGCGCTGACGCCGCGTTTCGCGCCGACATCGACGGAAGCGCAGCTCGAAGCCTGCGGCGTGCTCGCGCAGAAGCACAACGACGTGTTCATCCAGACGCACGTCGCGGAAAACACCGACGAAATCAAATGGGTCGAGAGCCTGTTTCCGGGGCACCGCAGCTATCTCGACATTTACGATCACTACGGCCTGCTGCGCCGCCGCGCGGTTTATGGCCACTGCATCCATCTCGACGACACGGATCGCGCGCGCATGGCGGAAACCGGCGCGGTGGCGTCGCACTGTCCGACTTCGAACCTTTTCCTCGGCAGCGGCCTGTTTGATTTTGAGAAAGCTGGCGAGTCAAATATGCCTGTCGCGCTCGCGACGGATGTGGGCGGCGGCACGTCGTTCTCCATGCTTCAGACGATGGGCGCCGCGCACAAGATCGCGCGTCTCACCGGCCATCATCTGACCGCGACGCGCATGTTCTGGCTCGCGACCACGGGCGCCGCGCAGGTGCTCGAACTCGACGACAAGATCGGCACGCTCGCGCCGGGCAGCGAGGCGGATTTCGTCGTGCTCGATCCGAACTCGACGCCGCTGCTCGCGCGCCGCACGTCCCGCACGGAATCGCTCGAAGAACTGCTGTTCGCGTTCGCGCTGCTCGGCGACGATCGCGCGGTGTTCGAAACCTACGCAGCCGGCAAGCGCGTGCATTCGCGCGACACGCGCAACACGGCGAAGCTGGAACTGGCGGCCTGACGCATTCCGGATTCCGCGCGACGAACGCCCTTCCTTCGAAGGGCGTTTTTGTAGGGAGAACCACGCAAACGCCGACGATTCGCTCGACCGATTGAGCACTTTTGTTGCAATCTCGCTAAAGTGCAGGCTGTCACGTTCGCTGCGTCGCCATGATCGCCTTCCGCCTCGTTCGCTTTGTTCTGCCGATGACGCTCGCGTCGCTGGGCGCGCTCGCCCACGCCGAAGCGCTCGACGCGCAACTCGACTGCAAATCGACGCCGCACGATTTCATCGCGCCGCTACAGGAGAAGCATCTGCTGGAGACGAAGCCGATGCGCGTCGAGCCGAACTCGATCAACGCGTTTCGCGCGACGAAAGGCGCGACGCTGACAGCGTATGGCTTCAGGGTGTACGCGCTGGTGGCGTATCAGAAGGACGATCCGATTTTCCGGCAGGGAAAAGGCGAGCCGATCGGCGATGCGGCTTATGGCGCCGTCGTCTGGGGCGGCGACGTCGAAGTGGAGCAGAAGGTGCGCGCCGCGGGCAGCGACGCGGTGGTGCACCACGTCGCGCCCTTTATTACGGCGATCTTTTGCAAGCCGTGATCAACGCAACAGCGCCACGAACGACGAAATCAACCGGTCCATGTCGTTTGCATCGAGCGCGCCCATCGTCGAAATACGGAACAGTTCCTTCGACAAACCGCCCTGCCCCGCGTAAATCACGAAGCCCTTCGCCTTGAGCGCGTCGTGCAGCGTTTCATACGTGACGCCCTTCGGCAGCCGATACGCCCGCAACACCACCGACGACTCTTCCGGCGACAACGCGCTGTCGATGCCGAGCGCAGCCAGCCCCGCGCGCACTTGCTCCGCGAGCTTCGCGTAACGCTGATGCCGCGCGCGCCAGCCGCCTTCTTCCTCAAACTCGCGCAGCGCTTCGACGAGCGCGTAATACGCATGCACCGACGGCGTGAACGGCGTGTTGCGCTCGTCCTGCAGCTTGGCGAGCCGCGCGATGCCGAGGTAATAGTTGCGATTCGCGGCCTGCGCGAGCGCATCGCGGCGCGCGATGACGAACGCCGCGCCGGGCACGCCATGCAGGCACTTGTTCGCGGTCGCGGCGATTGCGGCGATGCCGCCGCCGTCGAAATCGATCGCTTCGGCACCGAAGCTGCTCACCGCGTCGAGCAGCAAACCGATGCCGCGTTCCTTGCACGCCCGCGACAGTTGATCGATCGCGTTCAACCGGCCGGTCGTGGTTTCGTGATGGATGATCGCGACATTCGTGAACGCCTTCGCGTCGAGCAGCTTCTCGATCGCGTCGATGTCCGGCGCCTGCATCCACTCGTATTTCACGACTTCGTGGTCGATGCCGTACTGCTTCGCGATCTGCGCGATGCGGTCGCCGTACACGCCGTTTTCCACGACGAGCAGCCGCCCGCCTTCCGGCACCAGGCCCGCAATCATGCTTTCGACGGCGGCAGTGCCCGAGCCCGTCATCAGCACGGCGCTCCACACGGCGGGATCGAGCTCGTAAGCGGCGACGAGACGCTTGCGCGCCTCGCCCTGCAAATCGAAGAACTCCGGCTCGCGATGGCACAAGTCGGTTTGCAGCAGGCTCTTGCGCACGCGTTCGGTCAGCGTGACGGGACCCGGATTGAGCAGCAACATCAACGGTCTCCTAGGTGTTGTTGCAGGCGCGCGCGCACGTCCTCGGGCGTGATCTTCGGCCGGGGCAGGTCGCCGGGCGTGCCTGTTCTGATCGATAGACGCGCAAAACGCACGCCATCGACATCCTTTGCTTCGAAAAGACGATCGATCACGCCGATGTCGTCGCCGTCGAGCGCGAGCGCGTAGCCGCACGCCGACGCGATCGACGCGAAATCGACTTCGCGCGACACCGTCGCCTGACCGCCGGTCGATTCGTGCGCGCCGTTGTCGAGCAGCAAGTGAACGAGATTCGGCGGGCCATACGCGCCGAGCGTCGCGAACGCGCCCATGCGCATGAGCGCGGCGCCGTCGCCATCGAGCGCGATCACGGTGAGATCCGGGCGCGAGAGCGCGAGGCCCAGCGCCATCGGCGTCACGCAGCCCATCGAGCCGACGAGATAGAGCTGGTTCTCGCGGTCGTCGATCGCGTACAGCTCGCGGCCGCAGAAACCGGTCGATGCGAGCACGACCGTCGAGTCCTTCGGCGTGTTGGCGATGACCTTCTGCAACGCGTCGTGCCGCGTCACGCGCTCGCCGTCGAAGCGCTGCACGCTCGCCGGATGCGCATTCGCGCGCACGCCCGACAAGCCGGTCTTCTTCAGCTCGTAAGGCGCGACGCTGCCCTTCTGCATCACGAGCGCGTACGGGCGGCCGGTGCGATCCATGTACTCCGTCGCGCGATCGAGCGCCGGGCCGATCTGGTCCGCTTCCGTCGGAAACAATTCCCACGGAATGTCCATCGTTTCCAGCATCTGCGGCGTGATCGGGCCCATCAGCGCGTGCTGCGGCTCGTCGTGGACGCCCGGCTGGCCGCGCCACGTGACGATCAGCAATTGCGGCAGACGGAACGTCCACGTCAGCGACGTCAGCGGACTCACCGCATTGCCGAGACCGGAGTTCTGCATCATCGCGATGCCGCGACGCGTCTTCCCGCCGCCCAACGCGACGCCCGCGATCAGCGCGACCGCGTCGCCCTCGTTCGCCGCCGACACGTAATGCAGCGACTCATCTTGCAGCACGTAGTTGATGAATGGCGTGAGAAACGAGCACGGCACGCCCGCGTACCAGTCGAAACCCCGCTCGCGCGCGGCTTCGACGAACTGGGCGGCCTCAATCACGCGCGTTCTCCGTGCCTTCCGAACCGATCGGCGTCTGGCCGTGCGCGAAATCGCCCGCGCGACGGAAATCATCGAGATCGTTCACGCCGCGCCAGTGGCCGTGCACGTATTGCACTTCGACCTTCTGACCATCGGCGATGAGCGCGTTCAGGAGCGCGGCCGTGTCGAGCGTGTCGAAATCGGCGCGCTGCTGCAGCGTGGCGAGCGTCGCGAGCAGACGTTCACGCGCGCCCGCACGCACCTTGACGAGGCCCATCCAGCGGCCTTGCGGCGCACGCTCACCGTCAAGCGTCTGCCCCGCGCCGACGACGCTTTCGAGCCACACTTTCTGGCCGAAGAGCGCGCGGTCGTCGGCGGTCGAGCAATAGGCGAAATCGGTTGTGCCAGCGCCCGTTTGCGGCGCCTGCGACGAATCCACGACCACGCAGAAGTCGCTGTCCGATTCGACCAGATCGCGCAGGATATAGCTGCGGAACAGCAGGTCGCCGTAGGAAATCACGGTATCGCCATTCATGTGCTTCACGGCGCACGCGAGCGACGCGAGTTCGCCCGTGGTTTCGTGCTGCTCGTTGACGACGAGGCGGATGCCGCTCTTCTCGATCGCATCGGCGCGATATCCGCCGACGACGGTGATGTCGTTGATGCTTTCCTTCTTGAACGCCTCGACGAGATGACGCAAGAGCGGCTTGCCCGCGACCGGCAGCATCACCTTCGGACGCGCTTCGGTCAGCGCTTCGAGGCCCGCGCCGCGGCTCGCGGCGAGCACGATCGCGCTGCGCTTCTCATTCGCCGCGCTCAGATAGATGTTCTCGGCGGCGGAATATTCGTCCGCGTCCTGCAGACGGAAAATTTCGTTCACCGACGCGATGCGGTCTTCCACGTTGACGAGCGTCTCGCTGTCGTGGATTTCCTTCGCGATCGCCTGCATCGCCGAGACCGCGCCGCGAATCAGATGATTCGCCCAGATCACGCAGCTGATGCCCGCCTGACGAAACGCATCGGTGGGCGTGCTGTAGTACTTCGTCGGCACGATGACGAGCGGACCGCGACCGGCCCATTCGCGCGCGAACGTCAGGATTTCGTCCGGCTTCGAGAGCTTGCTGTGGATGAGAATCGCATCCGCGCCCGCCTGGCGATACGCCTCGGCGCGCTTCAGCGCTTCTTCCATGCCCCAGCCGGCGATCAGCGCTTCCACGCGTGCGACGATCGAGAAATTCGGATCGCTCTGCGAATCCTTGCCGGCCTTGATCTTGCCGCAGAATTCGTCGATATCCGCGAGCGGCTGCGCTTCGCCGTTGATGAAGCTGTTGGTCTTCGGGAACTGCTTGTCCTCGATGCACACGCCCGCGATGCCGCGCTGCTCCAGTTTTCTCACGAGACGGCGCACGTTGTTGAAGTTGCCGTAGCCGGTGTCGCCGTCGAGCAGAATGGGCAGATCGCTCGCGTCGGCCATGAATTCGAGATTGTCGACGACCTGCGTCCAGCTCGCTTCGTTGTTGTCGCGCACCCCGAATTGCGCGGAGATCGAGAGACCCGAGCCCCAGATTGCCTTGAAACCCGCTTCCTTCGCGATGCGCGCCGACATGCCGTTGTGCGCTTCCATCAGGAATTCGAGGCGATTGCTTTGCAGCATCTCGCGCAGGCGCAGCGTGCGCGAATAGCCGACCGGAATTTGTGTGGGTGCGTTCATTGTTGCGAGGCTCCTGCAAACTGACTCAGCGCATTGAGCGACGGCAACACTTCGTCCGCCGCGCGCTTCACGTCGTTCTGAAAATCGATTTCGATCCACGGCGCGCCGGTGACATCGGCGATATCGAAGACCGCGGATTGTTCCAGCAACAGGTCGCGCACCGCTTCTTCGTGCGGCATCTTCGCGCGGCCCGTCGCCACGTACTCGGCGCAGATGTCCGCGAGACGCGTGGCGGTCTTTTCATCGAAACGGAAGAAGCCGACCGATTCACCGATCGTGTCGTACTTCAGCCCCGCCGCGACCTGCTTGCGCAACTCGACCGGCACGCCGTTCTCGACGCACAGCTTCACCGGCTCGTCGCCGGCTTCGAAATCGCGGTCGATCAAGAGGCGATTCACCGAGCCGCCCGCGACGAGCGGCTCGACAATGCGCTCGTCGTAGAGCACGTCGGCGTCCATCAGGAGGACGTCGCCGCCGCGCGTCATCGCGTCGCGCGCGGTGTGCACGGACAGCACGCTGCCGAGCGTGAATTCGTCGTTGATGACGATTTCCGACTTCGGCTTCCAGTCGATGGCCGCAAGCTCCGCTTCGATCTGCTCGCTCTTGAAGCCGGTCACGAAGACGACTTCATCGACGCCGGCCGCTTTCAGGAAGTGCAGATGACGTTCGAGCAGCGAGGCATCGCCAAAGCGCAGCAGACATTTCGGCTTTTGCTGGCCTTCGGGCTGAACGAGGCGCAAGCCCATCCCGGCCGCAAGAATAATTGCGCGCATGCTTGTGTTCCCTTCGTGTGTGGGTCAGTCGATATCCGGCACGCGCGCGAGACGGCGGCGCTGCCAGCCTTTTTCAACGAAATGCAGATAGACGATGCCCGGCACGCCGAGCAGCAGTTCGCGCGCGCGCTTGGCGAGCGACAGCGCGAGCGCCGCCTCGGGCGGCAAGCCGACCAGACGCGCGAGCAGCAGATAACCGCCTTCCTGCACGCCGAGCGAGCCGGGAATGGCGAAGGCCGCGCCGCGAATGGCCTGGCCGAGACTTTCGAGCAGCAGCGCTTCCGTCCAGCCGACCGGATGGCCGAGCAGATGCAGCGCGAGCCACACTTCGCCCGTGCCGACGATCCAGCCGATGAAGCTCAAGCCGAAGCTCGACGCCACCTTGCCGCGCTCGCGATACATGTCGTGCACGGCGGCATCGACGGCTTCGGCGCGCGTGACGAGCGAGGACCAGTCGCGCTTCGCGGAGAACTTCGCGGCGATGCCCGAGGCGAAGCGCATCGCGCGGCCGAACAGACCGCGCCGCTGCGCCAGATAGAAACCGAAAATAAGAAGGCCGATGACGCCGATCACCGCGAGCACGGCGATCGTCACCGTCGACGACGAACCGCCCGCCGCGTAGCCCGTCAGGAGCACGACGCCGATCAGCGCGAAAATCAGTTGCGCGACGGTCTGCATCGTCGTGCTGACGGTGATGACGGCGGCCGCGTCGCGTGCGCGCATGCCGCGCTGCGCGAGATAGCGGACCATCAGCATCGGCCCGCCGATCTGGCCCGCGGGCATCAGGCTGTTCACCGACTCGCCGGACCAGCGCGCAAGCACGGCGTCGCGCAGGGAAACGTCGCGTTCCTTGTGCGAAAAGAGCACGCTGATCGCGCCGGCGTCGATGACAAGCGGCACGACGTGAAAGGCCGCGACCGCGAGCAGACCCCAGCCTGCGGCGGCGAGCGTCGATGCGACCGAGCCGAAGCCTTGCCAGCCGAGCAGCGCGATAAACAACACCACGCCGATCGACAGCAGGAATGTGCCCGCGCGGCTCATGCCGGTCCGTTCTTGCCGCCCTTGCGGCGAAAGACCTGCCTGAACCCGAAATAGGCGATCGAGTCCTTCATGTTCGAGATGAAGCGCTGGAACGGCCGCATGTTGGGATTCGTCACGTACTCGAACGTGAGGGACACGCGCATCTCGTTCTCGCCGAGCGGCGTGACGCGATGGCGCAGCTTGTCGCCGTCGAAAAACACGAACGCGCCGGGCGGATATTGCACCGAGCCGGGTTGATCGGGAACCGCCGGATTCTTCGTGTGCAGCTCGTAGTCGAGCTTGCAGGAGGAATCGTCGATCACGCCGAGCAGGAGCGTGTAGCGGCGGCCATCGTAATACGACGTGTCGTAATGCCAGCCGATGTGATCGCCCGGCTTCGTGTAGAAGTACAGCGCGTAGGCGTGCGGATCGTCTTGCGGCGAGAGTTGCAGCTTGTCGCCGGTGAGCGTCTCCAGCCACTTGATGAGCGCTTCCGATCGATACAGATCCGCGATGAACGGCGCGTGTTTATCGAGCGTGTGACGGCTCACGCTGCCGCCCGCCTTGTGGCCCGGCAAGTAGTTGCGGTTCACGGACGGCATCACGTCGTGCACGGCGGCGATCAGACGCTCGGTGTAATCGCGCGGCAGGAAGTCTTCGATATAGAGAAACGAACCTTGCTGGCCGTACTCGTCGCGCAGCTTCGGCGTGTGCAGCGCGGCGAGGCGCGTGTTCATCGTCGAATCGATGTCGCGCTTCGACGGGCGCGCGGCCGCTTGCGCCTGCGCAGGTTGAATCAGCATGTTGTCCGGAGTCGCCGTATCGCTCATCTCACCGCCTGGAAATCCTGGTCGTCTTTGGTATGCGTGCCCTGCGCGCGGCGCTTCAACTGCGTGGCGACGCGCTGATGGTCCACCGCCACGTAAATGGCGAAGAGCGGCGCGCCGATCGCCGCGGCGATCAGAAACGGCGTCATGCCGTTCAGCAGGGTGACCACCGGCAACAGATACAGCACGTCTTCGGTTTCGAAGCCGGCCATCGACGCTTGCTTGGTGCCCGACTTGCCGACCATCGATTCGATGCGCATGCGCAGGAAAAAGATCAGCGCGACCGTCACGCCCGCGATGCCGCCGAGCCATTGGGCGGGCACGATCATCGACGGGTGATGCACGGCCACGTAGAACCCGATGCCGAGGAACAGCAGCACGGTGACGAGCGCGTCGCACGCGAGGTCATAAAAATGGCCGATCTTGCTCGACTGTCCGCTGATGCGCGCAAGCTCGCCGTCCGTGTGATCGACGAGATTCGACAGCGCGATCAGGAGCGCGCCGAGCGTGCACATCCAGAACTGACCGAGCGATAGATAGTAGGCTCCGGCCAGGCCGATGGCGAGGCGCAGCGTGGTCAGGTGATTGGGCGTTACCGGAGTGCCGACGAGCGGCGTGACGAGACGGCGTGCAAGCCGCGCATCCCAGGTGGTGGGCTCGGGAACGGCTTCAGGATTGGGCGGACACGATTTTGTCATCCCGGGAATATATCGCTAATTCGCCGATGCTGCATATATTGCGGCCCGGCGTCGCGGCGATATTTCCCTGTTTAGTCAAGGCCGGCGGGCGCATTTGAAACTTTCCCCGAAGCCGTGAACAGAATCGGTTCCGACGCCCTCGGCAAAAATTGCCGGGGCGCCGTCGCCTTCGTTGTCCCGATCAATCGACGCTCTTGGCTGCGGCGGGCGCAGGCGTCACGCTGCGCTCGTTCGCTCCCGCCGACGCCGCCGTTTCATTCGCGATGCCGCCGTTCTGGTCCACCGGCAGCGTCACCGTGCGCACCGTGCCGTTGCCGAGCGGGAAGTCGGCGAGCGCGCTGCGCACGAGGTAAGGCATCGCCTGATAGAGCGAGGGATCACCCGTCGAATTGACGGCCGTCACCTTGTAGGTCTCGCGACCGGTCTTGCGGTCGCTCATGCGGATCTGCAGCGCGTGGGTGAAGACCGGATAGCTCTGGTCGACGTAACCCGTCGCGCCCCACGGTCCGTACGGTCCCCATCCGCCCCACGGTCCGCCCCAATACGGCCCGGCGCCCCACGGTCCGTACATCGGCCACGGATCGTAATAGATTGGCTGACGCACCGTCACGGTGTCGCCGCGAATCGAATAGGCAATCGCGATCTGATAGTTCGCGCTCGCCTCGGGCACCTGGCGGAAGTTGTACTTCGCGAGTTCATTGGCGACGAGCGTTTCGTACGTCGTCTGCTCGATGCTGTTCTGCTGCTCGTCGCGGCGCGTGAACGCATACGTGCGCGTCGCGTCGCTGCCGCTCCAGTTGGAAAACGCGGTCACCTGCGTCTGCACGTAGGTCGTGCAGCCGGCGAGCCACATCGCCGTCAGTACCAGCGCCCATCGGACGAACGCTTTGATCGGGACATTCATGGTCATCCTCACTTCGTTCAGCACCCTTCTCCGTTATAGACAGCACCGCCGTGCCGCGCACGGCGGCGTCCTTGTTTTGTGGGTTCCACGACGCGTAACGCCGCCCGATTCACGATCTCCGGGCGGCTTGTACAATGGTTCGACCAGGCGCGCACGCGTTGGTGCGCTCGATGGCGCGCACGTGAGACGCCGGCGCCGTTCAATCCAAACATGAAGATCTTGCCATGTCTACCACGACCGCATCCGCTGTGATTCGCCGCCAGGACTACACGCCGCCGGCCTTCCTGATCGATTCCGTCGCGCTCGAGTTCGACCTCGCAGCGTCGCGCACGGTCGTGAAGAACACGATGAAACTGCGCCGCAATCCCGACGCCCACGGCGACGCATCGCGCCTCGAGTTGATGGGCGAGCAGCTCGAATTCGTGAGCGCGGCGATCGACGGCACGGCGCACGCCGATGTCCGCGTGCACGAAAACGGACTGTCCATCGGCAGTATTCCCGCGGATGCCTTCGAGGTTAGCATCGAGAGCATCTGCAATCCGGCTGAGAACACGACGCTCTCCGGACTTTATGTCTCCAGCGGCAACTTCTTCACGCAGTGCGAGGCCGAAGGCTTCCGCCGCATCACCTATTTCCTCGATCGCCCGGATGTGATGGCGACCTACGTCGTCACGCTGCGCGCCGACAAGACCGCGTACCCGGTGCTGCTGTCGAACGGCAATCTGATCGAGGAAGGCGATCTGCCCGATGGCCGCCACTTCGCCAAATGGGAAGACCCGTTCAAGAAGCCGAGCTATCTGTTCGCGCTCGTCGCGGGCAAGCTCGTGTGCATCGAGGAGCGCATCGCGTCGGGTTCGGGCAAGGAGAAGCTGCTGCAGGTCTGGGTCGAGCCGCACGATCTCGACAAGACCCGTCACGCGATGGACTCGCTCGTCAACTCGATCCGCTGGGACGAAAAACGCTTCGGGCTGGAGCTGGATCTGGACCGCTTCATGATCGTCGCGGTGAGCGACTTCAACATGGGCGCGATGGAGAACAAGGGCCTCAACATCTTCAACACGAAGTACGTGCTCGCGAATCCCGAAACCGCGACGGACACGGACTTCTCCAACATCGAGGCCGTGGTCGGCCACGAGTACTTCCATAACTGGACGGGCAACCGTGTGACCTGCCGCGACTGGTTCCAGTTGAGCCTGAAGGAAGGCCTCACCGTATTCCGCGATCAGGAGTTTTCTGCCGACATGGCCGCAGGCGATGTCGAAGGCGCGGCGAGCGCCGCCGCGCGCGCGACCAAGCGCATCGAGGACGTGCGCGTGCTGCGTCAGATGCAGTTCGCGGAAGACGCCGGCCCGATGGCGCATCCGGTGCGCCCCGAGAGCTACGTCGAGATCAACAACTTCTACACGATGACCGTCTACGAGAAAGGCTCGGAAGTCGTGCGGATGTATCAGACGCTCTTCGGCCGCGACGGCTTCCGGCGCGGCATGGATCTCTACTTCAAACGTTTCGACGGCCAGGCCGTGACCTGCGACGACTTCCGCCAGGCGCTCGCCGATGCGAATCATCGCGATCTCGCGCAGTTCGAGCGCTGGTACAGCCAGGCGGGCACGCCGCGCGTATCGGTACGCGCGAAGTACGACGCCGCGAAAAAGCACTACACGCTGACGCTCACGCAGGGTTACGGCGACGCATCGGAAGCGGCGCGCGAAACGCAGAAAGGACCGCTGCTGATTCCGTTCTCGGTCGGCCTGATCGGCCAGAACGGCGCGGACTTGCCGCTGCGCCTCGAAGGCGAGAAGGAACCGAACGGCACGACGCGCGTGCTCGAATTCACCGAGCGCGAACAGTCGTTCACGTTCGTCGACGTGAACGAGGCGCCGCTGCCGTCGCTGCTGCGCAATTTCTCGGCGCCGGTGATCGTCGAATACGACTACACCAACGATGAACTCGCGTTCCTGCTCGCGCACGACAGCGATCCGTTCAACCGCTGGGAAGCCGGCCAGCGCCTCGCCACGCGCGAACTGCTGGCGCTCGCGGAGCGCGCGGGCAAGGGCGAAACGCTCGCCATCGACGATCAGGTGATCGCCGCGTTCGCCCGCGTGCTCGACGACACCACGCTCACGCCGGCCTTCCGCGAGCTCGCGCTGATGCTGCCGTCGGAAAGCTAT
Source organism: Caballeronia temeraria (assembly GCF_001544795.2). GTDB lineage: Bacteria > Pseudomonadota > Gammaproteobacteria > Burkholderiales > Burkholderiaceae > Caballeronia > Caballeronia temeraria. The sequence goes on along the minus strand of NZ_FCOI02000001.1, from coordinate 213,710 downwards.
CTCGCCGAACAGATGACCGTCTCCGATCCGGCCGCCGTGCACGCGGCACGCGTCTTCATGAGCCGCCGTCTCGCGTCGCAATTGCGCGACAAATGGCTCGCGACTTACGAAGCGAACCGCACGCCGGGCGAATATCGTCCGACGCCGGAAGATGCGGGCAAGCGCGGCCTGAAGAATCTGTCGCTCGCGTATCTGAGCCAGCTCGACGATCCGCGCGACGCCGTCAAACTCGCGCAGGCGCAATACGACGCCGCCAACAACATGACGGACCGCTCAGCGGCGCTCTCCGCCCTGCTGCTCGCGAGCGCGACGAAGGGCGCGGATGCAACCGTCGCGGATGCGGCGCTGGCGGATTTCTATCGCCGATTCGAGCATGAGGCGCTCGTCATCGACAAGTGGTTCGCACTGCAGGCGACGCAGCGCGGCTCGGCCGATCGCAAGGTCATCGAGATCGTGCGCACGCTGATGCAGCATCAGGCGTTCAACATCAAAAACCCGAATCGCGCGCGCTCGCTGATCTTCAGCTTCTGCAGCGGCAACCCGGCGCAATTCCACGCCGCCGATGGCTCCGGCTACGCGTTCTGGGCCGAACAGGTGATCGCGCTCGACGCGCTCAACCCGCAAGTCGCCGCCCGCCTCGCGCGCGGGCTGGAACTGTGGCGCCGCTTCACGCCGCAGCTGCGCGAGAAGATGCACGCGGCGCTGAGCGAGGTCGCATCGAAGGCGAAATCGCGCGATGTGCGCGAGGTCGTCGAAAAGGCGCTCGCGGCTTAAGCGCTGTTTCGTCGGAAGTTTTTGCTGTTTAGCGGCCGGCGCGCGCGTTCTCGTGCGCCGGCCGCTCTCGCTTATGGCGGATGCCGTCGGTCGCTGTCACATGGAGCGGCCGGGTCGAGCGGTTAGAATCGTGAATATTCGTCTAACGCTCACGGAGCCTAAGCATGTCCTCCATTTCCAGCCGCACCACGCTCTCGAAATATCTGATCGAGCAGCAGCGTGAACATCAGAACCTGCCTGCCGATCTGCGTCTCCTGATCGAAGTCGTCGCGCGCGCGTGCAAGCAAATCAGCTATCACGTGAGCAAGGGCGCGCTCGGCGAGGCGCTCGGCTCGGCGGGTAGCGAGAACGTGCAGGGCGAAGTGCAGAAGAAGCTCGACGTGCTCTCGAACGAAATCCTGCTCGAAGCCAACGAATGGGGCGGCAACCTGGCCGCGATGGCATCGGAAGAAATGGAAAAGATCTTCCCGATCCCCAATCGCTATCCGAAGGGCAATTACCTGCTGACGTTCGATCCGCTCGACGGCTCGTCGAATATCGACGTGAATGTGTCGATCGGCACGATCTTCTCGGTGCTGCGCTGCCCGGACGGCGCCGATCCGAGCGAGGCGGCGTTCATGCAGCCGGGATCGCAGCAGGTCGCCGCGGGTTACGCCGTGTACGGCCCGCAAACCGTCCTCGTGCTGACGACCGGCCACGGCGTGAACTGCTTCACGCTCGATCGCGAACTCGGCTCGTGGGTGCTCACGCAGCGCGACATGCAGATTCCGGTCGAGACACGCGAATACGCGATCAACGCGTCGAACAGCCGTCACTGGTATGAGCCGGTGCAGCGCTATATCGGCGAGCTGAACGACGGCAAGGACGGCGCGCGCAAGGAAGACTTCAACATGCGCTGGATCGCATCGATGGTCGCGGACGTGCACCGCATTCTGAATCGCGGCGGCATCTTCATGTATCCGGCCGACAAGCGCGATCCGTCGAAGCCCGGCAAGCTGCGCCTGATGTACGAAGCGAACCCGATGTCGTTCATCGTCGAGCAGGCCGGCGGCGCCGCGACCAACGGCGAGCAGCGCATCCTCGATATCGTGCCGACGAGCCTGCATGAGCGCGTGGCGGTGTTCCTCGGTTCGAAGAGCGAGGTCGACCGCGTGACCCGCTACCATCTCGAAAAGAAAAATTGATCTTAGGTATTGCCAAAGCCGGAAAGGCTCTGCATAATCTCACTTCTTCGTTGCTGACGAACTAAACGAACGCAACAATGGAGCCGGAATAGCTCAGACGGTAGAGCAGCGCATTCGTAATGCGAAGGTCGGGGGTTCGATTCCTCTTTCCGGCACCAACGCCTTTACTGGCGCGGTTTCCAGACCGCCATGCACTAGCAACTAATGCGTTGCTCTCATGGAGTCTGATATGTCCGCCCAACATCTCAAAATCGTGTCGCCGTTGTCCAGAACGGCCTACGAAATAGCCCCTGTCCGCGCAATCGCGCCGGACCGGCGGCGCATTCCCTTTTCCGAACTCGCCGAAGCGTATCTCGCCGCCTATCAGGGTCGCGATCCGTCGCGCGCGCAAATTATCCGCCGATGGTCGCAATATTTCGACGGTTGGATTGCGTGTGAGATCGACGCCGATGCCGTAGCCGATGCGCTCGACGACTGGGCCGCGACGCCCGTGCGCCGCTTCGTCGGCACTAACGAAACCGGCGCGGGCGTCTATCGCGAACTCGGCCTGCCGAAGCCCGGCTCGATTATCAAGGCGCGCGCGTGCCTGTCCGCCGTCCTGTCATTCGCCCGCGACCGGCGCATGATGCCAAAGGGATGGACGAACCCGTGCCGCGAAGTGCCCCTGCCCGCTGCCAACAATGCGCGCGTCCGATTTTTGAACGATGACGAACGCAAGCGCCTGCTCGCCGTTTCGCGCCTTTCTACATGGCCCCGGCTGTATCTGCTGATCCTGCTGGCGATCACGACCGGCGCGCGCAAGTCGGAGCTACTGCGCCTGCGTTACTCCGATATCGACGTTGAGCGGGCTACAGCCTACGTGCGAACGTCGAAAAACGACGAGCCGCGCGTATGTCCGCTCGTGCCCGCCGTGCTCGACGAATTGCGCCGCTTCGGCAAGCCTGCGCACCGCGACGCGCTGCTTTTCGCGCGAGTAGGCGATCCTGACCGGCCCTTCACGCTCGGCAAAGCGTGGACGAACGCGGTACGCGACGCGCACCTGTCCGACTTCAAATTTCACGATTTGCGACACACGTGCGCCAGTTATCTGGCGCAAGGCGGCGCGTCACTACTCGACGTGGCCGCAACCCTCGGACACAAGCAACTCGACGTGACCCGCCGTTACGCGCACCTCACGGTCGATAGCAAGCGGGCCGTGGTTAATCGCGTTATGGGAGACATCGCATGAAAAAGCCCGCGTCCCGGCTCCGAGGGCCGCTACCCGAACTGGTTATGGATGACCCGAACGGCGGCGAGCCGCTACGGACCGGCCTGACGTTAATCGACGTGCGCACCCGCGAAACCCTGCAACGGCTCGACGTGGCGCTAATGGAAGGCTTCACGGCAGCGTACCAAGCGGACGCCGACACTGCGTTCGTATTGGACATGCGCCGCCGTAACAGCGCGATCGTCAAAGCATTGTTCGACGGCATCGAAGGCGAGTTGCGCGAAGGCTTTGGCCGCGTGCTAACGCGCCACCGACAGTCACAGCAGGGATACAGCGGCGACATCATTGCCCGCGCGCGCGACCTCTGGATCGCCGAATACCATCGGCGCGCTGCGACCGGGCGCACGGTGACGAAGGCGCAGCTATTCCGCAAACTCAAGACGGAGCTGCGCATGGGCGAAACGAAGGCTCGGGAAGTCGTCGCAGATATCCCGTGGCCGCCGCCGAAATCTGAATCGCGAACATAAGCGCGTCAATCCATTAAGTAAACAAGCCCGGACCTAAGTTCCGGGCTTTTTATTTGCCCATCATCGCGATATTGGCCGGTCTGGAACGCCGCCAGTAAGGGCAATCACTGGAGAACGAGCGATGACGATGACGCACCCTATCCCCCTCTACGACGATGAAAGATCGTGGCGCGCGACTTACGGAGAACCGCTGTTCGACAGCGACCAATCCATGCGCACCTTTACCTATGGCGAGCGTCGCAACGCACTGATCGAAAAAGGTCTCGTGTTCATCGTCAAAAAACGCCTCGTGACGGACGCGCCCGAAGCACTTTTTGCGGCACTGGTTGAGATGAAGAAAGACGCCGCGCGCGAGCGCGTGCGCGCCACGCCTGCCCCGCCCCCCGTCAATCCAGTTAAGCCGAAGAATCGTGCCGCACGCGTCAAAGCGCTGCTCCGCGAACATAAGGGCAATCCCACCGCCGAAGTCAAAGCGTAAAAAGACGTTATGACCTCCTCCAGAGAAGAAAACGCCCACCGTGGCGCGGCGGGCGCTAAATCAATGGACATGCCGCAGACGGCACATGGTGATGATATCGCGCGGCGCGACGTGCGCGCACGCGTGGACGCCGTGATTGAGGCCGAAACCCGCCGCGCGAGTTTCACGTCCGACTGCCACTCGATCCGCTTCGCCGCTGCGCGGGGTGCGTGGTGAGCGAGCCGACGCCGCAAGAAATCGACGCCGTGCGCCGGGAGTTTTTGGCGATGAAACCGACGCCGCCCGCATTGGCCGAAGTGCCCCATGGGGCACAGACCGAGCGCCGCCATCCGGCCGTGCGGCCCACGAAGGCAGACCCCGCCGCGCACGACGACGCGCGTATCGACGAGCCGCCGCCGCTCAAGACGACGCACGCCAATGCTATCGGCCCGGACCTGAAGCAAAAGCCGCAAGTCGTCGAAGATCTATTGTGCGAGGCCGAAGTGTGTACGTGGTTCGGACCTTCCTATGCAGGCAAGACGACGCTTGCCATTCATCTCGCGATCTGCGTGGCGCTGGGTATCGATTTTCTAGACAAGCGCACCCGACAGGGAGCCGTGGTGTATCTGGCGGCCGAAGCGCCCGGCAATGTGGCGCGCAGGATTGCGGGCGCTAAAAAGCACTTCGGTATCGACCATATGCCGCTACTCGTGGCAGGCGAAGCAATCGACCTGTTCGACGGACTCGCTGACATGGCGCGCGTCGTCGACTGCGTCAAGTATTTCGAGGCGCAAAGCGGGGAACGCGTGAAGCTGATCGTGATAGACACGCTCGCGCGCTGTTGCGGTTCCGGCGACGAGAATTCGACAAAAGATATGACCGTCGTGATGCGCACGCTGACGTGCATTGCCGAAGCGACCGGCGCGGCCGTGCTCGTGATCCATCACACCGGCGTGGCCGACGCGAGCCGCTCGCGCGGATCGAGCGTTATCTATTCGAACGCCGACGACGAGATTGTGTGCGAGTACAACCCGACCATCGATACGCGCATGCTCACGGTCAAGAAACAGCGCGAGCTAGGCACCGAGCATGAAAAGCTGGCCGCCCGCTTCGTGCGCGTGGAAGTCGGCATTGACGAGTGGGGCAAGAGCGTGACCGTGCCAATCGTCGAACCCGCCGACATGCCGGCCGATACGACGATCTGCAAACGCATGGGCGAAGTCGAAGGCGCGGTCATCGAATTTCTGGCTGAGCGCAAAGTCGGCATCAAGAAATCCGCCGTGGTGGCGCACTTCAAAGGCCGGTACGAAAAAGGCCCGATCTATCGGGCCATGAAGCGGCTCGTGACCGCTCACGCCATCCATGAAGCGGCCGGAATGGTCTGTATCGCGGAGGCCGCCAAGTAGCACAGAAAGGATTTTGTAACCCGTGTTTCGGAAAAAAAGCACGGTCGTCGGGTACGCGAGAAAAGGTACGCGTGGTACGCCGAGGTACACGAAGTGACCGGCCGCAAACGCCCGCCAGATAGGAAGGTACTCGAAAAGGTACACGAGGTACACGGTACTTGGGTATGGAGGTACAGAAGGTACACGCCCCTTTAGGGGCGTACCTTCGCGTACCTACCACGTACCTGTACCGCGTACCTTTCCGCGTGTTGTTTCTTACAGCATTGAAACGGAGTGGATATGGCCATGGCGCAACCGAACGAACACTACCAACAGCACGTCCGCGTGGCGAATGCGCTGCTGATTCACGGCCGCGAGCTTCGCGCCATGTTCGATAGCTTGCGCTGGCGGCCGCTCGACGCCGAACGCATTGCGCTGATTGAACGGCTGATTGCGCACGCGCTCGACGACGAACGTCGTGCGGCCGTGGCGCGCGCCTTGTCGCAATGGTGCGAGGCCCGGCCGTCTGATGCGCTCGCGCAAGTGGCCGCTGGTTCTGTGGCGTGGCCGTTCGGTTCGACCGGCGAATGCCAAGCGCTCGAAGGGCTGTGCATGTACCTGCGTCAACTGGTTTTCGTCCTGCAAAGCGAGCCGCCGCCCGCGCCGGTAGCGAAGCCCCGACGCCGGGCGAACGGCGAACTACTGCCGGAGCCGCCGCCCCCGCCGCGTTTGTTCCGCGTGAAGTAGCAACATGCGCATCCGTTTGTGGATTCGCATATCGATTGTTATCGGTAATCCTTATTATTGGCGACGACACCATGACGACGAAGACCCCGACGAACGAAACCAACACCATGAGCGCGAAAGAGCGCGATTCACTGCGTGAAGTCGTGCGCCTGAATGGCCGCGTGGCGAAGACGGCAATCGACGAGTACGCGGCAACCCTGCGCGCTCGCATGGAAGAAAACCTGTCCAAGATTTTTGACGAAGACGACGAACGCTGGTCCGAACTCGTGGCGCACGCGAAGCAGGTAGGCCATGAAGCCGACGAAAAGCTAAAGGCCATTGCCAAGGCATCCGGCATCCCAATGGAAAACGCACCCGGCTTCATGTGCGGGTTTATAAACCGTGGCCGCTATGGACTGAGGGAGCGCCGCGACGAGGTACGCAAGGCCGGTAACGCGGAAATCGACGCCCGCGTGAAAAAGGCCCGCGCACAACTAGAGCGCGCGCTGGCCGCCAAGCATACGGAACTGCTTGCAGGTTCTCTCACGAGCGAAACCGCGAAGGCCGCGTTAGCCGCCATGCCGACGCCTGAACAACTGCTGCCGCCGCTCAAAAAACGCGATATTGCTGGCCTGCTGTCCGGGCATCCGACCGCGCTAATGCTCTCTGTCGAAAGCGTCAACGATTGGGAAGAGGGCTATTGACCATGAGCCGCAAACCGCCCGTGCATTACAAGCCGCCCGCCATGGCGAAGTTCGACGAGGCGGCCGAGCTTTGCGGCCGTCTGCTTTCCGGTCTGCACTATCTCGAAGACCGCGAGCACGACGGCCGCCCGGTTGACGAGAGCGTATGCAATGAACTCGTGCGCATCATCCGCCGCGTGAATCAATCCGAACTGCTGCCCGCCATGGTCGGATACATGCTGTTGCGCATGAGCGCCGAACCGGGAAAGGAGCCGCCGCCAAGCGAGGACGGCGACGCCGAACTGGCCGCCTATCGAACCGTCTACTATGCCGTCACGCGCCGACTCGACGAGGCCGATAACCGGGCGCGCGGCCCGGCTCGACATTGAAAGTCAAAGGAGCCTTGAACCATGAACAGATACATGAACAGACGCATGAACAAGACCATGCGCAAGAGCATGAACAAGCCCATGAACACGAACATGGACGACGACGACAATCTGCTGCGAGTCGAGATACGCGCGCAACGGCTTGCCGACGGCGCTTATGTCGTGCATGTAGGGGACGGTGAGGTAAGCGTGCCGCGCCGATTCGCGTCACTCGACGACGCCGGACGTGAGATTGCGCAGAGTGCCATCGAGACGTCACAGAAGGCGGGCCGCTGGTTCGACTTTCGTTTTGCTATCGGCATCGAGGACGACGACGACGAGCGCACGCTGGCCGCCGGTCTGGGGCATTCGATAGCGGCGCATCTGAGCGACTTGCGTCGTCAACTAATGGAAACGTCGAAGCCATGAAACCGGACGACGCCCCGCCGCTCGTCGTGCCGTATGACCGCGCCGTGCTCGCGCTCGTGGTGAGCCTGAGCTATCAAGTGCAGTTCGAGCTGCACGAGTTTGTGCGAGGCGATAGGCATGTCCGCGAGGCGACGGCGGAACGTCTGCTCAACCTTGCGCGCGGTACGTTGCGAAAGCGCGAGCAACTTGGCACGTTGCGCTATGCCGTGCGCCGCGACGGAGGCGGCCGCCGTTGGGTATCGCTGTTCGACGTGGCCGCCGAACAACTCGACTTGCGTATCAACGCGGGAAAAGACGTGAAGTAATCCGGCCGTCCATCGTCCACCATGAATTGAACCGGCCCGCGCTCGCGGCCGCTCAATCCAACCGGGAGACATGGACATGCTTATCGTGACCGACTTCGCGAGGGCGCTGGCCGCAATCGCGCGCTGCCGTGGCAATGTGCTGAACGCCAAGGCCATGGCCGCCGCGAGCTATGGCGAAACATCAAAGGTCGTTCTGCTATTGCAACGCGCGATTGACACCGGCGCGCTTTCGCTCGACGCCGGACAACTCGCGGACTACATCGGTACGGCGCCCGCCGTTTCCGTCGTCGGCGCCGTAGACCGCATCAGCCCGTGGCGCCGTGGTGCGCCCGGCGTTCCGGTACTCGTCGACAAAGTACCGCCGACGGCTTCATGGCGTCGTGAAGGTGCGCCGCTCGTCGTCACCAATGCGTCGTTCGATATCGTGCGCCTTTCGGGCGACAGGAGTGTCGGCGGCATCATCTGCTATACGGCCGAAGCCGGGCGCGCATTGGGCGACGTGTTCATGCGCCAGTTAGGCGACGACGCCGCGAGCGCCGTGGCCGCCGCCGAAGGTTCCGCCCTGTTCGACCCCGACAACGACGGCACCGGCGACGCCCCCGAATCGCTCGTGCATGCGGGCATCACGGTCGCATCGACCGGCACGAGCGCCGACGAACTGCGCGCCGATATCGGCCGGGTTCTCGACCAATTCGAAGGCGACGCGCAACGCGCGGTATGGGTGGCGAGCGCATCGAGCGCCGCGCGCTTTGCCCTGTTGGGCGACGGCCTAGGCAACGCCGACACGACCGTCAGAGGCGGCGCTTTAACCGGCTTTCCGCTGGTTGCGGCCGCTGGCGTTCCGCCTGACGTGCTCTCGCTTGTTGACCCGTCCGGCGTCGTCATTTTCGACGACGGTTTGCGCGTCGATACGTCCGAACAGACCTTGCTCAACACGACCGACGACGAAGGCGCGACCGAAGTCTTGAGCTTGTGGCAAGCGAACATCGGCGCGGCGAAGTTCTCGCGCGTGGCGGACTGGCAAGCCGCGCGCCCCGCGAGCGTCGTCACGCTGACCGGCATCGACTGGACGACGCCGACACCCTGAACCACTCGCCAATTCTGGGGAGCCGTTACGGGAGCCGCCCGCCATGTGCAACGAGATATCGACGAACGCCGCGAGCATCGCCGAACGTCACGCACTGCGCGACTACTGGCGACGCATGAGCGCGCTCGAACGCGCCGTGCTATCCGCCGTGCGCGCGGGCCGCAAGCTGACGCCCGCCGACACCGACGACGCCGCGGTGCGCGTGCTCGTGGCCGCCGTGCTCGACCTGCCCCAATACAATCGCGGGCTGAACGTCGCGAACCTGTTCATCGACACCGACGACGCGCATGCACATTGGCATCTGCTCGTGGAACTCGACGGCGGCAATCGCACGCTCGCGCTCGTCGTGCCCTATCCGTCGTGAGCTATCGAACCTTGGAGACAAACATCATGTGCATCTGCTACACCGGCGAACATTGCGATTGCTACGGCGACGCCCGCACCTATCGACACGAGCGCGCCCGGCAAGCTGTCGCAAGCCGCATCGAGCACGACCTGCTCGACCTGCTCGACGACCCCGCCGCGTGCGTGGTATCCCCGCTGGCCGTGCGCCTTGCTGACCTGATTCGCGCCCGGCTCGACGAACTCGCCGACGAACGCGGCGACGGACAACAGCGGCGAGTTATCGACGTGCTCGTGACCGGGCAAGGCGGCGCTTACTTCTGGCTCGACGGCGACGGCATGCAGTATCACGCCCGGCTCGACGAGGCCGCCGAAGCCGCGCCTATCCGGCTTGTGGCCTGAACCGGCGAGGACGAACATCATCATGTTTTCGTCGCGACGAACCTGGCTATTGACGTGGCGCACGAGGCGCGGCCGCCGTGCAATCAAGCTGCCGCTCGTGCTCGTGGCCCCGCTCGCGTTCGTGCTGTTCATCGTCTGCACGCCGCTCGACCTGCTCGTGCGTCTGCTCGTGTGGACGGTCGCACGGCCGAACAAGCCGAAGTAAACGCGGGGCACCCCCTAGGGCGGGGAGGGTTTTAGCAAGGCCGAAACAAAGCGGACACCCCATGAGCACCTTCGTTTCCATAAAAGTGGATTTTTCCCCTAACCAGACCGGAGCCGACCATGACCGCAAAGCCGCGTGAGCCTAGGCCATTCCCCATAGCGCCGCCGCCTATCCCGCCGCGCTCGTGGGGCCGTTCTGCGACTCGACTATGGAATCGCGTTCTGGCGAGCTTTCCCGAAGGGCATTTTCGCGCGAGCGATAGCGAAGACCTTGCCGTCTACGTGCGGGCCGCGCTCGAAGTCGAAGAACTCGAAGCGACGATTGCGAAAGAGGGCCGCGTGCTGACCGACGAGACGACGAAACGCCGATATGCGCATCCGGCGTGCGTGCTGCGTGACCGGGCCGCCGCTCGACTGGCGTCTGCTGGCTCGAAGCTGCGATTGCACCTATCGAGCCGCATGCGAAGCGAGGACGCGAACACGGCTTCGAAGCAACCGGCCGCGCAACGCATGCGGCCGTGGGAGAGCAACGCGTATTTCGAGGACGGCGTGACGCCGCCCAAAAAGAGCAACGGCAAGAGGGCCGCGCCGAACGTGCGCGACAAATACGGCTTCTGATACGACCGGGAGAGACGACACCATGAGCGACACGACCAAGGGCAAGACGCCGCACGACGGCTATTTGCGCGAGCATGCGCGCAACACGAACATGCGGCTCGAAATCCGGAGCGCCGACGAGAGCACGCGCGAGATTCGCGGCATTGCATCGACCGGCGATATCGACCGCATGAACGACATTCTCGACCCGGCCGGAGCCGTCTGGAAAACGCCGCTGCCGCTGCTCGAACAACACGACCATGCGCGCATTATCGGCACGGTATCGAGCCTGAAGCGCACGCCGAAGGGCATCGAATTCGCGGCCCGCGTGGCGAAGGTGACGACGCCCGCCAGTCTGGCCGAACGCATCGACACGGTATGGGCGCTGATTCGCACGAAGCTGCTCAACTCGGTTTCAATCGGCTTCCGTCCGACCGCATGGCGGCCGCGCGACGACGGCAAGGGCATGGTTTTCGAGGCGTTCGAAATTCTGGAATTGTCCGTCGTGACCGTGCCCGCGAACGGGCGCGCGACTATCGAGAGCGTGAGCGAAGCCGCGAGCTTCACGCCGTCCGCACTCGACATGGAGGTTGCCGCCGTGCTGGCGCGTGGCCGCTCGACGGCGACGAGAACTATCACGCGCGTGGTGCGGCTCGACGGCGGCGCACCGGCTCGACCATCCGCTGGCGTAGTGCGGCTGACGCCGAAGGACTGGCAACGGGTGAAGCAATAGGCCGCGAGCGGGGCCACAAATGCTCACTGCCGTGTCTCCGCCGCTACGCAGCGGCCGCCCATGAGTGTTAGTGCACCCGTGATTGCGACCTTCCGCGTGGTAAAGTCGCGCTCGAAAAAACAACCAAAATGGAGCGTGAACGATGAGCGCCGCCTGTTCGATCGATTGGAAGCTACTGCTTGAATACCTAAAGGTGTTTCTGTCGTGGCCGGTCATCGTTGGCTTGTGCATCTTTGCCGCGTCGCGCCGCTACTCGGAAGAAATCAAAGCGCTTATCAATCGCATCGCCAGTCTTGAATTTATGGGTGGGAAGCTCGTCACGCAACAGGAAAAGGTTGAGGCAGAACAGGGCGTAGACGGCAGCGACTCCATTGCCGCTCCTAGCGTTCCAGAACTCGAAGGACTCCACCTCAGTCCAGAGCAGGTAGTACAGATCCGGAATCTGTTTGCGGCCGAGGGCGCAGCCGCGCGGATCTGGGAATACCGATACATGAACTACTTTTTCGCACCCGCGACACAACACGCCCTTGATTGGATGATTAGCCTGAATGCCGGGACGACACGCAACGCATACGACGCGTTTTGGAGTCCACGAGTTCCGGCCGCCGCCGAACGAGATGCCATGATCGTCGCTCTGGAAAGGCATCAATGCATCGTCCTCGACGGTCCGGCCATCCTTGTAACAGACAAGGGACGAGAATACGCCGCGTGGCCCGAAAGGCGGATTCTCAGTGTTGTTGCCACACCATTCCCGACCACCTAGGGGCATCGCACGCGCCTTTCTTCATTGCTCACTAGCACCTGACGGGCGGCTCCATGGTGCTATACTCCTTGCTTGCTAGTGCTTTGTAAAGTATTCGTAATGCGAAGGTCGGGGGTTCGATTCCTCTTTCCGGCACCAACAAGATTCAGGCAGTATTAAAAAACCCGCGATCACGCAAGTGTCGCGGGTTTTTGCTTTTGCGCGCCGTATCTTCGATGGCCGCAAGTATCTTTCGCGCTTTCGCAACGATCGCCAGCGGCGTACAAGACATTGCGATTCGAATCGAAAAACGGCCTCAACCATTTCACGATCCGACCCGTCGCGCGCCTGATTCGTCTTATATGTGCGCTTTCGTACAACAACAAGCCATTTTCCGCTGCGCACCATGAAGCGTCAACGCTGGTTTCCCGGTATCGTTATATCCATAGAGGAAAAGCTACAGTTTAAGTACGCGACGAGCACTGACGGCACGAAGCCAGGCAGCACGCGGCTCGCCGGGCGGTCGTCGCAGAGCGGAAAACCGTATCTTTTGCAGCAATTGATTCAAGGACCGGAAACGAATTACCGATGACGTTCCGATCCTGACACGAACGATCATGCGTTAGTTAAAAGGACCGCCAATCCGGCTCAAGCCGAGGCGGTCATGATCCGATAACGCATTTATAGAGGAAACCGAATTTCGTATTTCGGTGGTATGCGGCACCGCAATAGCCGCATCAGCCGGGTTGGCGCAATTGTTGTTGTCATTGAGGAGAGAGATCATGGACGCGAAACCGACGAAAATCCCGACGCCTGACAAGGTGTACTGTCCGGATCCGGAACCGGTTGCCGTCGAATTTCTCGCGACCGAGCTGCCCGAGCATGTGCGCGCGTTCTTCGACGAACAGCGCGACTCGGCGCAGTCGAAATAGGCGGACACGCTGGGTCACGCCGTCGTCGTGAGAACGACGCCCGCCGCGCGCGGCGCACTCGGACCGTCCGGTCCGGATATGGCTCACGCCAGGCCGCGTCGCGCCCCTTGTCCATGACCGCTCCGGGCGGGTCGTGCGGTGTGGCTCGTCCATCCTGAACGTCTTCCGTCAGTGGCTGCCGTCGTTCCCGTTCGAGAGCGGTGCGCTATTCTGGCGCTTTTGCCCGGACACCGATGCGCCGCCGATCGCCCTCTTCCCTCCTCGCTTCCGCCGCTTTGGCCGCTACGCTTGCGCTCGCCGCGCCCGCATCCGTGCAAGCCGACGGCGACGATACGCCGTTCACCAACCTCATCGCCCTCGTCTCGCAACGGCTCGCGCTCGCCGAACCGGTTGCGCGCTGGAAGTGGGCGCATCACGAGCCGATCACCGACGCGCCGCGTGAAGAAGCGTTGCTCAAGCACGTCGAAACGAAAGCCCATGCCGAGCAAGTCGATCCCGAATTCGCGCGGCAGTTCTTTCGCGATCAGATCGACGCCAGCAAGGATGTGCAGAATGCGCTCTTCGCCAACTGGCGCGCGTTGAAGGCCGTGCCGGAAGAATCGCCGCCCGATCTCGCCAGGGACACGCGTCCGAAGCTCGATCGGCTAACGCAATCGCTCGTGACGGCGCTCGCGCACGTCGAGCCGATTCGCCATGCCGAGGACTGCCCGGTACGGCTCGCCGAAAGCGTCGCACGATGGAAACATCTGACGCGCTACAACTCGTCGATGAACGCGCCGCTCATGCGCGCGCTCTCGCACGTCTGCGCGTCGGGCGGCGTGGGCGCGGTCGGCTGATTGCGCGTCAGATGATGGCGGACGCGAGCGTTGCTGCAGCGAGCGGCGTCGCGGCGAGACCGCGCGCGAAACGCTCGCTCAATACGCGATAGGTCGACAATTCGAACGCGGGCGCATCCGCGTTCGCGCGCAGCGCAGCGGCTTGCGCGAGCGAACGCGCCATGCCGAGATAGCACCAGTTGTCGATGACATGCCACACGCGCTGTCCCGACGCCTCGTCGCGCTCTTCGATTGCGATCGCACCAGCGTAAGGCCACGGCGCGCCGCGGACATCGCCGGAACGCGACTTCGGCGCGCGGTTGTGCGCCGGACGCGCATTCGCGATCCATTGCGCTTCGGCAAGCAATGCACCGATCTCGCCGCCCGTCGCTTTCCATTCGAGACGGCGCACGAGCGCGGCCAGGCGCAGATCTTTCGCCGATCGGCGCGGCCCGACGAGATGCGAACGCACGCGCTGCCGCAAGCGTACGCTTCGGCCGACATAGAGCGGCACGTCGTCGTCGCCATAGAACATATAGACGCCGCAGCCCGCCGCGATCTGTTCGATCGTGTCTTCGTCGATATGCGCCGCGAGCTGGAACCGGCGCGTCACGCGGTCGAGATGCGCGCGCAGCACATCCGGCGCGTGCGCGCGATGCAGATGCTGCCAGAACTGCCAGAGCAGATCGGCGTCGGCCAGCGCGCGATGCCGCGCAGAAGGCACGAGCGCGTGACGCTCGACGAGCGCATCGAGGCCGTGGCGGCTCTCGGCCGGATAAACCGCGCGGGACAGTTGCACCGTACACAGCACATCGGGCGCGAAGCGAAGACACATGCGCCTGAATTCGCCCTTGAGAAAACCGTGATCGAAGTGCGCGTTATGCGCGACGAAGAGCCGGCCGTTCATGCGCTCGAGCAGGTCGGACGCGAGCTGTTCGAACGTTGGGGCGTCGCGCACCATCGCATCGGTGATGCCGGTCAACTGCTGCACGAACGAGGAAATCGGCCGTTGCGGATTGACGAGCGATGCCCACTGCGACACACCCGACGGCCCGACCTCCACGACGCCGATCTCGGTGATCCGGTCGACGCCGAACGTGCTGCCAGTGGTTTCGAGGTCGACGAAGACCACGGGCTCGGAGGGAAAGGCAAAGCTTGCGGACGGATCGGGATGCATCGTGGACGGCGGGAGCTACGTCTAATGGAGCGAACGCTGGATTGCCCATTCTAACGCAGCACGGGGTCGAGGGCTTTCGATCTGATACGCATTGCACGGTTGCGGCTTTCGGGACTTTCGCGCGCCTTCAGAACATTCCATTTTTTGCTCACGACAGTAAGCCGGTGCTGAGTCTTAAACACCGCAATGGCGGATAACCCCTAACTACATTTCCGGATTATCAAAAGCTCGACTCTCCGCTGCCACACGAACCGATACCCGCCGCGCCGTCGGGCGCGGATGCCTGTCAGACGGGCGTTGCCGGACCGGGCACGCGCCGCCGGCACCGGATACCGATTATCTGCCTGATGCCGCTCGGGATTTTCCACAGCGGTAAAGACAGCTTCGATTTTGAATCAAAACCAGTAAATCCGCCCTGGAATAAATCCACGATCCCGTTAAAGTTCGGAACGCTCTTTTTCAATGTAAAAGAACGACCGAATCGTAAGTGTTTACTCGTCTTGCCCGATTCTCCGCCATTAAGCATCATGGAAACTATATTGCAGCTTAAATGTAATCGGAGGCCAACGACGATGATCCAGCTCAATCGATTCACACAATGGTTGAAATCGCTCGCAGCGCCATCGCTCACTCCGGCGACAGAATCTGCTTCACACCTCGATTTCGATCCGGTATGGCATGGCGATCACTGGCAGAACCTGCTTTCATCGCCGATGGACGCAAGGCATTACGTGATGGAGGACTGGACAACGCCGCTGGACGGGGATCTGGTCGAAGATGAGGCCACGCCGGGCCGGTAAGACGATGAGGCAAAAAAAAGCGCGACCGGGAAGTCGCGCTGACAAAGTTTGGAGATCTTTTTCCGTCAACGAAAAAGTCTGCTTCGGAAAGCAGAAATGACAGTATAGCGATGCGGTCCGCATTAATTACCTGCAAAAGCCGCAAACTTCTGTTTCAAATATCTCAACAATCGATTTTCAGAGCCGATCCGTTGTTTTCTTGCGCAACTCATGTCGCGCGTGCGCAACGTCGTTTTGTTGACACTTCCACCCTTACGACTTTATTCCTCGATAAATCATTGTATTTAAAGAAAAATATGCGTGGCAGCGATCATTGCCGCATCAACAATGGATTATTGTGGAAATTGGAAGTCCTTCCGCTGTAACACCGTCTTTACACTTCGTCTGGTCCGGAAACAAATGTGTCGGCGCCGCCGATTCGTTGCTCATCCGCCCGCGCCTCTCGCAGCGCGCCGGAGCGAGGTTTCCTCAAAGCCTGGGTCCCCGGCCCAAACTGCTCTCGGAGTTACAAAGATGAAAAAGACTCTCATGGTCGCTGCCCTGACGGGCGTTTTTGCTACCGCCGCCCATGCGCAAAGCAGCGTCACGCTGTACGGCCTGATCGATGCGGGCATCACCTACACGAACAACCAGCAAGGCCACAGCAACTGGAAGGCGACGAGCGGTTCCGTGAACGGCAGCCGTTGGGGCCTGCGCGGTTCGGAAGACCTCGGCGGCGGCCTGAAGGCGATCTTCACGTTGGAGAACGGCTTCAACATCATGAACGGCACGAACGGCCAGGGTGGTCGTGAGTTCGGCCGTCAGGCATTCGTCGGTCTGTCGAGCAATCAGTTCGGCGCCGTGACCCTCGGCCGTCAATATGACTCCGTGGTCGACTTCCTCGGGCCTCTCGCTCTGACGGGCACGCAATACGGCGGCACGCAGTTCGCCCACCCGTTCGACAACGACAACCTCGACAACACGTTCCGCGTCAACAACTCGGTCAAGTACACGAGCGCGAACTACGCTGGCTTCAAGCTGGGCGCGATGTACGGCTTCTCGAACGAAGCCGGCGGCTTCGCGGATAACCGTGCTTACAGCGTCGGCGCGTCGTACAACTATGGCCCGTTGAACGTTGCGGCTGCTTATATGCAACTGAACAACGTCGGCTCGGCGACGAACAACGTCAGCGGCGCGGTCACGACCGACAACACGCCGTTCGTCGCTTCGCGTCAGCGCATCTTCGGCGGCGGCATCAACTACGCGTTCGGCCCGGCAACGGTCGGCTTCGTGTTCACGCAGACGATGCTGGACAACGCGACGCAGCTGACGAACGTCGGCTCGCAAGGCGCCGGCAACATCGCGCTGAACGGCGACAGCATGCGCTTCACGAACTACGAAGTGAACGGCCGCTACAACCTGACGCCGGCTCTGTCGATCGCGGGTGCGTACACGTACACCGACAGCCGCATCGAAGGCGAAAAGCCGAAGTTCCATCAGTTCAGCCTGCAAACGGCGTACGCGCTGTCGAAGCGTACCGATGTCTACCTGCAAGGCGAATACCAGCACATGACCGACCAGGAAGGCCTGCCGGTTGGTGCGGTGATCAACGGCGTGGGTATGTCGTCGAACGGCAACCAGGTTTCGGCAACGGTTGGCATGCGTCACCGCTTCTAAGCTTCGCTTCGAAGCCGGACAGACAGTCCCGCTGTAAAAAAGCCGCTCTTCGGAGCGGCTTTTTTTCGTTCGGGCGCTTGGTTTCAGCGTGGATATCGCACGTCGAGGATATCGATCTGCTGCACGCCCGCAGGCGTATGCAGCGGCACCGTGTCTCCGATCTTCGCCTTCAGCAGCGCCCGCGCGACGGGCGAGATCCAGCTCACGTAGCCGCGATCCAGATCCACTTCATCGACGCCGACGATCGTCACCGTCTTCATGTCGCCGTCGTCGCCGGCGTAGTCCACCGTCGCGCCGAAGAAAACCTGATCGACGTTCTCCTGCCTGCTGCTGTCCACCACTTCGGCGAGATCCAGACGCTTGCCCAGAAAGCGGATACGCCGGTCGATCTCGCGCAGCCGGCGCTTGCCATAGATATAGTCGCCGTTCTCCGAGCGATCGCCGTTGGACGCGGCCCAGGAGACCAGCCTGACCACTTCCGGGCGCTCGGTATCCAGCAGCTGCAACAGCTCGTCACGCAGCCGCTGGTGGCCTTGAGGCGTGATGTAGTTCTTCGTGCCCGCCGGAACGTCGGGCTGGCCGAGTTCGAGGTCGTCGTCGGTGTCGTCCGACTCTTTGACAAATGCCTTGTTCATGATGCGCGTCGATGCCGATTGATGTCGAACTTCGGAGGTAGTTGCTTTCGAAACATCAACTTACCACGCCGACGCCCTCTTTCGCCGGAGGGACATCGATAGAAAATTCGAAAATTTGGCCCGAAGCCCTTCCTTTTCGGAATGGCCTTGGCTATAATTCCGCTTCTGCGTGCGGCTGTAGCTCAGTTGGATAGAGTACTTGGCTACGAACCAAGGGGTCGTGGGTTCGAATCCTGCCAGCCGCGCCACCTATTCTGATGTTTTCGCTTTCGGCGGTCGCGCCGGTCAGATGAAAACATCAAGCGCTTAACCACAAGCGCAGTGCAGTATAAGCAGTACCGTTTTGCGTGCGGCTGTAGCTCAGTTGGATAGAGTACTTGGCTACGAACCAAGGGGTCGTGGGTTCGAATCCTGCCAGCCGCGCCATCTTTCGAAGGGCCTTCCATACGGAAGGCCCTTTTTGTTTTCTGCTTCGGAACGTCGCTACGGCCGGGGCACCGGACTGATATCGCCGATATGCCTGTCAGGCGAAGGCACGTCCTCCACCGATGCCACCGCGCTCGGCTCCCCGATCGGCTCGGCGCGCACGCCCATCAGCGATTGCGGACGACGCAAATATTCCCCTTCGACCGTATCGCCGAACGTGTGTCGCACGAAGGCGCGCAGCAACGCGATACGCAGCGATTCCGCCCGTCCTTCCACCGGCTTGCCGTCCTTGCCGAAGACCACCGTGCAGACCACCTCGCCGCGCCCGTGGTCGTGCATTTCCAGCTTGCAGGCGCGCTCCAGAACGACGGCCGCCGCATCCCACGACGTCGACGGCAGGAAGCGACCGTCCCAAGGCTTGCCACGGTCGTTGCCGCGAATGGAGAGCGTCTCTCCGCTGTCGGTGAAGTGAATCTCTCGGATGAATTCGTGCAGCCCGCGCGCGACCCAATAGTCGAGCGTGGCGCCTTCGAGATCGGAAGTGTTCATTGCGGCGCTTTCTCCTGTTCGTCGACGACGACAGGCATGCACACCGCATACCCGCGCCGCGTCAGTAGTCGGCGCGTTCGCGGTCGATGCGCATGCCGCCGTCCTGATTGCGGTGATGCGGTTCGTCGCTCGGACGCTCGCGCGCGATGCGCATCACGTCCGGATTGGTGCGCACGCGGCGCATGACGTTCGCCAGATGCACGCGGTCGCTCACCTGGATCACGAAGCGCAGCAGCTTCGCTTCCTGCGACACGTCTTCGTCCATCGCGATGTGCACGATATTGGCATCCGCGGATGTAATGTCCGCGGCAACGCGCGCAAATACGCCCTTCGTGTTCTTGACGAGCACCTTCACGGCGACATCGAAGAGACGGCCCGGCTGCGGCGCCCACGCGACGTCGATCCAGCGGCCCGGATCGCGCCGATGGATACGCTGCGCGACGCGGCATTCAGTCGTGTGGATCGCCATGCCGAGCCCGATGCCGATGTAGCCCATGATGTCGTCGCCGGGAATCGGGCGGCAGCACGGCGACAGTTGCACCGACATGCCTTCCGTGCCCGTGATGACGACCGGCGGCGCGGTGTTCGTGTTGTGATGCTCGCGATGCGGATGATCTTCGTCGTCGGCGATGCCGTTCATCAGCACCTCGATGCGCTTGGCCATGACCGCCGCCACGCGCCGGCCGAGACCGATATCCGCGAAAATTTCCTGCCGCGTCTTGTTGCCGGTCCACTGCACGAGCTTTTCCCACACTTCCGGCGTGACGTCGGAGAGCGCGAGGCCGTAACCTTTCAGACTCTGATCGACGAGCCGCTCGCCGAGCTGCACGGACTCGTTCAGGCGCATCGTCTTCAGATAGTGACGGATGGCCGAGCGCGCCTTGCCGGTGCGCACGAAGCCGAGCCACGCGGGATTCGGCTTCGAATACGGCGCGGTGATCACTTCGACGATGTCGCCGCTCTTCAGCTCCGTGCGCAGCGGCAGAAGCTCGTTGTTGATCTTCACCGCGACGCACTGGTTGCCCAGGTCGCTATGGATCGAATACGCGAAGTCGAGCGCGGTCGCGCCGCGCGGCAGCGGCATGATCTTCGACTTCGGCGTGAAGACGTAGACGGCGTCCGGGAACAGGTCGATCTTGACGTGTTCGAGGAATTCGCTCGAATCGCCCGCTTCGCTCTGGATATCCAGCAGCGACTTGAGCCATTGATGCGCACGCTTCTGGACGTCGTTCAGATCCGCGCCGCCGTTCTTGTAGAGCCAGTGCGCCGCCACGCCCGCTTCCGCGATCTCGTGCATCTTGCGCGTGCGGATCTGGAACTCGATCGGCGCGCCGAATGGGCCGACGAGCGTAGTGTGCAGAGACTGATAGCCGTTCACTTTCGGAATGGCGATGTAGTCCTTGAACTTGCCCGGCACGGGCTTGTAGAGCGCATGCAGCGCGCCGATGCACGTATAGCATTCGAGCGCACTCTCGACGACGACGCGAAAGCCGTACACGTCGAGCACCTGCGAAAACGACAACTGCTTGTCGCGCATCTTTTTGTAGATGCTGTAGATCGTCTTTTCGCGGCCGGTGACTTCCGCGTTGATCTTCGCATCCGCGATGGTGCGCTGCACCGCTTCGAGAATCTTGCCGACCACTTCGCGCCGGTTGCCGCGCGCCGCTTTCACCGCTTTTTCGAGCGTGGCGTAACGGTTCGGGTTGAAGTTCGCAAAGGACAGATCCTGCAGCTCGCGATACGTATTGTTCAGACCAAGCCGATGCGCGATCGGCGCATAGATATCCAGCGTCTCGCGCGCGACGCGCCGGCGTTTCTCCGGCGGCACCGCGCCGAGCGTGCGCATGTTGTGCAGCCGGTCGGCGAGCTTGACGAGGATGACGCGCACGTCGCGCGCCATCGCGAGGAGCATCTTGCGGAAGTTTTCCGCCTGCGCTTCCTCGCGATTGCGGAATTCCATCTTGTCCAGCTTGGACAGGCCGTCGACCAGTTCCGCGACTTTCGCGCCGAAGCGCTCCGCGATTTCAGTCTTGGTCACGCCCTGATCTTCGATCACGTCGTGCAGCAAGGCCGCCATGATCGATTGCGCGTCGAGCTTCCAGCCCGCGCAGATTTCCGCGACCGCGACCGGATGCGTGATGTACGGCTCGCCGCTCTGGCGATATTGCCCGAGGTGCGCTTCGTCGCTGAAGTGGAAAGCCGCCTTGACTTCCTTGATCTCTTCCGGACTGATGAAGCTCGCGAGCGCGTTCGTCAGTTTCGCGATGGAAACGACGTCGTGCTTGCGCGGCTGCTCCGGCGTCGCGGTCGGGCCGAACAGATGGCGGAAGGACTGTTCGAGGACCGCGTCGATGTACTTGCGCGCCGCGTGCGGCTTCTCGGCATCGAGCAGCGAATCGGCGTCGATTTCGATGTCGGGATCCACGGCGGTGGAGATGGGCAACGGTGTCTGACTCATCTTCCCCTCCGCGGTGACGTGGCGCGTTGTGTGGTCGGTTGCAAAAAATGAAACCGTGTAGAACTGCAGCCCTTAGACGGGCACCTTCTTCAACATTTCGATGCCAACCTGACCGGCCGCGATCTCGCGCAGCGCGACGACGGTCGGCTTGTCGCGGCTTTCGATCTTCGGCGTGTGGCCCTGCGCGAGCTGGCGCGCGCGATACGTTGCCGCAAGCGCGAGCTCGAAGCGATTCGGGATTTGTTTCAGGCAGTCTTCGACGGTGATGCGGGCCATGTTTGTTTCCTTCGGAATATGGGTTTTATTCTACCTTATGTGACCGGGTCGACCCGGTCACTGCAGTGCGTCACGATTGCGGCGTGGAGTGGATGCCGAGGTCCACGAAAAGCTGCGTGTTGCGGGCGTATTGCGACGTGAAGCGCAGGCGCGTCGCGGCGACGAGACAGCGCAGTTCGTTGAGCGCGCGATCGAAGTTCTCGTTGATGACGACATACTCCGCTTCCGATGCATGCGCCATTTCGCTACCGGCCGCGAGCAGGCGCCGCACGATCACTTTTTCGGAATCCTGGCCGCGTTTCTTGAGGCGATCTTCGAGCGCGTCGAGCGACGGCGGCAGGATGAAAATCTCCACCGCATTGCGGAACTGCTTCTTCACCTGCTGCGCGCCCTGCCAGTCGATTTCGAGCAGCACGTCGTGGCCCTGCTGCATCTGCTCGGCGATCCACAGCTTCGACGTGGCGTAGTAGTTGCCGTGCACTTCGGCGCTTTCGAGAAACTCGCCCTTGTCGCGCCGCTCCATGAATTCATCGACGGACACGAAGTGATACTGCACGCCGTTGGTCTCCTTCGAGCGCGCCTCGCGCGTCGTGTACGAAACCGACAGCAGGATCTCCTTGTCCTCGGCGAGCAGCGCGTTCACGAGCGTCGACTTGCCCGCGCCCGAGGGCGCGACGACCATGAACAGATTGCCGGGATAGATGCCCGTGTAGTGGCTATGCGAGCGGTGCGTGGTATTCGGCATGATGTTGCATTACTCCAGATTCTGTACTTGCTCGCGCATCTGCTCGATGAGCAATTTCAGCGTCATCGATGCATCGGCGAGTTCCTTCGCCGCGGCCTTCGAGCCGAGCGTGTTCGCTTCACGGTTGAGTTCCTGCATCATGAAGTCGAGACGCTTGCCGACCTTGCCGCCCTTTTGCAGCACGTGGCGCGTTTCGTTCAGATGCGCGGTGAGACGCTGCAATTCTTCCGCGATGTCGATGCGGATGCCGTACATCGTCACTTCCTGACGGATGCGCTCGGCGATTTCCTCGCGCGGCACGCTCGTCGTGACCGTCGCGCCGCTTTCATTGGTCGCGATGCCGAGCGCGTCCTGCAGACGTTCGACGATCTTCTGCTGATGCTTCGCGATGAGTTCCGGCACGAGCGGCGTAATGCGCGCGACGATCGCTTCCATCTCCGTCACGTTGTCGATCAGCACTTTGCCGAGCGCCGCGCCTTCGCGCGCACGCACTTCGATGAGATCGGCGATGGCCTGCTTGCCGCACGCGAGCACGGCTTCACGCAAGCTTTCCTGCGACACAGAACTCTCCGCGAGCACGCCGGGCCAGCGCAGGATTTCGCCGGTGCGCATGCGCTCGGCGTCGGGAAAGATGTCGAGCACGGCGCGCTCGAGCGTGGCGAGTTGCGTGAGTGCGTCGCGATTGAGCGCGCCCGCGTTCGCCGTCTGCTCGACGCGATTCAGGTTGATGCGGATATCGACCTTGCCGCGCGAGAGCCTGGACATCAGCATTTCGCGCAACTGCGGCTCGGTTGCGCGCACGTCTTCGGGCATGCGGAAATTCAGATCGAGAAAGCGCGAATTCACCGTGCGCAATTCCACCGATACACCGACGCCCGAACCGCCGGCGCCATTGGGTCCCGCGCCATCCGCGACGACTTCGCGCGTCGCGCTGGCATAGCCTGTCATGCTGTAGATCATGGTACGTCTCGCGATTGAGAGCCTTCGTTGCGAAGACCCATTCGATACGAAACGCCCGGCGCTGTCGAAAGTGCCTGTGAAGTGGCTTGCGTTGGGCCGCCGGGCGAGGAAAGCGCATTATCCCATTTTTGCCGCCAGGCCCGCCCGGACGGCGGTGCGCGAACGACGCCGCCCGGTGAATGACGATAAAATCGGCGGGTCTCGCCGGGATTTCCCGTCCAATTCTCTCGAACATTATCCATGACCGACTCTCCCCTGCTCAAGACTTCTCCTCCGCGCCCGAGCGGCCGCCGCGCGAATCAGTTGCGCGACGTGCGCATCTCGCGGCATTACACGAAGCACGCGGAAGGCTCGGTGCTCGTCGAATTCGGCGATACCAAGGTGATCTGCACGGCGAGCATCGCCGAGCGCGTGCCCGAATTCCTGCGCGGACGCGAGCAAGGCTGGCTCACCGCCGAATACGGCATGCTGCCGCGCGCGACGCACACGCGCAGCGACCGCGAAGCCGCGCGCGGCAAGCAGACGGGCCGCACGCAGGAAATCCAGCGCCTGATCGGCCGCGCGCTGCGCTCGGTGTTCGATCTGAACGCGCTCGGCGCGCGCACGCTGCATATCGATTGCGACGTCATTCAGGCCGACGGCGGCACGCGCACGGCGAGCATCACGGGCGCGTTCGTCGCCGCGCACGATGCGGTCGGCAAGCTGCTGGCGTCGGGCAAGATCGCGAAGTCGCCGGTGAAGGAGTTCGTCGCGGCGATTTCGGTCGGCATCTTCGAAGGGTCGCCCGTGCTCGATCTCGACTACGACGAAGACTCGCAATGCGATACCGACATGAACGTCGTGATGACGGGCGCGGGCGGTTTCGTCGAAGTACAGGGCACGGCGGAAGGCGCGCCCTTCACGCGCGACGAGATGAACGAACTGATCGCGCTCGCCGACAGCGGCATCAAGGCGCTGATCCTGAAGCAGAAGGAAGCACTGGGGATTCACGGTGTCTGATGTCAATGGTCTTGGCCGTGTCGTGCTCGCATCGAACAATGCGGGCAAGCTGCGCGAGTTCGCATCGCTGCTGGATGCGGCGGGCATCGAACTGATCGCGCAGGGCGAGCTCGGCGTGCCGGAAGCGCCCGAGCCGCACGCGACCTTCGTCGAGAACGCTTTGGCGAAAGCGCGGCATGCGGCAACGCTCACCGGCCTGCCCGCGCTCGCCGACGACTCCGGCCTCTGCGTGCGCGCGCTGAACGGCGCACCGGGCGTGTATTCGGCGCGTTTTGCGTCGATGAACGGCGGCGCAAAAAGCGATGCCGCGAACAACGCGCGCCTCGTCGCCGAGTTGGCGAATCAGCCGGATCGACGCGCGTACTACTTCTGCGTGCTCGTGCTCGTGCGTCACGCCGACGATCCCGAGCCGCTCATCGCGGAAGGCCGCTGGCACGGCGAAGTGATCGATGCGCCGCGCGGCGCGAACGGCTTCGGCTACGATCCGCACTTCTTCCTGCCGACGCTCAACGCAACCGCCGCCGAACTCGATCCCGCGCGCAAGAACGCGCTGAGTCATCGCGCGCTCGCGCTGCGTGACCTGCTGCAACGACTGAAGGAACTTGCGTGAGCGCCGGACCGAAAACGATCAACATTGTGAAGGCGTTCACGTCGCCGGGCAGCATCCGGCTGACGTCGCTGCCGCCGCTTTCGCTGTATGTGCATTTCCCGTGGTGCGTGCGCAAGTGCCCGTACTGCGACTTCAACTCGCACGAGTGGAAAGACGACGCGTTCCCCGAGGACCGCTATCTCGATGCCTTGCGCGCCGATCTCGAAAGCGCGCTGCCGCTCGTGTGGGGACGGCAGGTGCATACGATCTTCATCGGCGGGGGCACGCCATCGCTGTTGTCGGCGAAAGGGCTGGATCGTCTACTTTCCGATGCCCGCGCGCTGCTTCCCATCGATGCCGACGCCGAGATCACGCTCGAAGCCAACCCCGGCACGTTCGAAGCGGCGAAGTTCGCGTCGTTCCGGGCGAGCGGCGTAAACCGGTTGTCGATCGGCATTCAGAGTTTCAACGAGGCGCATCTGAACGCGCTCGGCCGCATCCACGATGCAACGCAGGCGAGGAAAGCCGTCGAAATCGCCGCGAAGCACTTCGACAACTTCAATCTCGATCTGATGTTCGCGCTGCCGCAGCAATCGCTCGACGAGTGCCGCCACGACATCGACACGGCCATTTCCTTCGCGCCGCCGCATCTGTCGCTGTATCACCTGACGATGGAACCGAACACGGTTTTCGCCAAATATCCGCCCGCGCTTCCCGACGACGACGCCTCCGCCGACATGCAGGACTGGATTCACGAGCGCACGCGCGAAGCCGGTTACGCGCGCTACGAAGTCTCGGCGTATGCGAAGCCGCATCGGCAAAGCAGACACAACCTGAACTACTGGCGCTTCGGCGATTATCTCGGCGTCGGCGCGGGCGCGCATACGAAGCTGTCGTTTCCGTCGAAGATCCTGCGTCAGGCGCGCTTCAAGCATCCTGCGAGCTACATGGACCACGCGCTCTCGCCCACCGAAACCGCGATTCAGGAAGAACGCGAGGTCGGACCGCGCGATCTGCCCTTCGAGTTCATGTTGAACGCGCTGCGGCTCGTGGAAGGCTTTCCGGTGCATTCGTTCATCGAGCGCACGGGTTTGGCGCTATCGGCGGTCGAGCCTGCCCTCGTCGATGCGGAAAAGCGCGGGCTCATCACGCGCGACATCGACCGTATTGCGCCGACTGAGCTCGGCCAGCGCTTTCTCAACGATCTCCAGGAGCTGTTTTTGAAGGATCCGCACAATTGAGCGCGCCGACGATGGCGCCGGACTCGGTGATGCGGCATCGCCCGTTCGCGCTCTTCTGGACCGCGCGGGTGATGTCGTCGGTGGCGTTTCAGATGATGTCGGTCGCGATCGGATGGCAGGTCTATTCGATCACGCACAGCGCATACGCGCTCGGTCTGGTCGGACTCGCGCAATTCCTGCCGATGTTCGTGCTGACGCTCGTCGTCGGACACGTCGCGGACCGGTACGACAGGCGCGTGATCGCGTACGTGTGCCAGTCGATCGAGGGCATCGCCGCACTCGTGCTGTGTCTGGGCGCGTGGCACGGATGGCACGACGTCGCGCCGATCTACGCGATCGCCGCGATCACCGGCGCGGCGCGGGCGTTCGAATCGCCGTCGATGGCCGCGCTCCTGCCCAATCTCGTCGCGCGCAACCAGTTGCAGCATGCGAGCGCGTGGTCGACTTCCGCGAATCAGACCGCGCAGATCCTCGGCCCCGCGATGGGCGGCGTGCTGTACGGGCTTGGCGCGCTGACGGTGTACGGCGCGGTGACGGTCGCGTTTCTGGTCGCGGCGTGCGCGGTGGCGGCGATCACGATCGATGAAGCCGTGCGCATGCGCGCGCCGCTGTCGTTCGAGGCGCTGTTTTCGGGCATCGGCTTCATTCGCAGCAAGCCGGTGATTCTGGGCGCGCTGTCGCTCGATCTCTTCGCCGTGCTGCTCGGCGGCGCGACCGCGCTCTTGCCGGTGTATGCGCGCGACATCCTGCATACCGGGCCGTGGGGACTCGGGATTTTGCGCGCGGCGCCGGCGGTCGGCGCGCTCGCCGGGTCTATCTGGCTCGCGCATTTTCCGTTGCGGCAGCGCGCGGGCAATGCGCTTTTTGGCGGCGTGATCGCATTCGGGATCGCGACGATCGTGTTCGGGTTGTCGCGCAATATGTATGTGTCGCTGGTTGCGCTGGCGGCGCTGGGCGCCTCCGATGTGATCAGCGTGGTCGTGCGCCTGTCGCTCGTGCAGTTGCAGACGCCGGATGAAATGCGCGGGCGCGTCGGCGCGATCAATTCGCTGTTCATCGGCACGTCGAATCAGCTTGGCGAATTTGAATCGGGGATGACGGCGGGTCTGTTCGGCGCGGTGCCGGCGGTGCTGATCGGCGGGATTGGGACGATCTTCGTCGCGCTTCTGTGGATGCGGCTTTTTCCCGCGCTCAAGGCGACGAAATCGCTCGAAGGTTGAGCGTTCCTGCAGGGGCATGACTTGCGCTACAATACGCGCCTTGCTGGAGGTGTGGCCGAGCGGTTTAAGGCACCGGTCTTGAAAACCGGCGAAGGAGCGATCCTTCCGTGAGTTCGAATCTCACCGCCTCCGCCAGAACAAATCGAAGCCCCGTGAGTTGAAATGCTTACGGGGCTTTTGTCATTCCCTGCCGTTGGCAGCGATCTTTCAACGCTTTGGCAAGGATGTCGCCGTAATCCTTCAACTGCGACGTCCTTGCTTCGAAATCCTGACCAAAACCCGACTGCGCCACAATTTCAGACAAAACGCCTATTCGATACCCGACGAGACACGTATCTTCGGCATGCCTCCTTCCGGGATTCCCCCATGCTCGTTTGAAGGAGGGCTTCAATGGGAAAGGCTGGACTTGGGCCTCGCGATTCGCGAGGCCTTTTTTTTGCCCGCAGCACAGATAAGCGCGTTCCGCCAAAAATCGATGTGAACATGAAGGCCGTAACGCCATCTAACGGCCTCATCGATCACAACGCGGAGCATCGCCCCATGAAGCCAAGCCGCATCACGCAGATCCTTGCCGTTTGCACCGCCGCCCTGAGCCTGTCTGCGCACGCTCAACCTCAACCCAACGCGCAATGGCGCGCGACCGAGTCCACGCTCTTCGACCTGATTCAAAACGGATATGGGATCGTTGCGGTGACGAGCGTCGCCGCGCGCAGTTCGGGCCTTCCCGAAGACACCTACGTGCTTCAGAAAAACAATAGTCTCTTCCGCTGCGTAGAAACGCGCGCGGCAGAGACCGGCGCGGCGCGTTCAACCGCGCCGATCCATTGCGCCGAGCTCGTCAAGCCCTACACCGAGTGACGTCGCAACGAAACGCTCAGTTGTCGTCGGACCGGACGGGCGGACGCACGTGTGGAACCGGCTCGGCTTTGGTCGCGTCCGTCTTGGGCGCAGCACGTTTCGAATCGCTCTTCGAATGCGCCGCGGACGCCGGTTGCTGTTGCCGCGCGGGCGCGCCCGCCGGTGCAGATTGGTTCTTGCGTGACATGGCATTCCTCCCGCCAATCGGGGACATCCCCTTTCTACCTTAGCACCGCCTCAGCCATGCCGCTTACCGCGCGCACGGTTCAGCCGACCGGTGCTTCGCCCTCGCCCGACTGCTTGCCGGGCCTGTCGTTCGGGCCTTGCTTGCGATTCTCGTCGTCGCGTTCGGGCAGCTTGCTTTTTTCGTTGTCGCTGTGCTCGGTCGTCTTTCCGTCGTCCGGGCGATTCGTCTCGCTGTTCATGCCGTCCTCCTGAAGTGCGTTCGAGTGAAGGCCTTCTCAGCAAGTGCCGCGCCCGAACGCGCGCGAGCGCACGTAATTATTCCGCTCACGTTCTTCCCAACGACTACCATTTAAGTAACGCCACTTCGGCAGCGCCTGCGATGTTTGCGTCACGTTCATGTTTTGCCGCGGTTGCGCTCATCGGCGCGTTGCTGATCAGCGCCTGCACGATCACGCCGCCGCCGGGCGTCGTGGCCGCGCGTGCCACCGCGCCCGCCGCGCCGGCCGTCTCCGGACAGACGCTCAACGATTACAAAGCCCGCATCGCGCAGCGCATCTTCGAGCGCAATCCATCGCTCGTGCTGAAGGGCACGCCGCAAGCGATGCTGCGCTCGTTCGTGCTCGTGTCGTTCACGGTGGATGGCAGCGGGCGGCTCGTCGAATCGTCGGTGTACCGCACTAATGGCGACGACGATGCCGAAGCCACCGCCCTCGCCTCGCTGCGCCGAGCATCGCCGTTGCCCGCGCCGCCCGCGCGTCTTCTGAACGGCAACGGTCAACTGGAGCTTTTCGAAGGCTGGATGTTCAACGACAACGGCCAGTTCCAGTTGCAAACGTCGCACTCGCCGCAAGCCACGACCATCGATTGATTGGCGCTCTCACCGCACGCTCGTTATAATTTTTTGCACCCCGGCCGGACCCGCCTCCGGCATGGCCTTCGCGGCGCACTCACCCCGCGCGCTGGACGAAGCGCCTGAGCGCCGTCCATCCGCGCCGCGACATCGCACGCCACTCGCACGCGCCGTCGAACCCTGGCTTCCCGCCACTGCATCGCAATCCCTACAAAAAGCTGACGCGCGCGCCGGGCGACGATATCGCTCGTCATTTCGATCGCTCTTGCCCCGCGATGCGCGCGACAATGCTTCGCAATAACGCAATAACGCAACACGACAACGGAGACAACATGGCCTCACCCTCGCTTTCCGCCGCAAAGCCCGGCGACGGAGCCCAAAGCGCTTCACGCGTGATTTTCGCGAGCTTCATCGGCACCGCGATCGAGTTTTATGACTTCTATGTCTACGCGACCGCCGCCGCGCTCGTCATCGGACCGGTGTTCTTTCCGCACGACTCGCCCGCCGCGCAAGCGCTCTCGGCCTTCGTCACCTTCGGCATCGCGTTCTTCGCGCGGCCCATCGGCTCGTTCATCTTCGGGCACTTCGGCGATCGCATCGGCCGCAAATCGACGCTCGTCGCCTCGCTGCTCGTGATGGGAATTTCGACGACGCTCATCGGCTTCGTGCCCGGCTACGATTCGATCGGCAGCCTCGCGCCGATTCTGCTCTGCGTCCTGCGCTTCGGCCAAGGCATCGGCCTCGGCGGAGAATGGGGCGGCGCCGCGCTGCTCGCGACCGAATACGCGCCGCAAGGCAAGCGCGGGCTCTTCGGCATGTTTCCGCAGCTCGGGCCGTCGATCGGCTTTCTCGCGTCGAATGGCCTCTTCTTCGGTCTCGCGCTCTCGCTCTCCGACGAGCAATTCCGCAGCTGGGGCTGGCGCGTGCCGTTCATCGTGAGCGCGGTGCTGGTGGCGCTCGGCCTGTACGTGCGCCTGAAAATCGCGGAGACGCCCGCGTTTCGCGCCGCCGTCGAGCGTGAAGAGCGCGTGAAGGTGCCCGTTGCGACGCTGCTCGGCAGCCATCTCGTGCCGACGCTCCTCGGCGCGTTCGCGATGGTCGTCTGCTACACGCTCTTCTATATCTCGACGGTGTTTTCGCTGTCGTACGGCGTCGCCAAGCTGCATTTCGCGCGCGAAACGTTCCTCGGCCTGCTGTGCTTCGCCGTGCTGTTCATGGCGATCGCCACGCCGGTTTCCGCGATCGCGAGCGACCGCTTCGGGCGCAGGCCCGTGTTGATCGTCGGCTGTCTGCTGGCGATCCTCTCCGGCTTCGCGATGGCGCCGCTCCTCGGCAGCGGCGACACCATCCAGGTCGCGCTGTTTCTCACGATCGAGCTCTTCCTGATGGGCGTCACCTTCGCACCGATGGGCGCGCTCCTGCCCGAGTTGTTCCCGACCAACGTGCGCTACACGGGCGCGGGCGTCGCGTACAACCTGGGCGGCATTCTGGGCGCATCGGTGGCGCCGTACATCGCACAATTGCTTGCCAACCGCGGCGGGCTGACGTGGGTGGGCGGCTATGTGTCGGCGGCGGCGGCGGTGAGTCTCATCGCCGTGCTGTGCATGCGCGAGACGCGCAACATCACGCTCGATTGAAGAGACCGGAAGCCGGCGCGCTCAGCGATCGCGCCGGTTGGCGGCATGTGCCGGAACCGGCCTGCCCTCGATGACGGGAATCGGCGGCCTCGGCCGCTCGACGCCCTCCGCGCGCGCCGCCTTCGCCGCCTTGCGATCGGCCCAGAAGCGCGCGAGTGCGAGCAGGCTGACGATGGCGACGCCATCGGCGATCAGCCCGAGAATCCAGTGCGACGGATAGCGCCCGAGCCCGAGCACGCCCATCGCGCGCAACGCCGAATCCAGCACCAGCGACACGCCCGTGCCCGCAATGAAGCACACGAGCCCCTGCTGCCCGATCGTGACGACGCCCGGCAGCTTGCGTGCGAGCTTGCCGACCCATCCCGCATAGACGCCGCGCGCGACGATCCACGCGATGGCCGCGAAACTCACGATGCGCAGCGTCGCGAGATTCTGCTTCATGTATCCCGGCGGCGCCTGGGTCTCGAGAAAGAGCTTGAAGAACGCGAACGTCAACGCGATGGCGATGGCGCCGGCCGTCAGCCAGCGCGCGAACTTGCCGGCGTGAAACTCGTCGCTGATCGGCTGGACGCGCGCGAGCACGCCGGTCATGAACATCAGTTGCCAGGCGAAGGGATTGAACGACCAGGCTTCGCCATAGGTGCCCGGCAAAAAGCGCAGGAGCGGCATGGCCGCGAGCCACACGAGCAGGCTGCCGAAGATCGCGATGACCGGCTTTTTCTGCGCGAGCGGCACGATCACCGGCACGGCGAGCGCGAACACCGAGTACATGGGCAACACGGCGGAAAGATACGGCTGCTGGCGCAGCAACGCGATATCGAGCGTGAGCCCGAACGGCCGCATGAGGAAATTCGGCCATTCGGTGTACTGGACCATCGGCGTGTCGACTTTGAGCGCCATCAGGACCGCGCCGCCGATCAGCATCAGGAACGCCGTGAACAAATAGGCGCGATAGATTTCCCAGCTGCGTTTGAAAAAGCGTCGGCGGGCGGCTGAATCGCTACGGCGAGTCGCAAGCGCCGTATAAGCCGCCGCCGACGCATAACCTCCGAGAAACACGAATACTTCCGCGGAATCGCAGAATGCATACTGATGCAGCGTAAAGCGCGACAGCACGCTTCCCGTTATATGGTCCACCGCGATAATGAGCAGCACGATTCCCCGAAAGAAATCGACTTCGAGAGAACGTGTCGTCGGGGAAGTCATCTGGCAAATGCTCCACGAACCTGCGGTTTCCGCGCGCCGCCGGGCTGGCTGGCGCACATACGGGGTTTGTACCTAGCCCAGAGAGAAAATTCCCTTAATCAACGAGTATTTAAATTAACACTCGATGCCAGTCGGCAAGCTGGCGGCAAAGTGACTTTTTTGTCCGCTTTCCAGTCAATATGCCGCTGCCTATACTCGAAAGAAGTTCGACAAAAACGATTCGCGGAAAGTAGTACCGCGAGCCAAATGGGAGGCCGATATGCGCATTCATCTGCAGAGTTCTCATCTCGTCGCAATCATCGCTATCGCACTCCTGACCGCTTTGTTGCTCGCCGTGAAATTCCGGCCCGCGACATGGCGAGGCGTGCTCTTCGAAGCGGTCGTCGCGAATGTCGGCGCGTTCCTGGCGGTGCTCGCCTTCGAAATGCTGACGGCCTGACGCGGACCGCACCGCGTTCGCCCATCGGACCTGCAAAAAAATCTCAAACCGGTTGAACTTTCCCTCGCGCGCGCACTCTGAGCAAGTAATGCTGTTCGTGCGGGCTGCTTGTCGGTTCGAACGTATGGCTCTCTTCTCCTCTCCGCTCCTGCTTATGGCGGGAGCGTTTCTTGGGCGCCCGGCGAAAGCCTCGCGCCTGTTCTTTTTTCTGGCTCCGGTAAGACACTCCACGTTCGTCGTTTTTGAAACGGCCATCGTATGATCCGGGCGCTCCGTTCCCTCTCCGTCATCACCGCGCGGCGCACGCGCAGCCTCTGGCGCCGCTACGGCATCTTCTGGCTCGGCGCGATTCTCGTCGGCCTCGTCGCCGTCTACTACGCGCGTCTGATCGACTGGGGCTTCAGCCTCTTTTCCGACGTGCGCAGCGCGCATGCGTGGCTGCCGCTCGTCATCACGCCCGCCGCCGCCGCGCTCTGCGTCTTCATCACGCGAAGTTTTTTCCGCGGATCCGAAGGCAGCGGCATTCCTCAGGTGATCGCCGTGCTCCACGGGCCGACGTCCGCGGCGGGCGGGCGGCTCCTCACGTGGCGGATTCTCGTCGCGAAGATCGCCGTGTCGTTCATCGCGATACTCGGCGGGCTCACCATCGGCCGCGAAGGTCCGACCGTGCAGGTCGGCGCCGCGCTGATGTTCAACATGCGGCGCTTCTTTCCGCGCTCCAATTCGCTCATCGAACGGCAACTCGTGCTCGCCGGCGCGGCGGCCGGTTTGTCGGCGGCGTTCAACACGCCGCTCGCGGGAATCGTGTTCGCGATCGAGGAGCTCACGCGCAGCTTCGAGGCGCGCACGAGCGGCGTGCTCATCACGGGCATCATCATCGCGGGCGTCGTGGCGCTCGGGTTGAGCGGCAATTACACGTACTTCGGCACCATCCAGGCGGGCGCGCTCTTTCCGCGATTCTTCGTGGCGGCGATCGTGCTGACGGGCATCGTCACCGGCATCGCGGGCGGCGTCTTCTGCTGGCTGCTGCTCAACACGAGCAAATGGATTCCCGCGTCGCTGCGGCATCTGCACGCAACGCGGCCGGTCGCGTTCGCCGCGCTCTGCGGCTTCGTCATCGCGGTCGTCGGATTACTCGCGGGCGGCACGACTTTCGGCAGCGGTTACGCCGAGGCGCGCGGCCTGCTCGAAGGGCGCGAACAGCTCTCGATGCTCTATCCGCTCCTGAAGATGATTTCGATGATCGGCTCCTATCTTCCCGGCATTCCGGGCGGCATCTTCGCGCCTTCGCTGTCGATCGGCGCGGGTTTCGGCAACGCGCTGCACACGCTCTTCCCGCGGATGTCGCTGCCGATGCTCATCGCGCTCGCGATGGTCGGCTATCTCGCCGCCGTCACGCAATCGCCGATCACGGCTTTCGTCATCGTGATGGAGATGATCGACGGCCACGCGCTCGTCATCTCGCTGATGGCGACGGCCTTGATATCGAGCCGCGTGTCGCGTCTCTTCGCGCCGCCGCTGTACGAGGCGCTGTCGGAGCGGTATATGACGCCGCTGCCGAAACCCGCGCCGTCACCGGAAGTGCCAGACGAAGGCAAGGAAAGCCGATAACGCGCAAACGTTTGTCACGAACAAAAACAAAAGCCAGGATCGCCCGATCCTGGCTTTTGCATTTTCCGGCGGCAAGCGCATCCTGAACCGGACGCGCGGCGCTCGCGGGCGTGTGTCTTACGCCTGCGGAATCTCGATCTTCACTTCCAGCACTTCCAGATCGTCCTGACGTTCGAGACTCACTCGAATATCGTCATCGGAGATCTTCACGTACTTCGAAATCACGGCAACCAGTTCCCGTTGCAACGCCGGCAGATAATCGGCGGCGGCTTTGCCACCCGCGCGCTCGTGCGCAATGATCAACTGCAAGCGTTCCTTCGCGACCGTAGCGGACTTCTTCTTCTCGCCCAGCAAAAACGAAAGAATCGACATTGCGTCCCCTTACTTGGTGCCGAAGATGCGTTGCAGCAAACCGGGCTTTTGATAATCGGTGAAGCGCAGCGCCTTTTCCTCGCCGAGGAAACGCGACACCACGTCCTTGTACGATTCCGCGACGTCCGTGCCATCCAGATGCACGGCCGGCAGGCCCTGGTTCGATGCATGCAGCACCGCTTCCGATTCCGGAATCACGCCGATCAGGTCGATGCGCAGGATTTCCTGGATGTCGGAGAGCGACAGCATTTCGCCCTCGCTCACGCGCTTCGGGTTGTAGCGCGTGATGAGCAGATGTTCCTTGACCGGTTCCTTGCCTTCGACCGCACGCTTGGTCTTCGACGACAGGATGCCGAGAATGCGGTCCGAATCGCGCACGGACGACACTTCCGGATTCGTCACGATGAGCGCCTCGTCGGCGAAGTGCATCGCCATCAGCGCGCCGGATTCGATACCCGCCGGCGAATCGCAGACGATGTACTCGAAGTCCATCTTGATCAGTTCGTTGATGACCTTCTCGACGCCTTCGAGCGTGAGCGCGTCCTTATCGCGCGTCTGCGAGGCCGGCAGGATGTAGAGGTTTTCGCACTTTTTGTCCTTGATGAGCGCCTGATGCAGATTCGCCTCGCCCTGAATGACGTTGATCAGGTCGTACACCACGCGGCGTTCGCAACCCATGATGAGGTCGAGATTGCGCAGACCGACGTCGAAGTCGATCACGGCCGTCTTGTGGCCGCGCAATGCGAGCGCCGATGCGAAGCTCGCGCTGGTGGTCGTCTTGCCGACGCCGCCCTTCCCCGAAGTCACCACAATGATTTTTGCCATACAAGTACCTTGTGTTCGTCAATAAGTCCGCTTGCGTTGCCTTCGAGCGCGCGCAAAGGGCATCGGGCGCGCGAATCGATACAACTCTCGTCAGGTGAGACGCAGCGGTTCGATCATCAGTTTTTCTTCGTTCAGCCAGATCTGCACCGGCTTGCTGAGCACGTCGGCCGGCAGCGGGTTCTCGGTCGTCCGGTAGATACCCGCGATGGAGATGAGTT
The DNA here is from genome assembly GCF_001544795.2 of Caballeronia temeraria. Taxonomy (GTDB): domain Bacteria; phylum Pseudomonadota; class Gammaproteobacteria; order Burkholderiales; family Burkholderiaceae; genus Caballeronia; species Caballeronia temeraria. The sequence continues at coordinate 177,878 of NZ_FCOI02000001.1, read as the reverse complement.
CCGGCTCGAGACAGGTGCAGAAGATGCGCGCGTCGAGATTGCCGTGCACGCCCGCGAGCGCGCGGCCCCGCAACGGCGCATAGATATGGATATTGCCTTCGGCGATCACCTCGGCCCCGTACGACACGAGCCCGAGCACGATCAGATCGCCCTTCGCGTAGACCTGCTGGCCCGAGCGCAACGGACGGTCGATGATGGTCGCCGGCGCCGGCAGCGCGGGCGGCGGCGGCGTATTCGCGACCGCGGCTTCGATCACGGCGGCGGCTTCGGTGTTCGGCTTCGCTTCGTCGGCGGAAGGCTTCGGCGCGCCGCGCCGGTCGCGCGCTTCGAGAATCGGCAGGCCGCCCGCGTTCGCCCACTGGATCGCCCACGTCTGCGCGGGCAGCGCGACGATGCCGATCGGGCGCATGCGCACGTCGTTCAGCACTTTCTCCAGATCCGGCAGCGAGACACGTTCGCCTTCAGCAAGACGCCGCACGTCGATGGCGACGACATCGCCCGCGAAGAATTCGGGAGTCGCTTCGAAGCGCCGCGTCAGTTCGGTGCGGAGGGCATCGAGGTCGGGAGTCTTGACGACGAAGAGAAGCGTGTCGACGGAGCCGCTGCGCAGTTCGAAGAAGGGCGTTTTGTTGAGCGACATAGGAACGGCCAAAAATTTTGCGTATTTTACAGGCGTTGCCGCACACGGCCATAATTTTTGAGACCGATTTCAGCGAACGAAAACGAGAAGCGCGCGACAAGAACGCGCAAGACGGACCTGAATGCGACGCGCGTCAGGCGTCTTCGTCGGGGTGCAGGTGGCGCACGAAGAGCGACTCGGCTTCTTCCTCGTGCGACGGCATCGCGCGACGATCGCCGGTGGGACCGAAACCGAGGCGCTCGTAGAAGCGCACCGCGGTTCGGTTCTCCTCGGAGATCCATGCGTGCACCTCGGACACGCCAAGCTGCGCAAGCCATTGCGACGCGACGTTCACGAGCAGTTCGCCGCCGCGCAGATGCCGCACGGCTGGCGCGACCCACAGCGCATTCACGAACGCGCGCTCGCTCGGCGTCTCTTCGACATAGGCGTGCACGAGACCGCAGGGATGGCCTTCGGTGTAGAGCAGAAACGTCGCGAGCCGGGGCGAGGTCGAGTGCAGCGCCGCGGTGTCATCGAAAGACGAAGGATCGACCAGCAGCGCATCTTCCAGCGTTTCGCCGAACGCGTATGGCGCTTCGCGCAGCGACGCCGTGCGAAGCTCGCGCAAAACCGAACCTTGTTGCGCGGCGATGCGGCTGACGGTCAAGGAAGGACTCATGCGGACGCTCATGCAGACTATTTCTCTCTGGCTTTCAGGCGGGATGCGCGTGCGGCTCTGTCGGCCGGTCCGGCGCTCTGGCCATTGGCATAGCTTCAACCGAACGGGCGAACCCGTCAATTCCTAAATCCTGGAAAGTGCTTTGCAACGCACACGGCAGGCCGCGCATTCGCTCATGGCGCAGCGTAGCTTCCCGTGCCGTCCGGCCACGGCGTGAGCACTTCGAAGCCGTCTTCGGTGACGGCGACCATGTGCTCCCATTGCGCGGACAGCGAGCGGTCCTTCGTGGTCACGGTCCAGCCGTCGCGCGACTGCTGCGTGGCGGCGCGGCCCGCGTTGATCATCGGCTCGATCGTGAAGACGAGGCCCGGCTTCAGGCGCAGTCCTGCGCCGCGCTGACCGTAGTGCAGCACTTGCGGATCTTCGTGATACACGCGGCCGATGCCGTGGCCGCAATACTCGCGCACCACCGAAAAGCCTTCGCGATGCGCGACGCTCTGAATCGCCGCGCCGACGTCGCCGAGCGTCGCGCCGGGGCGCACTTCGCGCATGCCGGCGACCATCGCTTCGTAGGTGGTCTCGGTGAGACGGCGCGCCTGTTCGCTGGGCGTGCCTGCGTAGTACATCCGGCTCGTGTCGCCGTAGTAGCCGTCCTTGATGATCGCGACGTCGATGTTGATGATGTCGCCGTCCTTCAATTCCTTCGCGCCGGGAATGCCGTGGCACACGACGTGATTCACCGATGTACAAATCGTCTTCGGAAAGCCCATGTAACCGACGTTCGCGGGTACGGCCTTCAGTTCGTTGACGATGAAGCGATTGCAGATGGCGTCGAGTTCGTCGGTGGTGGCGCCCGGGCGGACGTGTTCGGCGATCATCGCGAGGACTTCGGCGGCCATGCGGCCGGAGATGCGCAACTTTTCGATGTCGGCGGGTGTCTTGAGCGTGATGGCCATTGAGCAATGCGAATGGGTTCGTGCCGCCTCGCGCGCGCCTTTTCGCCGATGTTCGAGACGGACGGCGCGCGAGGACAATGGGGCCGATGATAGCACTCCCACGCGGTTCCTCCGCTCGCAAAGGCGCATCGGCGCTGCATTTTCGAGGCTTCATGCAACGTTGTTTGCGCATGCGCGGCCGTCGTCGTTCGCCCTTGTGATGAGCGCCCGTTTGTGTTTTAGTGGCGCGACTTTTGACCCGCCGGAGTGTTATGAACCTGCATCGATTTGCTTTCCTTTGCGCCGTATTGCCGGGCGTCGCCGCTCTTTCAGCATGCAGCTCGACGAGCGGCCCTGAACTGCGCGCATCGGCGCCCGTGATTTATGTTTCGTCGGCGCGCGCTGCGTCGGATATATCGAGTTGTCTGCAACGCATGATTCCTTCCGCGCAGACGAGACGCGATCAGGGATCGACTGAATTGCTGGTCGGATCGAACGCGTGGCTCGTCACGCTCACGCCTTCGGCATATGGATCGGTCGTGAAGGTGCAGCAGTCCTCGAGCGATGATGGCGGCGTGCCGGAGCCGGAACTGCGCTTCGATATCGCGCGATGCACGACTTGAAGAACTGAAGGAGTGCTCCGCTTCGACGAAGCGGAGCCGCTAGAAGCAGGCCCAAAAGCAAAACCCCGCAAGTCTTGCGACTTGCGGGGTTTTATGTTTTGGCGGAGAGGGTGGGATTCGAACCCACGGTACGGGAAAACCGTACGCCTGATTTCGAGTCAGGTACATTCGACCACTCTGCCACCTCTCCGGCTACCCTTTCGGGTCTTCGTGAACCGGTCGTTGCTCAACGAAGAACGAAAGTATATCCAACCCTTTCGTGCTTTCCAAGCCCCTTTTTGAAAATAAACGTCACATCGCGGCGGAAGCTTCGATTTTTTCCGCGCCGCGCATATACGGGCGCAGCACCGCCGGAATCGTCACCGAGCCGTCCGCGTTCTGGAAGTTCTCCAGCACCGCGACGAGCGTGCGGCCGACCGCGAGCCCCGAGCCATTGAGCGTATGCACGAACTCCGGCTTGCCCTGCGGATTGCGAAAGCGCGCCTGCATGCGCCGCGCCTGGAAGGCCTCGGTATTCGAGCAGCTCGAAATTTCGCGATACGTGTTCTGCGCCGGCAGCCACACTTCGAGATCGAACGTCTTCGCCGCCGAAAAGCCCATGTCGCCGGTGCACAGCGTAATCACGCGATACGGCAGTTCCAGCTTCTGCAGGATCGTTTCCGCCTGGCCGACCATCTCGTCGAGCGCGGCATAGGAATCTTCCGGCGCAACGACCTGCACCATCTCGACCTTGTCGAACTGATGCTGGCGGATCAGGCCGCGCGTATCGCGTCCATACGAACCCGCTTCGGAACGGAAGCACGGCGAATGCGCCGTCAGCTTCACCGGCAGCGCGCTCGCTTCGAGGATGCTGTCGCGCACCGTGTTGGTGAGCGAGATTTCCGACGTCGAAATGAGGTACTGCGTGACCGTGTTCTCGTCGCCACCCTTCTCGACGCGGAACATGTCGTCGGCGAACTTGGGCAACTGGCCGGTGCCGTAGAGAATCTCCGGATTCACGATGTACGGCGTGTACGCTTCCGTGTAGCCGTGCTGCTCCGTGTGCGTGTCGATCATGAACTGCGCGAGCGCGCGATGCAGGCGCGCGATCGGCCCGCGCAGCAGCGTGAAGCGCGCGCCCGAGAGCTTCGCGCCGGTTTCGAAATCGAGGCCGAGCGGCGCGCCGACATCGACGTGATCCTTGACTTCGAAGTCGAACGAACGCGGCGCGCCCCAGCGCCGGACTTCGACGTTCTGCGTCTCGTCGCTGCCCACCGGCACGCTTTCGTGCGGCAGGTTCGGCACGGTCAGCATCAGGTCGGACAGACGCTTCTGGATATCGTCGAGCTTCGCGGCCGATTCCTTCATCGTGTCGCCGATGCCGCCCACTTCCGCCATCACCGCCGACGTGTCCTCGCCGCGGCCTTTCATCGCGCCGATCTGCTTCGACAGGCTGTTGCGCCGCGCCTGCAGTTCTTCGGTGCGGGTCTGGATGTCGCGGCGCTCGGCTTCGAGCGCGGCGAAGGCGGCGACGTCGAGCGTGTAACCTCGGTCGGCGAGACGCTTCGCGACGCCGTCCAGGTCTTTGCGGAGGGTTTGGATGTCGAGCATGGCGGGGGGCTGCTTTATTAAGTAATCGGAAACGCCGATTTTAGCGCACGGTCATCGCGCGCCGCGCGGGATCGGTGATCCGCTTCGCGAAACGCGATTTACGCGCGCGCGAAACGAACACTGGCGATTTCATCGCTGCTTGTCATCCCTGCTTCTCATCGCTTCTTGTCGTCGCGATGCTCGCGCCGCCACGCGTCGTCCGCTTCGGCGAGACGCGCGAGCTTGTCGGCGATCTTCCCTTCGAGCCCGCGCGGCGTCGGCTGATACCAGTACGGATCGCGCATGCCGTCGGGCAAATAGGTTTCGCCGGCTGCGTAGGCGTCCGGTTCGTCGTGCGCGTAGCGATATTCGTGGCCGTAGCCCAGTTCCTTCATCAGCTTGGTCGGCGCGTTGCGCAGATGAACCGGCACGCCGCGCGACTGATCCTTGCCGACGAAGCGCCGCGCCTCGTTGTACGCGTTGTATCCCGCGTTCGATTTCGGCGCGACGGCCAGATAGATGAGCGCCTGCGCGAGCGCCAGTTCGCCTTCCGGCGAGCCGAGCCGCTCGTAGGTCTCGGCTGCATCGAGCGCGATGCGCGCGCCGCGCGGGTCGGCCAGGCCGATGTCCTCCCACGCCATGCGCACGATGCGCCGCGCCATGTAGCGCGGGTCCGCGCCGCCGTCGAGCATGCGGCAGAACCAGTAGAGCGCGCCGTCCGGATTGCTGCCGCGCACCGATTTATGCAGCGCGCTGATCTGATCGTAGAACGCGTCGCCGCCCTTGTCGAAGCGGCGCAGATTCTCCACCAGAGCACTGCCGAGCAGCGCGCCGTCGACATCCGTCTGCTTTTGCTGCGCCGCCGCGCGCGCGACGATTTCCAGATTGTTCAGGAGCTTGCGGCCGTCGCCGTCGGCGGAACCGATCAGCGCGTCGCGGGCTTCGTCGGTGAACGTGAGGCCGCCGAGTTCCTTCGTCGCGCGTTCGAGCAGTTCCTTCAGTTCATCGGCGTCGAGGCTTTTCAGCACATAGACCGCCGCGCGCGACAGCAACGCGCTGTTCACCTCGAACGACGGATTTTCCGTCGTCGCGCCGACGAACACGAACAACCCCGATTCGACGTGCGGCAAGAACGCGTCCTGCTGGCTCTTGTTGAAGCGATGCACCTCGTCGACGAACACGAGCGTCTGATGCCCGTTCGCGCGATGGATCTGCGCCGTTTCCACCGCCTCGCGGATATCCTTGACGCCTGAAAGCACGGCCGACAGCGAGATGAACTGCGCGTGGAAGGCATCGGCCATGAGGCGCGCGAGCGTGGTCTTGCCGACGCCGGGCGGGCCCCAGAGAATCATCGAATGCGCCTCGCCCGATTCGAACGCGACGCGCAGCGGCTTGCTCTGCCCGAGCAGATGCTTCTGGCCGATCACGTCGTCGATGGTGCGGGGGCGCAGGCGTTCCGCGAGCGGAACGGTGCCACGGTTTTCTTCGAACATGTGCTGTGCGATGCAGATTGACGCAGTTGGATGGATCGCGGCGATAATCTCGCGCTTCTCAAGAGGCGCGGCTTGGCCGCAGAATCGGGTCATTATGACAGCCGGAGTGCCGCGACCCGCTCCGACCACGCCTGAACAATCCATATAAGGACACAATACGATGGGGCAAGAGCACACCACGAACGCCGCGGCGCACGGCGAAACGTCGACGTACGCGCCGCTTATGCCCGTGCCGCCGGAGCGGCGCGCATTCGGCACGAGCGATGCCTTCGCGCTGTGGTTTTCGCTCGGCATCGGCCTCTTGGTCGCGCAGGCGGGCGCGCTGCTGGTGCCGGGCCTGTCGCTGCCGCATGCGCTGGCGGCCATCTGTATCGGCACGGTGATCGGCGTCCTGCTGCTCGCGCTCGCGGGCGTCGTCGGCACGGATACGGGGCTCGCGGCGATGTCGTCGCTCAGACCGACACTCGGCGTGCGCGGCGCGTCCGTGCCGGCGGTGCTCAACGCGATCCAGCTTGTCGGCTGGGGCTCGTTCGAGATCATCGTGATGCGCGATTCCGCCGACGCCCTCGCGAAGCAATCCTTCCATCTGTCGATGCCGCTCGTCTGGACGCTCATCTTCGGCGCGCTCGCCACGGTGCTCGCGGTGAGCGGCCCGCTCTCCTTCGTGCGGCGCTTCCTGCGGACCTGGGGCATCTGGCTTCTGCTCGGCGGCGCGGGCTGGCTCACGTGGAATCTGCTCGCGAAGCACGATCTCGCCGCGTTGATGGCGCGCCCCGGCACCGGCGAGATGGCGTTCGGCGCGGGCATCGATCTCGTCGTCGCGATGCCGCTTTCGTGGCTGCCGCTGATCGCCGATTACACGCGCTTCGGCAAGAGCGCGGGCGGCGCGTTCCGGGGCACGCTGCTCGGCTACGGCATCGCGAATCTGTGGTTCTACGCGCTCGGCGCGATCTACGGCCTCGCGGCGGGCGGCGGCGATGCGCTTCTCACGACCGCGTTCGCGCAGGCGGGCGGCGGGATCGCGCTGTTCCTCATCCTGATCGATGAAATCGACAACGCCTTCGCCGATATCCACTCCGCCGCCGTATCAACGGGCACGTTCTGGGCGCGCGCCAGCGTGCCGGTGCTCTCGTGGGCGTTCGGCGCGCTGTGCACGCTCGTCGCGCTCGTCGTCGAGATGGGCAAGTATCAGAACTTCCTGCTGCTGATCGGCTCGGTGTTCGCGCCGCTCTTCGGCGTCGTGCTCGCGGATCACTTCATCGTGCGCAAACGCCGCATCGAAGCGGCCGTGCTCGCCGATGTCAACGGCCGCTACGGCTTCTCCGGCGGCTGGCATGTCAGCGCGTTCATCGCGTGGGGCATCGGCATCGTGGCCTATCACGCGATCAATCAATGGCTGCCGAATCTCGGCGCGACGCTGCCCGCGCTCGCGCTCGGCGCGGTCTGCTATTTGCTGCTCGTGTCGGGCAGACGCCGCGCCTACGCGTAATGGCTATTTAGCCGCGCGATACTCCACGCCCGGCAGCACGCACAGCAACTCGAACGCGAGGTTCGCGCCAAGCAGCGCGGTCGTGCCGAACGGATCGTAAGGCGGCGCGACTTCCACGAGATCCGCGCCGACGATGTTCAGCCCGCGCGCCCCGCGCACGATCTCCAGCGCCTGCGGCACGGTCAGCCCGGCGATTTCCGGCGTACCGGTGCCGGGCGCGAACGCGGGATCGATGCCGTCGATATCGAACGTGATGTAGACCGGTCCGTCGCCCATCTGCGCGCGCACTTCGTCCATCAAGGGCGCGAGCGACTTGTTCCAGCATTCCTCCGTCTGCACGACGCGAAAACCCTGCTCGCGGCACCAGTCGAAGTCGCCCGCTTCGTATCCGGTGCCGCGCAGTCCGATCTGCACGACGCGCGAACAATCGAGCAGGCCCTCTTCCACCGCGCGGCGAAACGGCGTGCCGTGCGCGATCTTCTCGCCGAACATCGTGTCGTTGACGTCCGCGTGGGCGTCGATATGAATCAGCCCGACCTTGCCGTGCTTCGCGTGGATCGCGCGCAGGATCGGCAGCGCGATGGTGTGATCGCCGCCGAGCGTGAGCGGCTTGCAGCCGTGCTTCAGGATTTCGCGGTACGCGCGCTCGATACGGTCGATCGAATCGAGCAGGTTGTACGGATTGATCGCCACATCGCCGATATCGGCTACGCGCAGCGAATCGAACGGCGCGGCGCGCGTCGCCATGTTGTACGGGCGCAGCAGCACCGACTCGCTGCGCACCTGACGCGGCCCGAAGCGCGCGCCGGTGCGGTTCGACGTGCCGAGATCGAACGGCACGCCGACGAAACACGCATCCAGCCCTTCGGCCGACTGGACGTGCGGCAGACGCATCATCGTCGTGATGCCGCCGCAGCGCGGCATCTGGTTGCCCGAAAGCGGCTGCGGGCGCTCGGCGCGCTGTTCGAGGAAATGCGAATCAAAGTGTTCGGCGGGCGCGAAGAGCGCGGAAGGAGAAGATGTATTCATGATGTCGGATGTCCGCTCGTGGTCGATCTGACAATTAATAGCCGCTTTCCGGCAAAGATAAAATGGCGATGAAAATACCTTAACATCGATATTTATCGATGTATCGCCCACATCCATGTTCACGCACCTTTCCGACCTCGATCTGCGGCTGATCCGCGTGTTTCTCGCCATCGTCGATGCGGGCGGCGTGTCGTCGGCGCAGGCCACGCTCAACGTCGGCCAGCCGACCATCAGCACGCAACTGGCGACGCTCGAAACGCGGCTCGGCTACCGGCTTTGCGAGCGCGGGCGCGGCGGCTTTGCGCTCACGTCGCGCGGCGAGCAGTTCGTCGATGCGTGCCGCACGCTGCTCGCCGCCATCGATACTTTCGACTCGACCGCGCGCAATGTCGGCAAGAAGCTCGTCGGCACGCTCACGCTCGGGATGATCGGCAACACGCCCGTCAGCGCGAACGCGCGCGTCAGTCAGGCGATCGCGCGTTTCCGGCAGCGCGACGAATCCGTGCGGCTCGCGGTGCTCGTGCGCTCGCCGGGCGAGCTCGAAGAGATGCTGCTGGCCGAGCGCATTCAGGTGGCGATCGGCTATTTCTGGCATCGCGTGCCTTCGCTCGAATACGTCGAAATCTTCGCGGAGGATCAGCTCGCCTATTGCGGGCGCGCGCATCCGTTGTTCGCGCAAGCGGGGCGCGTCGGCATCGCGCAGGCGTTCGAGCACGACTGGGCGTGGCGCAGCTATCCGCTGCCCGAAGCCGGCGATCTTGCGCCACGTAATATTGGCGCGGTCGCGGACAACATGGAGGCCGTCGCGATGCTCGTGCTGTCGGGCCGGCATCTCGGCTATCTGCCGGAACACTTCGCGGCGCCATATGTGAAGCAAGGCTTGCTCGCGCCGCTGAATCCGCAGGCGATGCGCTATCGCGTCGCGTTTCAGATGGTCACGCGCGCGCAGCGTTCGAGCGGCGCAAAGCGCGAAATCGTGGAGGCGTTTCTGGAGGATATGGCCGCGGCGCACGCGGCCATCGACTGAACAGGGCGCGGTCGCCGCGCCCTTCGAGGATCAACCGTTGATCACGTCCGCGCCCTTCGGCACGGTGAACTTGAAGGTATCGCTCTTCATCGGCGGATTCTTCTGGATGTTCGAGAACGTCAGCAGCGTGACGTTGCCGAACACGTCGTGCAGTTCCATCGCCTGGAGGTTGCCGTCCTTGAAGCCGATGCCGACCGTTTCGAACTGCGTGTCCTTCGCCTTAGGCGTAAGTTCGAGCCAGTCGATGCCGCCCTTCTCGCCCGCATCGCGCAGGTTGAAGTTCTTCTCCAGATCGTTGCTGCCGAAGAGAATCGCCGCCGGGCTCGCGCCGAGCGCGCCGCCGAGCGTACGCACCGTGACCTGATTCAGATCCTTGTCGTAGACGTAGAGCTTGTTGCCGTCGGCCTGAAGGATTTGCGAATACGGCTTCTGATACGACCAGATGAACTTGCCCGGCCGTGCGAACATGAAGGTGCCGCTGGAGGTCTGGCCCTTCGTCGGCACTTGCGTCGATGTCGCGCCGTTGTTTGCCTTGCCCGGCGCCTTGATTTCCTGCTGCGTGAAATCGCCGCGCGCCGCGTGAACCTGCGACACGAACGCCTTCAGTTGCTCCGTGCCGCTCGCGAATGCGTGCGATGCGAAAAGCATCGACGCCGAAACGAGCGTCGTGCCGAATACCTTGATCAAATTGCGCCCCGTAAACTGCTTCATGCGTATGTTCTCCATATGACGCGCGTCATTCCGCGTCGCGCGCCGGCGTGAGGATTTCGCGGTTGCCGTTCGACGACATCGCCGAGACGAGCCCCGAGTTCTCCATCTGTTCGAGCAGACGCGCCGCGCGGTTATAGCCGATGCGCAAGTGCCGCTGCACGAGCGAAATCGACGCGCGACGGTTCTTGATGACGACCTCGACCGCCTGATCGTACAGAGGGTCGGACTCGCCATCGGCGCCGCCGGTTCCGCCCGCGCCCGCCGAGCCTTCATCGCCATCGCCCGCGAGGCCGCCTTCCAGAATGCCTTCGATATAGTTCGGCTCGCCCTGCTCCTTCAGCTTGTCGACGACGCGATGCACTTCCTCATCCGACACGAACGCGCCGTGCACGCGCACCGGCAAGCCCGAGCCTGGCGGCAGATAGAGCATGTCGCCCATGCCGAGCAGCGATTCCGCGCCCTGCTGATCGAGAATCGTGCGCGAATCGATCTTCGACGACACCTGGAACGCCATGCGCGTCGGCACGTTGGCCTTGATGAGGCCGGTGATCACATCGACGGAAGGACGCTGCGTCGCGAGAATCAAATGGATGCCCGCCGCGCGCGCCTTCTGTGCGATGCGCGCGATCAGCTCTTCGACCTTCTTGCCGACGACCATCATCAGATCGGCCAACTCGTCGATCACGACGACGATGTTCGGCAGGCGCGTGAGCGGCTCCGGTTCGTCGGGCGTGAGGCTGAACGGGTTCGGAATCTTTTCGTCGCGCTTCTTCGCTTCGTCGATCTTCGTGTTGAAGCTCGCGAGATTGCGCACGCCCATCTTGCTCATGAGCTTGTAGCGGCGCTCCATTTCGGCGACCGCCCAGTTGAGCGCGTGGCCCGCCTGCCGCATGTCGGTGACGACCGGGCACAGCAAATGAGGAATGCCTTCGTAGACGCTCATTTCGAGCATCTTCGGATCGATGAGGATGAGCCGCACCTGATCCGCGCTCGCCTTGTACAAGAGCGAGAGGATCATCGCGTTGATGCCGACGGACTTGCCCGAACCCGTCGTGCCCGCGACCAGCAAGTGCGGCATCTTCGCGAGATCGGCGCAGACCGGATTGCCGCCGATGTCCTTGCCGAGGCCCATCGTCAGCGGCGACGCGCCGTTCGCATAGACCTCGGAGCCGAGAATTTCGGAGAGCTTGACCGTCTGACGGCGCTGGTTCGGCAATTCGAGCGCCATGAAATTCTTGCCCGGAATCGTCTCGACCACGCGAATCGACACGAGCGACAGCGAACGCGCGAGATCCTTCGCAAGCCCGACGATCTGACTGCCCTTCACGCCCGTCGCCGGCTCGATTTCGTAGCGCGTGACGACCGGCCCCGGATACGCGGCGACCACGCTCACCTCGACGCCGAAATCCTTCAGCTTCTTTTCGATGAGACGCGACGTGTATTCGAGCGTATCGGCGGCGATGGTTTCCTGCGTCTTCGGCGGCGGATCGAGCAGCGCGAGCGGCGGCAAGGTGGAATCGCCCGGCAGATCCTTGAAGAGCGGCACCTGCTTTTCCTTCTCGGCGCGTTCGGAGCGCGCGGGCGCGGGCGCGGCGGGCACGATCATCACCGGCTCGTGCTCTTCGCTCTTTTCGCGCGAGCGCACGACCTTGCCTTCGCGCTTGACGGCAGCCGCCTCGCCGAGCTTGCGGTCGCGTCCGGCCTCGCGGCGCAGTTGCGCGCCGGTGATCGCGTTGAGGATGGCGTCGCCCGCCTTCTCGCACACCGACAGCCACGAGAAGCGGAAATAGAGCGAAAGTCCGATCGCGAGCGCGATCAGCAGAAAGAGGGTCGCGCCGGTGAAGCCCAGCGCATGCGACACATGACGCGCGACGACATCGCCGACGACGCCGCCTGGCGCGCGCGGCAACTGCACCTTGAGCGACCACATGCGCAGCGCCTCGATGCCGTCGCTTGCGAGCAGCACGAGCACGAACGCGAACGCTTCGGCGAGCCAGGTGCGATCTTTCGGCGCGTCTTCATCGACGACGGGCGGCAGCGTGATCTTTCGATAATTCGCGATGATGCGCCGCGCGAGCAGCACGATCAGCCAGTACGAGGACAGCCCGAACAGGAGCAGCAGGATGTCCGACGTGTACGCGCCGACGCGCCCCGCCCAGTTCGCGAAGTGATCGACGCTGACCGCGTGGGTCCAGCTCGGGTCCTTGCGGCTGTACGAAAGCAGCGCCATGACGAGGAAGAGCCCGAGTGCGACCTGGAGAATCCAGCGAATCTCGGTGAAGAGTCGCGACATGCGGTGCGGCAATGCCTGCGGGCTCGCGGAATAAGTAGCTTTGGCCATTGATTCGGTGTCGCTTGGTGTCGCCTTTTTGCGGCTCACGCCTGTGCGCAAGAGCGGCATGGAACGGTGACCTATTGTAAACGCTGCATTGCGGTGAACGGCGCAAAAACGGCCGCGTTCTTGCAACCTGTAACACTCGTCACGCGCTCGTCATGCGGATGCGCCGGCCCGCGGCGGCTATCAATCCGATTGAAAGGTTCATTCGGAAGGCTTTTTCCGCCGCCTTTATAATCGTCGTTTTGCACCTAAATACGGTTCATCGGAAGCGCCCGGCGTCGATATTGCTGCGCCGCGGGCACGCATCCGGGACCCTCAAAACGGACCACCATCATGTCTTCGCTCAAACACGCCAAAGTGCTGATTCTCGGTTCCGGCCCCGCCGGCTACTCGGCCGCCGTCTACGCCGCGCGCGCGAATCTGTCGCCGCTGCTCATCACCGGCCTCGCGCAAGGCGGCCAGCTGATGACCACCACGGACGTCGAGAACTGGCCGGCGGACCCGTCGGGCGTGCAGGGCCCGGAACTGATGCAGCGTTTCGAGGAACACGCACGCCGCTTCAACACCGAGATCGTGTTCGATCACATCCACACCGCGAAGCTCAACGAGCGCCCTTTCCGTCTGATCGGCGATTCGGGCGAGTACACATGCGATTCGCTGATCATCGCGACGGGCGCATCGGCGCAATATCTCGGCGTGCCGTCGGAAGAAGCGTTCATGGGCCGTGGCGTCTCGGCCTGCGCGACCTGCGACGGCTTCTTCTATCGCAACGGTGAAGTCGCGGTGATCGGCGGCGGCAATACGGCCGTCGAGGAAGCCATCTATCTCGCGGGCATCGCGAAGAAGGTGACGGTCGTGCATCGCCGCGACAAGTTCCGCGCCGAGCCGATTCTCATCGACCGCCTGCTCGCGAAAGAGAAGGAAGGCGTCGTCGACATCAAGTGGAATCACGTCCTCGACGAAGTCACCGGCGACCAGTCGGGCGTCACCGGCCTGCGCATCAAGGACACGCAGTCGGGCCAGACCACCGATATCGCGCTGCAAGGCGTGTTCGTCGCGATCGGCCACAAGCCGAACACCGATCTTTTCGTGAACCAGCTCGAGATGAAGAACGGCTACATCATCACGAAGGGCGGCACGAGCGGCGACGCAACCGCGACGAGCATCGCCGGCGTGTTCGCGGCGGGCGACGTGCAGGATCACGTGTATCGCCAGGCGATCACGAGCGCGGGCACGGGCTGCATGGCCGCGCTCGACGCGCAGCGTTACCTCGAAACCATCGACGAAACGCCGACGCCGCACTCGATGAGCCACGAAGCCGACCGCTGATCGGACTTTCATCCGGGCGCGGTCCGGCGTGGCGAGCCGCTAGAATCCAGTAACGACGGGCCACGGTTCACACCGCCGGCCCGTTTTCGTTTCTGCTCGCGCAGGCCGTCGTTTCGCTCGACGGCATGCGGCGCGCCGCGCGCGCGTGGCACAATCGGCGCGCCGCGCGTCGAGTCCCGTCTCCGATCTTTCCGCTGGCCGAACGATGCCGAAGAATCTCCCTCACCCCAACGAACCGAAAGTCCGGCGCACGGAAGCGCCGCGCCCGGCGGCGCCCGCGCAAGGCAAGCCGGTCGATGCCCGCGACGTCGCCGCAGCCGTGAAGCGCGAGGGGCTCTCGGGTCTGTCGTCGCTGAAGAGCGCGCTGAAAGCCGACGCCGAAAAACGCGAAGTGCAGCGCGTCGCGGCGGCGCGCGCCGAACGCGAAGCCGTCGCGGATGCCGACGAGTTCCGTCGCGCGATCGGCGACATCGAGCCGCTCAAGACGCCGCCGCGCACGACCATGACACGGGTGCCGCCGGCGCCCGAGCCGCTGCAAAGCCGCCGCGACGAAGAAGCCGTGCTGCAGGAGGCGCTCTCCGACGAATACGATCCCGAAAGCCTGCTCGATATCGACGAAACGCTGTCTTTCTGCCGTCCCGGCATCAGCCAGGAAGTCGTCAGGAAGCTGCGGCGCGGCGCGTGGGTCGTGCAGGCGCAGCTCGATCTGCACGGCATGCGCCGCGAGGAAGCGCGCGAGGCGCTCGCGGAGTTCATCCGCGAATCGGTGAAGCGCGGGCTGCGCTGTCTGCGCGTGATTCACGGGAAGGGACTCGGCTCCATCGGCAAGGAACCGGTGCTCAAGGGCAAGGTGCGCGCGTGGCTCGTGCAGAAGTCGGAAGTGATCGCGTTCTGTCAGGCGCGTCCGCACGACGGCGGCGCGGGCGCGGTGCTCGTGCTGTTGCAGCCGGGCGGCGTGCCGCGTCATCACAATCATCCGCAGGACGAGCCGCAGGACCGGAGCCTCGGCAAGAACCACGATCCGAGGCCGGACAGTGCATCCTAGACTCACCTTCGCCATCACCATCATGGAGGCGCTCGCGATTTTCGCGTACGCCTTCTCCGGACTCATCGAAGCGCGCAAGCGCCGGCTCGACGCCGTCGGCGCCTTTCTCGTCGCGCTCGTGACCGCGTTCGGCGGCGGCACGGTGCGCGACGTGCTGCTCTCGCGCCGCCCTTTCTACTGGGTCGAGCATCAGGACTACGTGCTATTCATCTTCGCGATGGCGCTCTTCGCGCCGATCTTCCTGCGCGTCACATCACGCCTGTTCGACCAGCGCGCGCTGCTCGTCACCGATGCCATCGGGCTGGGCCTCTTCAGCGTGTCGGGCACGTCGATCGCGCTCGATGCGCAGATGCCCGCCTTCACCGCGACGATGATGGGCGTCGTCACCGGCGTGTTCGGCGGCGTCCTGCGCGACGTGCTCTGCAACGAGATTCCGCTGATCCTGCGCGATTCGCGCCCGTACGCGGTCTGCGCGTTCGCCGGCTGCTGGATCTATCTGGGACTCGAGCGGCTGGAGGTCGACACGATCTACAACGTGCTGATTTCGACGGCGTTCATCCTGATCGCGCGGCTCATCACCTTCAAGTTCGATATCCGCCTGCCGCATTAGCCGATGAACCGCAAGCGCGCCGTGCGCGAACCAGGCGGGAAAACCCTTCCATTTGCTACAATCGCGTAGTTTTCTAGCCCCGCATCCGGCCGCGATGCAGCCCGCTCCGGTCGCCATCACGCACACAGAATATGAACATCGAGCAAGCGCGTTTCAACATGATCGAGCAACAGATTCGTCCGTGGGAAGTGCTGGACCAGGACGTGCTGAATCTGCTCGCGATCGTCAAGCGCGAGAACTTCGTTCCCGCCGCGTATCGCAACATCGCTTTCGCGGACCTCGAAATCCCGCTGCCCGGCGGCGAGCGCATGCTCTCGCCCAAGGTGGAAGCGCGCGTCCTGCAGGAGCTCGCGATTCACAAGGGCGAAACGGTGCTGGAAATCGGCGCCGGCTCGGGCTACATGGCGGCACTGCTCGCGCATCGCGGGCGCAGCGTGACGACGGTCGAAATCTCGCCGGAACTGGCGGATTTCGCGAAGCAGAACCTCGCGGCGAACGGCGTGACGAACGTCGAAGTGATCACCGGCGACGGCGCGCTCGGCTGGGATCAGGGCGCGCCCTACGACGTGATCTGCGTGTCGGGCGGGCTGCCGGTCATGCCGCAGGAATTTCTGGAGCAACTGAAGATCGGCGGGCGCATCGCGGCGTTCGTCGGCGCGGCGCCGATCATGAAGGCGCAGATCATCACGCGCGTGGACGAAAAGCAGTTCCGCGTGTCGGACGTGTTCGAAACGCTCGTCGCGCCGCTCAAGAACGCGGTGCATCCGTCGCAGTTCAAGTTCTAAGCTGAAAGTGCGATGCCGGCCGTGTCCGGCGTCGCGCATCTTGCCGGAATCTCCATGCAAAACCTGACTGCACCCGAACTCGCCGCGTGGCTCGCGGATTCCTCGCGCCCCGCTCCCGTTCTGCTCGACGTGCGCGAGCCGTGGGAAATCCAGACGGCGAAGATGGACAACATCGTGTCGATTCCGATGCGCGACATCCCCGCGCGCAGCGAGGAACTCGACGACGAAGCGCAGATCGTCTGCATCTGCCATCACGGCGCACGCAGCGCACAGGTCGCGATGTTCCTGGAATCGCGCGGCTTCACGAAGACGTTCAATCTGTACGGCGGCATCGACGCATGGTCGCGTCAGGTCGATCCGTCGGTTCCCACGTACTGATCGCTCAGCCCTGACTCGACCACAGCGCCGTGCCATCCGCCGAAAAAATGACGAGATAGCCGTTCGGCAGGATGTACGCGTAAGCGCCCGGATTGCCCGACGTGTGCGTCTGCCAGACCATCGCGCCGTTGTTGTCGTACATGGCGAGATTGCCGTCCTCCTGCATGCGGACTTCGGCGCCCGGCGTGCCGCTCACCTGCGATGACCAGATCGTCGCGCCATTCTTCACCGCGACGAGATAGCCGTCGCCCCGCACGTTCACTTGCACGTTCCCGCTGCACGCGGCGAGCGATTGGCCTTGCGCCAGACCTTCGCCCATCGCGATGCGCCCGCACGCCGTCGGCGCGTTGATCGGCGGCAGCGCGGCGAACCAGCTCAGATCGACGGCATTGGCGATCGCCTGCATGCCGGCATCGTCCGGATGCAGATCGTCGCCGCTGTTGTAGGCGCGCGCGAACGCGGTCGAGCCGCTCGAACCGGCCGGATCGCCCAGCGCGGCGGCCTGATCGAGCACGGCGTCGCAGCCGCTTTCCTTCGTGCGCAGGTAGGCATTCACCGTCTGGCGCGTGTTCTCGATGTCCGGCGTCCACTCGTCCAGACCTTCGAATGGCGTGAGCGTCGAGCAGATCAGACCGACTTTCGCCGCCGCCGTCTGCTGAACCAGTTGCTGATACGCAGCGATGAGCTGCTGCGCGCTCGGCGGATTGCCGCTGATGAGATTGTTGACCGCGTCATCGGAGACGATCACCCACTTCACGTTGGGCTGCGAGAGCACGTCGCGGGCGAAGCGCGTCAGCCCGGCCTGCCCCGAGCCGTTGGTGAAGAAATCGTTGCCGCTGATGCCTTGATTCAGCACGCCGACCGTCATGCCCGAGCGGATCAGCCGCTCCGCGAGCCGGTTCGGCCAGCGGCGGTTCGTGTTGGGCGTCGACGCGAATCCGTCCGTGATCGACGCGCCGAACGTGACCACGGCGCCCGTCGCGGCGGCGTTCATCACATCGAGATTGGTGAGGAAATAGTAAGACTGCTCGCCCGCCGCGTTCACGACGCCGCCCGTGAACGCCGGGTCCGCGCTGACGTCGCCCGGTGCGATCCAGTTGTCCTGCAAGCCTTCGACATGCCCGGTCGATCGCGGCGGCGTCTGCGATGGAATGTGGAAACTCACGGCGATATCGGCGAGCGCCGGCACCTGGAACGGGATCGGGTCGGTCTGCACGGTGCCGCCGACGGGAATCGTCACGTACGGCTGGCCGTTGAAGGTCGCGGCCTTGTCGGTACCGGCGATCGTCCGCGCGCCGCTCGCACGCCGGGCAATGTGCACGTCGCCGAGCGTGACCGGCTTCGTGCCGAAGAGGTTGGAAAACGTCAGACGCGCTGCCGTGCCGCCGATGCTCGTATGCACGACGTGACGAATCGTCTGATTGTTGAAGCCGGGATCCGCCGTGACGTCGGGCGCGGCGGCCCATGTTCCGGTCCACGGCGCGGACGTGATGACCCCCTGCGCGAAATAATGCGATGTATCGGGCCAGGACAGAAAAACGACGAGCGCGAGCCCGATGAACGTATGCAGTCCTCGTTTCACGTCGCCTCCTTATGTCGGTGCAGCGGCGTCCCGAAGGCGCGCACCGCCCGGTTTAGTTTCGTTGAAACGGAACTAGACCATCTCGCCCGCACGATAGCCGTGCGTTGACGCACAGACAAGGTAAAAACTGCGGTACGAAAAGCGCGCTCAAAAAGAAACGGCTGCGGAAGCAGCCGTTTTCTCGAGCACTGCGGACAGCGCGATCAGACGACGTTCATCGCCAGCGCGCTCGCGCGATAGTGCTCCGCCGCTTTCTCGGTATCGCCGAGCTGCTCGTGCAGACGCGCCAGCGCGCGATGCGTGCGGATCTTGAGCGGTTCGTTATCGGCGAGTTTCAGCGCGGATTCGAGGAACGCCTGCGCCTTGCCCCACAACTGCTGATGCAGGCAGAGCCGTCCGAGCGTGAACAGCAGGTCGGCGTCTTCGGTGCGCTCCTTTTGCCACGCTTCGGCGCGCTGGATCAGCGGGAATGCGTCACCACCGACGATGCAATCCGGATAACGCCGCAAAAGCCGCGCGTCCCAGTTGTGCGCGAGCGCATCTTCGACGATTTTCTTCGCCTCGGCGCGGCGATCGAGCGCGATCAGCAATTCGGCGGCGAGATCGGCGAGGCGCGGCGACTGGCGCTCGGTCGGCGACAGCGATTGCCACAGTTCGAGCAACGCGTCCGGATTGTGCCGGCGGTCGCGCAGCAGATTTTCCGCCGCGACCTGACGCAGCCGCACGGCAACCGCCGGATGCAGCGCCTCGCGTTTTTCCAGCATGCGCACGAGCTTCAGCACTTCGCCCCAGTTCTTCAACTGCTGCTGCGCGCGCAGCGCGATCTGTTGCGCGTGAATGCGCCGGCCGCCCTGCGCCTGCATTTCGGTGAGGGCGACGAGTGCGCCATCGGCGTCGCGGCCATCGGCGCGCATGTCGGCGGTCGCCATCAGTCGCGCGTCCTGCCAGTCGGCGCCCGACACCTGCGCGAGCCATTCGTCGCGGCGCGCGTATTCATGCAGACGATGCGCCGCATTCGCGCCGATCAGCCCGGCCGCGCCCTTGTTGTCGTCGACGGACAAGGCATCGCGCGCGGCTTTCTCGGCCTTCGAGAAACGTCCGGCGTAGAGATGCCCGACCGCATCGCGCAATGACGCATTCGCCTTCGCGAGCTTGCTGCGCGCGCGATACGCGGCGACGCGCGACGGCATCTTCCACACGCCGCGCACCGCGCGAATGATCGCGTACAGCACGATGAACAGCACGACGAGCGCCACCGCGAACAGGTTGAGCGACATGTCCACGCGATACGGCGGGATCACGAGCAGAATCTGTCCGTTGTTGAAGCCGCCGACCGTCGCGACGATCACCGCGACGGCGAACAGCAGCGCGAGCCAGATGAGTCCACGAATCGTCATCATCCGCCTCGCTTGAACTGATGGACGGCGGCGAGGCTCGCGTTCAGGTTCGGCACGGCGACGGCGAGCGACGCCTGATCGACCTGCTTCACGAGATCGCGCACGGCCTGCACTTTCTTCGACGATGCATCGAAATAACGGCCGAGCGCGGCGTCGGCGGCGTGCAGGTCCGACTTGAGCGTCGGCTCGCTGCGCGACAGGAGCGACAGACGCGCGGACAACAGGCGCAGCTTCACGTTCTCGCGCACGAAGTAGCCCTGATCGGGCGACGTGAGCATGGCGTCGGCATTGTCGATGCGGCGCACCGACACGAGGCTCGACAACTGCTGACCGATGCCGTTCGTGATCTGATGCCACAGCACCTTCCAGCGCGGCTCGCCGGTCGCCGCCGCGATCGACGCGCTATTGGCCGGCTCGGCCGCCTGCGCGCGGGCGCGGGCGATCGGCGCCTCGCCCGACAGCGGCAACTGGTCGATCTGGTCGATGGCCGTATCGAGCTTGATGGCGAGACCGGTGAGATCGGTCGTCGGCGTGGCCTTCAGTTTGTCCATGTCCTGCGCGATCGCCTTGCGGATTGCGACGACCTGCGGGCCGGTGCTCGCGGCAAGACGCGTGTCGGCGCTTTGCAGCGCGAAGAGCGCGAGCTGCACGTTGCCGGTCAGTTGCAGCTGCTGGCTCGCGCTCGACAGAATCTGCTCGACCTCGGCGACGGTCCAGTCGTCGCGATTGCTCGCGAGATCCTGATATTGCTGCTGCAGCGCCTGGCTGTGCGCTTCGGCATCGGCAAGCTTGCCTTGCAACTGGATGATCTGTGTGTTCAGCGCGGTGGTCGCGCTCGCGGCCTGATCGGCCTTCGCACGCAGATCGGCGTTTTGCTCGTCGGACTGGGCGAGCCGCTGCGACAGTTGCGCGTCGTTGCGGTCGAACTTGCGGTTCAGGACGAAGGCGCCCGCGCCCGCCGCCACCGCCAGAATGACGACGACGAGCCACAACACCACCACGCCCGCGCCGCCGCCCTTCTTCTGCTGCTCGTAAGGCGTGAAGGGCGTGTTCGGCGGCAAGGGCGGTGTCACGTTCGGCTGAGGTGAAGCTTTTTTGGAATCGTTCGAATCAGTCATGCGTGATTGAGCCGTTTGTTGGGCCGGCGCGGTGGCCGGATTGGCGTCCGTCGGCGCGGATGAGGAATGTATCGAAGTCGATGCGCTCGCTTGCGCGGCAGCCTCCGGATCGCGTTCGAGCGGGAACAGCGCTTCCAGCGCGTGCGCGATGCGCTCGTCGCCCGCGCCGGACACCGTAATCCTATCAAAACCCGCTCCCCGCGCGGCTTCGGCGATGCGCGGATGCGGGCAGACGACCGGCGCGCGCCTGAGCAGCACGATTTCGTCGGCGGTGAGGTGCTCGTGCGCGAGCTCGGCGAGATTGCGCACGCCTTCGGAACTCGTCAGCAGCCACGCGTGCGGCTGGCCGGCGAGCAGTTCGTGGATGCGCTCCCACTTTTGCATCGACGGCTCCGGCAGCACGCGCCGGTACGCCGCCGCCTTCTCGACGCGCGCGCCCGCTTCGGTGAGCCGCTCGGCGAGCCATTCGCGGCCGCCGTCGCCGCGCACGATCAGCACGCGCTTGCCTTCGAGACCGTTCGCGCCGAAATGCGCTTCGATCGCGGCGTAGAGCGCTTCGGAATCGAAACGCGGATCGGCATCTTCCGTCGACGGACTGATCACGCGATGCGACGGCGCATGCACGCCCTGCCGCGCGAGCGCCGCGGCCGAGCCCGGCCCGACGACCGCCACCGGCAAATCCGAAGGCCACGGCGCGGCAAGCCGGCTGAACGCATGATCGATCGCATTCGGCGACACGAACACGACGAGCGCGTAACGCCCCGGCGCGTCCGGCGGCAGAAACAGTTCGTCGAGCGCGGCGCGCAGCGGCGCATCGTCGTTGACGGGCGCGATGTCGATGAGCGGGAATTCCAGCGTCTCGAAGCCGGCGCTCGCAAGCTGCGCGACGAGCGCGGACGACTGTCCGCCGGGACGCGTGACGATGACGGTGGCGCGGCGCTCGCTCGCCATCAGGACTTCGGCCCCGACGGCGCGGTGTTCGGACCGTCGGCGCGGCTCATCGTCGTGAGTGCGCCCACGATATCCATCGCGCCCTGCGCTTCTAGATCCGACGAGACGCGCTTGCCGAGCGCGAGCGCGGCGGCCAGATCCGGCGCCTGCACGCTTTCTTCGGCGCGTAACACGCGCTTGCCATCGGGCATCGACACTGCGCCGCGCAGATGCAGCACGCCGTCGCGCCATACGGCGTGCGCCGCGAGGGGCACTTCGCAACTGCCGCCGAGCGCGCGCGACACCGCGCGTTCCGCTTCGACCGCGAGCGCGGTGTTTTCGTCGTGCAAAGGCGCGAGCCACGCGGCGAGATCGCCGCGATCCGCGCGAATTTCGATGCCGAGCGCGCCCTGCCCCGCCGCCGGCAAACTCTCCGACGGGTCCAGCAGCGCACGGATGCGCGCTTCGAGACCGAGACGCTTCAGACCGGCGGCCGCGAGAATGATCGCCGCATACTCGCCGCGGTCGAGCTTGCCGAGGCGCGTATCGAGATTGCCGCGCAACGGCCGCACTTCGAGATGAGGAAAGCGCGCGCGGATCATCGCTTCCCGGCGCAGGCTCGACGTGCCGACGATGCTTCCCGCCGGCAACGCATCCAGCGATGCGTAATGCGGCGACACGAAGGCATCGCGCGGATCTTCACGCTCCATGATGGCGCCGAGCGTGAAGCCTTCGGGCAACTCCATGGGCACATCCTTGAGCGAATGGACGGCGAGATCGGCGCGGCCATCGGCGAGCGCGGCTTCGAGTTCCTTCACGAACAAACCCTTGCCGCCGACCTTCGACAACGTGCGATCCAGAATCTGATCGCCACGTGTTGTCATTCCGAGGATTTTCACGTCGCAAGATGGATATAATTTGTGCAGCGCACACCGCACATGCTCGGCCTGCCACATGGCAAGCCGGCTTTCCCGCGAAGCGATGGTAATGCTCGCGGGCGGTGTCGTTGAATGCGTCTCGGAATTCATTGATGCTCGATCGAATGACGGGATGGATGAATAGACATTAGCGAACAATGGTAGCACGCACGCCAGGGTCATCCGACACACAGGCAGCGCGCGAGAGCCTTGTCCGATGCGCCTTTCGGGGCGTCCACGGTGCGTTTATCCCGGCGTGAACGGCGGCGCAAGCCGCATCGCGCAATGAACGCTTCGGGACGCGAAGAATGCCGCGGCTTGCTGTCGCCGGTTTGACGCACGGCCGTTCGCGCGGCCCGCGGTTTTCTGTCCGATGCGGCGCCCATCCGGGTTTGCCGCATTACGTCGTCGATGTGCCCTGGCTTCGCAGCTTTCGAGAGGAACCCAACGTGACGTCATCCGGATCGGCTCGCCCGGCGCGCCGCAACGCCGCATTGCCCCAGTCTTCCTCCTCCGACGCGCCGCGCACGGCGTCGTCGCCCATCGTCACGACGAAGGCCGCGACGGCCGCGAAGGCATCGAAAGCGGCCATCGCGCCGAAACCGAGACCGGGCATCAAGACCGCGGCCAAACGCGTCGCGACCAAAGTGCCGCGCGGCAACGGCGCCGCCGTCGCGAAGTCCGCGAAACCGGTGAAGACCACGAGCCGCACGCGCGACGACAAGGATCGCCCGCTTTTCGAGGACATCCGCTTCCTCGGCCGCCTGCTCGGTGAAGTGCTGCGCGAGCAGGAAGGCGACGCCGTGTTCGATGTCGTCGAGGCCATTCGTCAGACAGCCGTGAAATTCCGCCGCGAGGACGACGTCGAAGCCTCGCAGACGCTGGAGAAGAAGTTGCGCGCGCTGTCGCCGGAACAGACGGTGTCGGTCGTGCGCGCGTTCAGCTATTTCTCGCATCTCGCGAATATCGCGGAAGACCGGCATCACAATCGCCGCCGCCGCATTCACGCGCTCGCCGGTTCGGGCTCGCAGCCGGGCACGATCGCGTATGCCATCGAACGCATGCGCGAGTACAAGAACATCAGCGCGACGCGCAAGCAGCTGGAGAAGTTTTTCGGCGATGCGCTGATCGTGCCCGTTCTCACCGCGCATCCGACCGAAGTCTCGCGCAAGAGCATTCTCGACGCGCAGCATGACATCGCGCGCCTGCTCGCCGAACGCGATCAGGAGCTGACGGCCCGCGAACGCGCACAGAACGAAGCCGTGCTGCGCGCGCGCGTAACGTCGCTCTGGCAGACGCGCATGCTGCGCGACGCGCGCCTGTCCGTCGCCGATGAAATCGACAACGCGCTGTCCTACTATCGCGCGACTTTCCTCGCGGAGATTCCTGCGCTCTACGCCGATATCGAAGGCGCGCTCGCCGAACACGGCCTGCCCGTGCGCCTGCCGCCGTTCTTCCAGATGGGAAGCTGGATCGGCGGCGACCGCGACGGCAATCCGTTCGTGACCGGCGAAACGCTCGAAACCGCGATCACGCGTCAGGCGATCGTGATCTTCGAACACTATCTGGAAGAGACGCACAAGCTCGGCGCGGAGTTGTCCGTGTCGAATCTGCTCGCCGGTTCGAGCGATGCGCTGAAAGCACTCGCCGATGCCTCGCCCGATCAGTCGCCGCATCGCACGGACGAGCCGTACCGGCGTGCGCTCATCGGCATGTACACGCGGCTCGCGGCGAGCGCGCGCGTGCGGCTCGGCGAAGGCGTCGTCACGGTGCGCAGCGCGGGTCCGGGCGCGCGGCAAATTCGCGCGACGCCTTACGCCGATGCCTCCGAATTCGTGCGCGACCTGCACGTGCTGATCGACTCGCTCGCGGAGCATCACGGCGCGTCGATGTCGATTCTGCGTCTGTCGCCGCTCGCGCGCGCCGCCGAAGTGTTCGGCTTCCATCTCGCGAGCATCGACTTGCGGCAAAGCTCGGATATCCACGAAGCGGTGGTCAGCGAACTGCTCGCGCGCGCGGGCGTCGAGGCGGATTACGCGGCGCTCACTGAAGAGCAAAAGCGCGAAGTGCTGCTGAAGGAACTCGCGCAGCCGCGTCCGCTGCGTCTTCCCTACGCGCAATATTCCGATCTCGCGAAAAGCGAACTCGGCGTGCTCGAAGCGGCCCGCGAGACGCGCGCAAAGTTCGGCGCGCGCGCGGTGCGCAACTACATCATTTCGCACACGGAAACCGTCAGCGACTTGCTGGAAGTGATGCTGCTGCAGAAGGAAACGGGCGTGCTGCAAGGCTATCTCGGCGCGAAAGACGATTCCCCGCACGACGGCCTGATGGTCATTCCGCTCTTCGAGACCATCGCCGACTTGCGCAACGCGCCCGTCATCATGGGCGAATTCTTCGCGCTGCCGGGCATCGACAAGCTGATCGAAAATCAGGGCAACGAGCAGGAAGTCATGCTCGGCTATTCGGACAGCAACAAGGACGGCGGCTTCCTCACGTCGAACTGGGAGCTGTATCGCGCGGAACTGGCGCTCGTCGCGCTGTTCAAGGAACGCGGCACGACGCTGCGCCTCTTCCACGGGCGCGGCGGCACCGTCGGTCGCGGCGGCGGCCCGACGTATCAGGCGATTCTGTCGCAGCCGCCCGGCACCGTCGACGGGCAAATCCGCCTGACCGAGCAAGGCGAAGTCATCGCGAGCAAGTTCGGCAATCCCGAAATCGGGCGGCGCAATCTCGAAACCGTGGTCGCGGCGACGCTGGAAGCATCGTTGCTGCCGCACGAGAACGCGCCCGCGCAACTGCCGCAGTTCGAATCGACGATGCAGACGCTCTCCGATTCCGCGATGGCCGCCTACCGCGCGCTCGTCTACGAAACGCCCGGCTTCACGGACTACTTCTTCCTGTCGACGCCGATTTCGGAGATCGCGGAGCTGAATATCGGCAGCCGGCCGGCGTCGCGCAAGCTGCAGGACCCGAAGCAACGCAAGATCGAGGATCTGCGCGCGATTCCCTGGGGCTTCTCGTGGGGCCAGTGCCGACTGCTCCTGACCGGCTGGTACGGCTTCGGCAGCGCGGTGACCGCGTATCTCGACAAAGCCGGTTCCGACGACGAACGCGCGAAGCGCCTCGCGACGCTGCGCAAGATGCACAAGACGTGGCCGTTCTTCAAGAATCTGCTGTCGAACATGGACATGGTGCTCGCGAAGACCGATCTCGCGGTGGCGTCACGCTATGCGCAGCTCGTCACCGACAAGAAGCTGCGCAAGACCGTGTTCGACAAGATCGTCGCGGAGCACGAGCGCACGTCGAACGTGCTCGCCGAGATCACCGGAAAAGGCGAGCGTCTCTCGGATAATCCGCTGCTCGCGCGTTCGATCAAGAACCGCTTCCCGTATCTCGATCCGCTGAATCATTTGCAGGTGGAGCTGTTGAAGCGCCACCGCGCGGGCGATCAGAACGTGCGCTTGCGCCGCGGGATTCACTTGACCATCAACGGGATTGCGGCGGGATTGCGCAACACCGGCTGATTCCGGGGGGATTTGGCGGATTCGTGCGACGCGCGAATCCGCCAGAGCGCGCGGCTTCAGGAGGTTCGAGTTGCGCCGGACACGCCGGGCAGCCCGGCCGGGTTCTGCACGAGCTCCCGCAAACATTGCTCGATGCGCTCCACCACGTCTGTCCAGTCGCCAGTCCGTTTTTGACGGAAGATGCGCGCTGACGGATACCACGGCGAATCCTCACGGCCGAGCAGCCAGCGCCAGTCGCCGCCGACACGCGACATGATCCAAACCGGCTTGCCGAGCGCACCGGCCAGATGCGCGACCGCTGTATCCACGCTGACGACCAGATCGAGATTCGCGATGATGGCCGCCGTATCCGCGAAATCGGTGACGCCGCTCATCATATCGACCGGACGAAGTTCTTCCGGAAGCTGGCGCAACTGAGCCTCGGCCGGCCCCTTTTGCAGGCTGACGAACGTGATCCCGGGAACGCGCAGAGGACCGACGAACTGGTCCAGTTTCACAGAACGTTCCTCGTCCAACGAGATGTGCCGTCCAGGCCTGACGTTGCCCAAGCCGCTGCTGCCTGCCCAAACCAGGCCAACCTTCATTCCTCTGGACGCTACGCGCTTGCGGACCGCATGTTTCCACCGATCCAGCAGGTTTTTCGGCAGCTTGATATACGGCACGTCCGCCGGCAAGTTCGACAGCGTGATGCCCAGATAAAGCGGCAAACTCAGCGTATGGCACCACAAGTCATACTGAAATACCTGGAGCTCGCGAGCGGGGTCGATGACCTCGTCAACTCCGTCGACAAAGCTCAACAGCCGATGCAACGGTGCGCGGCAGCCTATCGTGACCCTGGAAACACCAAGCGATTTCAGCATCGGCACAAAGCGGGCGAACTGAATCTGGTCTCCGAACCCTTCATCCTGAAGGACCAGAAAGGACTTCGACTCGACCGATTGTCCGCGCCACCGGACGATCGGAATATGGGCGGGATCGACAGATTGATATTCGAAGTTGTCCGTGTTCCACTTCTCCGACTTCGTTCTTCGCAGCTCGAAAAGCGGCCAGGCTTCCTGATAGCGGCCCGTTTTGAGCAAGATTACTGAGAGCAGTACCTTCGCGGGGAGATTCTCCGGGTCGAGAATCAGCGAATCGCGCACGGACGCTTCCGCTTCCTCCATCAATTCAAACTGGTATAAAACGTTCGCAAGATTCAGATGCACGCCAGACAAGCTCGAATCGAGCGACAAGGCACGCCTTAACGCGGTCTCCGCTTCTTTCAAACGGTTGCTATGTACCAGTGTGAATCCGAGTTCAGCATGGAATACCGCGCGGTCTGGCTGAAGCGAAATCGCGTGACGCAAAGCAGCCTCACTCTCGGCCCAATGCCCTTGTCGCGTCAACACGCGGGCCAGCTGAAAGTTCGCCTCCACATGAACAGGGCTGTCCCTATCGGCGGAGCTGATCGACGAGCTTCGGCGCAGCGCCAGTTCCGAATCTGTCAAACGGCCTAAGCCGGCGAGCACGATCCCAAGGTTGAAACAGATGGGGGCGGAGTCCGGCATCAGACGAAATGCCGTCTGCAGCAACGATTCGGCTTCCTGCAGACGGCCAAGCCGATGAAGACACATGGCGAGATTGCTGTGCGCCGCGGCAGAGTCCGGATGCTGCTTGAGGTTCTCGCGCAAACTCGCTTCGTCGGTCAGATTTGGCAACATGCCGGCAGGCTCCGTTCATTCCGAAATTTCATTCCGCTCGATCCAGCAAATCAAACAAAAAGTATCGGATCGTAGCGCCTGCCTTCAATGCCGTTTTGTGAAATTTCGCCAAACGTCATTCGCCCGGCTTCAACCATGACCTGCTGCGCCGCCGCTCGCTATTGTTTGCGTTGCCGCGCCTCGATCATCATCGCGTCCAGCTCGAACGAGCCGTCTTCCTGCACATTGAAGTACTGACGCACTTCATCGGGCGCGCTCGTCCACATCGAGCGGATCGCCGTCACGCGTTCCGGCGGCGTGCGCATGCGCGTCACCCACGCGTCGAATTCCAGCGGAATGCGCCAGCGCTCGGTGATGTGCGCGTCGAAACCGGCGGCGTCGAGCATGGCGATCCATTCATCGGCGCGATAGTCGCGGATGTGCGAGGCATCGCGCAGGATTTCGATCGCCTGAATGTGCGTGTCGTAAAGCGGATCGTCGATGCCCGCGATATCGATGAACTTCAGCCTCCCGCCCGGCTTCAGCACGCGACGCACTTCCGCCAACGCCGCCGGCACGTCGCGCCAGTGGTGCGCGCTCATGCGGCTCACGGCCCAGTCGAACGAGGCATCGGCGAACGGCAGCTTTTCGGCCGCGCCCTGCTGCGTGCGGATGGTCGCGAGCCCGCGCTCCTTCGCGGCGGCTTCGACCGTCGCGAGCATTGGCGGCGCGATGTCGTAGGCCACCACTTCGCGCACGTGCGGCGCGATCGCGAAGCTCGCGTGACCCGCGCCGCAACCCATGTCCAGCACGGTCGCGTTGCCGCACGTGGCCGCGAACGTCGCGGAGAGATTCTGCAAATCCGCGCCGCTCGCGTGAACGGCGCTCGTGAGATAGGCGGCAGCGGTACTGCCGAAGGCGTCTGCGACCTGGTCGTGGTGTTTCATCGCGGTGTCCGGTTGGGAGTGGGGAACGTATGCCCGTACAATAGAGCCCGCCTTGTACCAGTACAAGTTGTGCAGTTATTCTGGTATGCACACCACCCGTCACGCATGAATCACTCCGACAAGAACGAATCTCTCGCCGAAACGTCCGCGCACGCGCTCGGCGAATTCATCCGCGCGCATCGCGAACGATTGTCGCCGCAAGCCGTTGGACTCGCGCCCGGCCCGCGCCGCCGCACGCCCGGCCTGCGCCGCGAAGAAGTCGCGCAACTCTGCGGCGTCAGTCCGACGTGGTACACGTGGATCGAGCAAGGCCGTCCCGTGTCCGCTTCCGCCGATGCACTCGCGCGCATCGCCGTCGCGCTGCAATTGTCGCGCGCCGAACGCGCGTATCTTTTCGAGCTCGCCGCCCAGCGCGATCCCGCCGAGCCCGATCCCGCCGCGCAGGACGCGCCCGCCGCGCTGCTCCAGACGGTCGGGCTGATCGGCGCGCCGGCCTATGTGCTCGACCGCCAGTGGAACGCGCTGCGCTGGAACGAGCACGCGTCGGCGTTGTTCGTCGGCTGGCTCGATGGCGAGCACGACCGCAATCTGCTGACCTACACGTTCACGTCGCCGGCGGCGCGGGCGTTGATCGTCGACTGGGAAACGCGCGCGCGACGCCTCGCCGCCGAGTTTCGCGCCGATTCGATCCGCCATCTGAACGATGCGCCGACGCGCGCGCTCATCGACACGCTGAGCGCCGCGAGCGATGCCTTCGCGCGTTACTGGGCCTCGCAGGACGTGTTCGAGCGCGAAGGCGGCGAACGCGCGTTCAATCATCCGGCGCGCGGGCGCGTCGTGTTCAATCAGATCACGTTCAAGCCCGCGCATCGCGAGGATTTGAAGCTCGTGATCCTCGTCGGCGAGTCGTCGAAAGCGGCCTGACGCCATTTGTTAAAATCGTACGCTTCCGGCTTGCAGAAAAGCCGCCTCTACCGCCACTGCACATCACCATGACGTCCCAACTCCACAAAAAAGGCGAAGCCTGGTCGGCTCGCTTCTCCGAGCCGATGTCGGAACTCGTCAAGCGCTACACGTCGTCGGTGTTCTTCGACAACCGGCTCGCGCTCGTCGATATTCAGGGCTCGCTCGCGCACGCGTCGATGCTCGCGGCGCAGAAGATCATCGGCGCCGACGATCTCGCCGCCATCGAGCGCGGCATGGCGCAGATCAAGGGCGAAATCGAGCGCGGCGAGTTCGAGTGGAAGCTGGATCTGGAAGACGTGCATCTGAACATCGAGGCGCGCCTGACCGCGTTGATCGGCGATGCGGGCAAGCGCCTGCACACCGGCCGTTCGCGCAACGATCAGGTCGCGACCGATATCCGCCTGTGGCTGCGCGGCGAGATCGACCGCATCGGCGGTCTGCTGAAGGACTTGCGTGCGGCGCTCATCGACATCGCCGAGCAAAATGCCGACACCATCATGCCGGGCTTCACGCATTTGCAGGTCGCGCAGCCGGTGACATTCGGCCATCACCTGCTGGCGTATGTCGAAATGTTCGCGCGCGACGCCGAGCGCATGCGCGATCTGCGCCGTCGCGTGAACCGTCTGCCGCTGGGCGCGGCGGCGCTCGCGGGCACGAGCTATCCGATCGACCGCCACGCGGTCGCGAAGACGCTCGGCTTCGAGGGCATCTGCGCGAACTCGCTCGATGCGGTGTCGGATCGCGATTTCGCGATCGAATTCACGGCGGCGGCCGCGCTCGTCATGACGCACGTGTCGCGCTTCTCGGAAGAACTCGTGCTGTGGATGAGCCCGCGCGTCGGCTTCATCGATCTGGCGGATCGCTTCTGCACGGGTTCGTCGATCATGCCGCAGAAGAAGAATCCCGACGTGCCCGAGCTCGCGCGCGGCAAGACCGGGCGCGTGAACGGCCATCTGATGGCGCTGCTCACGCTGATGAAGGGCCAGCCGCTCGCGTACAACAAGGACAATCAGGAAGACAAGGAACCGCTGTTCGATACCGTCGATACGGTCGCGGACACGCTGCGCATCTTCGCGGAGATGGCGGCGGGCATCACCGTGAAGCCGCAGGCGATGCGCGCGGCGGCGCTGCAAGGTTTCTCGACCGCGACCGATCTCGCGGACTATCTCGTGAAGCGCGGCCTGCCCTTCCGCGATGCACACGAAGCCGTCGCGCACGCGGTGCGGATCTGCGACGATCGCGGCTGCGATATCGCGGACCTGTCGCTGGACGCGATGCGTCTCGAACTGCCGAACGTCGCGCATCTGATCGGCGAAGACGTGTTCGACTATCTGACGCTCGAAGGCTCGGTCGCGAGCCGCAATCATCCGGGCGGCACCGCGCCGGATCAGGTGCGCGCGGCGGCGCAGGCGGCACGCGCGGCGCTTTGATCGCCGCTTAGGGTGCAGTGCAGAAGGCCGTTCGCGAGAACGGCCTTTTTTACATGGCGATTCGCCGCGCGCCGGACTGTTTCATGACGCGAAAAACCGTGTATCGGCGCGGTGCATGCCGATTCGGAGCCGCCTCATTGGACGCGCGGCCGGCGGCGGCCATGATGGGAATTCCGATCCTCATGGCTGACATCATCATGAAAAAGAAACGGCTTCATCATGCGGCGCTCACGGCCCTACTCGCCGCCGAGACGCTCGGCGTTTCATCCAAAGCGCTGCCCCACAGCAAGACGGCCAATCTCGACGTCGCGCTGACGATCGAAAACACCTGCACCGTCGATACACCCACATCGCCCGTCATGCTCGATCAGGCGAGGCGCGTCGCGGTCCGGTGTCCGGGCGCGAAGTCCGGCTATGCACTCGCGGTCGAAGCCCGAACCGCGGCGGGCGAACCGATGACGCTGCGAAGCATCGAGGAAAGGACGCGCGCCGATGCCGCGCCCGGCGACGAGCAGTATCCGCCGGTCGTCACCGTGACGGTTCAATTCTGACTTCTTTTCGTTGCTGATTGCGCATCGGAATATGCGCGCGTATCGACGCCGCGTTTCGACGTTTGTTCGAACGATGCGCGCATAAAATCGCCAAGAGAAAGCAGCGCGAAATGCGAAACACGGTTGGTGCATATTGCCGTTCACGATACCGCGCGTTGAAATCGCCTTTTCGACAGTCTTCGTTGATTCATTTAATGAATCGAATTTGAAGGAAACCTAATCAACAAATTCAGGCTTGATTAGTGGTTTCGGCTGGATTATTAATAAGTCCGCATATCCGAATAAGAGCACGCATCAAATAAGCCAAACTGCCGGACCGTATAAAAAGCAGAAACAAACCATCGATAAAACGAAGGAGGCCGTTCTCATGAATCGCCTTTATAAGCAGTCCAAAGCTACTGCATTGACGATTGCTGTACTTCTTGCCTATTCAGTCAGTGCTCACGGGGCCGAGTGGCAGGAAGGAACCACCTATTTGGCAGGCACGACCGTCACCTATAACGGCCATTCCTATCAGGCGCTGCAGACGCACACGGCGTATCCGGGCGCGGGATGGACGCCATCCACGACGCCGACGCTGTGGAAGGATCTCGGCGCGACGGGCGGTACGCCGGCGCCTGCGCCTGCGCCGACACCCACGCCAGCACCGACGCCGACACCCACGCCGGCACCGACGCCGACGCCAACGCCGACCCCAACGCCCACGCCGACGCCGACGCCGACGCCAACGCCTTCATCCGCGTGCTATGACGCCTGGGCGGCATCACAGGTCTATGCGACGGCGGGGACGCGTGTGACGTATAACGGGCGCAATTATCGAAACAAGTGGTGGACGCAAGGCGATAATCCGGCGCAATCCGGGCAGTACGGCGTATGGGAGGATCTCGGTGCGTGCGCGGGCGGGCCGTCGCCTGCGCCGACTCCGGTGCCGGTGCCAACTCCGGTGCCGACGCCAACTCCGACGCCGACGCCGACGCCGACGCCAACGCCAACGCCAACACCAACACCAACACCAGTGCCGGTGCCGGTGCCGACTCCAACACCAACACCAACGCCGACTCCGACGCCGACACCCACACCGGTGCCAACGCCAACGCCAGCACCCACGCCGACCCCGACGCCGACGCCAGCACCCACGCCAACGCCAACGCCGACACCCGCACCCGCGCCCTCCCCCACCGGCGCACATCAAGTCGGCGCTTACTTCGCGCAATGGGGCATCTACGACCGCAACTACAAGGTCAAGGACGTCGACACATCCGGCTCTGCAAAGATGCTGACGTTCATCAATTACGCGTTCGGCAACCTCTACCAGAAGAACAACGGCTACGAATGCGGCATCGTCAACAAGGCCGAACCGGGCGCGACGAATCCGAACGCCGCCGATGCCGGCACGGGCGGCGACGCCTGGGCCGATTATCAAAAGAACTTCGGCGCGAACGAATCCGTGAGCGGCAAGGGCGACACCTGGGATTTCCCGTCGAACGATCCGCGCTACGGCAAGGGCACGGCCGGTCCGCTGAAAGGCAACTTCAACCAGCTCAAGCAGTTGAAGGCGAAGTATCCGAACGTGCGTATCGTCATTTCGCTCGGCGGCTGGACCTGGTCGAAGTGGTTCTCGAAAGCGGCGGCGACGGACGCGCTGCGCAAGCAGCTCGTGACCTCGTGCATCAACCTCTACATCAAGGGCAATCTGCCGTATGACGCCGGCTCGAACGCGGGCGGCGACGGCATCGGTGCGGACGTGTTCGATGGCATCGACATCGACTGGGAATTCCCCGGCGGCGGCGGCCAGCCCTACAACACCGTTGATCCGAACGACAAGAAGAACTACACGCTGCTGCTCGCCGAGTTCCGCAAGCAGCTCGACGCCATCGGTGCGCAGACCGGCAAGCGTTATGTGCTGACGGTCGCGATCGGCGCGGGCGGCGACAAGATCACCAACACCGAGCCGGGCGAATACAGCAAGTCGCTCGACTGGATCAACGTCATGTCCTACGACTTCCACGGCGGCTGGGAATCCGCCGGACCGACGGACTTCCAGTCGCCGCTGTACGGCGATCCCGACAGCCCGAACTACAAGATGGGCGGCTGGGCGCCGACGTACAACTCCGACAGCTCGGTCAAGAGCCTGATCAACGCGGGCGTGCCGGCATCGAAGATCAATCTCGGCATTCCGTTCTACGGACGCGGCTGGACCGGCGTCACGAAGGGGCCGCAAGGCGACGGCCTGTATCAGAAAGCCACCAAGCCCGCGGCCGGCAAATACGAGGAAGGCATCCAGGACTACAAGATCCTGAAGGGCGCGGCGGGCACGCTGTACGAGAACGCCACGGTGAAGAGCTCGTACAAGTTCGACGGCACGACGTGGTGGTCCTACGACTCCCCCGCCGCGATCAAGCTGAAGATGGACTACGTGAGAGCGAACGGTCTGGGCGGCGCGTTCGGCTGGGAACTCGACGGCGACGGCCCCAACGGGGAGTTGCTGAAAGTGATGAGCGATGGACTGAAATGACCCGCAACGGGCGGCGCGCGTTTCGCTTCGGCCGGCATCGGTGAAACGCGCGGGGCGCCGCCCATCCGACTGAACCGGGGGCTGCCATGTACAACGATTTGACGAGGGCTGCCGCACTGAGGGGGAAGCTGGCGCAAGCCGACATCGGCTTGCGCCAGCGCGGCTTTACCTTGCTGGAACTGCTGGTGGTGCTGCTCATCATCGCGCTGCTGGCGGGCTATGTCGGCCCGAAACTTTTCGGCGAAGTGGGCAAGGCGCGCAGCAAGACGGCGGCATCTCAGATGAAGGGGATCGAAAGCGCACTCGACCGCTACCGGCTCGACACGGGCCATTATCCGGGCACCGACGCCGGCCTCGCCGCGCTGATGACCAACGTCGGCAACACGGCGGGCTGGGAAGGCCCGTACATGAGCAGCGCGATTCCGAACGACCCGTGGGGCAAGCCCTATATCTACCGGTCGCCGGGCGAAGGAGGCAAGGACTATGACCTGATGACCCACGGCGCGGACGGCAAGCCGGGAGGAACGGGCGAGGACGCGGACATCATCGCCAAATGACCTGCGCGGTGATTGTCATGCGATACCGCGTCCGGGTCGACACCGATAACGGCCAGCAGGAGCTGGAGCTCGACGCCGCCGATGAAGCGCAACTGCGCCGCAGCGTCGCGGAGATGGGCTTGTCGCTCATCGATGCGGCGCCCGTCGAGAAGCGCAAGCTCGCCTTCCAGTTGCGCAAGCCCACGTTCGAGCGCGCGCTTTTCACGCAGGAGCTGATCGCGTTGCTCGAAGCGGGGCTGAGTCTCGTGGAAACCGTCGAAACGCTGCGCGACAAAAGCAAGGAAGGCCTCAACCGCACGGTGCTCGCGCAGATCGTCTCCGCGCTCTACGAAGGCGAGCCGCTGTCGCGCGCGCTCGAGCGCCAGCCCGAGCACTTTCCGCCGCTCTACGTGGCGACGGTCGCATCGGCGGAACAGAGCGGCCATCTGGCCGAGGCGCTCAAGCGCTATCACCACTACGACGCGCGGCTCTCGGTGGTGCGCAAGAAGGTCGTGTCGTCGATGGTGTATCCGTCCATCGTCATCGCGACGGGCGCGCTCATCGTCCTGTTCCTCGCGTTCTACGTGATCCCGAAGTTCAGCCAGGTGTTCGCGTCGATGAAGGACATCCCCTTCTCCGCCCGCGTGATGCTCGCCTGGGGCAACCTCGTCGAGGCGCACGGCGGCGTGCTGCTCGCGTGCATCTTCGCGGCGATCGCCGGCGCGGGCTGGTCGCTGCGCAGCGAGAAGGTGCGCGGCCGGCTCTTCGAAGCGCTCATGCGGCTGCCGAAGCTCGCGGACTATCAGCGTCTTTTCGCGCTCACGCGCTTTTACCGCACGCTCGGCCTGCTGCTCGCGGGCGGCATGTCGATGGTCACGTCGATGGAGCTCGCCGCGCAGGTTCTGCCCGTGCAACTGAAGTCGGCGCTCGCGCAGGCGCTCGACGAAATCCGCGCGGGCAAGCCGCTGTCGGGCGCGCTGCCCGCCGCGAATCTGACGACGCCCGTCGCCGAACGGCTCATCCGCGTGGGCGAGCAAAGCGGCGAGCTGGCCGGCATGGTCACGCGCTCGGCCGAGTTCTGCGACGAAGAGCTGGACCGCGCGATCGACACGCTGATGCGCGTGGTCGAGCCGGTGCTGATGCTCGTGGTGGGCGGGATCATCGGCACGATCATCTTCCTGCTCTACATGCCGATTTTTCAACTGGCAGGAGCCGTGGGGTGAACATGGAACACGCCGCCCGAACCGCACCCGATACGCGCACGCGCCAGCAGCGCGTCTGGGACGAGGCCGATCACGATCCCGCCGATTATCTGCAAAGCGTGACGGCGACGCTCGGCCTGCGCGGCTTCGACGCGCAAGCGCTCGAAACGCTCACGCCGCGTTTCGATCTACTGTCCTTCGGCGACGCGATGTCGCGCAAGTGCCTGCTCGCCGACGACCCCGCCGCGCATCTGTGGCTCGTGCTCGCCGATCCCTTCGACGCGAGCGCGCGCGCCTGGGCGATGAATCGCGTGAAAAGGCCCTTCGCGTTCGCGTTCTGCGTGCCCGCCGAACTGATGGCGTTTCTCGCGCTGCACGAGTCGGCGCATCAGGCGCTCACGCAGATCAGCGTCGAGGGCAAATCGGCGATTGCGGATGCGGGCGTCGAGATCACGCTCGCCACGCTCGCCGCGGACGTGCATCCGGTCATCCGGCTCGTCAATTCGTCGCTGTACGACGCGCTCAGGGCGCGTGCATCGGACATTCACATCGAGAGCACGGCGACGGGACTCGTCATCAAATATCGCATCGATGGCGTGCTGCAGGAAACGGCGTCCGCGCCGGGCGTCGACACGGCCGAGCAGGTGCTGTCGCGCCTGAAAGTGATGGCGGACCTCGATATCGGCGAGCGGCGCATTCCGCAGGACGGACGTTTCAAGGCGATCATCAATCAGCGCGAGATCGATTTCCGCGTGTCGATCATGCCGTCGATCCACGGCGAAGACGCGGTGCTGCGCGTGCTCGACAAGCAGCGCGGCGAAGCGGGCGCGACCGCGCTGCGGCTCGATTCGATCGGCCACGAGCCGGAAATCGTCGAAGCGATCCGCACGATCGCGCACGAGCCGTACGGCCTTCTGCTCGTGACCGGACCGACCGGCTCGGGCAAATCGACGACGCTCTACGCCACGCTCACCGAAATCAACACCGGCGACGAGAAGATCATCACGATCGAAGACCCGGTCGAATACGAGTTGCCGGGCGTGCTGCAAATTCCCATCAACGACAAGAAAGGGCTCACGTTCGCGCGCGGCCTGCGCTCGATCCTGCGTCACGATCCGGACAAGATTCTCGTTGGCGAAATCCGCGACGGCGAGACGGCGGGCATCGCCGTGCAGGCCGCGCTGACCGGTCACCTCGTGCTGACGTCGGTGCACGCGAACAACGTGTTTTCCGTGCTCGACCGCTTCCTGCACATGGGCGTCGATATGCACAGCTTCGTCGATGCGCTGCTCGGCGCCGTCGCGCAACGGCTCATGCGCAAGAACTGCCCGCATTGCGTGCGCGACGACATCCCGCCCGACGACGGGCTTCTACGCGCCTCGGCGCTCACGCGCGAGCAGGTGGCCGACTGGCGCTTTCGCAAAGGCGCGGGTTGCGAGGCATGCCGGCGCACGGGCTATCTCGGGCGTCAGCCGATCGCGGAAGTGCTGCGCCTGAACGATGCGATCAAGCAATGCTTCGTCGAGCGGCGGCCGATCGTCGAGCTGAAACAGATTGCATATGCGAGCGGCTTCAAGCCGATCCGGCAGATCGCGTTGCGCGCGGTGGCGGACGGACGCACGACGCTCGCCGAAGTCAATCGCGTCACGATGGTCGAGACCTGAGCGGAGGACATGATGGCGCGCTGGTCCGATCAACTCGAAGCATTGCGAGGCATCGCGAAGAAGCGGCCGCCACTGCGCGCGCGTCCGGCGATAGCATCGGCGCTGATGAGCCGCACGACGATCTGGATCGATGGACGGCATGCCCGCGGGCTGGACACGGCGCGGCATGCCCGATCCTCCGTGCCGCTCGATGCCCCGAACGACGCCGCCGCCGCGCTCAAGGCCATCGAGGCGCTCGCGCCGAAGCCCGCTGCGCCCGGACTGCACGCGTTGCGCGTCGTGGTCGGCGCGCCGTTCGCGCGCTATCACGCCCTGCCGTGGCAGGCGTCGCCCAAGCCGCAGGACTGGGTGCCGGCCGCGCGCGTGCAGGCCGTGCAGACGGGCGCGGGCGGCGAAGTGTGGCGCTATGCCGTCGCCGATGGCGCATGGGGCCAGGCGCGACTCGCCGCCGCGATGCCCGAGGCGCTGTGCGCGGGCATCGAACGGCTGTGCAAGACGCGCAGGCTGCAACTGCTGGGCATCGAGCCGGGCTACACCTTCGCGCTGCGAACGCATGCGCGGCGCATCCGCGATGGCGCGATCGCGATCGTCGCGCTGGAGGAAACCGAGGGCGATGCGGCCATCGCGCAGATCGGACTGCGGCGCGGCGGCGGCTGGATCGGCTTCATCGCGCTGCCGGTGTCGCGCGCGTACGGCGGCTCGCTCGACAACGTGCTGCGCGACGCGTTCGCGCTGTTCGGCGATGCGCCGCCCGAGCGCCGCTACGTGATCGGACCGGGCGCGGGCGAACGCTGGGCCGCCGATGCCGCGCCCGGCGAATGGCTGCGCGCGCCGTGGGATTCGACGCCATGAAAGCGCCCGCCCTCGACCTGCATCGCGCGAACAAGCCGGGCGCCGTCGCGGGGCTGCTCGCGCTCGTCGTCGCGATCGTCGTGCTGATGGCCGCCATGCAGTATCGCGACACGCTCAAGGAACAAGGCGATGCGCTCGATGAACGCGAATCCGCGATCGCGAAGCAGGAGGCGAAGTTTCACATGATCAGCAATGCGCATCGCGATTCGGGCGACGCGCGCATGGCGCAACTGATGGCGCAGCAGCAGTACGCGGCAGAGCCGCCGCGCGATCTGCTCGAGAAAGGATGGCATCCGAATATCGCGCTGCTGACGGTGGATCTCGTCACGTCGACGCGGCAGATCAACATGCAGTTCGAGACGCGCTCGGTGCAGGAAGCGATCTCCTACGCCGACTGGCTTCAGGCGCAGCCGGGCGCCGAGAACGTCACGATCAAGCGGCAGATCGAGAAGCCGGGACCGCCGGCGCCGTCGGTGGAGACGTCGTTGCAGCTCACGTGGAAGCCGTTCGTCGCGCAGCCGGTCGCGGCTTCTTCGGCTTCGGACGCTGCGACTTCGGCAGCTTCGGCTCCGGCGGCTCCGCAAGCGCCCGCGCCGCCATCCGCCCACGCGAGCGGAGCGCGCCGATGAACCGCCTCGTCTGGGAACTCCGGCGCGCGCAATGGCGGCTCGGCCTCTTCGGGCTGCTCGCGGTGCTGCTCCTCGGCGGCGCGGCCGTGATCGCGCTGACCGAGATCGTGCCCTTGCGCAACGATATCGCCGGACGCGAGGCCGACCTGAACGCGCGCGCGGCCCGTCTCAGACAACCGCCGCCGCCCTCGCCCGACGAGGCCGTTTCGCCGGTCAGCCCCGAGCAGCGCTATTTCGTCTTCCTGCACAGCCTGCACGCGATCGCCGCGAAGAACGGCATCGTGATTCCGCAGATCACGTATCAGGCCGCCGCGCAGGAGAAGGACGATCCGTCGCTGAAGCGCTATGTCATCGAGACGACGTTCAGCGCCACGTATCTGCAGTTCCGGGGCTTTCTGCGCGAATTGCGGACCTTGCCGGGTCTGCGCTGCGAACGGCTCACCGTGTCGCGGCCGAATATCGGCGTGACGCAACTGGAGGTGCGCCTGCAATGCGCGTTTCTCGTGGAAGCGGCGAAATGATGCGGCTCGATCTACGCACCCTGAAAATTTCCCGGCCCGTGCAGGTGCTGATCGTGGCCGCGCTCGCACTCGCCGTGTTCGCGCATTTTCGCGGCGAGCAGGAAGCACCGTCGACGCAACCGGCATCGACAACGACATCGACGACGACGGCGAAGCCCGCCGCGCCGGCACCCGCTTCCGCGCCGCCGGAAGCGAGCGCGCCCGAAACCGTCGCCGCGGCGGCGGCGCCCATCGATCTGTTCCCGAGCCAGAACTGGCAGCCCCCGCCGCCGCCTCCGCCACCCGCGCCGCCGAAATCGACGAAGCCGCCTCCGCCGCCCGAACCGCCGCCGCTGCCGTTTTCGGTGCGCTCGCTCTGGCTCGATCAGCAAGGCGTGTTCTACGTGGTGCTGTCGGGCACGGGCCGCGAGTTTCCGCTCTGCGTGAACTGCCAGAAAAAAGGATTCCTACACAAAGGCGACGTGATTCTGAACGCCTACCGGATCGACGAAATCAGCCGCCAGCAAGTCCAATTCACGTACCTGCCGTTG
This sequence comes from Caballeronia temeraria, assembly GCF_001544795.2. Taxonomy (GTDB): domain Bacteria; phylum Pseudomonadota; class Gammaproteobacteria; order Burkholderiales; family Burkholderiaceae; genus Caballeronia; species Caballeronia temeraria. The sequence goes on along the minus strand of NZ_FCOI02000001.1, from coordinate 137,729 downwards.
AAGCGCCGGCAGACGCTGTCGCTTGGAGAACTAAAATGAGCCGGCTGAAAGGCGTCACGCTGTGTCTGTTGATTCCGCTCATGGCGGCCTGCGCGGGCGATCTGCATCGGCAGGATCTGCAAAACAAGCTCTCGGGCATGACGCCCGATGCCCAGCTCGAACTGCTCGCGCAGCAGAGCGCGCAATATCCCGACGATCTCGAAATCAGAAGCTGGTATCTGGCGTTGCGGCGCAAGCTTTCGCTGGAATATCTGCAACGCGCGACGGTCGCATATCGCGCGGGCGACACGGCGCAGGCGCTCGGCTGGGCGCACAAGGCGCAGGACGCCGCGCCCGGCGACGACAACGCGCGCGAAATGATCGAGTGGATCGAGAAGCAGGCGCCGATCGACGCCGAAGTGCGCTACGCCGAGTCCGTGCGTCTGGATCAGCCGCAGGCGGCGCTCTCCGCCGTCCTCGACGTGCTCGCGAAGCAGCCCGACAACGCCCGCGCCATCCGCCTTCGCGAAGAACTGCTCGCGCCGAAAGGACAAAGCTTCGAGCCGAAGCTGGACAAGGATCTCGATCAGCCGATCACCGTGCAGTTCCGCGATCAGCCGCTCATCAGCATCTTCGAGCTGGTGTCGAACATCACGGGGCTGAACTTCACGTTCGACCGCGAGGTGCAGGCCGCCGCGCCGACCACGATCTTCGCGAGCAACACGCCCGTCAAGCAAGTGCTCTCGATGGTGCTGCAGGCCAATCAGCTCGCGAGCAAGGTCGTGAGCAGCAACTCGATCCTCGTCTACCCGAAGCGGCCCGACAAGGAAACCGAGTACAAGGACCTCACCGTGCGCACGTTCTATCTGCAGAATTCGTCGGCGGCGCAGGTGCTCGGCGTGCTCAAGCAGATGGTCAAGACGCGCGACGCCGTGCTCGACGAGCGCACCAACGCGATCATCATGCGCGACGCGCCGGACACCATCAAGGTCGCGGAGCGCATCATCCGCGCGCTCGACGTGACGCCCGCCGAAGTCGTCATCGACGCGCAGGTGCTCGAAGTGTCGTCGTCCGATCTGCTGAACATGGGCGTCCAGTATCCGGATCGCATCGTGTTCGGTCTGAAGTCGGGCACCGTCGACGGCACCACGCTCCCCGACAACACCGTCACGCTCGAACAGTTGCGCAACCTGAACAGCAGCGACGTGCTGGTGCGCATCGGGCCGGTCGGCATCAACTTCCTGCAGACGCACGGCAAGACGAGAACGCTCGCGAATCCGAGCATCCGCGTGCGCAACCGCGAGAAGGCGAAGGTGCTGATCGGCGACCGGCTGCCCGTCGTCACGACGACGCTTTCCAGCAACTTCAGCTCGGAAAGCATCAACTATCAGGACGTCGGCCTGACGCTCGAAGTCGCGCCGGTGATCGTCAATTCCGACGAAGTGCAGGTGAAGCTGCGCATGGAAGTGTCGAACGTCACCGACACGATCACGACAACCACGGGCCTCGTCGCGTATCAGATCGGCACGCGCACCGCCGAAACCGTGATGAGCGTGCGCAACAACGAAACGCAGATGCTCGCGGGCCTGCTCCAGCGCAACGATCGCAGCACGGGATCGGGTCTGCCGGGACTGAGCCGCCTGCCGCTTTTCGACCGCATCTTCGGCTCGCGCGCCGACGACTCGAAGGAAACCGAACTGGTGCTGCTGCTCACGCCGCGCATCGTGCGCAATCAGGCGACGCCGACGGGCAACGCGATGCAGTTCGACTCCGGCACCGAAACACGCATCACGACCGAACGCGACGTGGTGTCGGGCAACGAAAGCTTGCGCCTGCCGCCGCCGGTTGCCGCCGCGCCGCCGGTCGCCGCCGGCGGCGTCGCCGTGCCCGCGCTGCCCGCGCTGCCCGCGCCACGCGAACCGGCGCCGGCTCAGCCGAGCGCACCGCCCATCGCGATTTTGCCGCCGCCCGCACCGGTGCTTCAGCCGAATGGCGCGGCGGACCGGCAGCCGCGCACGCAACCCTGAACCGCATGACGACGACGATGGACAAGGGCTTCACGATCATCGAACTGCTGGTCACGCTCGCGATCCTCGCCGCGCTGGCGATGGTCGCCGCGCCGCTCGTGCAGATCGCCGCGCAGCGCAATCGCGAGGACGAGCTGAGGCGCGCGCTGTGGAGCATCCGCGACGCGATCGACGCCTACAAGAAAGCCGGCGACGACGGCAAGATCGATCGCCCGGTCGGCGAGTCGGGTTATCCGTCGAAGCTGGACACGCTGGTGCAAGGCGTCGTCGATAAAACGAGTCCGACGCATGCGCGCATCTACTTTCTGCGACGCGTGCCGCGCGACCCGATGTGCGACTGCCCGAGCCGCTCCGACGATGCCACCTGGGGCAAGCGCAGCTACGCGAGCCCGCCCGATTCGCCGAGCGAAGGCAACGACGTCTACGACGTCCATTCGCTCTCCGAAGGCACCGGTCTCAACGGCGTTCCCTACCGGAAGTGGTGAGAGCCATGTGGAAGAAGGCGCGTCGCGCATTCACGCTGATCGAGCTGCTGGTCGTGCTGGCGATCATCGCGACCTTGCTCACGCTCGTCGTGCCGCGCTACTTCGGCCAGGCGGACAAGGCGAAGGAAACCGTGCTGCACCAGAACCTCGCGGCGATGCGCCAGTCGATCGATCACTTTCGCGCGGATCAGGGACGTTATCCGCAATCGCTCGACGAGCTCGTGCAAAAACGCTACTTGCGCGAGATACCGATGGACCCCGTCGCGGGCAATCGCAGCGCATGGACGACCGAGCCGCCCGCCGACGGCACGCCCGGCGTCTACAACGTGCGCAGCGGCGCGAAAGGCAAGGGCAAGGATGGCACCGATTACAACGCGTGGTGAGCGGCGCGGCCGCGGCGCGGCTCGAAGGCGCGAGCGCGGCTTCGGCATGTTGTGGGCGCTGATGTGCGTTGCCCTGATCTCCATCTATCTGATGGCGGTCGGCACGGTGTGGACGACGCAGATGCAGCGCACGAAGGAAGACGAGTTGCTGCGCCGGGGCGACGCGATCCGCGCGGCGATCGAGGCTTACGTGAAGGCCGACAAGAGCGGCGCGTTTCCGAAGAGCTTCGACGATCTGCTGCGCGATCCGCGCCAGTCGTTCGTGCAGCGTTATTTGCGCGAGGCCTATGCCGATCCGATGACCAACGGCGAATGGCAGACGATCCGCGGCCCCGGCGGCGAGCTGTTCGGCGTGTACAGCGCATCGGCGGAGGCGCCGCTCAAGAAGGACGGTTTCAACGACAGCGACGCGAGCTTCGCGTTGCAGACGAGCTATTCGGAATGGAAGTTCACGTACTACCCGGAAAGGAACATGAGCCGACGGTAGCCGGCCTCTGACGTCCGTCGCGGGCTCCGGCGCCTCATGGCGCGCGCGTTGGGCTTATCTGCTGGAGACGACTGAAATGGTTTCGATTCGAAGAAAGCTGGCATGGCTGCCTGCCGCGCTGATGCTTCAGGCGGGCGTGGCGTTCGCGCAGCAGGCGTGGACCGAAGGCACGACCTACTCGGCGGGCGCGACGGTGACATACAACGGACGCGTTTATCAGGCGTTGCAGACGCATACCGCTTATCCGGGCGCGGGGTGGAATCCGGCGGCGTCGCCGACGTTGTGGAAGGACGTCGGCGCGGCGGGCGGGACGCCTTCGCCTGCGCCGACTCCTGTGCCGACGCCTGCGCCCGCTCCCGTTCCGACACCGACGCCAACTCCGGTTCCGACGCCTACGCCAACTCCGACACCAACCCCAACGCCAACGCCAACGCCAACGCCAACGCCGACGCCGACGCCGACGCCGACGCCGTCCGGATGCTATACGGCGTGGTCGGCGAGTCAGGTCTACGCTCAGCCGAACACACGCGTGACGTACAACGGGCGTAACTTTCGGAACAAGTGGTGGACGCAAGGAGACAACCCTGCGCAGTCCGGCGCGTACGGCGTTTGGGAAGACCTCGGCGCGTGCAGCGGCGGAACGCCGACGCCCACGCCAACGCCCACGCCAACGCCAACGCCTACGCCTACGCCTACGCCGACACCGACGCCCACTCCAGCGCCCGTGCCGACGCCGGTTCCGACGCCAGCGCCTACGCCAACTCCGACACCGACACCCACGCCGACTCCGACTCCGACACCAACTCCGACGCCAACCCCAACGCCGGCCCCCGCGTCCTACAAACCGCAAATCAGCTACATCCCCGCGCCGCCGGACTACCCGACGCAAGCCCAGTTCAACGCCGCCGAAAAAGCGCTCGTCGATCAATCCGGCGGCCAGATCGCGATCCTGCGCGACGCCCTGCGCGTGCTGCCCGACGAAGACGTCAACGCCGTGGTCGCGGGACGCGCCGCCAATCCGTCGAACGTGAAGCGCGTCGAGGCGATCATCCCCGAATCGAAGTTCGATGCCCTCTTCCCGGTGCGCAACGTCGCCTACTCTTATGTGAACTTCCTGCGCGGCATCGCCAAATTCCCGGCGTATTGCGGCGATTACACCGACGGACGCGACGCCAACGCCATCTGCCGCAAGCTGCTCGCCACGTCCTTCGCGCACTTCGTGCAGGAGACCGGCGCGAACTGGCCGTCGCTCACGCCGGCGCAGGCGCGCTCGGGCTATCCGGATCACAACAACGCCGTGCTCGCGAAGATGCCGCAGGACACGCCGATTCCGTTCTGGCAACAGGCGCTGTGGTTCCTGCGCGAATCGGGCTACAACGAAGGCTCCGCGGTCGGCGCGTATCAGCAATGCACGCCCGGCTCGCACGCGACGAACTGGATCTTCTATCCGTGCGCGAAAAATTCCGCCGGCAAGTATCTCGACTACTTCGGACGCGGCGCGAAGCAGTTGTCCTGGAACTACAACTTCGGCCCGTTCTCGCAGACGCTTTACGGCGACGTCAACACGCTGCTCGACGATCCCGGCAAGGTCGCCGATACGTGGCTCAACTTCGCATCGGCGGTGTGGTTCGCGGTGACGCCGCAGACGCCCAAGCCGCCGATGACATGGGCCATCGACGGAACCTGGAAACCGAACGCCGTCGATCTCGGCAACAACATGAAGCCGGGCTTCGGCGCGACGGTGTACATCATCAACGGCGGCATCGAATGCGGCGGCGGCGGCGCGGAGAAATCGCAGGTGACGAACCGCATCAACGCATACAAGGAGTTCACGCGCGAGCTCGGCGTGACCATTCCCGCCGATGAACCGCTCGGCTGCGCCAACATGAAGGGCTTCAACGAAGGCTCCGCCGCCGCGATCAAGGCCTATCTCGACAAGGACTATTCGTGGGTCAACGGCAAACCCGTGACGGGATGCAAGCTGGTCGACTATCAGATGCCCTTCTCGCTCATCAATGCCGGCGATTACAAGGCGTGCACCGACTACTTCTTCCGCGGCAAGGTGACGTATAACGGCAAGGTCGAAGTCGACAACACGAAGTAAGCAAGCGGCGCTTTCCCTCGCGTGTTCATCGCGCGGGGGAAGCATGCGCGGGATTCAACGACCGCCGCGATAGCGCTCGGCGAGCGTCTTCACGCGCGACACGTAGGTGCGCGTTTCGTTGTAGGGCGGCACGCCGTCGTAGCGGTCGACGGCCGCCTCGCCGCTGTTGTACGCGGCGAGCGCGAGATCGAGATTGCCGCTGAAGCGCTTGAGCAGCCACGCGAGATACTGCACGCCGCCGCGAATGTTCTGCGCTGCATCGAAGGGATCGCCGACGTTGAAGCGCGACGCGGTCGCGGGCATCAGTTGCATCAAGCCCTGCGCGCCCGCGCGGGAGATCACGTTGGCGCGGTACGCCGATTCCGCGTGGATCACCGCGCGCACGAGCGCGCTATCGACGCCGAACGACGCGGCGGCTGCATCGATTTCGCGTCCGTACGAGCGCGTGTCGAGCGAGAGCCCGGCGACATTCACTTCATCGCCGGGCGCGCACAGATTGCACGTCTCGATGAAATGCAGCTCGATGATCGATACGCTCGCCGAAACGTCGACGGGCTTTCGTGTCAGAAAGTGACGCACGCCGTCTTCGACATACGTCCAGATGTGCGCCGTGGCCTGACGCCGCACGAGCGGCGCGACCGGCGTCACCGATGTGCCCGAGGCCGGTGCGGCGGGCGTCGACCCTTGCCAGCTCATGTTCACGCGCACGCACTTCGCGTGCTCGATGCGCGTGCTGACGTACACGACCGTGCTGTCCTCGGATTCGCAGCGAAGCATCGATGCCGCCTGCGCGCGATCGCAGGCCGCGAGAACTCCGATCACCATCAACATGGCGATCACATGGCGGCCTTCGATGCCCGACGCTCCGCTTCGCATGGCCCGACTCGCTTCCGATGTGAGAGAGGCGCGACGCAGCGCCTCAGAAAAGCATAGGTCGCTTTACGCGTAACGCCACACCGAATCCGGCTATGCATTCCAAACGCCCCGTTGTCATTCGTGTGCTTTTGTGCTTCCATGAAAACACGAATGCTTCGTGATACTCGTCAAGCCGCCCAGCGCCCTCAATGAGCACACCATGAGCACCATTCCCCGCTTCGATTCCACCTGGCAAAACTGGCTCGACGAAAACATTCGCCGGGGCTGCACGCATCAATCGCTGATCGATGCCATGATCGCCGCCGCGTTTCATCCGAACACGGCGCGCCTGATCCTCGCGCGCCATCTCGCCGGCGATGCGCCCTTGCCGGGCGACGATACGGCCACGCCCGATTACCTCTACGGCACACCCATGCTTCCGCAGACGCGCGTGCTCACCGCGAGCGACCGCGAAGCGCCCAAGGTGTTCAGTTGCGAGCAGCCGGTGATCGCGCTTGTGGCCGATGTGCTCGATCACGATGAATGCGACCGGCTGATCGAAATCGGCCGCGAGCACGTGCAGCGCTCGTCGGTCGTCGATCCCGACTCGGGCAAGGAGATCACCATCGAGGAACGCAAAAGCGAAGGCGCGTTCCTCAATGCATCGACGGATGCGCTCGTCGAAACCATCGACAGGCGGATCGCCGAGCTCTTTCGCCAGCCGGCCGAAAATGGCGAGGATCTGCATATTCTTCGATACGGCGTCGGCGGCGAATATCGCCCGCACTACGACTACTTTCCCGAAGAGCAGGCCGGCAGCAAGCATCACATGCTGCGCGGCGGGCAACGCATCGCCACGGTGATCCTCTATCTCAACGAAGTCGAGCGCGGCGGCGACACGACGTTTCCGGACATCGGCCTCGCCATTCATCCGCGACGCGGCAGCGCGCTCTATTTCGAATACGTCAACGAACTCGGGCAAAGCGATCCGAAAACGCTGCACGCCGGCACGCCGGTCGAGCAAGGCGAGAAATGGATCGCGACGAAATGGATCCGGCGCGGGCGCTTTCGCCCCGAGCAATGAATCGGCGGGGCGGCGTCTTTTCGTCTTCGCTTACTTGCAAGGGCCGACCTTCTCCCAGGCGCCATCGGAGTTCGTCGCCGGATCGACGTTGGCGCTCCACCACTTGTTGCGATAGTTCATGCCGTTATAGCTGACGCTCGTGCCGGCGTTCGCATAGGTCTTGCTCGCACTCCACGGCGCGGCGCACGCGAGCGCGGTCTGTCCCGCGCAGGCGCCGAGATCCTGCCATGACTTGCCGCTGCCCGAATTGCCGGATGGGTTGTCGGAATTCTCCCAGCGCGCGCTGTAGTTGTGCCCGTTGAGCGACACGTTCTCCTTGGCCTTGTAGGTCGTGCCCGACTGCCAGCCGACGGCGCAGGTTGCGCCCGCGCTTGGGGACGGTGCGGGCGTCGGGGTTGGTGTCGGGGTTGGTGTCGGGGTTGGCGCGGGTGCGGGCGTCGGTGTGGGCGCGGGTGTTGGCGTCGGTGTGGGCGCGGGTGTCGGTGTCGGTGTCGGTGTGGGCGTGGGAGCAGGCGTCGGCGTCGCCGCGGCCGTATGATCGACCGCGAAGTTGTAATCCTGCGCACTATCGACGTAAATCCGGTTCGCCGAGATCGTCTTCTGCGGCACGATGTTGCCGTTGTTGTCGATCACACCCACCCGGACGTGCTTCGCCTCCGTGTTGACCTTCTGCGCCATCGCGTACACCCAGTCGGCCGCTGCGGTCGTCTGTTGCGTCACCGTATAGCTGATCGATTCGAGATCGTGGCCATCGGCATCGAAAACACGCAGCGTGATTTTCATGCCCACCGGCTCGTCCTGCGGTGTCGTCGGAAGCGCGCGCAGTTCCCGCCATGTGGTCTTCACGCCGTTGATGACCACATCGCTGCAGGCGTAAAACGCTTCGGCGCTGTCGTTGCGCTGCCAGATCGTATAGATGATCCGCCGCCCCGTCTTGCCCGAAGGCAGCTTGCATTGCAGCTTGTAGCGGCCGTTGTCGAGCGCGACGCTGTTGATCTCGCAAAACGGTTTGCTGTCGAGATCGGACCATTTCAAGGGCTGATTGAAGTCGTAGCCGTCGACGCTCATGTACATCTGAAAGTAGCGCGTCACGTGCGGCGCGGTCGCATACCAGACGAACGTGTAGTTGCCGCTCAGATCGGCCGATATCGTGGTGGCCGGCCAGTCGCTTCGGCCGAGATCGAGGCCGTAGTAGTTGGGTTTGCCGCCGCTGCAAAGATGCCCGTCCGGCACGAACGCCTTGTGATCGCCGTTGGGCAACTGGTTCACGCCCGCCCAGTCGTACAGGAACGACGGGCCGGCCACCGCCACCGCCGCCTTGCACGCCGCCGACGTTGGACTTTCCGGACCCTCGAGATAGCAGGAGTAGACGCGGCTGACAGGCGTCTCGATCGTGCCGTGCCCCGACACGGCGCACGGCACCGCCAGCGGAAGCAACGCGAAACTCACTTTCCACTTAGCAGCGGTCATGTCACCTCCAAATATTTTGATTCGTATAACCAACTTATTTAATCGACGACTGTCAATTGGTTTTCATTCTAGATGCCGCGGCAGGCTTGCGTTAGCACGAACATGGGCAGCGCGAACCGCCTGTGATTCGCTTGCTGAAACAGTCGACGCGCACGCTCTTCGCCGCGCCTTTATCATGTCGATCATTCAACATTTCGAATCGCATGGTGCTCACGTCATGATCGTCCGCCCCCAACTGAACTGGTTCCGGCTGTTGTTCGTCTGGCGCGGCTCCGTGCTGCCGCAGTTGCTGCCGCGGCTCGCGCTCATCTTCGTGCTGTCCGTCGCGGCGATCTTCATGCACGATCACATGCGTACCTATCCCATCGGGCTTGGCACGCCGCCTTTCGCGCTGGTCGGCATCGCGCTGGCCGTGTTTCTCGGCTTTCGCAACAGCGCCAGTTACGAGCGCTGGTGGGAAGGCCGCAAGCTGTGGGGATCGCTCGTCATCACGGCGCGCTCGCTCGCGCGTCAAGCGCTCAGCCTGCCGCATCCGGCCGATGCCGCTGAAACTCGGCGTTTCGTCGCGGCCATCGGCGGATTTGCGCATGCGCTGCGCCACCAGTTGCGCGGCACCGATGCCCTCGCGGACCTGGCTCCGCGTCTGCCGCCGGAACTGCATGCGCGCGTGCGTGCGGCGCAGTGCAAGCCCGCGCTGATTCTGCTGTGGCTCGGTGAATGGGTCGCGCAACGCAAGCGCGAAGGCGTCATCGACGGCTATGCGCAGCTTGCGTTCGAGCACAATCTGAACGCGCTGTCGGCGGTCATCGGCGGATGCGAGCGGCTCTCGTCGACGCCGCTGCCCTTCTCGTACTCGGTGATGATCCACCGCACGATCTATCTCTTCTGCGTGCTGCTGCCGTTCGGCCTCGTCGATGGCGCGGGCCTGCTCACGCCGCTCTTCGCGCTGCTCGTCGCGTATGCGTTCATGGCGCTCGAAGCGATCGCCGCGCAGATCGAAGACCCGTTCGGCCTCGAAGAAAACGATCTCGCGCTGAACGCGATTTGCGCGTCGCTGGAAGCGGCGTTGCACGACATGGTGGCCGATCCCGCGTTCGAGCGCGCGCCGATTCCGCCATCGGACGCGCCTGGCTATATCCTCGATTGAAGCGCTCGCGGGGCGAGAACGCGCATCTGTGTATTTCCCGAGGCGAAACGAACGCATCGATGAATTCGTTCATAATGCTGCGCGGTTCACCCCGGAGATAATTTTGAAACTCTTTTACAAAGCCGGCGCTTGCTCGCTGGCCTCGCATATCGCGCTCGTCGAATCGGGTTTGCCGTTCGACATCGAAGCGGTCGATCTCAAAACCAAGCTCACCGCGAGCGGCGCGGATTTCACGCAGATCAATTCGAAAGGCTATGTGCCGGCGTTGCAGCTCGACAGCGGTGAAGTCCTCACCGAAGGTCCGGCGATCATGCAATACGTCGCGGATCAGGCGCCCGAGAAGCACCTCGCGCCGCTCGCCGACGCGATGGCGCGCTACCGTCTGCAAGGCTGGCTGACGTTTATCGGCACCGAACTGCACAAGAACTTCTCGCCGTTCTTCAATCCCGCTGCAACGAGCGACTGGAAAGCCGCCGCAATGGCGAACCTCCAGCGCCGTCTCGACTACGTGGCGCAGCAGGTGGACAGCACGCAATATCTGCTCGGCAACGAGTTCAGCATCGGCGATGCGTATCTGTTCACCGTGCTCGGCTGGGCGAAGCACATCGACCTCGACCTCGGCAAGTGGCCGGCACTCGTCGCCTATCAGGCGCGCGTGGGTGCGCGCCCCGGCGTGCAGGCCGCGTTGAAGGCCGAAGGCCTGATCTGATTTAGCGACACCCCTGATTCAGGCCAGCACGGCCTGACATGCACGAAGCCAGCGGCCTCCCTCGGGAGGCCGTTTTCACATGCGCGAAGGCGCAACTCCAGCACTCTCTCGAAAACCGCTGCACGCTAATTACAGCAAGCGAAACAGCGTGTTACACCATCTCAATTAAGAACCGTCTCATTCAGTCCTAGACCGGCTTTCCCTAATATTTACCCATGTTCAGACGACGCCAAACGAAACCAGCGTCAACCCTTTTTGTTCCTACAGGAGAGTTCCACATGCGTAACGTGTTCAAGAAAGCCGCCATCGTCGCCATCGTTGCAAGTACCGCTGCGTTCGGCATCGCCGCATCGCCCAATGCAATCGCCGCCAGCAAGACCGCGACCTTCGACGTCACCTTGACCGTTCAGGACGATTGCTCGATCTCCGCCAACCCGCTCGACTTCGGCAGCACCGGCGTGCTCGACAAGAACGTCGACCAGAACAGCAGCCTGTCGGTCACCTGCACGAAGGGCACGCCCTACAACGTCGCGCTCGACGCGGGCACGGCCACCGGCTCGACCATCGCCGCACGCACGATGACCAACGCGGCCGGCGACACCTCGGTGAGCTTCAACGTCTACAGCGACGTCGCGCGCACGCAGGTCTGGGGCAATACGACCGGCACGGATACGGTCGCGGGCACGGGCAACGGCGGCGCGCAAGTCATTCCCGTCTATGGCCGCGTGCCGTCGCAAGACACGCCGGCGCCCGGCGCGTATTCGTCGACCATCACCGCGACTGTCGTGTTCTAAGAATCGCGTTTCGGCCGGTCGAAAGCATCCCGCCACCGCGCGGGATGCTTGCTTGTTGGCCAATAAAGTTTTATCACTGGGATAGTTGGGAATACAGAAGGAGACCGACTATGACCACACTTCTACCGCGCGCCTGCGCGGTTTTTCTCTTTCTGCAATGCTGCGCTTCGTTCGCCGCGTCGTTGCAAATTTCCCCGGTCACGATCCAGCTCACGGGCGCGGAAAACGGCAAGGTCATCAACCTGAGCAACGAGGGCGACGAGCCCATCCACGCACAAGTGCGCACGTTCGTCTGGGACCAGGACGACGAAAAGGACAAGCTGACGCCGACGCGCGAGATCATCGCCAGTCCGCCGATCGCCGAAGTGCCGGCGGGCGGAACGCAGGTCATCCGCGTGATTCGCGCGAGCATGGCGCCCGTGCCGCAGGAGCGCGCGTATCGGTTGCTGATCGATGAACTGCCGCCCGAGGGCGCGCCCGCCGGTTCGAACGTTCAATTTCGCTTTCGATATTCTGTACCACTATTTATTTCATCCGCCGGTGAAATGGAGAAGCCGAAGCTGCAGTGGAGCATCGTCGAAAAGAACGGCAAGCCGTATTTGCGGGTGATGAATAGCGGTGAGGTTCACGCGCAACTGAGCGCCGTCACGCTCAGGAGCGACGCCACGACGATACCCGTATCGCCGGGATTGCTCGGTTACGTGCTGCCGGGCCGCATGCGCGCGTGGATGCTGCCCGATACCGCACGCGCCTTGCACGGCAAGCCCGCGGACGTGGCGGCGACGGTCAACGGCGCGCCCGTCACCGGCAGGCTCGGCGAAGGCAGCGGGCCTTGATCACCGCGCGGCGCGCCGGGCATGGTCTCGATCGCAGACATCGGCGGAAATGCGCCGGGCCAAAAGGCTCGCGGCGATCGCGGCTGGCGCCTTCGCGGCGGCCTCGCGCTCGTGTTGATGTCGCAGGCGGCGATCGCGCAGGTCGAAATCACCGGCGGCTCGCCCGCCGATCTGCCGAACCTGTCCGGTGCGCCGCGCGGCCAGCCCTTCCCCGCGCTCGCCGAAACGAATCAGCAACTCGTGCTCGAAATCGTCATCAACGGCACGAATCTGGGCGAGCCTTCGGACTTCGAACTGCGTAACGGCCAGCTTTACGCCCAGCCGCGCACCCTCGAAGCCGCGGGCATTCGCGTGAGCGATCTCCAGCCGGGCGCCGACGGCTGGCTCGCGCTCTCGACGATTCCCGGCCTGCGCGCGACGTATGCGCCCGCGCGCCAGCAGGCGATTCTGAATGTCGAGGAAGCGCGTCAGACCACGCGCCGGATCGGCTACCCGCTGCCGGTCCAGCCGAAGGCCACGCCGGGCACCGGCTTTCTGATGAACTACGACGTGAGCTATACACGCGAATACGGCGAGGATCACGGCAGCACGCTTGGCATCTGGAGCGAGCAGCGCCTCTTCACACCCTTCGGCGTCTTCGACAACACCGGCACCTGGATCGATACGGAAGGCAGCTCGAACCGCTACACGCGGCTCGACACGAACTGGTCCTACTCGAATCCGGAGAAGCTCTTTACGGTGACCGTCGGCGACTCGGTGTCGGGATCGCTGCCGTGGTCGCGCTCGGTGCGCTTCGGCGGATTCCAGATTCAGCGCGACTTCACGCTGCGGCCGAATCTCATCACGTTTCCTCTGCCGATGTTCGCCGCCTCGGCCGCCGTGCCTTCCGCCGTCGATCTCTATGTCAACGGCCTGCGCCAGTACAGCGGCCAGGTCGCGCCCGGACCGTTTCAGATCGCGCAACCGCCGACGCTGAACGGCGCGGGCGTCGCGCAGATCGTCGTGACCGATGCACTCGGCCGCCGCGTGACGACGAGCGTGCCGTTATACATCGATGCGCGGCTGCTGTCGAAGGGACTGTCCAGCTACTCGTTCGAGGTCGGCTTTCTGCGCGACAACTACACGCTCGATTCCTTCGACTACGAGCACTCGCCCGTCTACAGCGGCGTGTACAGCTACGGCGTCAATGACTGGCTGACCTTGCAGGCGCACACCGAAGGCGGTCAGGGACTCGTCAACGGCGGCGCGGGCGCGGTGATCGGCACGGGCGGCTTCGGCGTGTTCAGCACGGCGGGGGCGGCGAGCAAGATCAACGGCATGACGGGCTCGCTGTATAGCCTCGGCTATCAGTACATCGGGCCGAAATACTCCGTCAGCCTGCAAGGCACGCAGGCGTCGAGCGGATATCGCGACGTCGCGGCGCTCTCGGGCACGTCGACGTTTCAGCACGTCTATCAGGCGACGGCCTCGGTCTCCTTCCTGCGCACGCAATCCGCGACGGTGAGCTATGTCGATTCCGAGGACAGCTTTTCCGGGCACGCGCGCGTCGTCACGCTCGCGTACAACGCGCAGTTCGGGCAGCGCTGGTCGCTGTTCGCGACGGCTTATCGCGACTTTCTGCAGAAGAACGTGTGGGGCGGCTCCATCGGCCTGACGATCGCGCTCGGCGGCAACATGGCGGTGGGCACGACGCTCTCGCAATCCGGCGGCCACACCACGGCGGATGTCACCGCGTCGCGGCCCGCCGATTTCAGCGGCGGCTGGGGCTGGACCGTGCAGGCGGGCGCGGGCGCGGATTACCGGCACGGCTTCGCGGGCGCGAACTATCGCACGAACTTCGGCGAATTCCAGGCGACGGCGCAGCGCTTCAACGGCACGACGACCGGCACCGCCGAGATGACCGGCGCGTTCGCCTTCATGGACGGCGCCCTGCTGCCCTCGCGCACCATCACCGACGGCTTCGCGCTCGTCTCCACCGATGGCGTCGCGAACGTGCCGGTGACGCAGGAGAACCGCAAGGTCGGCCTGACGAATTCGGGCGGCCATCTGCTCGTGCCGGATTTGCAGTCGTATCAGCGCAATCAGATTGCGATCGACCCGCTCGCGCTGCCCGCCGATGCGCGTATCGAAACCACGAAGATCGACGTTGCGCCCGAACGCCGCTCGGGCGTGCTCGCGCGCTTCGGGATGTCGAAGTATCAGGGCGCATCGGTGAGTTTTGTCGATGCGAAAGGCGCGCCGATCCGCGAAGGGTCCGCCGCGACCAACGAAAGCACGAACGAGACGGCGATCGTCGGCTTCGACGGCCTCGCCTTCTTCAACACGCTCGACGCCGCCAACACCGTGACCATCCGCGGACGCGGGACGAACTGCGCCGCGCACGTGCCGTTCGATGCCGGTTCATCGCACGAACTGCCGCAGATCGGACCGTTCGTCTGTCAGGATCGGCAAGCCGGCGGCGAAGGCAACAAGGGAGAGTGAATCATGCGAGTGCGATCGTGGTTCCGGAAGAGCGCGATCATGATCGTCGCGCTCTTTGCGTTGCTCGCGCTGCCGCATGCGGCGCAGGCGCAGACGTGCTCCTTCACCGTGAGCTACACCGACTTCGGCGCCTACGACACGACGTACACCGAACCGACCGAGGTCGTCGGCGCGGTGATCATTTATTGCAGCGGCTACAGCACGTCGACGGTTCGTCTGTGCCTGAACATCGGCACGGCGGCGCCGCGCGTTCTGACCGGCCCCGGCGGCGCGACGCTCAACTACAACCTGTACGTCGACCCGGATCACGTGAACGTGTGGGGATCGATTCTGAACCCGTCGACCGTGCCTTACATTCTCGATCTGCCCGTGCACCCGAGCGGCAACGTGTGGGCGCAGGAGCCGTTCTACGGGCGAATACCGCCGCAGCAGCAAGTGCCGACCGGCACCTACACGCAGAACTTCACCGCCGCGGACACCTATTTCGTCTATGTGGGTTACACCGGCACGCCGCCGAATTGCAGCACGGCGACCGCGCCGTACAAGTCGGCCGCATTCACCACGATGGTCAATGTGGGCGCCGACTGCGAGATCAGAGCCACGCCGATGTCCTTCGGCACGCAAACCTCGCTGAATCAGACGCTCGCGACGATCGGCTCCGTCACCGCGACCTGCACGCCGGGCACCGCATACACGATCAACCTGAACGGCGGCGCGTCCGAAGGCGGCAGCATCACGTCACGCAAGATGACGCGAATAGGCGGCACCGAAACCGTCAGCTATCAGCTTTATTTCAATTCGGCGCACACCGTCATCTGGGGCGACGGAACCGCCGGCACCACGGCGGGCACGGGCATCAGCATGGGAGACGCGGTCAACTTCCCGGTCTATGGAGAAGTCCCGACGCAGGCCGCTCCGCTGCCCGGCCGATACCGCGACACGATCACCGCGACGATCATCTTCTGAGCCGGCCCGCGAGCCGGCTCGGGTTCGATGCCGCGATGAACCGTCAGGTGCGCACGCAATCCACGAAGTACTCGATGCGCCCGTTGATCATCTCGCCGACGAGCCCGTGGATGTCCGTGTGGAAGCCCGGGAAGCGCTCGTTGAACTCGCGCGCGAAACGCAGGTAATCGACGATCGTGCGATTGAAACGCTCGCCCGGAATCAGCAACGGAATGCCCGGCGGATACGGCGTCAGAAGGATCGACGTCACGCGGCCTTCGAGTTCGTCGATGGGCACGCGGTCGATCTCGCGATGCGCGAGCTTGGCGAACGCTTCGGACGGCTTCATCGCCGGCTCCATGCTGGAGAGATACATCTCGGTCGTGAGACGCGCGATGTTGTTCGCGCGATAGACGCTGTGAATCTGCTCGCACAGATCGCGCAGGCCGATGCGCTCGTACGACGGATGCTGCGCGACGAACTCCGGCAGCACGCGCCACAGCGGCTGGTTGTTGTCGTAGTCGTCCTTGAACTGCTGGAGTTCGGTGACCATCGAGTTCCAGCGGCCCTTCGTGATGCCGATGGTGAACATGATGAAGAACGAGTACAGCCCCGTCTTCTCGACGATGATGCCGTGCTCCGCCAGATACTTCGTCACGATCGCGGCCGGAATGCCGGTGTCGCCGAACTCGCCGTCCACGTCGAGTCCCGGCGTGATGATCGTCGCCTTGATCGGATCGAGCATGTTGAAGCCTTCCGCGAGCGCGCCGAAGCCGTGCCAGCGGTCGTTGGGCTTGAGAATCCAGTCCTCGCGGTCGCCGATGCCCTCTTCCGCCAGCGCGTCCGGGCCCCAGACCTTGAAGAACCAGTCGTCGCCGTATTCGGCATCGACCTTGCGCATCGCGCGGCGGAAATCGACCGCTTCCGCGATCGACTCTTCCACCAGCGCCTCGCCGCCCGGCGCTTCCATCATCGCGGCCGCGACGTCGCACGACGCGATGATCGCGTATTGCGGCGACGTGGACGTGTGCATCAGATACGCCTCGTTGAAACGATGGCGGTCGAACGTGCTGTTCTCGCTGTCCTGCACGAGAATCTGCGACGCCTGCGAAATGCCCGCGAGCAGCTTGTGCGTGGAGTGCGTCGCGAACACGAGCGCGCCGGTGCGCGGACGGCCCGCGCCGATCGCGTGCATGTCCTGATAGAACTCGTGGAATTCGGCGTGCGGCAGCCACGCTTCGTCGAAGTGCAGCGTGTCGAGCAGATCGCCGAGCAGATCCTTGATCATTTCGACGTTGTAGATCACGCCGTCATACGTGCTTTGCGTGATCGTCAGGATGCGCGGCTTGACCTTCGGGTTCTTCGCAAGCGCTTCACGCGCGAACGGATTCGCCTCGATCTTCTTGCGGATGTTCTCCGGCTTGAACTCGTCGCGCGGAATCGGACCGATGATGCCGAAGTGATTGCGCGTCGGCGTGAGGAACACGGGGATCGCGTGCGTCATCGTGATCGCGTGGAGGATCGACTTGTGGCAATTGCGGTCGACGAGCACGATATCGCCCGGCGCGACGGTCGCGTGCCACACGATCTTGTTCGACGTGGACGTGCCGTTGGTCACGAAAAAGAGATGATCCGCGCCGAAGATGCGCGCCGCGTTGCGCTCGGACGCCGCGACCGGGCCGGTGTGATCCAGCAATTGACCGAGTTCCTCGACCGCGTTGCAGACGTCGGCGCGCAGCATGTTCTCGCCGAAGAACTGGTGGAACATCTGCCCGAGCGGGTTCTTCAGGAACGCGACGCCGCCCGAGTGACCGGGGCAATGCCACGAATACGAGCCTTCGTCCGCGTACTGCACGAGTTCCTTGAAGAACGGCGGCGCGAGCGCGTCGAGATAAACCTTCGCCTCGCGGATGATATGCCGCGCCACGAACTCCGGCGTGTCCTCGAACATGTGGATGAAGCCGTGCAGTTCGCGCAGGATGTCGTTCGGCAGATGGCGCGACGTGCGCGTTTCGCCGTACAGGAAGATCGGGATATCGGCGTTGCGCTTGCGCACCGCGGTGATGAACGCGCGCAATGCGACGATGGCCGTCGCCAGTTCCGGCGTATCGCCTTCGACGACCACATTCTCCGCGTATGGCAGCAATTCCTCGTCATCGATCGACAAGATGAAACACGACGCGCGGCTCGACTGCTGCGCGAACGCGGCGAGATCGCCGTAGCTCGTCAGGCCGAGAACTTCGGCGCCTTCTTTTTCGATCGCCTCGGCAAGCGCCCGGATGCCGGAACCCGAGATGTTCTCGGAGCGAAAGTCTTCGTCGATGATGACGACGGGAAAGCGAAACTTCATGGGGCGAATCTCCAAATGGAAACGACCGCTGCCCGAGAGGCAATCTCGAAGCCAGCGGTCTTTCGACAAGCGTGTGCCGTGTGCGGTTCTGAGAGCGGCGGCGAATCAGGTCTTGGGCAGCGTCACGCCGTGCTGTCCTTGATACTTCCCGCCGCGATCCGCGTATGACGTCTCGCACATTTCATCGCTTTCGAAGAACAAGACTTGGGCGACGCCCTCGTTCGCGTAGATTTTGGCAGGCAAAGGTGTCGTATTCGAGAATTCGAGCGTGACATACCCTTCCCATTCCGGCTCGAACGGCGTCACGTTCACGATGATCCCGCAGCGCGCGTAAGTGGACTTGCCGAGACACACGGTCAGGCACGAGCGCGGAATGCGGAAATATTCGACCGTGCGCGCGAGCGCGAAAGAATTCGGCGGAATGATGCAGACATCGCCCTTGAAGTCGACGAACGATTTTTCGTCGAAGTTTTTCGGATCGACGATGGTGGAATTGATGTTCGTGAAGATCTTGAATTCGTCGGCGACGCGAATGTCGTAGCCGTAGCTCGACGTGCCGTAGCTCACGATCTTGCGGCCGTCCTCGGCCACGCGCACCTGATCGCGCACGAACGGCTCGATCATCTTGTGCTCTTCGGCCATGCGGCGAATCCACTTGTCGGATTTGATGCTCATAGGGGACGCTACTCAACGGTGAACGGCTCGGGTCTCGCGACCGCCGCCTGCGGTGAAACGGGGCATGGCCAGCGGCGGTGCTCGCCGCGCGGGCCAAACGAAAGCGGGTATTTTACGCGATTGACGCGCCGCGCCGCGCGCCCGGCGTACGGGCGGCGGCTAGCGCCGGATCACGCCGCACGCGAGCGCGGGGCCCACGTTGTGCGGCGCGCTCGCGTACGGGTCGAGCGCCTCGCGATGCAGCATGATCGCGCGCGAAATGATCGAGCGCACGCCGTCGAGCGAGACATCGGTTGCGACAATGAAGCCCGTCGCCGCGCCGGTCGCGTCCGCATGAATATTGCCGAGCTCGCCTTCGAGACGCGACGCCGTTCTTCTACGATCCGAAGGCAGCGCGAACACCGGACTCGCATCCTGCTCGCTGATGGCGATGCAGTCGCCGCGCTCGTGCACGGTGAGCGCGTGATCGCTGTTCGGCGGCATGTCGGTGAGGCTGTAGGAAACCTGGACGCCGTCGGCGCGCTCGATCAGCGTGACGGTGCCGCGTGCGGTGTTGCCGGCCGTCGGCTGGAGCACCGCGTCCGCGCGTTTTTCGTGATTCTGGAAGATGAGGCCGCAGCCGCTCAGCAACACGCTGCAAGCGGCCATCGCGATCGAGGCGTGCAGCGCCCTTCCGTCGAATCTGTGTCTCATGCGATCCTCTCGGCGGCCCGCCGACGCCCCGTGCGTCCGCGCTGCCGCGCATCGAAGGCGACATGATACCGCGAGCCGCATTGCACAAGGCTCGCGCAGATTCGATCGTTCGCTCGAAATCAGGTGTTCTGCACGACGATGCTCGGAAACTTCGACGTCATGTCGCGCTGACGCTCGGCAACCGAAATCGCGACGCGGCGCGCGATCGCACGATACGTCTCGGCGATGCGGCTTTCCGGCTCCGACACGACGGTCGGCTGGCCCGCGTCGGTGCGCTCGCGAATGGCGATATCCAGCGGCAATTGTCCGAGAATCTCGACGCCGTATTCCTTCGCCATGCGCTCGCCGCCGCCCGCGCCGAAGATGTGCTCTTCGTGGCCGCAGTTCGAGCAGATATGCGTGCTCATGTTCTCGACGATGCCGAGAATCGGAATGCCGACCTTTTCGAACATCTTCAAGCCCTTCTTCGCATCCAGCAGCGCGATGTCCTGCGGCGTCGTGACGATCACCGCGCCCGTCACCGGCACTTTCTGCGACAGCGTGAGCTGGATGTCGCCCGTGCCCGGCGGCATGTCGACGACGAGATAATCGAGATCCTTCCAGTTGGTCTGACGCAGCAATTGCTCGAGCGCCGATGTGACCATCGGGCCGCGCCAGACCATCGGGTTGTCCTGCTCGATCAGAAAGCCGATGGAATTCGCCTGAATGCCGTGGCCTTCGAGCGGGTTCATCGTCTGGTTGTCGGGCGATTCGGGACGGCCGGTGATGCCGAGCATCATCGGCAGCGAGGGACCGTAAATATCCGCGTCCAGCATGCCGACCGACGCGCCTTCCGCCGCGAGCGCGAGGGCGAGATTCGCGGCGGTCGTGCTCTTGCCGACGCCGCCTTTGCCCGACGCCACCGCGATGATGTTCTTGACGTTCGGCAGCAGCTTCACGCCGCGCTGCACGGCGTGCGCGACGACCTGCGACGACACGTCCACGGTCACGTTCGCGACGCCGGGAATCCGGCGCAGCGCGCCTTCCACGAGCTCGCGAATCGCGCCGAACTGGCTTTTCGCCGGATAGCCGAGCACGACGCTCACCGCGACGTTCGCGCCGTCGACGGACACGTTGCGGATGCTTTTCAGATCGACGAACTTGCGGTTGGTGTTCGGATCGGTCAGTGTTGCGAGGGCGATGTCGATCGTCGCGCGGTCAATGCTCATCGAAACTCCATGGAACGGTAGTTGCTAAAGGCCAGCGGCGCCGTGGCAACAGACTGAGGAAATTGAAAGTAATTGTTAGCACCGTTGCGCGCGACGCGTACGCATTGCACTATCCCGCTGCAAATCTTTCCGGGGACGCATCGCATCGGGCAACCGGGCACCTTTCTCATTATTGTAGAGGGTCGTCCGGAGGCTCGTCCGAAGACCCTTTCGCACTGTCGGCCCATGCGCCGAACGCTTGTTGAATCAAGGAGCTCGAACATGAATACTAAGTTGATGACCCGCCTGTCCGTCGTTGCCCTGGTGGGCGCACTCCTCGCCGGCTGTCAAACGCAGCAGGGCACCAACGCCGCAGTCGGCACCGGCGCGGGCGCGGCAACCGGCGCGGCGATCGGCGCGATCTTCGGCGGCGGCAAGGGCGCGGCGATCGGCGCGGCGGCCGGCGCGGCGACGGGCGGCATCGTCGGCTACAACTGGCAGTCGATCAAGAGCAAGATTTCGGGCGACTCGAAGGGCACGGGCACGCAAGTGACGGAGCAGCAGGACGGCTCGCTCAAGGTGAACATTCCGAACTCCATTTCGTTCGATACGAACAGCTACGCGATCAAGCCGTCGTTCGATCCGGTGCTGAACTCGGTCACGCAGACGATGCAGCAGCATCCGGAGCTGATCGCGAGCGTCGTCGGCCATACGGATAACACTGGCCAGGCGGCTTACAACCAGACGCTGTCGCAAAACCGCGCGCAGAGCGTGACGTCGTACATCGCGACGCACGGCGTGGCGGGGCAGCGTCTGGCGGCATCGGGCATGGGTCAGACCCAGCCGATCGCCGACAACTCGACGGAAGCCGGCCGCGCACAGAATCGTCGCGTGGAAATCTATCTGCGCGCCACTGCGCAGCCGGGTCAAGTGCAGTAAAGCGTCTGATTTGAAAGGAGAAACCGCCGTCGCACGGGTGACGGCGGAGGCGCGGGACAGGCGGCGTTCAGTGGTCTGAAAAAAATTTGAAACTTGGACGCAGCGCCGCTGTCTGTCTTTACGGTAGGTGGATGGCGATGCCATCACCTGCCATTCTCCTCTTGTCGTTGTTGCTCCGGGGCCCGATTGGACCCCGGTTTTTTTTGGCGCGTGGTTTTGCCCTTCGCGCTTCAGGCGATCGAGATATTCAGCCGCTTGCCGAGCGAGCGGAACGCCGCTTCCATTGCTTCCAGCTTCGACGAATAACGCGGGTCGAGCCGACGGTCTACCTGAGGCATGTGCACGTTGAGAGGTCGCGTGAGCTCGCGCCAAATGAAAAATGCAACTTATTTGATGCATTTTGGCGTTGCACGTGAGCAGCAATTCGAGTCATCCCCCGCCGACTCCGCCCGCCTTTCCCCGCCCTGCTAAAATCGAACTCCGCGTTTTTTCACAACCCCAAGCACTCCCACCGGGCCGCGCCTTTATGTCAGCACCGATTCCAGCCTCCGCCGCCTTCACCAACGAAAGCGGCCGCCGCCAGATCCTCGTCACGTCCGCGTTGCCGTATGCGAACGGTCAGATTCATATCGGCCATATGGTCGAGTACATTCAGACGGATATCTGGGTTCGGACGCTGCGAATGCATGGCCACGAGGTCTACTACGTCGGCGCGGACGACACCCACGGCACGCCGATCATGCTGCGCGCCGAGAAGGAAGGCATCACGCCGAAAGCGCTGATCGAGCGCGTGTGGAAAGAGCACAAGCGCGACTTCGACAGCTTCGGCATTTCATTCGACAACTACTATTCGACCGATGCCGAGGAAAACCGCGTCCTCTGCAACACGATCTACGGCGCGCTGCAGCAGGCGGGCCTGATCGAGGCGCGCGACATCGAGCAGGCCTACGACCCGGTCAAGGAAATGTTCCTGCCGGACCGTTTCATCAAGGGCCAGTGCCCGAAGTGCGGCGCGAAAGACCAGTACGGCGACAACTGCGAAGTCTGCGGCTCGACCTATCAGCCGACCGAACTCGTCAACCCGTATTCGGTCGTCTCGGGCGCGACGCCCATCCGCAAGACGTCGACGCACTATTTCTTCAAGCTCTCCGACCCGCGCTGCGAGGAATTCCTGCGCGGCTGGGTGAGCGGCCTCGCGCAGCCCGAAGCCACCAACAAGATGCGCGAATGGCTCGGCGACAAGGGCGACGCCAAACTCGCCGACTGGGACATCTCGCGCGACGCGCCCTACTTCGGCTTCGAAATCCCCGGCGCGCCGGGCAAGTACTTCTACGTGTGGGTCGATGCCCCGGTCGGCTATTACGCGAGCTTCAAGAATCTCGCGGAGCGCATCGGCGTGAATTTCGGTGAATGGGTCAAGCCCGGCTCGAAGGCCGAGCAGTATCACTTCATCGGCAAGGACATCCTGTATTTCCACACGCTGTTCTGGCCGGCCATGCTCGAATTCTCCGGTCATCGCACGCCGACGAACGTGTTCGCGCACGGCTTTCTCACCGTCGACGGCGCGAAGATGTCGAAATCGCGCGGCACGTTCATCACCGCGCAGAGCGTGATCGACACGGGCATCAACCCCGAGTGGCTGCGCTACTACTTCGCGGCGAAGCTCAACAGCACGATGGAAGACATCGACCTGAATCTGGAGGACTTCCAGGCGCGCGTGAACAGCGATCTCGTCGGCAAGTACGTGAACATCGCGAGCCGCGCGGCGGGCTTTCTCATCAAGCGTTTCGATGGCCGCGTGCAGGACAGCGCGATGCATCATCCGCTCATCGCGCAACTGCGCTCGGCCGTTCCGCAGATCGCCGGCTTCTACGAGTCGCGCGAATTCGGCCGCGCGCTGCGCACGACGATGGAACTGGCCGATGCCGTCAACGCCTACGTCGATACCGCGAAGCCGTGGGAACAGGCCAAGGATCCGGCGAACGCCGTCGCGCTGCATGAAACCTGCAGCGTGAGCCTCGAAGCGTTTCGCCTGCTGTCGCTCGCGTTGAAGCCGGTGCTGCCGAAGCTCGTGGAATCGGTGGAAGCGTTCCTCGGCATCGCGCCGCTCGTCTGGGCCGATGCCGCGAAGCCGCTGTCGTCGGCGAATGCGATCAACGCGTACAAGCATCTGACGACGCGCGTCGATCCGAAGCAGATCGAAGCCTTGCTGGCCGCGAATCGCGAATCGCTCGCGCCGGCCGCGGAAACGGCAGCGGCTCCCGCAAAGGCCGCGGCGAAAGCGCCTGCGAAGAAAGAGGAAGAAGCCGGCGTGATCTCGATCGATGACTTCGCGAAGGTCGATCTGCGTATCGCGAAGATCGTCGACTGCAAGGCCGTCGAAGGCTCCGACAAGCTGCTGCAACTCACGCTCGATGTCGGCGAAGAAAAGACGCGCAACGTGTTCTCGGGCATCAAGTCGGCGTATCAGCCGCAGGATCTGATCGGCAAGCTGACGGTGATGGTCGTCAATCTCGCGCCGCGCAAGATGAAGTTCGGTCTGTCCGAAGGAATGGTGCTCGCGGCATCGGCCACGGATGAAAAGGCCGAACCGGGCCTCTACATTCTCGAGCCGCACAGCGGCGCGAAGCCGGGCATGCGCGTGAAGTAAGCAAGGCGGATCGCACATGCAAAAGGGCACGCGAAATTCGCGTGCCCTTTTTGTTTATGCTGCCGATGTCAGTCCGCGTCCGGCAACGATGACTCCGCCGGCGCCGACGCCGAATCGGCAGCCGAAGCCCGCGCCGCCGACGCTGACGACGACCACAATCGCGCCCACGAATTGAAGCGCCGCGTATAGGACAGATCGACGCCCTGATACGTCCCGCCGTACACCGTGAAGGCCCAGTATCGCGAGAGGTTGAGCGTTGCCTTGACCGCGTTGCTCGCCGATTGCAGGCCTTGCTCATAGCCGATCACGAGCCGCTCGTTGATCGCCTTCGACAGCAGCACGACCTGCGGATCGGTCAGCCCCACTTCGCTCGACCCAACGGTGAATTCGTCCAGCCCGACCGTGCGCGCGATCTTCGCCCCGCCCTGGCTGCCGAGCAGCGCCAGCGCGCTCGTCATCGCGCTCTGCTGGCCGACGTTGTTGCCCTGATCCGTGCCGTGGCCGAACAGCAGCCACGAGAGCTTTTCGTTGTCGGGCACGCTCGGCTCGGAAATCAGCTTGGCGACCGGCGCCTGCACGGTGCCCGTCACCTGCACGCCGGCCTCCACTTCCTGATTGCGCCGCATCGCCAGAATATTGAGGCCGGGATTCGCCACCGGACCGTTGAACGTGAAGAAGCCGTTCTCGATATTCAGCTTGCGCCCGAACGCCGTGTACGACGAACCCGGCGTCGTCACGCGCACGTTGCCGACCGCGCGCAGCGGCATGTTCGGCGCGCTCATCGCCGTGATCGTGCCTGCGAGGCCGAGGTCCGCGCCCGCGCCCTTGAAGCGGAATTTCTGCCCCAGATTGATCTCGATATTCGCGCGCGGCGTGAACGGCCCGACGGGCTTTTCGGTTTTCGCCGTGATCGACTGGTTCTCGCCCTTGATCGTGCCGTCGGGGCGCTCGATGACGACATCGTCGCCGAGAGATGGCGCGGACGATTCCGGCAGATCGATGAGCGCGTGATCCACCGTGAACTTGCCGTCGATCGCCATGCCGCCCTGCAAGCCCGCGTTCGCGATCGTCGCGCTGCCGGACAGCATCAGCTCGCGATCCGGCGACGCGAACAGCTCCAGCTTGTCCGCGATGATGTTCGCGGTCAGATCGGGCTGCTGCTGGTCGAGCCGCACCTTGCCGGTCGCGCGCAGCGTGCCGCTCGCGCCATGAAACTCGACGCGCTGGAAGTCCACCAGATTCTCCGACAGCGCGATGCGGATGATGCCGTCCTTCAGTTGCACGCCCTGATCGACGACCGTCGCGGAAATGTTGTCGCCGGTGAGCGAGCCCGACAGATTCGGTTTCGCGACGATGCCCGCGATCACGAGCTTCAGCGCGATTTTGCCGCCGAGCAGATAGTTCGCGCCGAGCAGGCCGCCCGTCGTGCGCAGCTCGGGAATGTTCGCGTCGATGCCGCCGGTGAGCGGCGCGTTGTCGTCGATCGTGAGCATGCCGTCGCGATTGACGAGCGGCGTGTGCACGTTCGCGTCGATCACGCCGATGCGGCTCGCCTGCGCATGCAGCGACGCGTTCAGCCGGTTGCCGTTGGTGAAGTCCGCGCGCGCGGCAATATCCGTGATGCCGAGCGCCGACAGGCCGCGCGTGCCGTCGATCGTCACGTCGCCGCTGCGGCGCTTGATCTGCGCGTAGCCGGTCGCGGTCGCGCCGAGCGTGAAGTTCCAGTCGCCGTCGAAGACGAGATCGGTGCGGATCGGCGGCTCTTCGCCCGTCAGTTCCTGGCGCACGTCCAGCAGATGCGGCACCGACAGATTCGTGAGCGTGCCCGCCGATTGCACGCGGCCGTTTTCCATCGCGAACGATTTCAGATTCAGCACGGCGCCTTCCGCGACGAGCCGCGTCGCGCCGAGCACGAGACGCTTCGGCCCGTAACTCACCGAGAGCGGCGATTCGAGATTCAGCGACGGCGTGCCCTTGTTCGACAGCTTCGTGATCGCGCCGTCCCAGTGCGGACCGTCGGGCGCGTCGGTGAACTTGCCGTTCGCGCCGAGCGCGAGATTCACCGGCTGGCCGCGCACTTTGCCGGTCGCCGTGACGTCCAGCGTGTGATGCGCGCGCGTGCCGTTCAGATTCGCGTCGAGGCTCGCGATGTCGATGCCTTCCGTGCTCGCATCGCGCGCCTTCAGCGTGAAGACGAGCGCGCCGTTCGCGCCGTCGCGGATATCGGCGTGGCCTTCCGCGTGGCCGAGCCGATTCGCGCCGAACACGACGCCATCGGCCTGATAGTTCGCCGCGACGTTCGGATGTGCGATGGAACCGGTCAGATCGCCGTCCGCTTTCACCTTGCCCGTGATGCCGAAGCCGAGCCGTTCGAGCGCGGGCGCATCGACCTTGAAGCGCAGCCGGTCGCCGGGCGCGCCGAAGCTGCCGTTCAGATCGACGTCGTTGCCCGCCACCGACAGCGACGCCTTGCTCGGCAACAGACGCGTGCCCGCGACCTGCACGGTGCCTTCGCCCGTCAGCGGCAGATTGTCGTACATGCTGTCGGTGAGCTTGAAGGTCGCCTTGGTCGTGAGCGTCGGCGCGAGCTGGCCCGATGCAGCCAGCGTGCCGTTCACGCGCGCCTCCACCACGCGCGGCGGCGCGGCGGGCTTGCTCGCGGACGTCGCGCCCTTCTTCACCGGCGCGGGTTTTTGCGCGATCAACTGCTGTTGCAGCAGCAGCGGATTGAAGTCGACGATTTTCGCCTTGACGTCGTAGCTCGAATTGGCGTCCTTCTTCAGCACGCCGCTCGCCTCGACGCGGCCCTTGCCGACCGTGAGTTTCACATCGTCGAGCGTGGTCTGCTTCGGATCGAGCTTCACCTTGGCTTGCGCGCGGATC
Source organism: Caballeronia temeraria (assembly GCF_001544795.2). Classification (GTDB taxonomy): domain Bacteria; phylum Pseudomonadota; class Gammaproteobacteria; order Burkholderiales; family Burkholderiaceae; genus Caballeronia; species Caballeronia temeraria. The sequence continues at coordinate 110,566 of NZ_FCOI02000001.1, read as the reverse complement.
GCGGCTTTCGGATCGTTCAGATCGGCGGCGATGCGCTGCGTGTCGCCATCCAGCTCGATGCTGACCGGACCGGCGAAGTCCGTCGGGCGCAGAGTCGGTTCGATCGCGTTCAGATCGAGCTTCGCCACTTTCAGGTCGAACTTGCCCTTGCCGCCCTTGAGCGCGCCGCCGCCCGTCACGGTCGCGTTCTTCAAGAGCCGCACGTTCAGATCGGTGATGCTTTGCTCGGCAGCGTCGAGCCGCACGTTCGCGTGCGCATCGATGAGCGGCAGCAGCTTCTTGTCGATGGAACCGGGCTTCGCGTTCACGATCGACACCGGCCCGGCGACGACGAACGCCTTCGGGTCCGCGCCTTCGACGGGCTTCACTTCCGCGCGCACCGCGAGATCGGCTTCGGGCGCGCCCGCGCTGAAGGCCTGCGGATTCACGTGATCGAACGTGACGAGCGCCGATTTCAGCGGCACGTCCGCGAACGGCAACGCCTCTACGTGCGCCTTCCCGGTGAGTTTCATGCCGCTCGCGTCGACGTCCGCGATCAGGTCTTCGAGCGATCCGGACAGCCGTGCGCTCACGTTCACCGTTTCGTTGTTGACCTTGCCCGAATAGCCCGCGTCGCCGGAGAGCGGGAACGGACGCGCGCCGCCGTCGAGTTTCGCCGATGCCGTCACCGAGCCGAACGGCGTGTCGAGCCGCTGGACCGTCGCTTCGTGATGCTGTCCGTCGCTTCGGCCATTGAAGAGCAGGCGCGAGAATTCGGTCGTCGTCGTGCCCTGATGCAGACGCAGTTTTTCGAGGGAAAGATCGTTGATCGCGAGCTGAATCGGAATGCGCAGCTCCTTCGGCAGCTCCGTTTTCTTGCTCGGCTCGGTCGACGGCGCGATGCGCGCATCGACGGTCCCGACATGCAGATAGTCGATGGTGAAGCGCAGCGGCTCGCGCGTGAGCGCCCAGCGCCCGGAAACGCTGTCGACCGCGATGTCCGTGCCCTTGCCGTCTTTCCAGTGCACGTCGCGCAGTTGCAGGCCGGTCGCGATCGCGCCGCCGTCGAGCTTGCCGCTCAGCTGCCCTTTGAGCAGCGACGTCGCCGCGTCCCACGCGTAGCGCGTGCCGCGCTCGGTCGTCAGCACATAGAAGACCGTGCCGACCGCGATCCCGATAATCAGCACGACGACGAGCACGAGCACGCCGATCCAGCGCGCGAGACGGCGCCAGCCGCTTCTGCGCTTCGGCGTTTTTTTCGCGCCGCCGTCGTCGCCGCCGGCGTTGCCGGGCGGCGGTGCTTCAGCGTCCGCCTGCTTGGTCGGGTCCGTCATGCCGATTCAATGTCCTTCATTCTTCTCGCGCATCAGAACGCGATGCCGAGCGTCAGATACGGTTTGATGCTCTTGTTCTTCAGTCCATACGCCAGGTCGACGTTGACCGGGCCGACCGGACTGCGCCAGCGCACGCCGACGCCGACGCCCGGCTCGAACACGCGCTCGCTCCAGGTGTCGGTCGCGGTGCCGATGTCGAAGAACATCGCGCCGCCCCAGTCGTGCGTGAACCAGTGCTGATATTCGCTGCTGCCCGTCACCATGTATTTGGTCGGCAGGATCGAGCCAGCGACATTGTTGCCAATACTCAGATAGCTATAGCCGCGCACCGAGTTCGCGCCGCCCGCGCGGAACAGGAGCGATGCCGGCACGCCGCTCGACGGCCCGCTCGTGAACACGCCGCCGAACTCCGCGCGAAACACGAGCAGATCGTTCTTGCCGAGCGGCACATATTGCAGCGCGTTGGTGTAGAGACGCGCGAAGGTCTGATCGGCCATCACGTTCTTGACGGCGAAGCCCGCCTCCGCGCGGATGATGTTGCCGCGGCGCGGGAACAGCGGATCGTCGACGTCGCGGCGCACCCAGCTCCACGCGGGCACGAGCGCGCGCGCCGTCGACGGATTCGGCTCGTTCTGCGTCAGGCGGTCGTCGTAAAAAGTCAGCGAATACGTCGTGTCGATGTTCTGACGCGAGCGCGAACGCTGCACGCCGACGCGCGCGCTGTAGATGTTCGTGCTCGATACATCGGTGATCGTGTACGAGCCGAATATCGCGTTGACCCAGCCGTGCGAATCCGGCGGCATCGCGAGCTGCACGCGGCCGTACTGCTGCGTCTGATCGAGCCGCCCGGAGATCGTGAACGGATACGCCGCGTTGAACGTGTTGAGATAGCTGTACGCGCCCTGGATGTGAAAGCCCGTGTCCGTCGCGTAGCCCACGCCGTAGCGGATGCTGTTGTACGGATATTCGCTGACCTTCACGTGCAGCGGCGTCTCGATCGGCTTGTTGACGTCGCTGTCCGCGTCGATGGCCACGCTCGCGTAATACGGCGTGTTCTGGATCTGGCGCTGCAGCTCGTTCAGGCGCGCGGCGTCGTAGATCTCGCCTTCGCGGATCGGATTCACATGATCGATGATCCACGCCGGATAGCGCTTCGGGCCGCTCACATCGAGCTTGCCGAGCGTGAAGGTCGGGCCGCTGTCGAACGTCACGGAGAGATCGGCCAGATGCGCGCGCGGATTGATGCGCGCCTGCGAGCGCACGATCTTCGCGCCGAGATAGCGCTTGGACTGCAACGCCCTGAGCGCGGCGTTCTTCGCGTCGTCCCAGCCGCTTTGCGTGAAAGGATCGCCTTCGCTGACCGAAAAAGCGAAACGCGCCGCGTTTTCCTGCGCGCGATCTTCGGTCGTCACCGCGCCCGTGAAATGCAGTTGCACGGAGGCAACCATCGTGCGCGGACCGGGATCGACGCTTACCTTGACGTTGCGTTTGTCGTCGACGGTCGTGACGTCGGTGCGCACGACGGGCGTGAAATAGCCTTCCGTCGAGACGAGATCGCGCACGTCTTTCGGCGTCGCGGTGACGAGGAACTGGAACTGGTCGTCGCTCACGTCGTCGCGCTTGGCGAAGCGGGAGATGTCGAGGTTCTCCTTCAGCAGCTTCTTGACGCTGCGCGGCGCATCGATGTCGATGTCGTACTTGGCGAAAGCGGGCGCGGCAAAGCCGAACGCGATGAACGCGACGAACAGAGCCGGCCAGCGGCTCACGGCTCGCGGCTTTACGCGCCACGCGCGCAGCGGATCAGACGAACGCCCCGCCAAACGTGACCTCCGGCATCGGGAAATAAGTGAGATGGAAAGGTAAAACTTGCAGCCGATGCAATCGGGCGCAGGCGCTATTTGACCACATCGGCATGCGCGCACACCGCAAAAAACGGCCCGCAGCGCGCCGAGCGTGCGCCTTTGGACGGCCTCGCGCCGGCCGGGTTCCGCGAAACTTGCACGCGCGTGCGTCTTTCGCCGCGCGCCGCCGATCGCGCTACGTTCCTGCCGCACGCTTGCGGTAAAATTGCGCGCACAGGCAAAAAATCACAGGCGCAATGCGGTTTCCCGCGTTCGCCGACATCGTCACGAAGGCTCGCGCCTCGCCCCCAACGGAAGCCGGATCATGTATCAGTCGGATATCACTCAGTTCATCAATCAGCTGAAAGAGCAGAAGCCGTCGCTGGAAGAAGAACAGCGCCGCGGCCGCGCGCTACTGTGGGACAAGCAGCCGATCGACCTCGACGAGCGCGGCCAGCAGCAGAAATCGCGCGTGAACCAGACGCCCTACGTCTATTACCAGAACTTCTGAACGTGAGCGCAGCCGGCCAAGCGCCGCAATCGTCCGCGCATCCGCCGGCTGAGGGAAAGCGCGACGAGGCACGGGATGACCGCGCCGTGGCGCTCGCCACGCCCGCGACCGATTCGACGCCCGACACCATCGACGGCGTCGCGATCGCGCATCTGTACGGCGAGCCGCTCTGGAAGCTGCCCACCGACCTGTACATTCCGCCCGACGCGCTCGAGATTTTCCTCGAAGCCTTCGAAGGTCCGCTCGACCTGCTGCTCTACCTCATCCGCAAGCAGAACTTCAACGTGCTCGACATCCCGATGGCGGATGTCACCGCGCAATATCTCGGCTATGTCGACCAGATTCGCGAATCGAATCTGGAACTCGCGTCGGAATATCTGCTGATGGCCGCGATGCTGATCGAGATCAAGTCGCGCATGCTGCTGCCGGTCAAGAAGGCGGACACCGGCGAGGAAGCCGAGGATCCGCGCGCCGAACTCGTGCGGCGCCTGCTCGAATACGAGCAGATGAAACTCGCCGCGCAGAAGATCGACCACCTGCCGCAGCTCGGCCGCGACTTCCTGCGCGCGGACATCTATATCGAGCAGTCCGCCGAGCAGCGCTTCCCGGACGTCGACATGAACGACCTGCGCGCCGCGTGGGCCGACGTCATCAAGCGCGCGAAGCTCGTGCAGCATCACAAGATCTCGCGCGAGGAGCTTTCGGTGCGCGAGCACATGAGCGTGATCCTGCGGCGCCTCCAGAGCGCGCGCTTCATGGAGTTCACCGAGCTCTTCGATACCTCGCGCGGCGTGCCGGTGGTCGTCGTGAATTTCATCGCGATGCTCGAGCTCTCGCGCGAATCGCTGATCGAGATCACGCAGGCCGAACCCTACGCGCCGGTCTACGTGCGGCTCGCGTATTCTCCCGCCTAGTTTTCCTTACCTTTTGCGCGAGGCGGCAAACCGAGCCGCTCGACAGGAGACACCCGCTCGATGAAAGTCATCAGCTCCATCCATGAACTGCGCGATCAGTTGCGCGGCCAGAACCGAACCGCCTTCGTCCCGACGATGGGCAACCTCCACGAGGGCCATCTCTCGCTGATGCGCCTCGCGCGCCAGCATGGCGATCCCGTGGTCGCGAGCATTTTCGTCAATCGTCTGCAATTCGGACCGAACGAGGACTTCGACAAATATCCGCGCACGCTGCAGGACGACATCGAAAAGCTGCAGAGCGAGAACGTCTACGTGCTCTTCGCGCCGACCGAGAAGGACATGTATCCGGAGCCGCAGGAGTATCGCGTGCATCCGCCGCACAATCTCGGCGACATTCTCGAAGGCGAATTCCGCCCCGGTTTCTTCACGGGCGTGTGCACCGTCGTGATGAAGCTGATGTCGTGCGTGCAGCCGCGCGTCGCGGTGTTCGGCAAGAAGGATTATCAGCAGTTGATGATCGTGCGCGCCATGTGCAACCAGTTCGCGCTGCCCACGGAAATCGTCGCGGCCGAAACCGTGCGCGATGAAGACGGTCTCGCGCTGTCGTCGCGCAACCGCTTCCTGTCCGCCGATGAACGCGCCGAAGCGCCGCAGCTCGCCGCCGCGTTGCGGCGCGTGCGGGACGCCGTGCTTTCGGGCAACCGCGACATCGCCGCACTCGAACGCGACGCGATGAACGCGCTCGCCGAGCGCGGCTGGAAGCCCGACTACATCAGCGTGCGCAAGCGCTCGAACCTGATCGCGCCGGGCGCCGGCGAAACCGACGCGCAACTCGTCGTGGTCGCGGCGGCCAAGCTCGGCAATACGCGCCTCATCGACAATCTGGAAATCTGAAGGAAGAAAGCATCATGCAGCGCACCATGCTCAAATCGAAGATTCACCGCGCCACGGTCACGCATTGCGAATTGCATTACGAAGGCTCGTGCGCGATCGACGAAAACCTGCTCGAAGCCGCGAACCTGATGGAAAACGAGCAGATCGACATCTGGAACGTGAATAACGGCGAGCGTCTGACCACGTACGCGATCAAAGGCGAGCGCGGCAGCGGCATGATCTCGCTGAACGGCTCGGCGGCGCGGCGCGCGCAGCTCGGCGACCTCGTGATCATCGCGGCGTTCGCGCAGGTGGACGAGGAAGAGATCAAGGCAGGCTGGAAGCCGAATCTCGTGTTCGTCGACGACGACAACCGCATCAAGGGCAACCGCGATCACGTGCCGACGCAGAACTGGACCTGATTCTCGCGCTTACGCCTCAAAAAGCCGGCGATTCCTCAACGGAACGCCGGCTTTTTCATTTCTTCGACACCCATTCGATGATCGGCTCCCACTGCTCCAGATCCTTTTCGACGCGGCTCTTCGCCACGTCCCAGATCGTGAGGCCGTGCGCGGCGAGCTGCACGTAATTCTGCGTATCCCGCAAAAAGCCGAGCACCGGCAGATCGAGCCCTTCGACGAAGCGATGCAGCTGCTCCGCCGAACGCGTGCGCGCATCGACACGCATGCCGACCACGCCGACCTGAATCGCGCCCTTCCTCACCGCCTTTTCCTTCGACAGCCGCGTGAGAAAGTCCTGCGTCGCGAGGATGTCGAACATCGACGGCTGGAGCGGCACGATCACCTTGTCGGCCAGTTCAAGCGCGAGCGACAGGCGATTGCCGTGGACGCCGGCGGGCGTATCGACGACGGCCTTCTCCAGACCTTTGGGCGGCTTCGCGGAAGAATCGACGTCGATGGCCCATTCCTCGATCTTCGGCAACGTGTCGACGCGCAGCGAGAGCCACGCGTGCGACGAGCGCTGTTTGTCCAGATCGGCGAGTGCGACCCATTCGCCCTGAGCCGCGAAATATCCGGCCAGATTGGTTGCGAGCGTGCTTTTGCCGACGCCGCCCTTAGGATTTGCCACGACGATCACGGTCATGAAGTGTCCTGGATTTTGTTGGGCGCGCGAACGCGGATTGTTACGCGCCGCGCACGATTTCGTCTTGACGAGAACAGGTGCATGATTCGAGCGTTGATATTATCGGCAAAACCGGTGCAGCCGGCATCTATCCCGAACGGCCGTACGGCTTCCTTTATCCCATCCGATTGAACGCCCATGACTTCCCTTCGTCCCGACGTCACGCTCGATTTCCTGCGCAACCGCCAGAAAGGCCGCCTGCCCGACCTGCTCGGCGTGCAACTGATCTCGCTGGATCAGGGCCAGTTGAGCGGCGAACTCACGATCCGGCCGGAATTGCTCGCGCCGAACGGCTTTCTGCACGCGGCGACGGTCGTCGGTCTGGCCGATACGTGCTGCGGCTACGCGTGCATCGCGCATCTGCCGGAGAAGGCGCAGAACTTCACGACGCTCGAATTGAAGAGCAACCACGTTTCGACGGCGCGCGAGGGCAAGATCGTCGCGAAGGCGACAGCCGTGCATCTCGGGCGCAGCACGCAAGTGTGGGACGCGACGGTCACGAACGGCGACGGCAAGCTCATCGCCATGTTCCGTTGCACGCAGATGATTCTCTATTGAGCGAAAGCGGCCTGTAGCGCGTCCAGATCGAGCGATTGCGCGAACGAATCGGCGAGGCGATCGAGCGACGCCTCGCGCAGCGCCGGGTAATCGAGCGGCTCGGCGTCCGTCACGCCCGCCCACGCGAGCAGCGCGGCGCACGCTTCGGGCGTGTCGAACACGCTGTGCAGATAGGTCGCGGCGATCTGGCCGTCGTCCGATACCGCGCCGTCGAAACGACCGCCTTCCAGCGCGACGAGCGGCCGCGCGAGCGCCGGACCGTGCGTGCGGCCCATGTGGATTTCATAGCCGCGCACGGGCGCTTTCCCGTCGCCGATGGTCAAGCATCCTGAGACGTTCTCCAATTGCTTCTGCTGCGTGAGCACCGTGCGAAGATCGAGCAAACCCAGCCCGTTCACGCATCCCGCCGCGCCTTCGACGCCATCCGGATCGTCGATTTCGGTCCCGAGCATCTGCATGCCGCCGCAGATGCCGAGCACTTTTCCGCCGTAGCGCAAATGCCGCTCGATCGCGCGATCCCAGCCGTTTTCGCGTAGCCACGCGAGATCGCGCTGCACGCTTTTCGACCCGGGCAGCACGATCAGATCGGCCGGCGGCGGCGCGACGCCCGCGCGCACATAGCTGAAATCGATCTGACGATGCGCGCGCAACGCATCGAAATCGGTGTGATTGCTGATGCGCGGCAGCGCGGGCACGATCACCTTCAACGCCGGCGCGGCGCGGCGCACGTGCGGCTGACTCGGCAGCATGTCCTCGGCGTCGAGCGTCAGGCCGTGCAGATACGGCAGCACGCCGAACACCGGCTTGCCGGTCTGCGCCTCCAGCCAGTCGAGCCCCGGCTTCAACAGGCCGATATCCCCGCGAAACCGGTTGATGACGAAGCCGCGCACCCGCGCCCTTTCGCTCTCCGACAAACACGCGAGCGTGCCGACGAGATGCGCGAACACGCCGCCGCGATCGATATCGGCGACGAGCACGACCGGGCAATCGACACGCTCCGCAAAGCCCATGTTGGCGATATCGCCGTCGCGCAGATTGATCTCGGCGGGACTGCCCGCGCCTTCGACGATCACCGCATCGAAGTCGTTTTGCAGGCGTTCGTACGACGCGAGCACGGCATCGAACGCGATGCGCTTGTACGCGTGATACGCCCGTGCATCGAGGTTCGCGTGCGCATGACCGTGGATGATGACCTGCGCGCCGCGATCGCTCGTCGGCTTGAGCAGGACCGGATTGAAGTCGATGCGCGCCGCGACGCCCGCCGCGATCGCCTGCAATGCCTGCGCGCGGCCGATCTCGCCGCCATCGACGGTTACCGCGCTGTTGAGCGCCATGTTCTGCGGCTTGAAGGGCGCGACGCGCGCGCCGCCGCGCCGCGCGAGCCGGCACAATCCGGCGACGAGCGTGCTCTTGCCGGCATCGGACGTCGTGCCCTGGATCATCAGCGTGCCGCGTGGCGTGAATGGCATCGGAGGATTCTCATGAAGATCGACGCGCTATCTTAGCCCGTCAGTACAATATCGCGATGACCCCCGATCTCACCTTCATCCTCGGCGGCGCGCGTTCCGGCAAGAGCGCGCACGCCGAACGGATCGCCGCCGAGAGCGGTTTGCCCGTGACGTATATCGCGACCGCGCGCGTCGGTGACAGCGAATTTGCCGAACGCGTGAGGCTTCATCGCGAGCGCAGACCGGCGCACTGGACGCTCGTCGAAGCGCCGCTCGATCTCGCAGGCGCACTGCGCGAAGCGGATCGCGCGGGACATTGCGTGCTGATCGACTGCCTGACGCTGTGGCTCGCGAATCTGCTTTTTTCGAGCGAAGCCATGAGCGACGACATCGCCGTGTTGCCCCACGCCGCGCGCGACGCGTTCGCCGCCTTCGACGCGGCGCTCGCGTCGGTGCAGGGCAAGGTCGTCGTCGTCAGCAACGAGATCGGGCTGGGCGTCGTGCCGCTCGGCTCGGTGACGCGTCTTTACGTCGATGAACTCGGCCGGCTGAATCAGCGCGTCGCCGCCGCGAGTACGCGCGCGACGCTGATGGTCGCGGGCCTGCCGCTCGCGCTGAAGGGCTAGCGCGATGCTCCTCCTCTCCGCCTACGCGATGGCGCTGCTCGCGGTGCTCGGCGTGATCGTCGATCGCATCTTCGGCGAGCCGCGCGCGCGGCATCCGCTCGTCGGCTTCGGCCATCTCGCGACGAAGCTCGAAGCGCGCATGAACACCGGCTTTCGCGCGCGACCGGCGGGCATTCTCGCGTGGTTCGCGCTGATCGCGCCGCCGGTCGGCATCGCGTGGATGCTGGTCGGCGTGCTGCCGTTCGCCTATGCGTGCCTCGTGCACGTGCTGCTGCTCTGGTTCGCGCTCGGCGCGAAGAGCCTGCGCCAGCACATCGCGCCGATCGCGCGCGCATTGAGTCTCGGCGATATCGACAATGCGCGCGTGCTGACCTCGCGCATCGTGTCGCGCGATACATCGCAAGCCGATGAAAACGCGCTGTCCCGCGCGGCGGTCGAATCGGCGCTGGAAAACGGCAACGACGCGATCTTCGGCGCGCTTTTCTGGTTCGTGATCGCGGGCGGTCCCGGCGCGTTGATGTTCCGCCTCGCCAATACGCTCGACGCGATGTGGGGTTATCGCACGCCGCGCTTCCTGCGCTTCGGCTGGGCCGCCGCACGTTTCGACGACGTGCTCAATTTCATTCCCGCGCGCCTCACTGCCGCGACCTACGCGCTCGCCGGCGATACGCACATGGCATGGCACTGCTGGCGCACGCAGGCGCGCTCGTGGGACAGCCCGAACGCGGGGCCGGTGATGGCCGCGGGCGCGGGCAGCCTGAATGTGCTGATCGGCGGCGCGGCGGTGTATCACGGCGTGCTCGAAACGCGGCCGACGCTCGGCGCGGGCCACACGGCGACGCCGAGACATGTCGTCGCGGCATTGCGGCTCGTCGAGCGCGCGACGCTCATGTGGCTCGCCGTGCTGCTGATCCTCGCGATTCTGAGCGTAACGACAAGTGGCTGACATGACGCAATCCATCCGGCACGGCGGCAATCTGCGCGAAGCCGCGCGACGCTATGCGATTTCCTTCGATGACTGGCTCGATCTGTCGACGGGCATCAATCCGCGCGGCTATCCGGTGCCGCCGGTCCCGCCCGATGCATGGCGCCGTCTGCCCGAAGACGACGATGGCCTCGCCGACTGCGCCGCGCGCTATTACGGCGCGCCTTTCGCGTTGCCGGTGGCCGGATCGCAGGCGGCGATACGCGCGTTGCCCGCGCTCTTGCGTCGCGGCACGGTGGCGGTTGCGCCGCTGACGTACGGCGAATATGCGCCCGCGTTCACGCGCGCGGGCCATGCGATCACCACGCTCGATGTCACCAAGCACGATGTGCCCGAGACGTTCGATCACGTTATCGTTGGGAATCCGAACAATCCGACCGCGGAGCGCGTCACGCGCGACACGCTGCTTGCATGGCACGCACAGCTTGCAGCGCGCGGCGGCACGCTGATCGTCGATGAAGCGTTCGCCGATGCCGATCCCGCATCGTCGCTGGCGGCCGAAACCGCGCACGAAGGGCTGATCGTGTTGCGTTCGGTCGGCAAGTTCTTCGGCCTTGCGGGCATTCGCGCGGGCTTCGTGCTGGCCGCGCCCGCGCTCACCGACGCGCTGCGCGACACGCTCGGTGCGTGGACCGTGAGCGGCCCGGCGCGTCACGCGGTCGCCGCTGCGTTCGCGGATATCGCATGGCAGCGCGAAACGCGCGAACGTCTGCATCGCGATGGCGCGCGCCTCGCCGCATCGATCGCGATTCACGGCTTCGACGTGCGCGCGACGCCGCTCTTCGCGTGGACGTCGACGCCGAGAGCGCCCGAACTTCAGCACGCGCTCGCGTTGCGCGGCATCTGGACGCGTCTCTTCGATCTTCCCGGCATGACGCCGAGCCTGCGCATCGGCTTGCCGGGTTCGGAAGGCGATTGGGCGCGGCTGTCGCTGGCATTGCGGGAGATTTGCGCGTGATGTCGTTGCGTAATGCGTTTGCCTTGGTGTTCGGCTTCGTCGCGGCGCACGCGCACGCGATCACCGTCACCGACGACAGCGGCGCAGCCGTCACGCTGGCAAAACCCGCCGAACGTGTCGTGAGTCTCGCGCCGCATGTCACGGAGTTGCTGTTCGCGGCGGGCGGCGGCGCGCGCATCGTCGGCGCGGTGACGTATAGCGATTATCCGAAGCAAGCGCAGACGATTCCGCGTGTCGGCGACAACAGGGCGCTCGATCTGGAGCGCATCGTTGCTTTGCATCCGGATCTGATCGTCGTGTGGCGGCATGGGAACGCGGCGCGTCAGATGGATCGCTTGCAAGCGCTCGGCGTGCCGATCTACTTCAGCGAGCCGAAACATCTCGACGATATCGCGACAAGCATCGACAAACTCGGCGCTTTGCTCAGTACGCGGGAAGAGGCGCGCGCGTCGTCGAATGCCTTTACGCGCGATATCGCGCAACTGCGCGCACGTTACGCCGAGCGGCCGCGCGTGAGCGTGTTCTATCAGGTCTGGGACGATCCGCTGATGACGCTCAATCGCGACAATGTCTTCGACGAAGTGATCGGACTATGCGGCGGCGTGAACGTGTTCGCGGCGGAAAAAACGCGCGTGCCGACGTTATCGACGGAAGCCGTGCTCGCGGCGAATCCCGAAGCGATCGTCACGTCGACGCCCGGCGCGACGAAGCCGGATCGCCCGTTGCCCGCGCTCGAACGTTGGCAGCGCTGGACATCGATGACGGCGGTGGCGCGCGGCAATCTTTTCGGCATCGACGGCGATCTCATCAACCGGCCGACGCCGCGGCTCGCGCTGGGCGCGGCGCAGCTCTGCCGTGATCTGGAGATTGCGCGCGAACGGCGGGCGAAGAATTAAGCGTTCCACCGCACAATCAGCCACTGCCCGCGCACGCGCCTGAACCACACGATCGCGCCGAAATCCAGCGGCCATTGCAACGCGCTCTCACGCGCGATACCCAGGAGATGCGCCGCCAGCACGCGCACCACACCCGCATGCGCGACGACATGCACAGCACGTTGATCGATACACGTCGCATCGAACCAAGCGATCACGCGATGCGCGAACTGCGCGAGACTCTCGCCGCCGTGCGGACATGCATGCTCGATATCGCCTGCCCAGGCATCGATGAGCGCGCGATCGATCGAGTCCCACGCGCGGCCTTCCCACGCGCCGAAGTTCATCTCGCCGAGACGTGCGTCGATATGCGCATGGCCGCCCAACTCATGCGCAAGTGAGGCGCATCGCTGAAGCGGACTCGCGTGCCATCCATCGATACACGCGGGCACGTTCAGCGCCGTCATGCGCGCGTTCAATGCGCTCGCGAGATCGCGTACATCGCGCTGCAAGGGGACATCCGTTTGCCCGTAGCAAACGCCCGTATCGACGATAACTTCAGGATGCCTGATCAGTACGAAATCCATGCGAGCCCGATGAGATAGATCGCGATTTCGAACACTTGCTGCGCGAAGCCGAGGCAATCGCCCGTATAGCCGCCGATGCGCCGCACGAAGTATCGTCCGATGCGAAAGCGCAAGACGATCAACGCGACGATCGTCACGCAAGCGAGCTTCCAGTCGATCGCGAAAAGCCACGGCAGCCCGAACGCGAGCGCAATCGCGAACGAAATCGAACTCATGCGCTGCGCAACCGGCTTCGCTTTGCCTTCCTCGCGCACGTAATCGAGCGTGACGAGATAGCTGATCGCGAACACGCGGCTCGCGGCGTGCGCGGCGATCATCGTCCACGCGACGCGTTGCGGCGGCAATGCAGCGAGCGTCTGCCACTTGAGCGCGAGCGCGATGACCAACGCAATCGCGCCGAACGCGCCGATGCGCGAGTCATGCATGATGCGCAACGCATCCTCGCGCGTGTATGCGCCGCCGAAGGCATCGACGCAATCGGCGAGTCCGTCTTCGTGGAACGCGCCGGTCAGAACGAGCGTCGCGGCCATCGAAAGCAGCACCGCGATGCCCGCCGGAAACACGCGCAACGCGGCGAGATAGACCAGCGCCGCGACGCCGCCGACCATCGCGCCGACGAGCGGAAAGTAACGCGCCGCCGCGTTCAGATACGCGCGCTCGAAGCCGACCCAGCGCGGCACCGGCACGCGCGTGAAATAGCCGAGCGCGGTGAAGAAATAGCGCAGTTCGTCGAGCGGCCGCATCTCAACCGGCTTTGTTCGAGACGCCCGCCGACTCGAAGCTCGCCATCTCGTCGACGAACGCGACGGCCGCGCGCAGGATCGGCAACGCGAGCGCCGCGCCCGTGCCTTCGCCGAGGCGCAAGTCGAGTTGCAGCAGCGGCGCGGCATCGAAATGCGCGAGCATGCGGCGATGCCCCGTTTCGTTCGATGCATGCGCGAACACGCAATAGTCGAGCACGTCAGGCGCGATCTTCGATGCAACCAGCAGCGCGGAAGTAGCGATGAAGCCATCGACGAGTATCGTCATGCCTTCGCACGCGGCGGCGAGATACGCGCCCGTCATCATCGCGATTTCGAAGCCGCCGAAGGTCGCGAGCGTGTCGATTGCATCGCCGCTATCGCGATGAAACGCGAGCGCGTTCGACAGCACATCGCGTTTGTGCGCAAGGCCGTGGTCGTCGAGACCGGTGCCGCGCCCGACGCATTCGTCGATCGGCAGATCGCACAGGCGGCTCATCAGACACGCCGCCGCCGACGTATTCGCGATGCCCATCTCGCCGAAGCCGATCACATTCGTGCCGAGCGACGCATGATGCCGCACGCGCGCCGCGCCGCGCGCGATGCCTTCGAGCGCGGTCTCACGCGACATCGCGCGCTCGTGCGCGAAGTTGCGCGTGCCGAGCCCGAGCGACAGACGCTCGTATCCATGATCGATGGGAATCGGCGTCGCGACGCCCGCATCGACGACTTCGAGCGACATGCCGACCGAGCGCGACAGCGCGTTGATCGCAGCGCCCCCCGCCAGAAAATTCGCGACCATCTGCGCGGTCACTTCCTGCGGATACGAACTCACGCCCTCTTTCGCGATGCCGTGATCGCCCGCGAAAACGATCATCGCGGGACGTTCGATGCCCGGCTTCGTCGTGCGTTGAATCAGGCCCATTTGCAGCGCGATGGCTTCGAGCCGCCCGAGACTGCCGGGCGGCTTCGTCTTCATGTCGATGATGCGGCGCAGTTCCGCTTCCAGCGTGCGGTCGAGGGCGCGGGGCATCGGGATGTCGGTCTGCGTGGACATCGGAATTCCTTTCATGATCGAGGGATGGAAGGCACGAGCGCTTCGTGCTCGCCGTCGCGTATCAACGCGAGCGGATAGCCGAAGGCGGCGCTCGCGCGCTCGGGCGTGAGCACATCGGCGACGGGGCCCGCGTGGGTGCCGCCTTTGCCGTCGAGCAAAAGCGCGTGCGTGGCGAACCGGCGCGCGAGATTCAGATCGTGGCACGAGAAGATTACGGTGCGCTTGTGCTCGCGCGCCGCATCGCGCAACGCATGCAGGCAATCGATCTGATGATGCAGATCGAGATGCGAAAGCGGTTCGTCGAGCAACAGCAGCGGTGCGTTCTGGCACAGCACGGCGGCCAGCGCGACACGCTGGCGTTCGCCGCCGGAAAGCGTCAGCACGTCGCGCGCGGCGAACGATGCGAGACCGAGCGTGTCGAGCGCGGCGTGCGCGGCATTGCGGTCTTCGTCGCTCTCCCAGCCCCAGCCGGTGAGATGCGGAAAGCGGTTGAGCAGGACGGTATCGAGCACGGTCGCGCTGAAGGCGTCGTGCGTGGCCTGCGGCATCAATGCGCGTACGCGCGCGAGATCCGCCGCGCGCCAGGACGCGAGCGCGCGGCCATCGAGCGACACAATGCCCGATGCCGCTTTGCCGAGTCCCGCGAGCACGTTGATGAGCGTCGTCTTGCCCGCGCCGTTCGGTCCGGCGATGCACCACATGTCGCCCGCTTCGATCGACTGCGTGAGTCCGTCGATGAGCGTGCGCGCGCCCGCGCGAATCACGATGGCGTCGAGATGCAGCGTCATCGCGCGCTCCGCAGCAGCATCCACAGGAACATCGGGACGCCGATCAATGCCGTCACGACGCCCACCGGCAATTGCGCGGGCGCGATCACCGTGCGCGCGACGAGATCGGCGGCCATCACTGCGAGTCCGCCCGCGAGCGCCGCGGCGGGCACGAGCATGCGCTGATCGTTGCCGAACGCGAGGCGCAACAGATGCGGCACGACCAGCCCGACGAAGCCGATGGTTCCCGCCGTCGTCACCGCGGCCGCCGTGGCGATCGATGCGACGAGATACACCCGCAAGCGCAGACGCTCGACCGGCACGCCGAGCGCGCGCGCGGTCGTGTCGCCGCGCAGCAGCACGTTCAGTTGCGGCGCGACGGGCACGATCGCGACGAGCGCCACGGCGAGCGCGATCAGCGCGGGCCACGGCGCCGCCGCGCCGTTGAGATCGCCGGTCAGCCAGAAAATCATGCCGCGCAGCCGGTTCTCGGGCGCGATGCTCAGGATCAGCGTGATCAGCGCGCCCCATCCCGATGCGATCACGACGCCCGTCAGCAGCAGTCTCGGCGATGCATCCTGCCCGCTTCGCCACAGGTCCTTACGCGCGAGTCCGAGCACGAGAACGATCGATGCAAACGCGCCCGCGCACGCCGCGATATCGACGCTCCACCATGGCAGCGACGCGAGCATCGCGGCGAGCGCAAAGGTCGCCGCGCCGCCGGACACGCCGAGCACGTACGGTTCCGCGAGCGGATTGCGCAACAGCACCTGCAACAGCGCGCCCGCTATCGCGAGCAACGCGCCCGCCGCGAAGCCCGCGAGCGCGCGCGGCAGACGCAAGGTGAGCACGATGTCATCGGCGATATCGGGCGTCGTCGCACGCGCATGGAAGAGCGCGCCGAGCGCACGCGATACGGGCAACGCAACGCTGCCCATCGCGAGCGACGCGACGAGCACGACGAGCGTCGCCGCGCCGAGCGCGATCCAGATCGCGGTGGCGCGGCTCGCGTTCATCGCGCGCGGACGTTCAGCCACGCGGTTCACGACGGCTGCCAGCCCAGCGTGATGTAAGCGCCGCGCCGTGGCGTGTTGTAGGAATACGCAAGTTCATAGTCCTTGTCGAACAGATTGTCGATGCGCGCCGTGACGTACCACGACTTCGAGATGTCGTAGCGCGCCGACAGATTCACGACGCCGTAACCCGCGAGCGTCGAATCGTAATCGCTGCGTTGCCCGCTCACGATCCATTCACCGCCGACGCGCCAGGGTCCGATCGTGCGATGCGCCGTGAACGTCGCGAAACGCCGCGCGCGCCGCGTCAGATCTTCGTGGTTCGTTTCATCGACGGGATTCTGGAACGTGACGCCCGCGCGCACATCCGTTGCGCCGATATGTCCCGCCCACGATCCCTCGATGCCCTGCACCTTCGCGCGCCCGACGTTCTGCGCGACATAGTAGAAACCGCCGTCGGACACGTAATCGATCAGATTCGAATAGCGCGTCTGGAACAACGTCACGCGCATCACGCCGAGCGCATTCGATGCGTACTGCAACGCCGTCTCGATCGAGTGGCTGCGCTCCGGCTGAATCGACGGATTGCCGCTGAACGGATAGTAGAGGTCGTCGAAGCTCGGCGCGCGAAACGACGCCGAATAGCTCGCGCTCGCCTTCCAGTGCGCATCGAAGTGGTACGCGTAGCCCAGATAGTAGCTGTTCGCGCCGCCGAAATCGGAATACTGATCGTGACGCAGATTCGCCTGCAAGTCGTTCGCGCCGATATGCCCCACGTAGCCCGCGAACACCGAGTTCACGTGGCGATCTGGCGCGCTGAACTGATCGGAATCGAGCGTCTGGTCGAGATGCTCGTAGCCGAAGAGCAGCTTGTGCGCGGCGCCGATACGAATATCGTTCTGCCACGTGTACTGCCGGTTCTCCGAATCGAAGCGGCTCGTATAAACCCCGTTCTGTTCGATGTTCGCGCGATCCTGCCCCTGCGCGATCGTGAAATGCGTGGTCCAGTTATCCGTGATCCGCCCGTTCGCAAACACCGACGCCGAGCGCACGCGATCATGCGATTCGTTGATGTCGGCCGGCTGGCCGTAGGCATCGTCGAAACTGTTGATGCCGTTCGATTGCAGAAAGCGCACGCCCGCGTCCCACTTGTCGCTGAACGTGTGGCGCAGCGTCGAGGCGACGCTCTCGTTCAGATAGCCGTTCGCGTTCGGATTCGCGCCGGGCGCGATCTCCGGATTGATCGACGAAAAACCGTCGGTCTTCTCGCGCGAGACGTTCACGCTGAAGGTCGTGCGGCCGTCCTGGTCGAGCGCGCCGCTCACGCCCGCCGATTGCCGCTGCGTGTGATAGCTGCCGTACTCGGCCTCGAAGTTGAAGCGCGGCGGATGCGGCTCGCCTTCCTTCGTGAAGATCTGCACGACGCCGCCGATCGCATTCGAGCCATACAGCGCCGACACATTGCCGTTCACGACTTCGACGCGCCCGATCTGATCGAGCATCAGTTGCGATAGCTGCGCCGCGCCGAGCGACGCCGATTCGACGCGCACGCCATCGATCAGCACGAGCGACTGCGACGACGCCGCGCCGCGTATGAAAAGCCCCGAGTTCGAGCCCGGCCCGCCGTTGCGCGTGATCTGCACGCCGGGCGCGAGCGCGACGAGCCCGAGCGCGTCGTCGGCGTTCGTGTCGGCGATGTCCTGTTCGTCGAATACGGATGTCTGAGGGATCGATTCGGCAAGCGGCTGCGGCGCGCGCGTGGCCGTGACGACGACGGGCGCAAGCGTTTGCGAGTCGTCTGCTGTTTGCGCGGCGTGCGCGGTGCTTGCAAGCGGCAAGGCGCTGAGGGCGGCAACGAGCGCGCCATGACGGGAGAGACCGTGCCTGAGCGCGGCCAGTGGCAATACCATGAGTGCAGTGTTCCGTTTCGCGTGAGCGCGAACCCCGCTCCCCGCGAGGACGATGCGCGACGAACGCACGGCGAAATCATTGCCGATGCGTCGGACTCCGGCCGGTATCCGGGCTGGCGACGAATCGTCTCGCCTTCCCGCGCATCGCGCGCAGTGGCATCGACACGTTTCTTGCAGTCGAGTCCGTGCGATGAAATTCAATACGTTCGAGCGGCAAAAACGCGCATGAGACGACTTGCAACTTGCGTTGCGGTCGCTTACCGTTGCGGGGGCAGCACAGGTTGGCTTGTCGCCGGATGTTCCCGCTCGTTGTCCGGCAGGACTTCGGAGACTTCGCTCCCTGTTTCCCGTTTGACTGCATCCACGAGATCCGCGGATGCGAGCACCAAAAGTGCGGCAAGTGTAGGAGCGCGGTTTGGGACCGTCAAGGACAGGCCATTGAGCGACGCAAACGGATTGACGCGGCGCATGACGAATCGAACGAGAATCGGCCGGGCCTGTCTTCACGAGCGTTGCGGGGCGCTCGCGTTTTCTGCACACGAATGCATCGCGACACACGCTTGATTCGAAGAATTTAAGCGCGAGATCGCGTGTTGTTACGTCTCGAAACGAGACATTTATCTGAAGCTCCGTTGAACCGCGCTAAAATGCGAGGTCTTTAGAGGACGCAGCACATGCTCAACGAACTCGAATCACTGTCAGGAAATATCGGCCGGCTGATCCAGATCAGCGAGCGCCACAAGCAGGCGCATCAGGCGCTGCAGGACCAACTCGAACAGCTGCGCGCCGACTACGCAAACGTGCAGGCCGAGCTCGCGCAAGTGCGCGAAGAGCGCGATACGCTGCAGTCCGAACGCGACTCGCTCTCCGCGAAAATCGACGACGCGCAAATTCGCCTGAACGCGATTCTCGAAAAACTGCCGCGTGGAAAGTCCGCGCAACATGCCGAGTCCGACAATCAACTCGATCTCCTCGAAGCCGATTCCCGCGAAGCACAAGAAACGGAATTGCACGGCGAGCATCATCAAGGAGAGAAGGCATGACGACCACGCAGATCGAAGTATCCATTCTCGGGCAGCCGTATCGCCTCGCGTGCTCGCCGGAAACGGAGGGCGCATTGCGTGAAGCCGTCGCGCGCGTCGACGCCGAAATGAACAAGGTGCGCAATGCAAGCAACGTGCGCGGCACGGATCGCATCGCGGTGATGGCGGCGCTTTCGCTGGCGTCGGAATTGCTTAAGCTGCAAGAGAGCGTGCGTCATGGCGAGGCCTTCCCCGCCGAAGAAATCCGCCGCACGATGCACTCGATGAACGAGCAACTGGGCGCCGTCATCGCGCAACACGAAGCGCAGTGAGGTACCTTCGCGTTGAGTCAATCAGCGCGCAATGTCAATCGAAAAAAGAAACCGCCGAAGTAGCGTGAAGAGGCTGCAGAAGGCAAACGATTGGTGTAGAGTGACGGTTCCCTGCCTGGTTCGCCAAGGTCATATATTCCTTGAACCAATGCTACATTGGCACGGTTGCGGAACCTTGCAGCACGGGAGCGCGCGTCGCTAGTCCGATGTACCCGAAGTGTTGCTTACCGCGACCAATCTTGAACCCAGGTTCAGGATGCCGGCCTAGCGGCTGTGGCGGGGACCCCATTCAAGAAACGGCATCGGTTTTTCCGATGCCGTTTTCGTTTGTCCTCGCCGTTCGCTCTTCGATTCATGCATACGACCATGCGCTACTGGCTGATGAAGTCCGAACCGGACGAAGCGAGCATCGATCATCTCGCGCACGCGCCGAAAAAAACCTTACCGTGGACGGGCGTGCGCAACTATCAGGCGCGCAACTTCATGCGCGATCAGATGCAGATCGGCGACGGCGTGCTCTTCTATCATTCGAGCTGCCCGGAGCCGGGCATCGCGGGTATCGCGAAAGTGTGCTCGACCGCGTATCCCGATCCCACGCAGTTCGATCCGAAGAGCGATTACTACGATCCGAAATCGACGCAGGAGACGCCGCGCTGGATGCTCGTCGACGTGAAGTTCGTGAAGAAGACGCCGCTCATTTCGCTCGCCGCGCTGCGCGAACACGACGAACTCGCGGACATGCAGGTGCTCGCGCGCGGCAATCGGCTGTCGATCACGCCGGTCACCGAAGCGCAATGGCGATTTATTACCGAGCACCTCGTCTAACAAGGAACTTACGACTTCAGGACCACGACTAAATCCCGTCGCACGTACGCGATGTCCTGGAGTCCTTCGATGATCAATAAGAAAACCGCCGCCGCCCTCGCCCTGCTCGCGATGTCCGGCGCCGCGCTCAGCTTCTCTCAAACCGCCGCCGCACAGACGGTGATCAATCCGCAACCTTCGGGCGTGCTCTCGCTGTCGGCGCAGGCGAGCGCGCAAGTGCCGCAGGATGTCGTCAACATCACGCTCTTCTACGAGCAGGAAGCAGCCGATCCCTCCTCGCTCACCAGCACGCTCAATCAGCGCGCCGAGGCCGCGTTGCGCGAAGCGAAGGGCGTCGACGGCGTGACCGCGAAGAGCGGCTCGTTCACCGTGTATCCGTCGACGGATCGCGACGGCAAGATTTCCGCGTGGCGCGGCCGCACGGAAGTCGTGCTCGAATCGCATGACTTCGCGGCAGCATCGAAGCTCGCGGGCAAGATGAGTTCGTCGATGCAAGTGGGCAGCGTCGCGTTTTCGCTGTCGCCCGAAGCGCAGCGCGCGGCCGAGCAGAAGCTCGTCTCGCAAGCCATCGATTCGTTCCGCAAGCAGGCGCAAACCGCCGCGCAAGGCTTCGGCTACAGCAATTTCACGATTCGGGAAGTGAACGTCGGACACAGCGGCATGCAGCCGCGTCCGGTCATGATGATGCAATCGCGTGCGATGAGCGCCGACGCCAAGATGGCCGCCCCGATCGCGATGGAAGCCGGCACGTCGACGGTTACCGTCGACGTATCGGGTTCGGTGCAGATGGGACGCTAAACGTCGTTCATGCGGGACGGCGCGCGGCCGCCCCGCTCTTTCCTCAAGCCTTTGCGGATTCCGGCGGCAGGCGCAGATTGCGCTTGTACGCCCACACCATCATCAGCACGCCCGCGATGATCATCGGCAGCGAAAGCCATTGGCCCATCGAGAGATTGAGCGCGAGCAGGCCGAGATAATCGTCCGGCTCACGCGCGAATTCCACCGTGAAACGCGCGAGTCCATAACCGATCAGGAACAACGCGGAAATCGCGCCGACGGGCCGCTGCTTGCGCGAGAACGTCCAGATCACGACGAACAGCACGAGCCCTTCCAGCGCGATTTCATACAACTGCGACGGATGGCGCGGCAGCATGTGATAGCGCTGGAAAATTTCGGTGAGGTGATACTGCGCGTCGAGCTGCGGATTTTTCGAGAGCCAGATCGCGTCGTCGTTCGTCGAGTTCTGGAACAGCATGGCCCACGGCGCGTTCGGGTCCGTCACGCGGCCCCACAGCTCGCCATTGATGAAATTGCCGAGACGCCCCGCCGCGAGGCCGAGCGGCACCATCGGCGCGACGAAATCCGTCACCTGAAGCCACGTGCGCTTGCGGTGATAGGCGAACAGCACCATCGCGAGCGTCACGCCGAGAAAGCCGCCATGAAACGACATCCCGCCTTCCCAGACCTTGAAGATATCGAGCGGATGCGCGGCGTAATAGCTCGCCTTATAGAACAGCACGTAGCCGATGCGTCCGCCGAGAATCGTGCCGAGCACGCCGTAGAACAGCATGTCGTCGATGTCCTTCACGGTCCAGCCTTGCGCGGCCACGTAAGGCAGACGCAGCCGCAGCCGGCCGATGACGATGGCCGACACGAACGCCACCAGATACATGAGGCCGTACCAGCGCACGGCGAGCGGTCCGAGATGAATCGCGATGGGATCGAAATTGGGATGTATGAGCATTCTGATGTGGGAGCCTGAGCGGCAACAAGAGCGAACTACAAGGGCGAATCATACAGAACCGGCGCTTTCGGCCCGCGAACGGACGATTTCGATGAACCCCGCGAGCACCGGGCTCACTTCCGCCGCGCGCCACACAAGGCCGGTTTCGACGAGCGTGCCCGGCGCGTTCATCGGCCGCAGCGGACGATACACGACGCCCGTGCGCCGCAGATGACGCAGCGATTGCGGCACGAGCGCGACGCCCATGCCGGCGGACACGAGGCTCACGATGGTCTGCATCTGGATCGCCTCCTGGCCGATGCGCGGCGTGAGGCCAGCCGCGCCGTAGCAGCCCATGATGATGTCGTACAGACCCGGCGCGAGACGCCGCGGAAAGACGACGAGCGGCGCGGCGGCGAGCTCGCGCAGATCGACGGGCTCGTCCTCGTCCGACCTCAGCACTTGCGCCTGTTCCGCGGACATGGCGATCATCAGCGGCTCGCGCGCGATCGGCACATACTCTAGCGACGACGCGTAGCGCGGCGGGAGCGGCGGAATCACGAGGCCGGCATCGATGCGCCCGGCGACGAGTTCCTCGATCTGCACGTCGCTGGTGGCTTCGGTGAGTTGCAGCCGCACGCCGGGATGGCGCGCGCCGAAATCGCGCAGCAGCGCCGGCAAAAGCCCGTAATCGGCGGTGGAAACGAACGCGAGCGACAGCACGCCCGCCTCGCCGCGCGCGAGCGACTGGGCGAGCGGGCGCAGCGTATCGGCGGAAGCGAGCAGACGGCGCACTTCCGGCAACAGATCCTTGCCGACGGGCGTCAACTCCACGGTACGCTTCGTGCGCACGAACAGCGCGACGCCGAGCGCCTCTTCCAGCGCGCGGATCGCCTGCGAGAGCGGCGGCTGCGTCATCGCGAGACGCGCGGCGGCGCGGCCGAAGTGCATCTCTTCGGCGACCGTCACGAAGTAGCGCAACAGACGCAGCTCGATGGGCGGATTTCTCTGCTCCATTGATATGTTTCACGACCTAATGAGCCTTGAATAATATATTGGACAGGCACATAGCGGGGTTGCATGCTTGCTGCACGAGACCAAAAACATCCCCTCAAGGAGCACACCATGGCCTTCAATCGCCGCTCGAAGAACATCACCCAGGGCGTCGCGCGCTCGCCCAACCGTTCGATGTATTACGCCCTCGGCTATAAGGAAGAGGATTTCGACAAGCCGATGATCGGCGTCGCGAACGGGCATTCGACGATCACGCCGTGCAACGCGGGCCTGCAGCGCCTGGCGGACGCCGCCATCGAATCGATCCGCAAATCCGACGCCAATCCGCAGATTTTCGGCACACCGACGATCTCCGACGGCATGTCGATGGGCACCGAAGGCATGAAGTACTCGCTCGTGTCGCGCGAAGTGATCGCGGACTGCGTCGAGACGGCCGTGCAGGGGCAATGGATGGACGGCGTCGTCGTGATCGGCGGCTGCGACAAGAACATGCCCGGCGGCATGATCGGCATGGCGCGCATGAACGTGCCGTCGATCTACGTCTACGGCGGCACGATTCGCCCCGGCAACTGGAAGGGCAAGGATCTGACGATCGTGTCGTCGTTCGAGGCGGTCGGCGAGTTCACGGCGGGCCGCATGTCGGAGGAGGATTTCAAGGGCGTCGAGAAGAACGCGTGCCCGTCGACCGGTTCGTGCGGCGGCATGTACACGGCCAACACGATGAGCTCGTCGTTCGAGGCGCTCGGCATGTCGCTGATGTATTCATCGACGATGGCGAATCCGGATCAGGAAAAGGTCGATTCCGCCGCGGAATCGGCGCGCGTGCTCGTCGAAGCGGTGAAGAAGGATCTGAAGCCGCGCGACATCATCACGAAGAAGTCGATCGAAAACGCGGTCGCGCTGATCATGGCGACGGGCGGCTCGACCAACGCCGTGCTGCATTATCTGGCGATCGCGCACGCGGCGGACGTGGAATGGAGCATCGACGACTTCGAGCGCATGCGCAAGAAAGTGCCGGTCATCTGCGATCTGAAGCCGTCGGGTCAATATGTCGCGACGGATTTGCATAAAGCCGGCGGCATCCCGCAAGTGCTGAAGATTCTGCTCGACGCCGGTCTTCTGCACGGCGACTGCGTGACGATCACCGGCCGCACCATCGCGGAGGAGCTGAAAGACGTGCCGGGCAAGCCGCGCGCGGATCAGAAGGTCATCTTCCCGATCGAGCAGGCGCTCTACAAGGAAGGGCATCTGGCGATCCTGCGCGGCAATCTCGCGGAAGACGGCGCGGTCGCGAAGATCTCGGGCCTGAAGAATCCGGTCATCACCGGCCCCGCGCGCGTGTTCGACGACGAGCAGAGCGCGATGGAAGCCATTCTCAGCGACAAGATCAAGGCCGGCGATATTCTCGTGCTGCGCTATCTCGGTCCGGTCGGCGGTCCGGGGATGCCGGAGATGCTCGCGCCGACATCGGCGATCATCGGCAAGGGACTGGGCGAATCGGTCGGATTCATCACGGACGGGCGCTTCTCGGGCGGCACGTGGGGCATGGTGGTCGGCCACGTCGCGCCGGAAGCGTTCGCGGGCGGCACGATCGCGCTCGTGCACGAAGGCGATTCGATCACCATCGACGCGCACAAGCTGCTGCTGCAACTGAATGTCGATGACGCCGAAATCGCGCGCCGCCGCGCCGCGTGGAGGCAACCCGCGCCGAAGTACACGCGCGGCGTCCTGGCGAAGTTCGCGGCGCTCGCGGGGCCGGCGAACAAGGGCGCGGTGACGGGGTGAACGTGCGGTGAAAAAAGGGGCGCATATGCGCCCCTTCTTTCGTGCTGTCGATCTGTTCAGACCGCGCTCA
Source organism: Caballeronia temeraria (assembly GCF_001544795.2). GTDB lineage: Bacteria > Pseudomonadota > Gammaproteobacteria > Burkholderiales > Burkholderiaceae > Caballeronia > Caballeronia temeraria. The sequence goes on along the minus strand of NZ_FCOI02000001.1, from coordinate 85,676 downwards.
TTCGCCGCGCTGCTGTCGCAACTCATCCTCCACTGCCTCCCGCACCCATTCGCTCATCCGGCCTTCGAGCGCCATCGCGACTTCGCGCGTGATCGCGGAGACGAGCTGCGTCGAATGCTCGCGCAGCACTTCGCGGCAACGCTCCTCGATCAACGTGCGCGCGTCGCCCGTGAGAAATTGCGTGAAGCGGCCGCGCAGCCGCTCGGCGATCTGCTCGGCATCGTATTCGATCGCCGCGTTGATGGACGGCGCGCGCGCGTACTCCGGCTTGCCGGGCACGACGACATCGGTCAGCACGGGAATGGACGGATCGAAGGATTCGGGCTTATCGGTCATCTGGGTGGTCTCCTCAATTTCTGCGAGCGTAGCGCACGAAACGTGCGCTTTCTGTTCGCTCAACCGCCCTGTTTGTGCGTCTCGATCGCATAGCCGCGATCGCGATAAAAACGATAGCGCTCGCGGCCCGCGGCGAGTTCGTCGCCATCGTTGCCGACGATCTCCACGAGCCGCTCGAAGCGCGCGAATTGCGCGGACACCGGCGCGCCGAGATTCACGAGCACCTGATGATGCGGCGCTTCATCGAGATTCGATGTGAGCACCACTGGCGTGTCCTGCGCGAGCGCGCTCTTCGCCATGCAATGCGGCACGAATTCGAGCGGCTGGAAGGTCCACAATTGCTCGTCGAACGCGGCGAGGCGCTGCGGTTCGGCGAGCACGACAAGCGGCGATCCGCTCAGATAAGCCTTGCGCGCGAGGCGGCAGGCGTAAGCGAGCGGATCGCCGACGTTCGTATGGAAGTCGATGCGCGTCATGCGGACTTCAAGCGCCCGCGCGATCGATCAGGAACTGCGACAGCAGCGGCACGGGACGGCCCGTCGCGCCCTTCGCCGCGCCGCTCTTCCACGCGGTTCCGGCGATGTCGAGATGCGCCCACGGATACGCCGTCGCGAAGCGCGACAGGAAGCACGCCGCCGTCACGCTGCCCGCCGGACGTCCGCCGATATTCGCGACATCCGCGAAATTCGACTTGAGCTGATCCTGATACTCGTCGTCGAGCGGCAGACGCCAGGCCGGATCGGCGGCTTCGCGCGAGGCGTCGAGCAGTTCGCCCGCGAGCGCGTCGTCCTTCGCGAAGAGGCCGGTGTTGTGATGGCCGAGTGCGATGATGCACGCGCCCGTCAGCGTCGCGATATCGACCACGGCGGCGGGCTTGAAGCGCTCCGCGTAGGTCAATGCGTCGCACAGGATGAGGCGGCCTTCGGCGTCGGTATTGAGCACTTCGATGGTCGTGCCGTTCATCGACGTGATGATGTCGCCCGGCTTCACCGCATTGCCCGCCGGCATGTTCTCGCACGTCGGGATCACGCCGATCACGTTGAGCTTCAGCCCCATTTCGGCGACCGCGCGCATCGTGCCGAACACGGAGCCCGCGCCGCACATGTCATATTTCATCTCGTCCATCGCCTCGCCCGGCTTGATCGAGATGCCGCCCGAATCGAACGTGATGCCCTTGCCGACCAGCACGATGGGCGCGTTCTTGCCCTTCGACTTGGCCGATTCCGCGCCCGCGCCCTGGTAATGCATGACGATGAACTGCGGCGGCTCGATGGAGCCCTTCGCCACCGAAAGGAACGAGCCCATGCCGAGCGCTTCGATCTGCTTCTGGCCGAGCACCTCGACCTTCAGCTTGAAGTCGCGGCCGAGCTTCTTCGCGGTCTGGCCGAGATAGGTCGGCGTGCAGACGTTCGGCGGCAGATTGCCGAGATCGCGCGTGAGGTCCATGCCGTTCGCGATCGCGACGCCCTGCTTCACGGCGACCTTGGCGGCTTTCTCGTCGGCGGAATCGACGCTGAAGACGATCTTCTTGAGCGAGCGAGCGCCGTTGTCGGGCTTGCTCTTCATCTGCGTGAACTTGTAGGTCAGCTCGCGCAGCGCGAGGATTGCGGCGCGCACGGCCCAGACGCCGTCGCGATCCTGAATCGGCAATTGCGCGAGCGTGAAGGTCGCCTGGCCGATCTTCGAGCCGAGCACCACGCGCCATGCGGCGCGCACGGCTTCGCCATAGGCTTTCTGATTGAAGGCGTCCTGCTTGCCGAGGCCGACGAGTAGCACGCGCGATGCGCCGATGCCGGTCACTTCGGGCACGAGCAGCGTCGTGCCGGCGCGCCCGCTCATGTCGCCGGCTTTCACGACGCGCGAGATCAGGCCTTTGGTGGCGGCGTCCATGTCGCGCGCGGCGCCCGTGAGCGTCTGCGCTTCGAAGATGCCGAGCACGATGACATCCGACTTTCCGGTAAGGAAACCATTTGCCTCGCCCTTGCTCCAATCACAGGCTTTTATGCTAAAGTCCATCGCGCTTATCCTCGGATAAAATCTTGGCTGAAGGATGAAAGCCGCAATTATCCGCTATTTTTTCCGCGGCGGTCACAGGCGCGCGGCGCGAGGGTAAGCGAATACCCTTCCCGTAAGCCAAGAGATGCGTGCATGATTCCGCATCGCCGCCGGCTCCAAGCAAAAATTCAATGATCTTCGAACGCTCCCTGCAGCGCGAACTCGCGTACACGGCCGGCGCCGTGTTCATGGTGCTCCTCACGATCATGCTCACGACGATGATGATCCGCATCGTCGGCTTCGCGGCGCAAGGTCAGATCGACCCGAAGGACGTCGTGGTGCTGATCGGGCTGACCGTGATCGGCTATCTCGCAGTCATGCTGATCGTGACGCTTTTCGTGTCCATTCTCTTCGTGCTCACGCGCTGGTATCGCGACTCCGAAATGGTCGTGTGGCTCGCGTCAGGCGTGAGTCAGACGCAGCTCATCAAGCCGGTCGCCGTGTTCTCCACGCCGATCATCATCCTCATCATGTTCTTCGCGTTCGTCGGCTGGCCGTGGTCGAACCAGCAGAGCAAGCTCATCAAGGCGCGTTTCCAGCAGCGCGATGAAGTGTCGCTGCTCGCGCCGGGGCAGTTCCGCGAATCGCCGTCGAGCCATCGCGTGTTCTTCATCGAGAAGATGTCGCCGGATCAGGGACAGGTGGAAAACGTGTTCGTCACGAGCACGGAAGGCGGCAAGGTCAACGTGATCGTCTCGAAGAACGGCCACACGGAAACGCGCCCGGACGGCGACCGCTTCATCGTGCTCGACAACGGCCGCCGCTACGACGGCGAGCCGGGCCAGCCGAACTTCCGCATCATGGAATTCGAGCGTTATGGTGTGAAGATAATGAGCCACCAGGTCGTGAATACGCCGACCACGACCGGCATCTACACGCCGGATCTGCTCGCCGATCCGACCAAGGAAAATCTCGCGGAGTTCGCCTGGCGCGCGGGCCTGCCGCTCATCGCCATCAATCTGATGTTGCTCGCCATTCCCCTTTCGTATCAGAACCCGCGCCGCAGCCGCACGATCAATCTCGTGATGGCCGTGCTGATCTACCTCACCTACTCGAACCTGCTGAACGTCGTGCAGTCGTGGATCGAGCAGGGCAAGCTGTCGTTCGGCGTGGGGATCGTCGGGCTGCATGTCATCGTCGGGGCGCTCGTCGCGTTCATCTTCTGGCTGCGGATTCGTAACCGGCCGCTTTTCCGGCTCTCGTCGCTGACGGGTTCGAGGAAGGGAGCCTGACATGGTGCGCATCTACGAACGATACTTCGCGCGCCAGATCTATCTCGCGTTCATCTTCATCCTGTTCGCGTTCTCGGGCCTGTTCTTCTTTTTCGATCTGATCAACGAACTGAACACGGTCGGGCACGGCAACTACAAGTTCACGCTCGCGGTGCTGCGCGTCGGGCTGCAGACGCCTTCGCGCTTCTACGAGATCATTCCCGTCGCCGCGCTGATTTCGGCCATCTACGTGTTCGCGCAGATGGCGGCGGCGTCCGAGTTCACGATCTTCCGCGTGTCGGGTCTTTCAACGGGCGCCGCGCTGCGCTCGCTGCTGAAGATCGGCATTCCGATGGTGGTCATTACCTACCTCATCGGCGAAGTCGTCGGTCCCTACACGGACCAGTTGTCCGAGCGCGTGCGGCTCGAAGCGCTGGGGTCGTCGGTATCGTCGAATTTTCAGTCGGGCGTGTGGGTGAAGGACACGTTGACGGCGAAGGAGAACGGCGAGCAGGTCACGCGCTTCGTCAACGTCGGCACGCTGAATCCCGACACGACGATCGCGAACGTGCGCATCTACGAATTCGATTCGAAATTCCGGCTGACCAACGTGCGCATCGCGAAGAGCGGCGTGTACCAGCCGCCGGGTCACTGGAAGCTGACCGGCGTCACGGATACGCGTCTGAGCGATGCGCCGCCGCAAGCCGTCAATCCCGGCGATGCGCTGAACCCGGTCTATCGCGCCACGCAGACGACGCTGCCGGAATACTCGCTGCGCTCCGAGCTGACGCCGCAGATTCTGTCGGTGTTGCTGGTGTCGCCCGACCGGATGTCGATGTTCAACCTGTTCCGCTATATCCAGCATCTGACGGAGAATCATCAGGACGCGCAGCGCTATCAGATCGCGTTCTGGCGCAAGATTCTCTATCCGTTCGCGGTGTTCGTGATGCTGATTCTGTCGCTGCCGTTTGCTTATCTGCACACGCGCGCGGGCGTCGTCGGCATGAAGGTGTTCGGCGGCATCATGATCGGGATGAGCTTCCAGCTGGTCAACACGCTGTTCTCGCATATCGGCAATCTGAATACGTGGCCCGCGCCGATCACGGCGGCGGCGCCTGCCCTCGCCTATCTGGCAGTCGGATTGATCGGGCTGAAGTGGGTCGAGCGGCACTGACGTTTCTTCTCTTTTCGGAGAACGCGCGATGAAGAGGCACGGCATCATCCTGTTCGGTCACGGTGCGCGCGATCCGCGCTGGGCCGAGCCGTTCGAGCGGCTTGCCGCGAAGTTGCGCGATTCGCGCGGCGATCAGCCGGTGTCGCTGGCGTTTCTCGAGTTGATGTCGCCGGATTTGCCCGCGGCGGTCGCGCAACACGCCGCCGATGGTTGCGATGCGATCACCGTCGTGCCCGTGTTCTTCGGGCAAGGCGGGCATGTGCGCAAGGATCTGCCGGAGATCGTCGAGCGATGCCGGGAAGGGCATCCGGATATCGCGATTCACTGCGCGACGGCGGTCGGAGAGGATGATGCGGTGCTGGAGGCCGTGGCGGGGTATTGTTTGCGGCAAGTTGGCTAGCAGCCCTTCGCCGGCCGTTCGGCCGAATGGCGACATTCGAATCAAACGGCGAACGGGCCAACTGACGGAAGAGCAATCTGATTTTGCGTGGCGAAGTTTCGAGCGAATCTGTTCGAGCGATCTGCAATTGACGCCCATCGAACCGCCAGTCTTTCACCACGCGGCCGTTCTCACGCTCGACGCAACCACCGGGCTCCGTGCGGGAGACGCGCTTCATCTCGCGACCGCGCTGGACCGCAAGGCAAAGACGATGGCGACACTCGACAGCGTGCTGGCCAGCAATTCGAAAATGAAGAAAATCAGGCTCGTGGACTTCTGAGTCACGAACCAAAAAGCAAAGGGCGCACCGGAAACGGTGCGCCCTTTGTGTCGAAGCTGCCGAAACGAAGAATCAAGCCGCCGCCTGCATCCTCTTCAAATGCACCTTCGGCTTCGCCGCCGACGCCCGCTCGCGAAACGCCTCGCCGATCATCAACAGACTCGGCTGCGACGGGTCCAGCCATTCCTGCGCCTCGCCCAGCGCCATGCGCGCGAGCGTCAACGTCAGCGTGCGCTCGCGCGGCGTGCTGCACGCCTCGACGATCGCCACCGGCGTCGAGCCCGGCCGCCCTGCGTCGATTAATTGCTGCGCGATATCCGGCGCGCTATCCCGCCCCATGTAGAACACGAGCGAATCCGCCTTCGCCTGCTCGCGGATTTCTTCGCTGTCCGCCGCGCGCGAATGGGTCGCCAGCGCGACGCTGCGCGCCACGCCGCGCAAGGTCAGCGAGCGCTTGAGCGTCGCCGCGCTCGCGAGCGCCGCCGTGATGCCCGGCACCACTTCGAAGTCGATGCCCGCCGTTTCCAGCGCGCGCATTTCCTCGTCCGCGCGGCCGAAGAGCATCGGATCGCCACCCTTCAGACGCACGACGACGCCATGCTCCAGCGCTGCATCGACGATCTGCTTGTTGATGAAGTGCTGCGCCGTCGAGCGCTGACCGCAGCGCTTGCCGACGGCAATCTTCTTCGCGTTGGGCGCGTAGTCGAGCATCGCCGGTTCGACGAGCGCGTCGTGCAGCACCACGTCCGCCTGTTCGAGCAGACGCATGCCGCGCACGGTGATGAGATCCGCCGCGCCCGGCCCTGCTCCGATCAAGTAGACCTTACCCATACGATTCATCCGTTGAATGCGATTAGCCCGCGATTGCACGAATCATACCGGCCGCGACCGTGTGATGCGTCGCTTCATCGATCAGCACGAACGCGCCGGTGCCCTGATGCGTATCGTACTCGTCCGCGACGATCGGCTTCTGCAACGTGAGCGCCACGCGGCCGATATCGTTCATCGCGAGCGTGCTGCGATCGACCGAATGCGACAGCGTATGCACGTCCAGCACCTGCTTCACCGCGCCGATGCGCGCGAACACCGTGTTCGTCGTCTGCTTCAGCAGATACTTGCGCTGCGGCGAGAGCGGTTCTTCATCGAACCAGCAGAGGTCCGCTTCGAGCTTCTTAGCCGGTTCGACCTTGGCGGCGGCCGGCACGAAGGTGTCGCCGCGCGACACGTCGACGTCTTCGGTCAGGCGAATCGTCACCGTCTGGCCCGCGAATGCGCGATCCACCGGCGCGACGCCGCCCGGCACCGGCGCGATGATCTCGGCGACGGTCGCTTCACGATTACCCGGCAGCACGCTGATGGCATCGCCGACGCGCACTTCGCCCGCTTCCACGCGGCCCATGTAGCCGCGGAAATCGTCGGCTTGCGAGCCGTCCTGACGCGCGACCCATTGCACCGGGAAACGCAGCGCCTGATCGGTCGGCTGCGCAACCGGCAGCGATTCGAGCAGATCGAGCAGCGGCTCGCCCGGGTACCACGGCATGCGCTCGCTCGCCGTCACGATGTTGTCGCCCTTCAGCGCCGACACCGGCACGAAACGCACATCCGCGAGACCGAGCTGACGCGCGAGCACGACGTACGCATCGCGAATCTCGTTGAAGCGCGCTTCGCTGTACTCGACCAGATCCATCTTGTTGATCGCGACGATCACGTGCTGCAGACCGAGCAGCTTGACGATCGCGCTGTGGCGCTTCGTTTGCGGCAGCAGTTGCGCGACGCCATCTTCGAACGTGACGCGCGTCGCGTCGACGAGAATGATCGCGGCATGCGCCGTCGATGCGCCCGTCACCATGTTGCGCGTGTACTGCTCGTGGCCCGGCGTATCGGCGATGATGAACTTGCGCTTCGCCGTCGCGAAATAGCGGTACGCGACGTCGATGGTGATGCCCTGCTCGCGCTCGGCTTCGAGGCCGTCCGTGAGCAGCGACAGATCGATTTCATCGCCGACGGTGCGCTTGTTCTTCGCGCGAGAAATAGCGGACAACTGGTCCGACAGCACAGCCTTGCTGTCATACAGCAGGCGGCCGATCAGCGTGCTCTTGCCGTCGTCGACGGAACCCGCGGTGATGAAGCGCAACACGCCCAGATCTTCAGCTTGATAGATGCTCATGACTCGTTTCTTCCTGTGGCGTGTTGCTTAGAAATAACCTTGCTTCTTGCGCTGTTCCATCGCAGCTTCGGACGCCTGGTCGTCCATACGCGTGGCGCCGCGTTCCGTGATTTCCGTCACGGCGGTTTCCGCGATGATCTTTTCGACGTCATCCGCATCGCTCGCGACCGGGCACGTGCAACTGATATCGCCGACCGTGCGGAAACGCACCTGCGCGATCTCGGCGGTCTCGCCTTCGCGCACCGGCGTGAGCGGCGTCACCGGCACGAGCAGGCCGTTGCGGCGCACGATTTCGCGATCATGCGCATAGTAGATGTTCGGCAATTCGAGCTTCTCGCGCGCGATGTATTGCCATACGTCGAGTTCGGTCCAGTTCGAGATCGGGAACACGCGCAGATGCTCGCCGTTGTGCAGACGCGCGTTGTAGATGCTCCACAGTTCCGGGCGCTGCGCCTTCGGGTCCCACTGGCCGAATTCGTCGCGGAACGAGAAGATGCGCTCTTTCGCGCGCGCCTTCTCTTCGTCGCGGCGCGCGCCGCCGATCATCGCCGTGTAGCCGTATTCCTCGATGGTTTCGAGCAGCGTCACCGCCTGCGCGGCATTACGCGAATCCGTTTCGCGACGCAGACGCACGGTGCCCTTTTTGATCGAATCCTCGACGTGACCGACCACGAGTTCCGCGCCGATTTCGGCTGCGCGACGATCGCGGAAGTCGATCACTTCCTGGAAGTTGTGACCCGTGTCGATGTGCACGAGCGGGAACGGCAGCGTCGTCTTGCGATTGCCGCCGAGGCCGAACGCCTTGAGCGCGAGCGCCAGCACGACGACCGAATCCTTGCCGCCCGAGAACAACAGCGCGGGCTTGCTGCATTCCGCGACGAGTTCGCGAATGATGTGGATCGACTCGGCTTCGAGCCAATCCAGGTGATCCATCCGAGTCGCCTTGTTGACGACCGGTGCGGTGACGTTAGCGTCGAGCGTCGTGCTCATGTTCGTCGATCCTTTTCTTGGCGGCGTTCCGTGGAGCGCCGCATTCAGTGACAGGGGGTGTTGCCTTAGATCGCCGAGCTCGGGGCTTCGTCGACGACCTTGATGTTCGTGATGTGCAGGCCGCATTCCTTCGTATCGCGCGATTCCCACCACCAGCGTCCGGCGCGGCTGTCCTCGCCGGGACGTACCGCGCGCGTACAAGGCTCGCACCCGATGCTCGGATAACCGCGCGCATGGAGCGGATTCACGGGTACGTCGAAGGCTTTCAGGTAATCCCACACATCGGCTTCGGTCCAGTCCGCGAGCGGATTGAACTTCGCGATGTTGCGCGGTTCGTCGTGCTCTTCCTCGTGCAGCTCGGCACGCGTCACCGACTGCTCGCGGCGCTGTCCCGTGACCCACGCGGACACGTCCGACAGCGCGCGATTGAGCGGCTCGACCTTGCGGATATGGCAGCAGCTCTTGCGCAGATCGATGCTTTCGTAGAACGCGTTCAAACCGTGATCGCGGACGTACGCATCGACCGCATCCCGCTGCGGATGAAACTGCTCGATGTCGTAGCCGTAACGCGCTTTGACGGTATCGAGCATGCCGAGCGTTTCCGCATGCAGACGGCCCGTGTTCAGCGAGAAGATGCCGATCTTCACCCCGCGCGAAAGAATGGCGTGCGTCAACACCATGTCTTCGGCGGCGAGGCTGCTGGCTAGCTTGACGTTCTGGTGGCGCGCCGCGATCGAATCCAGCAGCGCGTCCAGGCGTTCAACCTTGGCTTGCAATTCAGGCGTCATACATCAGGCTCCAAGCGCTGCGACGAGCGCCGCGCGACGGCGGAACAGCGGTTCGAGATTGTCGGTCGCGCCCTGATACAGATTGGTGAACTCGGTGAACGCGTTGAGCGCGTCGTTGATGTCCTTGTCCGCGCGAACCGCGAACGCATCGAAGCCGCAGCGTGCGTGGAACGCGACCTGATCGCGCAGCACGTCGCCGATGGCGCGCAGCTCGCCCGTCCACTGATAGCGCTCGCGCAACAGGCGGCCGATGGAAAAGCCACGGCCATCGCGGAACACCGGGAAATCGACGGCGATCACGGACAGCGAACCGAAGTCCGGCGCGAGGTCGGCGGGCTCGTCGTCGGGCGCGAGCCACACGCCGATGTCCTCTTTCGCGCGCGCTGCGACGATCGCGGCCTTGTGCTCTTTCCACAGCGCGAACGGCACGATGATCTTGCCGCCGGGCAGCGCATCGATAGCAGGCAACGTACCGTCTTCGGCGGCAAGGACAACGGTGAAACTGTCTTCGACGACGGCGCGGTTCTTGATAATCAACGTCATGTGCAGATCCTTAAGCGTGAGCCTGGCGCGATGCATACACGCGCTCCTTGAACGGCGCCATGCCGATGCGGCCGAACGTCTCGATGAAGCGCTCGCCTTCGATGCGGTTATCGACGAAGGTGTCGATCACTTGCGCGATCACGTCGGGCATCTCTTCGGCCGAGAACGACGGGCCGATCACCTTGCCGAGATGCGCGCCGGTCGCGCCCGAGCTTTGCTCGCCGCCGAGCGTCACCTGATACCACTCGGAGCCGTCCTTATCGACGCCCAGAATGCCGATATTGCCCACATGGTGATGACCGCACGCGTTGATGCAACCCGAGATGTTCAGCGACATGTCGCCGAGGTCGTGCACGTAGTCGAGGTCGTTGAAACGATCCTGGATGGCGAGCGCGATCGGAATCGACTTCGCATTCGCGAGCGAGCAGAAATCGCCGCCCGGGCACGCGATGATGTCCGTCAGCAAGCCGATGTTCGCTGTCGCGAAACCGAGCGCCTTCGCGCGTTCCCACACGGTGTGCAGATCGCGCTTCTTCACGTTCGCGAGAATCAGGTTCTGCTCGTGCGACACGCGGATTTCGCCGAACGAGAATTCATCGGCGAGCGCGGCAACGTCGTCCATCTGCTGGTCGGTGGCGTCGCCCGGCGCGATGTGGCGTTGCTTGAGCGACAGCGTCACCGCCGCATAGCCCGGCACCTTGTGCGGACGCACGTTGCGCTCGACCCAGCGCGCGAACGGCTTGCTGTCGATCAGATGCTTTTCATACGATGCATCGGTGTCCGCGAGCTTTTCGTAGACGGGCGGCGCGAAGAACGCCGACACGCGATCGACTTCGTCCTGCGTGAGCGTCGACGGGCCGTCCTTCAGATGCTGCCACTCTTCCTCGACCTGCTTGCTGAACTTCTCCGGCGACAGCGCCTTCACGAGAATCTTGATGCGCGCCTTGTACATGTTGTCGCGGCGGCCGTAGCGGTTGTACACGCGCAGCACGGCTTCGCAATAGGTGATCAGATGCTGCCACGGCAGATCGCGCTTGATGATCGCGCCGACGATCGGGGTGCGGCCGAGACCGCCGCCCGCGAGAATGTCCATCACGACTTCGCCCTGCGCGTTCTTCTTCAGATACACACCGAGATCGTGGACCTGCACGGCGGCGCGATCTTCCGCCGAGCCGTTCACCGCGATCTTGAACTTGCGCGGCAGCCACGCGAATTCCGGATGGAACGTCGACCACTGACGCAGAATTTCCGACCACGGACGCGGGTCGACCTGCTCGTCGGGCGCGACGCCGGCGAACTGATCGGCGGTGATGTTGCGGATGCAGTTGCCCGACGTCTGGATCGCGTGCATTTGCACCGAGGCGAGCTTGCGCAGGATTTCCGGCGTTTGTTCGAGCTCGACCCAGTTGAACTGGATGTTCGTGCGCGTCGAGAAGTGGCCGTAGCCGCGATCGTGCTCGCGCGCGATGGTCGCAAGCATGCGGAGCTGGTCGCTGCGCAGATTGCCGTACGGAATCGCGATGCGGTGCATGTACGCGTGGCGCTGCATGTACAGGCCGTTCTGCAGGCGCAGCGGACGGAATTCTTCTTCGCTCAACTCGCCCGACAAGCGGCGGCGGACCTGGTCGGCGTACTGCGCGACACGTTCGTCGACGATGCGTTGGTCGATCTGATCGTATTGGTACATTCGGGGGCCCCAAGTTCTTGTGTAAAGCGCGGCGTCCTAGGTTACGTCGCGCGTCTCGTCCGTCGAATATCCATTGAGTCCCTGCCGCGCGAGGCGTTCAGACGGAACGCTCATTTGCTTATGACGGATAGAGATATGGATATTGGAAAAATTGGACTGATAGTAAAGAACCTGCTATATATTGCAAACGACTGAAAAATTACTTTGATATGCCCGGTAGTAATAAACAAAGGCGATAAATGAATCTGCATCAGTTCCGCTTCGTGCGCGAGGCCGTCCGGCAGAATTTCAACCTGACGGAGGCCGCCAAGGCGCTGTATACGTCACAGCCGGGCGTCTCGAAGGCGATCATCGAGCTGGAAGACGAACTGGGCGTCGAGATCTTCACGCGCCACGGGAAACGCGTGAGATCGCTGACCGAGCCAGGGCGCATCATCCTCGCGTCGGTCGAGAAAATATTGCAGGAAGTGGAGAGCCTCAAGCGGGTCGGTAAGGATTACGCGGCGCAGGATCAGGGCAATCTCGTCATCGCCGCGACGCACACGCAGGCGCGCTATTCGCTGCCGTCGGCCATCGCCGAATTCAAGAAGCGCTTTCCGAAGGTGCACCTTTCGATTCTGCAAGGCAGCCCCACGCAAGTCGCCGAAATGGTGATTCACGATCAGGCGGACATCGCGATCGCGACCGAGGCCATCGCCAACTATAAGGAACTGGTGTCGCTGCCCTGCTTCCAGTGGCAGCATCTGGCCGTCATGCTGCCGGATCATCCGCTGCTGGAGCGCAAGACGCTCACGCTCGACGATCTCGCGCAATACCCGATCATCACGTACGAGGCGTCGTTCGCCGGGCGCTCCAAGATCAATCAGGCGTTCGGGCTGCGCAATCTGACGCCGGACATCGTGCTCGAAGCCATCGACGCGGACGTGATCAAGACTTACGTCGAACTGGGGCTCGGCATCGGGATCATGGCGGACATCGCGTTCAATCCGGAGCGCGACAAGCATTTGCGGGCGATGCCGGTTGGCCATCTGTTCGGCACGAACGTCACGCGGCTCGCGCTCAAACAGGGCGCGTATCTGCGCAGCTATGTGTATACGCTCGTCGAACTGCTGTCGCCGTCGCTGAATCGCAAGCTGATCGAACAGGCGCTGTCCGGCGATCACGAAAGCTACGAGCTCTGAGCTCGAATAACACGGCGGCGCGCGCCGCCTCAGAAGATTCTTTCCCCTGGAGACCTTTCCGATGACGTTGTCGAAGTTCACGCGCCGCCTTGCCGCCGGCGCCGCCCTGTCCGTGGTTGCCGCCGCCGCGCACGCGCAATTGAAGGTCGGCATCGATCTGTCGAGCACCGGCCCGGCCGCCGCCATCGGCATCACCAGCAAGAACGCGATGCTCATGTGGCCGAAGACCATCGCCGGGCAGAACGCGGAGTACATCATCCTCGACGACGGCTCGGACCCGGGCGCGGCCGTGCGCAATATCCGCAAGCTGATCAGCGAGGATCACGTCGATGTGATCGTCGGGCCGAATATCACGCCGGCGGCGCTCGCCGCGCTCGATCCCGTCGCGGAATCCGAAACGCCGATGATCACGCTGATCGGCTCGGCATCGGTCGTGGAACCGCAGGAAGGCAAGAAAGTGTGGGCGTTCAAGATGGCGCAGACCGATCGCGCGATGGCCGACGTGATGACGCGCTACATGGCGAATCATGGCGTGAAGACGGTTGGGTTCATCGGCTTCGCGGACAGTTACGGCGATAGCTGGCTCAACGAGTTCACCAAGTTCGCCGACCTTCGGCATATCAGGATCGTCGCGAGCGAGCGCTTCAATCGCACCGATGCGAGCGTCACCGGGCAGATTCTCAAGCTGATGGCCGCGAAACCCGACGCGGTGCTGATCGCGGGCGCGGGCACGCCGACGGTGCTGCCGCAGCGCACGCTCGTCGAGCGCGGGTTCAAGGGCGCGATCTATCAGACGCACGGCATCGCGACGCCGGAGTTCATCAAGCTCGGCGGCAAGGACGTCGAGGGCACGCTTTTCCCGACGCAGCCGGTCGTCGTCGCGCGGACGCTGCCGGCGGATCATCCGTCGAAAAAGGCGGCGCTCGCGTTCGTGAATGCGTATGAGGAGAAGTACGGCAAGGGCACGGTCACGCAGTTTGCGGGCGATGCGGCAGGCGTCTATCCGCGTCTGCAGGATGCCGTGGCGCGCGCGCTGAAGACGGCGAAACCGGGCACGAAGGAGTTTCGCGTGGCGCTGCGCGCGGAACTGGAGCACGCGCATGAACTGGTCGTGCCGAACGGCGTGGTCAGTACGAGCGCGACGGATCACGTCGGGCTGGATCAGCGCGCGAGCGTGATGGGCGTGATCAAGAACGGCGCGTTCACGTATCTCGCTCAGTGATCTCGCTCAGTGATCCCGCTCAGTAATTTCCGAGCTTGCGAAAACGCTATCCTCGATGCTTGCCGACGGCGGCGTTTTCGGTCATAATCGCCGACTCGATTGGCTCGTTGCTTCGCTTTGTTCGCGTACGAGCCGATTCAGGCCCAGGTGGTGAAATTGGTAGACGCAGGGGACTCAAAATCCCCCGCCGCAAGGCGTGCCGGTTCGATTCCGGCCCTGGGCACCAGGATTGTTGAAAAAGCCGCTCCGTTGAGAGCGGATTTTTTGCGTTTGGGCATTCTGGATGCGGGTTATTCCACGCCCGGACGATGGTCGGCCCCGCCCGGCGGCTCTTCCCGGTCGAATGTGCGAAACAGCCAGTCCACCAGAGGCGGAACGCCGAATCTGGCGAACGCGCAGGTGACCACAACTGGCCAATACTCTCGAAAGAATCCCAACACAAAGTTCAGCATCTTGTCACCCTGGCCTTGCCTTCGTTCAACGTAATTGAAAATAGGTAGTACGCCAAAGCATCCCGCAGCGGATGCATTGGCAAAATCGCTCTGACTTCCTCACTAAACGAAGCCACGAGCAAGTATATCCAGAGAAGCATCCCAATCAGAGAGGCGAAAATTCCCATATTCGCGATAAGGATCGCCTGACCGATACGCCGCCTCGACGTCGATCGAAAAAAGCCATCGCGAAGTTCGCCCGGCAGCACGGCCAGCGCCACATTCAGACTGACACTCGAAGCAACGAGTGAAATCGGAAAGAAGTCGTCCCTGCCGGGCTGCTTCAGCGCGACCCGCAAGATGTATTCGATCGCGCCCATGAATAGCGGCAGGCCGACGATCAATTGCCGCGCCGTCGCGTCGAAGCCGTTCGATTGCATTGTCATCATCCTTTCGTGCGTGATGACACGCAATGTCGCCGATGACGCGAGCGCGCGGAAGTCGTCCGTCCGGCTATGTGCGCAATCGCGTAGACGCACGCCGCCGCGCCGGAAAAAATAGGCGCCATCGGCATTCGGAATCCCGGCGCGTGGAGCATCACGGGGATGCTCGCACGCGCGGCGCCCGCCATTCGGGTTGCTCAGGATCGTCTCGATGTCGTGACCTGCTCGCGCGATGCGTCGAGCCATAACTCGAAGAAAGGTACGACATGAATCGACCTGATCACTCGCTGTCCCTCGACTCCGTCATCTGCAAGCGCTGCAACACCGTTTCGCCGGCCGAGGAAGAGACCTGTCCTTCGTGCGGAGCCGATCGTCAGGGCGCGATCTTCACGAGCCGCGCGGCGGAAGCCGCCGTGGCCGCCGCCGCGCCGGTCCCCGCGCCGCTCGATATCCTCGACTGGGATGACAGCCACTGGCTGCAACGCCTCGTGCGACGCAGGATGCTGACGTCCTATCCAAATTACATCGAGCCGGGCGATTCGCAAGAGCCGGCCAAGCCTGCCCGCACGGGCATGGCGGTGCTGGTCGGCGGCGTGATCGCGAGCATTGCGGTCGGCGGCTACTTTTACGCGCGTCTGGACGACAACGCCCCGGCGCCGAGCGTGGAGCCGGGCATCAGCGTGGCCGGATCGATTCGCGACGGCGCGTCCGGCGTGCCCAAGGCCGATGCGACGCGACATGCATCGTTGACGCGTTCCAAGGCGGAAGCGGCGACTGCGCAGATCGTCGCGCCCGCGCCTCCGGCAATTGCGGCCGCGAAGCCGAACCGCACGCACGAAGAACACGCGGCGACGGAAGTCGCGCCGGTCGCGCCGCACGTCGCGGCTGCGAGCACGATCGTGTCGAGCAGCACACTGGCGGCGACTGCGCCCGCGAAGCCGTCGATGCCGGCCGCGCCGGTCGCCGCAACGGCGCGCGTTGCGCCGAATCCGCCATCCGCCGATATCGCGACACCGAGCGCCCTTGCCGCAACGAAGCCCGCCACGACGACCCCGGCGACGATCGCCGCAGCGCCGTCGATCAAGCCAGTGACGCCAGTCATCGCATCGGCGCAGAAGCCGGAACCGCGCGTGAATACGACGATCGCAGCAGCCGCGCCGGCTCCGGCAAAACCCGTGACACAAGCGCCCGCGCCTGTCGCTCGATCGATCGAACAGGCTCGCAACACGACGATCGCCGCGAGCAGCAAACCGCCCGCGCCCGCACCTCGCCCGTCCGAGCAGCCTCGCAACACCGCGACGATCGCCTCGATCGACAAGCCCGCCGCGCCCGCGCCGGAGCCGCTTCCCCCCGCCGTCGCGCGCAGCATCGCGTCCGTTCAGCAAGCGCTCGCGAGCCGCGATCTCGCGTCGGCGCGCCGTCACATGCGCGGCCTTTCGGCCAGCGAGCCGCGCAGTCCGGAGATCCAGCAGCTCGCGGCCGAATTGTCGCGACAGGAGCGCGCGCGCGACAGCGCGATGGCCACCGCCCGCACCTGCACCGCGAACCTGGAGCCGGCGTGCGCGTTGCGTAACGCACGCCGCGCGGTGGCGCTCGACCCGCGCAACGGGCAAACGCAGGCCACGCTGCGCCATGCGCTCGAAGTGCAAAACGAAACCAACACCGAGTACTTCCGGCAAGCGAGCGGCATTCCGAAGCCGGTCGTCCCGACGATGAGCTACGACGGACGCTGGAGCGCGGGCACGCGCCACCCGGCGATGTCGGGCGATCAAGACGATGGGCGCTTCTCGCTCTTCGGCCTCGGCGTGCCGGTCGTATCGAAGGGACGCGGCGACGCGCACTGAAGGACTTCGAAACGGCGAAGCAGGATGCAAACGGAATAAGCCGCGAGGCACATTCGTTTAGAGGTGACGAACTGACGGCACAGCGCTGCCGAAGGAGTCACCATCATGCAAACCGGATTGTGGAGCCGCTTCGTCGTATGCGCCGCCGCGGTCGTCACGCTGACGGGCATCGCCTCGTGCGGCGGCGGATCGGACAGCGGCATGCCGGCGGCGACGCGCTTCAAGATGTCGATCGTCGTCTCCGATGGCGCCGTGCCCGCGCCGCACACCGACCCGAACCTGAAGAACGGCTGGGGCGTCGCATTCAATCCCAATGGCTTCGTGTGGGTCGCCAACAACGGCACGCAAACGGCCACGCTCTACGACGGCAACGGCGTCGTCCAGCCGCTCGTCGTATCGATTCCCGCGACCGCTTCGGGACCTGCCAATCCGACCGGAATCGTCTTCAACAAAGGACCGGATCTCACGCTCGCGCGCAACGGCAAGTCGGGCGTCGCGGCGTTCATCTTCGCCGGCGAAGGCGGTTCGATCACCGCGTGGGCGCCCGCCGTCGACACGACGCACGCCTTCACCGCCGTCGATTCCAGCGCATCGGGCGCGATCTACAAGGGACTCGCGCTTGCCACCACATCGACGGGCACGCATCGCCTGTACGCGACCGACTTCCATAACAACAGGATCGACGTATTCGACGGCACGTTCACGAAGATCGTCGTGCCCGGCGGCTTTCGCGACACGCAGATTCCGGCGGGCTTCGCGCCCTTCGGCATTCAGGCGATCGGCTCGAAGATCTTCGTCACCTACGCGAAGCAGGACAGCGACGCCGAGGACGACGTGGCGGGCGCGGGACAAGGCTTCGTCGACGTATTCGATATCGACGGCAATCTGATGCAGCGCTTCGCGGCGAACGGGCCGCTCAACGCGCCGTGGGGCATCGCGCAGGCGCCGGGCAACTTCGGCACGTTCAGCAACGACATTCTCGTGGGCAATTTCGGCGACGGCACTGTCAACGCGTTCGATCCGGCGAGCGGCGCGTTCGTCGGCCAGTTGCAGAACACCGACGGCACGCCGCTCGTGCAGCATGGCCTGTGGGGCATCGCGTTCGGCAACGACCTGAACGCGCAGCCGTCGAATACGCTGTTCTTCGCCGCGGGGCCGAACAACGAAGCCGATGGCGTGTACGGCCGCATCGACATGCAGTGACGCGCACGCCGCGTGTTCCCTGGGCGATGATGCTGGCCACGGACGCCTCGGCGTCCGAAAGCGCATCGCCACGCTCGGCGCCGCTCGCAGTTTGAGCGGCGCTTTTTTTGCCGGCGCCAATCGCACGCGCCGGGCGCGGACCGAAAGCGCGGCTTGCTAGAATGCGCGCTTCAACTCCGCTCATCCGATGGACCTCGAAACCCTCCTCTTCTCCCAAGGCTTCGGGTCGCGCCGCCAGTGCCGCGGCATCGTGTCCGAAGGCCGCGTGCGCATCGCGGGCGTCGTGCGCGACGATCCGCGCGCCGATATTCCCGTCGCGGCCAATCTCGAATTCGAAGTCGACGATCATCTCTGGACGTATCGCGAAAAGGCGTACATCGCGCTCAACAAGCCAGCGGGCTATGAATGCTCGCGCGATCCGCAACATCATCTGAGCATCTTTCACTTGCTTCCGCCGCAGCTCGCCGAGCGCGGCGTGCAGGCGGTCGGCCGGCTCGATCAGGACACCACAGGCCTGCTGCTGCTCTCCGATGACGGCGCGTTCGTGCATGCGTTCACGTCGCCCAAGCGCAAGGTGCCGAAGGTCTATCTCGCGACCGTGCGTCATCCGCTCGACGATCTGCAGCTCGCGAAGCTGCGCGACGGCGTGCTGCTGCACGGCGAGTCGAAACCGAGCGCCGCGCTCGCGGCAGAGCAGCGCGACGAGCGGCTGCTCGAACTCACCGTGCTCGAAGGCAAATATCACCAGGTGAAGCGCATGGTTGCGGCCGCCGGGAATCGCGTGGAAAAGCTGCATCGCGAGCGCGTCGGCGGTTATGCATTGCCCGCGACGCTCGGCGAAGGCGCATGGCGCTGGCTCGACGAAGCCGATCTCGCCGCGCTGCGAGGCGCGCCCGGCGAGACGCCGTAACGCCTCTCTCGCGTTGCGTGCGCACGACGGTGCCGGCGCGGCTTCCCCTTCTCGCGCCGGCCTCCTCGCACCGGCGCACATTCATCATGCAAATCCGTAAAAGCCCTCAAGGACGCGCGCTGCGGCGCAGCATGCCTTCCGCGAGCCGCACTCATATACTGGTCTTACGGATACCAAAAATGACTATCAAAAAAGCAGGAGGGCATCATGGTCTCCCACTCGGCCGTCGCGCTCATCGCGTTCGTCGCGCTTTGCGCTGTCCTCATCGGGGTGTTGGGCGTCGTCATGCACGTGCGTCATAAATATTCGCCGAATCTCATCGGCGCATTGATCGGCGCGCTGATGTGCTTCGTCCTGCTCGAAACGATCCCGGCGCTGATCTAGCGACGCGCGTTCGCCTTCAGGAAAGCGTCGACCGTCGGATGACGCAGCACATAGCCCAGTTCGCGCTTCAGACGCGTATTGGAGAGCCGCCGCGATTCGCGCATGAATGAAAGCGTGATCGGCGAGAGGCGTGTGCGCGCTTCGTCTCGCGAAATGCGCGGCACGCGCGGCAGGCTGTAGGCATCGGCGACGCGATCGAAATAATCCGCCATGCGCAGGTCCGTGTCGTCCGACGCGTTGATCACGCGCTGCGGACGTCCGCGCGAAACGGCGCGCACGAGGATCGCGGCGAGATCGTCGGCGTGAATGTGATTCGTATAGACGTCTTCCGGCTCGACGAGCGCCGGCATGCCATTTTCGATCCGCGCGATCGGCAGGCGATTGGCCGCGTAAATCCCCGGAATCCGCACGATCGACACCCGCCAGCCGCTTTGGGCGCCCGCCGCGCGTAATTGGCGCTCCGCCGAGACGCGCCGCCGCGCACGCTCGTTCCCGGGCCGCGCAGGCCGCGTTTCATCGATCCACGCGCCGCCGCAGTCGCCGTAGACGCCGGTCGTGCTCGCATACACGAAACGCGGGCCGGGGCGAAAGCTTTCCGGACGGATGCTCGTCGAGAAAGGGCCGTCGGGTACAATGAAAGACGTTTTCGCGAACGTTCCCTGACGCTGGCCAGGCCGCCTCAGCGGCGCTCGCGACGCATTGCGCAGTTCGCGCCGCGCATGGGTTTCGAAGGCCCGCATGTAGCCGCGCGCCAGCCGATGCGCCATCACAGGCGCCGGCGCCGGACGCGCCGCTGAACGATGCCGCGCACGCAATGTGCTGACAAGCGCACGGGTGCGGGTATCGGCGGCGCCGTCGCGCGGCGGCGGCGCGAGATGCAGCACGGTTTGCGCGACGCCCGCGAGACGCTTCAGGCTGCGGCGCGCATCGAGATCGCCGGCTATCGGCGTCGCGCCGGCGGCACGCAGTTCACCCGCGCGCTCGGGATGATGCGTGAGCGCGATGACACGGGGCGCAGCGGCACGCGCCTGAAGAAGCGGCAGCACGCGCATGCCGACATCGCCGCATCCGACGATCAGGACGCGCGCGCGGCGAAGGTTTCGAGTGGCGATCATCGGTGCATTCTATCCGTCGCCTGAAACGCGCGCCGGGCGTCCGAAAAGACGAACGAGACAACTCCACACATCGCAGAAATCGATCTATGGCTTTCAACGTAACACTCCGGCAAAGCGGCCGGCAGTTTCAAGTAGAACCCGACGAACCGGTCCTGACCGCCGCGCTGCGCCAGGGCATCGGCCTGCCGTACGGCTGCAAGAACGGTGCGTGCGGTTCGTGCAAGGGCGCCGTCGTGAGCGGTGAAGTCGAACAGGCGCCGCATTCGTCGTCGGCATTGTCGAACGATGAAAAAACACGCGGCATGGCCCTCTTCTGCTGCGCGACCGCGCAGACGGATCTGACCATCGACGTGCGCGAAGTCGCGGGCGTCGGCGACGTGCAGGTGAAAAAGCTGCCGTGCCGCGTGAACGCGCTCGAACGCCGCGCCGACGACGTCATCGAACTGAGGCTGCAACTGCCCGCGAACGAACGGCTGCAGTATTACGCGGGCCAGTACATCGAATTCATCCTGAAGGACGGCAAGCGCCGCAGCTATTCGATGGCGAGCCCCCCGCACCACGAAGGGCCGCTCGAACTGCATATCCGCCATATGCCGGGCGGCACGTTCACGGATCACGTGTTCGGCGCGATGAAAGAGCGCGACATCCTGCGCTTCGAAGGCCCGCTCGGCACGTTCTTCCTGCGCGACGAATCCGAGAAGCCGATCGTGCTGCTCGCATCGGGCACGGGCTTCGCGCCGATCAAGGCGATCATCGAGCATGCGGTGTTCAAGAATCTGAATCGCCCGATGACGCTCTACTGGGGCGGCCGCCGCAAGAAAGACCTCTATATGATGGAGCTCGCCGAGCAATGGGCGCGTGACATTCCCAACTTCAAGTTCGTGCCGGTGCTCTCCGAACCCGACGCCGGCGACGCATGGACGGGCCGCACGGGCTTCGTTCATCGGGCTGTCATCGATGACCTGCCAGACTTGAGCGCCTACCAGGTGTACGCGTGCGGCGCGCCGGTGATGGTGGAGTCGGCGCAGCGCGATTTCACGCAGCATCATCGCTTGCCGGAGGACGAGTTCTACGCGGATTCGTTCACGAGCGCGGCGGATCTCGCGCATCCGGTCTGATGTTGCACGTAACCTGCACGCGGACAAAAAATCCGCGTGCACGGTTTACAGGCGGCAACCGCTTAACGTATCCTTCGCGAATGCTCAAAACCCTGAACGCACTTCGACGTCGCCGCTCGCCGCTCCCCTAGGGATGCCGCTGGCTCGTCACGCATTGCGCTCACGGTTCGGTCTTGTCGAAGCGTACGAAATGAAGCCACGGAAATCCGTGGCTTTTGTTTTTTCCGCACCGTTTTTCTCTTTCTCTCGCACTAGCCTTCGTGGAGCCCGCTGTCATGAATTTCAATGAGTACCCCGTTGATTCGCTGATGTACATCACGAACCGTCCCGAGATCGTCTTCACGCACGGCAAGGGTTCCTGGCTCTACGACAACACGGGCAAGCGCTATCTCGACTTCATCCAGGGCTGGGCCGTGAACTCGCTCGGCCACTGCAACGAAGGCATGATCGAGGCGATGGAAAAGCAGGCGCGCACGCTGATCAATCCGTCGCCGGCGTTCTACAACGCGCCGATGGCCCAGCTCGCGGGCCTCCTCACCGCGAACAGCTGCTTCGACAAGGTGTTCTTCGCCAACAGCGGCGCCGAAGCCAACGAAGGCGCGATCAAGCTCGCGCGCAAGTGGGGCAAGAAGTTCAAGAACGGCGCCTACGAGATCATCACGTTCGACCACAGCTTCCACGGCCGCACCATCGCGACGATGTCGGCGAGCGGCAAAGCCGGCTGGGACACGATCTACGCGCCGCAGGTGCCGGGCTTCCCGAAGGCCGATCTGAACGACATCGCATCGGTGGAGAAGCTCATCAACGAGAAGACGGTCGGCGTGATGCTCGAGCCGATTCAGGGCGAAGGCGGCGTGATTCCCGCGACGCGCGAATTCATGCAGCAACTGCGCGAGCTCACGAAGAAGCACAACATCCTGCTCATCGTCGATGAAGTGCAAAGCGGTTGCGGCCGCGCGGGAACGCTGTTCGCCTACGAGCTTTCGGGCGTCGAGCCGGACATCATGACGCTCGGCAAGGGCATCGGCGGCGGCGTGCCGCTCGCGGCGCTCCTGTCGAAGGCGGACGTCGCGTGTTTCGAAGCAGGCGATCAGGGCGGCACGTACAACGGCAATCCGCTGATGACGGCCGCCGGTTATTCGGTGATCTCGCAGCTCGTCGCGCCGGGCTTTCTCGAAGGCGTGCGCGAGCGCGGCGAGTATCTGAAGCAGGAACTGCTGAAGCTGTCCGATGAACGCGGCTTCAAGGGCGAGCGCGGCGAAGGCCTGCTGCGCGCGTTGCTGCTCGACAGCGACAAGGGTCCGCAGATCGTCGAAAAGGCGCGTCTGATGCAGCCCGATGGCCTGCTGCTCAACGCCGCTCGTCCGAACCTGCTGCGCTTCATGCCCGCGCTCAACGTGACGAAGGACGAGATCGACCAGATGATGTCGATGCTGCGCTCCGTGCTCGATTCGCTGTGATCATCCGCACGTTCGATGCAGGCGATCGCGATGCCGTGATCGCCCTGTGGCGCGAGGTGTTTCCGGAGTACGCGGATGCATCGCGGCCGCAGCGCGATCCGGCTTTGTCGATCGACAACAAGATGCGGACGCAGCCGGAGCTGTTCTTTGTCGGCGTGCTGGATGGCGCGATTATCGGCACCGTCATGGCGGGTTACGACGGGCATCGCGGATGGGTGTATTCGCTGGCCGTCGCGCCTTCATTGCGCGGACGCGGCTTCGGCAGCGCGTTGATGCAGCACGCGGAAGCTGCGCTGGCTGCACTCGGATGCCCGAAGGTGAATCTGCAGATTTTGTCGGTGAAGACGGCGTTGCGCGGGTTCTATGAAAAGCTCGGGTATCGGATGGATGAAGTGGTGAGTCTGGGGAAGCGGTTATAAAAAAAGCCGGCTGCCAGAGCCGGCTTTTTTCGACAAGCAACAAAACTCACTCGCCCAGATACGCCGCTCTCACCTTCGGGTCATCGAGCATGACCTTCGCGTCGCCGGACATCGTCACCATGCCCGAATCCATCACGTAGCCGCGATTCGCCGCCTGCAACGCGAGGCGCGCGTTCTGCTCGACCAGCAGCACCGTCAACCCTTCCTTTGAAATCTCGCGGACCACTTCGAAGATCTTCTCGACCATGATCGGCGAGAGACCCATCGACGGTTCGTCGAGCAACAGGAGCTTCGGACGCGAGAGCAGCGCGCGCGCCATCGCGAGCATCTGCTGCTCGCCGCCCGACAGCGTGCCCGCATACTGCGACGCGCGCTCCTTCAGGCGCGGGAAGAAGCCGAACATGCGCTCGGTGTCCTTCTGGATGCCGTCGTTGTCGTTGCGCAGATACGCGCCCATCTGCATGTTCTCGAGAATCGACATGCGCGCGAAAATGCCCCGGCCTTCCGGCACCATCGCGAGACCGCGCTTCAGGAGCTCGTGCGTCGGCACGCCCTTGATCGACTGGCCCATGTACTCGATGTCGCCGCCCGAGTAAGGCTTGAGGCCGGTGATGGCCTTCATCGTCGTGGTCTTGCCCGCGCCGTTTGCGCCGATCAGCGTAACCAGTTCGCCCTGCCCGACTTCCAGATCGACACCCTTCACCGCCTGGATGCCGCCGTAGTTCACCTGCAGACCCTTGACCTTCAACATTGCGCTTGTGGTCGCCATTTAGTGCACCCCCGCACCCAGATATGCCTCGATCACCTTCGGGTCCTTCTGCACGTCCTGCGGCAGACCTTCGGCGATCACCTTGCCGTAATCGAGCACCGTCATGCGGTTGCACAATCCCATCACGAGTTTCACGTCGTGTTCGATCAGAAGAATCGTCTTGCCGTCCGAGCGGATCTTGTCGAGCAGACGCGTCAGTTCGACCTTCTCCGTCGCGTTCATGCCGGCGGCCGGTTCGTCGAGCGCGAGCAGCTTCGGATCGGTCGCCAGCGCGCGCGCGATCTCGAGACGCCGCTGGTGACCGTACGACAGATTGCGCGACGTGTAATCCGCGTACTGCAGCACGCCGACATATTCCAGCAGTTCCAGCGCGCGTTCCTTGATCTCGCGTTCTTCGCGGCGCTCCGCCGGCGTCTGGAACACCGCGCCGATCAGACCGTGCTTCGTGCGCACGTGGCGCCCGACCATCACGTTTTCGAGCGCGGTCATGCCGCCGAACAGACGAATGTTCTGGAACGTGCGCGCGATGCCCGCCTTCGCCACCTGATAGACGGCCTCGGGCTTGTAGTCCACGCCGTCGAGCTTGAACTCGCCCGAATCCGGCGTGTAGAGGCCCGTGATCACGTTGAAGAACGTCGTCTTGCCGGCGCCGTTCGGGCCGATCAGACCGTAGATCGTGCCTTCCTCGATTTGCAGGCCCACATCCGACAACGCCTGCAAGCCGCCGAAGCGCTTGTTGACACCCTTGACCGACAATCGCGTTTGCTTTTGGCTCATGTTCGATTCCCCCGCTTTAAGCACGCACCGGCTTCTTGCCGTTGCGCTTCGCGATCTTCGCGATCTTGTCTTCGTGTTTCGCGGCCGGCCAGAGACCTTCCGAGCGATACAGCATGATCAGCACCATCGCCAGACCGTACAGCAACTGACGGATGACTTCGGTATCGACGATCTGGTGACCGAAGATGGCGTTTTGCAGCGGACCCATCGTCGTGCGCAGGAATTCGGGGAACACGGCGAGCAGCACCGCGCCCAGAATCACGCCCGGAATATGGCCCATGCCGCCCAGCACCACGCACGCCAGCACGACGATCGACTCCCAGAACGTGAACGATTCCGGCGACACGAAGCCCTGGAACGCGCCGAACATCGCGCCCGACAGTCCGCCGAACGATGCGCCCATCGCGAACGCGAGCAGCTTCACGTTACGGGTGTTGATGCCCATCGCCTTCGCGGCGATTTCGTCTTCGCGGATCGCGGCCCATGCGCGGCCGATACGCGAATGCTGCAGACGCGTACACACCCAGATCACGAACAGCGCGCACAGCACGAACAGGTAGTAATACATGTAGACCGACGGGAACTTGATCCCGAACAGCTCGTGCGTCTGAGCGAGGCTGAAGCCGCCGATGTGGACCGGATCGATGCCCGTGATGCCCTTCGGACCGTTCGTGATGTTGATCGGACGATCGAGGTTGTTCATGAAAATCCGGACGATTTCCCCGAAGCCCAACGTCACGATCGCGAGATAGTCGCCGCGCAGACGCAGCGTCGGTGCGCCGAGCAGCACGCCGAAGGTCGCCGCGAGCGCCATCGCGATCGGCACGATGATGAGGAACGGCACGTGCAGTCCGCCCGGCGCGAGATGCGCGATCCATTCGAACTGCGACGTCAGCTGCGGCGAGGACAACAAAGCCGCGACGTAAGCGCCGACCGCGTAGAACGCGATATAGCCCAGGTCCAGCAGGCCGGCGAAGCCGACCACCACGTTGAGACCGAGCGCGAGCATCACGTACAGCATCGCGAAGTCGAGCACGCGGACCCAGTAGTTGCCGCCCGCGGCGCCGATGACCATCGGTGCGGCGATCACGAAGATCGCGGTGATGACGCCGACGACCAGCGTCTTCGTCATGTTCTTCTCGGGGATGAGCGTCGTGGACGGCTCAATCGGTTGAATCGAAGTCATTTTTATGAGCTCCTCACAGTCTTTAAGCGCGGTCCGCGACACGTTCGCCGAGCAGACCCGACGGACGGAACACGAGCACGATGATCAGCACGACGAAGGCGAACACGTCCTGGTAGTTGGAACCGAAGACGCCGCCCGTCAGGTTGCCGATATAACCGGCGCCCAACTGTTCGATGAGACCGAGCAGCACGCCGCCGACCATCGCGCCGCCGAGGTTGCCGATGCCGCCCAGCACCGCCGCCGTGAACGCCTTCAGGCCTGGAATGAAGCCCATGTAGAAGTGCGCGTTGCCGTATTCGGAGGCGATCATCACGCCCGCGAGCGCCGCCAGCGCCGAGCCGATCATGAAGGTCGCGGAAATCACGAAGTTCGGGTTCACACCCATCAGCGACGCAACGCCGGGGTTCTCCGCGATCGCGCGCATCGCGCGGCCGAGCTTGGTCTTGTGCACGAGGAGCAGCAGGCCGCCCATCACGAGGAACGCGACCACGATGATCACGATTTCGGTCATCGAGATCACCGCGCCGGGACGGGTTTCGTCGGCGGCGATCACGTTGATCGGATCGGTCGGGAGAAGCTGCGGGAAGGCCAGCGGATTGCGGCCCCAGATCATCATCGCGATGGTCTGCAACAGAATGGACACGCCGATCGCGGTGATCAGCGGCGCGAGACGCGGCGCCTTGCGCAGCGGCCGGTATGCGACGCGTTCGATCGTGTAACCGACGACGGCGCAGACACACGCCGCGATGACGAGTGCGATCGTCAGCATGATCGGTCCGGGCAAGCCGGGCACATGGTTCTGCATGACGCCGATGGCGGAAAGCGCAACCATCGCACCGACCATCAGCACGTCCCCGTGCGCGAAGTTGATGATGCCGAGAATGCCGTACACCATCGTATAGCCCAGTGCGATGATGGCGTAGACGCTGCCAAGCACCAGACCGTTGAGGATCTGCTGGATGAAAATATCCATTTAAAGCTCCTTAGCCCCGTGCGATTCGATAACGCCTTTATCACCGGCCGATAAACCGGTGTGAAGCGAAATCTGAAGCGGCACTGCGCGTACTTTTGAAAAACCGGTAAGGGTTGAGCGCCGATCGTCCGCCCGCGGCCGGATGAGGCTGCAAGCGGTTCACGGACGGATACGAAAACAGCGCCGCCGGATAGCTGGCGCCGCCAGACTGCCTACTGCTTCACGACGTCGAGTACTTCCTTCTTCTTGTCCTTGAAGTCGTACAGCGTGATGGTCCCCGCCTTCAGATCGCCCTTGTCGTCGAATGCGATATGCCCCGTCAGACCGTTGTAGTCGGTCGTGGCGATCGCAGCGAGCACCTTGGGCGCTTCGATGGAGTTGGCACGCTTCATTGCATCGACGATCACGTACATCGCGTCATACGTGAACGGCGCGTAAATCTGCACCGGCGTGTGGAAGCGCGCTTCGTACTTCTTCTCGAAGTCCGCTCCCTTGTCCATCTTCGAAAGCGCGAGTCCCGCTTCCGAACAAACGATGTTCTGCACCGCGTCGCCCGCGAGCTCGGCCACCTTGTCGGTGCAGACGCCGTCGCCCGCGAGGATCTTCGCCTTGATGCCGAGCGCCGCCGCTTCCTTCGCGAACGGGCCGCCCGTCACGTCCATGCCGCCGTACATCACGACGTCCGGCTGGATGCGCTTGATTTTCGTAAGAATCGCCTTGAAATTGCGCGCCTTCTCGGTGGTCGCTTCGCGTGCGGCGACCTTCACGCCGCCGGCCTGCACGGACTTGACGAATTCGTCGGCGAGGCCGCGCCCGTAGGCGCTCGCGTCGTCCACCACGACGACTTTCTTCGCATGCAGCGTCTTCATCGCGTAGCCGGCGAGCACCGGGCCTTGCAGCGCATCGGTCGCCACGACGCGGAACGTCGTCTTGTAGCCTTGCTTCGTGTACTCGGGGTTTGTCGTCGACGGCGAAATCTGCGCGATACCCGCATCGCTGTAGATCTTCGACGCCGGAATCGACACGCCCGAGTTCATGTGACCGATCACCGCGACCACGTGGTCATCGACGAGCTTCTGCGCCGCTTCCGTGCCCACGCGCGGATCGGCTGCGTCGTCCTGGCCGTCCAGCACGAGCCGGATGGAATGGCCGTCGATCGTCAAACCCTGCGCGCTGATCTCTTCCAGAGCGAGACGCGCGCCGTTTTCGTTGTCCTTGCCGAGATGCGCCTGCAAGCCCGTCAGGGGCGCGACGTGACCGATCTTCACGACAGTGGCTTCGCTCGCCGGCGCCGGGGCCGGCGCGGACGCAGCCGGCACGGCGGTCGCGCTCGCTGCCGATGCTGGCGTGCTCGCCCCGCTTTCGTCCTTCTTGCCGCATGCAGTTGCCATTGCAACCGCAGCCGCGATGGACACGGCGTGAGCAAACTTGAATCGCATCAAATAGGTCTCCTGCGCCTCTAAAAACAGTCGTCGTGAACCCTTCTGGCCTCAAGACGCGCGCATTGTAACGCTAAATATGAGACGAGCAATATTCTTGCGTGGCGGGGTTTTCCAGCATTGCAACCACGTTTTTCGGACGATTTTCCCGCAAAAGCGCAACCGGGTTGCGATTCACTTTTGTGCAGTAGTTGCACCATAACGAAAACAGGTTCAATCGGCCGGCATTCGACGGTTACGTTTGCGTACCGGATTTACGGGGAAACCCTGAAGTCTTTTAGTAGAAAATGCCCGTCTCGATGTGCGCCCCAGAACGGTGCCTGGCGCTTGGTTTCATATTTCCCGGCAGGGTTCCTTTTCGTTGCCGCGCGCCGTTTCGCCAGGCGAAAAAAAAGCGCCCGCAGGCGCTTTTTTCGAAGATGCCGCCTACTTATTGCGGCAGCGACAACCCCCGCGGCAGCGGAAACGAGATCGTTTCCTCGATGCCTTCGAGCGAACGCACATTGCGCACGCCGAGTTCGCGCAGACGCGCGATCACCGCCTGCGCGAGCACTTCCGGCGCCGATGCGCCCGCCGTCACGCCGATGCGCTTCTTGCCTTCGACCCAGCGCGGATCGATCTGCGTCGGCGAATCCACCATATAGGACGGGATGCCCCGCTTCTCCGCGACCTCGCGCAGACGGCTCGAATTCGAGCTGTTCGGGCTGCCGACGACGATCACGACATCGCACTGCGGCGCGAGAAACTTGACCGCATCCTGGCGGTTTTGCGTCGCGTAGCAGATGTCCTGCTTCTTCGGCTCCTTGATTTCGGGATATTTGCGCTTCAGCGCGTCGATGATCGCGGAGGCGTCGTCGACCGAAAGCGTGGTCTGCGTGACGTACGCGATGCGCTGCGGATCGGGCAGATCGAGCTTCAGCACGTCGTCGATATCCTCGACGAGATGCATGCCCTCGCCCGACTGGCCCATCGTGCCTTCGACTTCCGGATGACCCTTGTGTCCGATCATCACGATGTCGAAGCCGTCCTGGCGCATCTTCGCGACTTCGATATGCACCTTGGTCACGAGCGGGCAAGTCGCGTCGAACACGCGCAGGCCGCGCGCTTCGGCTTCGCTGCGCACCGCCTTCGAGACGCCGTGCGCGCTGAAGATCAGCGTGGCGCCTTCGGGCACATCGGACAGCTCTTCGATGAAAATCGCGCCCTTCTTGCGCAGATCGGCAACGACATAGGCGTTATGGACGATCTCGTGGCGCACGTAGATGGGCGCGCCGAACAGTTTGATCGCACGCTCGACGATTTCGATCGCGCGATCGACGCCCGCACAAAACCCGCGCGGTTGCGCGAGCAGGATTTCGACGTCGGTCTGAACTTCGTTGA
Organism: Caballeronia temeraria; assembly: GCF_001544795.2. Classification (GTDB taxonomy): domain Bacteria; phylum Pseudomonadota; class Gammaproteobacteria; order Burkholderiales; family Burkholderiaceae; genus Caballeronia; species Caballeronia temeraria. Next base: position 55,752 of record NZ_FCOI02000001.1, on the reverse strand, counting down.
GGCTTTCAATCATGGTTACAGAATTCCGATGATTTTCACTTCGAAGACAAGCGCCTGGCCCGCGAGCGGGTGGTTGAAGTCGAACAGCGCCGCGGTTTCACCGACTTCCTTCAGCACGCCCGCGTAGCGTCCGCCGTTCGGCGCATTGAATTCGACGAGGTCGCCGGGAGAAAAATCCTCGCCGATCATGCTGTTTTCGCGCAGCGTCGCGAGCGACACCCACTGGACCAGTTCCGGGTTGCGCGGCCCGAACGCCTGATCCGGCGTTAGCTGAAAGGTCGAGTGGTGGCCGACCTTCAGGCCCAGCAAAATATCTTCCAACGGTTCCGCGAGCTGGCCTGCGCCGAGCAGGAGCGTCGCGGGCTTCTCGGTGAACGTGTTGACGATGTCGGCACCATCGGCAAGCGCGAGCCGGTAATGAAGCGTGACGTGCGAACCGGGTTTCACCTCGGAGATATCGATGATGCTCATGAGTATTGGATGTGGCCGTTCGTTTGAAGGCCGGGCGCTGGCCCGGCATGGGGCGGCTCTGTGGCGAATGGCAGCGAACCGCGCGGCGCCGGCACGAACCGGACGCCAAAACCGCTATTGTAAGACAGAGTTGTGTCAGGACGCGTCACGCGGCTCACGCCCGTGTGCGCTTGCGCGCGCGACAAGACGTCCCGGAGGATCGCAGTGAGCGCCGATTTGCGGCTCGTCGCGCCGACCGTGCCGTCCGACGATAATCCTCCCGCGATCGCGCCCCTCTTGCCGATCCGCAAATGGGCGCGCGCCGACCGTCCCCGCGAACGTCTGCTGGATGCGGGTCCGACTTCGCTATCGGACGCGGAACTGTTCGCTTTGTTCCTGCGCACCGGCGTCGCGGGCGTGACCGCCGTCGACATTGCGCGTCAGTTGCTGCTGCGCTTCGGGTCGCTGCGCGGCGTGCTGGACGCGCCGGAGTCGGAATTGCGCGAACTGCGCGGCATCGGGCCGGCGCGGGCGGCGACGCTCATCGCCGTGTCGGAGCTGTGCCGGCGCGCGCTCGCGGAAAAAGCGCGCGATCGCGAGTTGCTGAACGCGCCGGGCGCGGTGGAAGACTATCTGCGGCTTCTGATCGGCACGCGGCCTTACGAGGCGTTCATCTGTCTGTATCTGGATGCGCGTCATCAGTTGATGCATGTCGAGGAATCCGCGCGCGGCTCGCTCACGCGCGTCGCCGTCTATCCGCGCGAGATCGTGCGGCGCGCGCTCTCGCTGAATGCGGCGGGGCTCATCGTCGCGCATAATCATCCGTCGGGCGGCGTGGAGCCGAGCGCGAACGACCGCCGGCTCACCAAGACGCTGCAGGACGCGCTGACGCTCATCGACGTGCGGCTGCTCGATCACATCGTCGTGGCGGCGAACGACGTGTTTTCGTTTGCGCGGCACGGCTGGTTGTGATGGCGAGGCGTGCCAAAAAGGTTTGATATTGCAGAGTTTTTCCTGTTACAATCCACGTTTGCTTTTCTCAACCCGCCTGTTCTGAACGAATGCGGTCCTCATTGGCATAACCGTGCTGCCAAGCCCCCGATCGGCAAATTGGGCGATAAGAGGCATCGACACTGAAAGCGAGTGCTTTCAATCGAGCGTTCGACTCAGACTCAACGTGTATTAGGAGTGTCACCATGGCACGCGTATGCCAAGTAACTGGGAAAGGCCCGATGTCGGGCAACAATGTTTCCCACGCAAACAATAGGACCAAGCGTCGCTTCCTGCCGAACCTGCAGAATCGCCGTTTCTTTGTTGAAAGTGAAAATCGCTGGGTGCGTCTGCGCGTTTCGAACGCCGGCCTGCGCCTGATCGACAAGAACGGTATTGACGCCGTGCTCGCAGACCTGCGCGCACGCGGTGAAATCTAAGGAGCACGCACATGGCCAAGGGCGCACGCGACAAGATCAAGCTGGAATCGACCGCAGGCACGGGTCACTTCTACACGACGACCAAGAACAAGCGCAACATGCCGGAAAAGATGCTGATCAAGAAATTTGATCCCGTCGTCCGCAAGCACGTTGACTACAAGGAAACCAAGATCAAGTAAGCCACTTGATATTGAGTAGCCTGCACGAAGACACAAAAAGCCCCGCACTCGCGGGGCTTTTTGTTTTTCCGACGCCGCTATTCACACGCTTTGCACACGACCGTGCGGGGATTTTAGCTGTCACGGAATGTTCATGCGCGTTATGCTTGCCGGCTATCGACGAAGAACACGGACGGAGAACCGGCAGCATGAATTTCGATGTAGCGATCGTAGGGAGCGGGCTCGCGGGTCTGAGCGTCGCGCTGAATCTGGCTGAAACGCGGCGCGTCGCGATCCTCGCCAAGCGCGCGGCGAGCGTCGGCGCAAGCGACTGGGCGCAAGGCGGCATCGCGGCGGTGCTGGATTCGGCAGACAGCGTCGACAATCACGTCGACGATACGCTCGTCGCGGGCGGCGGCCTGTGCGACGAAGCTGCGACGCGCTTCATCGTCGAGAACGGGCGCGCTGCGATCGAATGGCTCATCGACGAAGGCGTACCTTTCACGCGCGATGTCTCGGCCGAACTCGGCTTCCATCTGACGCGCGAAGGCGGCCATAGCCATCGGCGCATCATCCACGCTGCCGATGCGACCGGCCACGCGGTCGTCACGACGCTGAGCGAGCGCGTGCGCAATCATCCGAACATCACCGTACTCGAAGATCATTACGCGATCGATCTGATCACGTCCGATCGGCTCGGGCTGCCGGGTCATCGCTGCCACGGTCTCTATGCGCTGGATGTGAACTCGGGCCGCACCGTGACGATCCAGGCGCCGCACACCGTGCTCGCGACGGGCGGCGCCGGCAAGGTCTATCTCTACACGACGAATCCCGACACCGCGACCGGCGACGGCATCGCGATGGCGTGGCGCGCCGGTTGCCGCGTCGCGAACATGGAGTTCATCCAGTTCCATCCGACGTGCCTCTTCCATCCCTACGCGAAGTCCTTCCTCATTTCCGAGGCGGTGCGCGGCGAAGGCGGCGTGCTGCGCCTGCCCGACGGCACGCGCTTCATGCCCGCGCACGACGAGCGCGCCGAGCTCGCGCCGCGTGACATCGTCGCGCGCGCGATCGACTTCGAAATCAAGAAGCGCGGCATCGACTGCGTGTATCTCGACATCAGCCATCAGCCGCGCGCGTTTCTCGAAGAGCACTTTCCGACGATCCTCGCGCGCTGCCGCGAATTCGGCATCGATATCGCGAAGCAGCCGATTCCCGTGGTGCCCGCCGCGCATTACACCTGCGGCGGCGTCGTCACGGATCTCGCGGGACGCACGGATCGTCCGGGCCTGTACGCGGTCGGCGAAACGTCGTACACGGGACTGCACGGCGCGAACCGGCTCGCGAGCAATTCACTGCTCGAATGTCTCGTGATCGGCCGCGCGGCGGCGCACGCGATCGAAGCGGACGGGTTTTCGAACGGCTGTCATGCCGAGCTGCCCGACTGGGACGAAAGCCGCGTGTCCGATCCGGACGAGGAAGTCGTCGTCGCCCATAACTGGGACGAACTGCGGCGTCTGATGTGGAATTACGTCGGCATCGTGCGCACGGACAAGCGTCTTGCGCGCGCGCAGCATCGCATCGCGCTGCTGCGCGACGAGATCCACGAGTACTACGCGAATTTCAAGGTGAGCCGCGATCTGCTGGAACTGCGCAACCTGGTCGATGTGGCGTCGCTGATCGTCGAGAGCGCGTGCTCGCGGCGCGAGAGCCGCGGCCTGCATTACAGCCGCGACTGGCCCGCGACCTTGCCGAAGGCGCTGCCGACGGTGCTGATGCCGCCGGCCGCGCGCCGCACGAGCCTTTAAAGCAGACGCATCGAGAAATCGGTCGCGCGCACGTCCTTCGTGAGCGCGCCGATGGAGATGCGATCGACGCCGGTCGCCGCGATTGCGCGCACCGTGTCGAAATTCACGCCGCCCGATACTTCGAGCAACGCGCGCCCGGCCGTGATGCGCACCGCATCGCGCATCATCTCGGGCGTGAAGTTGTCGAGCAGGATCGATTCGGCCCGGTGCGCGAGCGCCGTTTCGAGCTGCTCCAGCGTTTCCACTTCGATCTGGATCGGCACGCCGGCCTGCAACGCGAGCGCCGCATCCATCGCCGCGCCGACGCCGCCCGCCGCCGCGATATGGTTTTCCTTGATCAGAATGCCGTCGTAGAGCGCGAGACGCTGGTTCGCGCCGCCGCCCACGCGCACCGCGTACTTCTGCGCGAGCCGCAAGCCCGGCAGCGTCTTGCGCGTATCGAGGATGCGCGCGCGCGTGCCTTCGATCGCATCGACATAGCGGCGCGTCGCGCTCGCCACGCCCGACAGCAGTTGCAGGAAATTGAGGCCGTTGCGCTCCGCCGTCAGCAGCGAGCGCGCGGGGCCGTGCAGCAGCACGACCGGTGAATTCGCCGCCATGCGATCGCCTTCGCGATACTGCCATTCGACTTCGATCGTCGGATCGACGCGGCGCATGACTTCATCGAACCACGGCACGCCGCACAGCACCGCCTCCTCGCGCACGATGATGCGTGCGGTGCGGCGAGTGTCGGCGGGCACGAGACGGCCGGTGACGTCGCCCGCGCCGACGTCTTCATCGAGCGCATCGACGACATTGCGCGCGAGCGCCTCGTCCAGCGCATCGCCGTATTGTTCGCGGACTTCCTCGAAGATCGACGGATACGTCATTACGCGGCTCCCACGTTCGAAAACAGCGTCGTGTCCTTGGCCAGATCGCCGCTTGCCTGCACGCGCTTCTTGTGACGCGCGGCGAAGTCGAGCATGCGGTCGATCGGCAACCGCGCACGCAATCCGATGGCCGGATCGACATGAATCTCGTTGTGACCGCGCTCGAGCACGTCGGCGAGATTGGCGAGACCGTTCATCGCCATCCACGGACAGTGCGCGCAGCTCTTGCAGGTCGCGCTGTTGCCGGCGGTCGGCGCTTCGATGAACGTCTTGCCCGGCGCGGCGAGCCGCATCTTGTGCAGAATGCCGAGGTCCGTCGCGACGATGAAGCGCTTCGCGTCGAGCTTCACGGCGGCGTCGATGAGCTGCGTGGTCGAGCCGACGACATCCGCGAGCGCGACGACGCCTTCCGGCGATTCCGGATGCACGAGAATCTTCGCGTCGGGATATTCGTTGCGCAGCAGATCGAGTTCGATGCCTTTGAACTCGTCGTGGACGAGACACGAACCCTGCCATAGCAGCATGTCCGCGCCGGTCTTCTTCTGGATGTAGCTGCCGAGGTGCCGATCCGGCGCCCACAGGATTTTTTCGCCGCGCGCGTGCAGATCGGCGACGATCTCCAGCCCGATCGACGATGTGACCATCCAGTCCGCACGCGCTTTCACAGCCGCGCTCGTGTTCGCGTACACGACGACGGTGCGGTCCGGATGCGCATCGCAGAATGCGGAGAATTCGTCGGCGGGGCAGCCGAGATCGAGCGAGCAGGTCGCGTCGAGATCGGGCATCAGCACACGCTTGTCCGGGCTCAGAATCTTGGCCGTCTCGCCCATGAAGCGCACGCCCGCGACGACCAGCGTCTTCGCGGCATGGTCGCGGCCGAAGCGCGCCATTTCGAGCGAATCGGCGACGCAGCCGCCGGTTTCATCGGCAAGTTCCTGGAGTTCAGCGTCGACATAATAATGCGCGACGAGCACCGCTTCTTCCCGCTTCAGCAGCGCGCGAATGCGCTCCTTCAGCTCGCGCTTCCGCTCCGCCGACGGCGCGTCCGGCACCCGCGCCCACGCTTCGCCCACTCCACACGTCAGGCCTTGCGGCCGGTCGTACTCGACGCTCCTGATCGCTTCCATGTCCCTGTCCCCTGCTCCGTACCAACAACGTGATGCGAGAATCGGCTGCACAAAAACAAAGACCCCGCCAGAGCGGGGTCTTGTGACGTCCTTAAATTTTAACGGATATCGCGCGTCAGGCGTAGCGGCGCAGACGCAACGCGAAGTCCTGCAACGCCTTGATGCCGCTCTCTTCCGCGCGATGGCACCAGTCCTGCAATTGCGTGACGAGTTGCTCGCGCGACGCGTTCGAGCGGTCCCACATGGCCGACAGATCCTTGCGCAGCTCGATGAACGTGCGCAGTTTCTGGTTGTCCGAGGTCAGCTCCGGCAGTTGCTTGAGCTGCGGCTCGTTCAGGCCGTCTTCTTCCTTGTGGAACCACGTGCGCGCACCGCGCATCAGCTGATACTTCTCTCGCGCGCCGGCTTCCTTCAGCTTCGCCAGTTCCTGCGCGTAGGCGTGCTTGAGCGCCTTGCCGTAACGCGCCATCACTTCGTAGCGGTTCGCGAGCACGGCCTGAAGCGTGTCCTGATCCACGACAGCCTTGCTCGCCGCGAGCTTGGGCGTCGGCGCGACCTTCTTCACTTTCGCGAGACCGACCATCGACATCATGCGGATATACAGCCAGCCGATGTCGAACTCGTACCACTTGCTCGACAGCTTCGCGGACGTCGCGAACGTGTGGTGGTTGTTATGCAGTTCTTCACCGCCGATGAGGATGCCGAGCGGGAAGATGTTCGTGGATGCATCCGCCGAATTGAAGTTGCGGTAGCCCCACCAGTGCGCGAGACCGTTGACCACGCCCGCCGCCCAGAACGGAATCCAGATCATCTGCACGGCCCACACCGACAGACCGACGATGCCGAACAGCGCAACGTCGATGACCATCATGACGCTGATGCCGAGAATCGGATAACGCGTGTAGACATTGCGTTCCATCCAGTCATTCGGCGTGCCGTGACTGAACTTGCGCATGGTTTCTTCGTTTTTTGCTTCCGAGCGATAGAGTTCCGCGCCCTCGAGCAGCACCTTCCAGATGCCGCGCGTCTGCGGGCTGTGCGGATCTTCCTCGGTTTCGCATTTCGCGTGGTGCTTGCGATGGATCGCCGCCCACTGGCCGGTCAGCATGCCCGTGGTCATCCACAGCCAGAAGCGGAAAAAGTGACTCGCGATCGGGTGCAGATCCAGTGCGCGGTGCGCCTGGCAACGATGAAGATAGATCGTGACGCCGGCGATCGTGACGTGCGTCATCGCAAGCGTGAACAGCAGAATCTGCCACCAGGAAAAGTCCAGCAATCCGTTGGCGAGAAATTCAAGGGAAGAATTCAGCAAGGCAGTTTACCTGTGTAGCTGTGAAATTCGGGAAAAATGGCCGGTCGAACTGACTTCGAACGACGTGTTGTGCACATGAAAGGAACGTGCGCAAGTTCGATCGCATTCTACTGCATGCGTTCCAAGCCTTTGTCCTAAAGGTGAAATTTTTTGAATCGTACCAAAACGAGGAAAATCTCACGCCCGGAATTGATGTTGATTCACCCGTCAAATCGAAAGATTGAAGCAGCCGCGCAGTAATCAGGCAACGGGCGCCGCGCCACCGGCGCGTGGTCCGGCACTTATTGCCGATTCGCCGTCCGGACCGGGCACGCCGTCGATAATTCTTATCTCGCGCTGGGCGTACGGGATTTCAATACCATGCTCGCAGAATAACCGCCAAACCGCGCGGTTGACGTGCGACTTTACGCCGCCCGTGCCCTTCGCGGCCTCCTCGATCCAGAAGCTCAACTCCAGATTGATACCGTCCGCGCCGAAACTCGCAAGCAGCGCGGCAGGCGCCGGGTCTTGCAACACACGCTCGACGCCCTGCGTCGCCTCGACAAGCAACTGCATCGCCCGTTCGACGTCGCACCGGTAGCTCACCTGCACCGCGATCTTCGCGTTGCCGCGCGTGAGGAACGACGAGTGGTTCTGCACGACATCGGTGATGAGCTTTTCGTTCGGGATCAGCGTTTCGATGCCGTCGAGCCCGCGCACGACCGTATAGCGCGTGCGAATCTGCGTGACCGTGCCCTGATTTCCGCTGACATTGATCATGTCACCGAGCCGCAAGGAGCGATCCAGCAGAATGATGAAACCCGAGACGTAATTGCTCGCGATCTTCTGCAAGCCGAAGCCCAGCCCGACGCCGAGCGCGCCGCCGAACACGCCGAGCACCGTAATGTCGATGCCGACGATCGACAGACTCACGAGAATCGCGGCGAGGATCATCAGCGCCCGGCCGATCCGCGCGAGCACCACCTTGAGATTCGCGTCGAGCGAGCGGGCGCGCATCAAGCGGTCGTCGAGCAGCGCGCCCGCCCACATCGCGACGATCAGCGTCACGCACACCCACAGCACGCCCGAGGCGAGCGAGAGCAGCGTCATGTGCGCGTTCGCGAAGTTGAAGCGCACGCTCGCCATCCAGTCGACGACGTCGTCCTGGATGCCCATGACGGTGAACACCATCGCGGCCCAGACGACCACCGTCACGAGCTTCTCGAACAGATAGAGCAGCGCGTTCGCCTCGTGCTCCGCCTGGCCGCGGCTGAACACGCGCCGCGCGACGTAGAGCATCGTGTAGATGACGGTGATCCCGCACAGCGGCACGAGCGCGAGCCGCAGCAGCGACGTATGGATGAACGGCGCGAGCACGACCAGCGCGATCGACACGAAAACCGTGCCGAGCAACGGAAACAGCGCCTTGTTGAGACTTTCCGCGCCGAAGCGCACGGCTTCGAAACGCGACTGGCGGCGCGCATCAAGCTTCTTGCGAAGCAGACGCGCGCACCACCACGCCACCGCGAAGAGGCCGAGCAGAACGGCCACCTGCCAGATCACTTCCGGCTCGCCGAAATCGCGGAAAAGCCGCGCGGAGAGTTCGTTCAGGAAGTGGCTCTGCATCGCTTACGCGGTTTCTTCAACCGCCTCGGGCGTCTTTCCGGGCTCGGGCACGCGCTCCAGCACGGCCGCGAAAAAGCCGTCCGTGCCGTGCTTGTGCGGCCACAGCGACAGATATTCGCCCGTATCCAGATCGATGCGCTGCTCCGCCAGCACGTCGCGCGCGGGCACGACGCGAAAGTTCGGATGCGTTTCCAGAAACTGCTGCACGACGTCTTCGTTTTCCGCGTCGAGCATCGAGCAGGTCGCGTAGACGAGGCGGCCGCCGGTCTTCACGAGGCGCGCGGCGCTCGTGAGAATCGAAAGCTGCTTGGGCGTGAGTTCCGCGACGCTCGCGGGCGACTGACGCCACTTCAGATCCGGATTGCGGCGCAGGGTCCCGAGGCCGGAACACGGCGCATCGACGAGCACGCGGTCGATCTTGCCTGCCAGGCGCTTGATCTTCGCGTCGTGCTCGCTGTCGATGAGCACCGGATTCACGTTCGACAGCCCGCTGCGCGCGAGACGCGGCTTGAGCTTCGCCAGCCGGCGATCGGACACGTCGAACGCGTAGAGGCGGCCGGTCGAGCGCATCATCGCGCCGAGGGCGAGCGTCTTGCCGCCCGCGCCCGCGCAAAAGTCGACGATCATCTCTCCGCGGCGCGGCGCCATCAGCGAGCAGAGCAACTGGCTGCCCTCGTCCTGCACTTCGATCCAGCCTTCCTGGAACGGCGCGAGACGCGTCAGCGCGGGCTTGCCTTCCACGCGCACGCCGAACGGCGCGAACGGCATTTCTTCCGCGTCGATGCCGGCTTCGGCCAGCGCCTTCAGCACGACCTTGCGGTCGGCCTTGATCGGGTTCGTGCGCAGGTCGAGCGGCGCGGGATAGTTCAGCGCGGCGGCGAGCTGCGCGAGTTCCTCGGGCGAGAAGCGCTTGCCGAGCGCGTCGTAGATCCACTGCGGCAGATTCGTGCGCACGCGCACCGGCAGCGTCGCCGGATCGATCTTCGAGACTTGCGCGAGCCATTGATGCTCGTCGGCGGAAACGAACGGCTTCAGCGCGGTCAGGCCGGCCGTCATCATCAGCCCGAGCAGCGCGAGACGACGAGCCTGGTTGCCGCTGCCGCTCTCCGCGAGATGGGAAAACTCCATCTTCCGGCGCAGCACGGCGAACACCGCCTCGGCGATCACGCCGCGCTCGGCGTGCCCAAGCTTCGGATGCGCGCGGAAGAAGCGGCTCGTCGCGGCATCGGCGGGGCCGGAAAAGCGGAGCACGTCCGCCAACAATGTTTCGGTTTGTCCGATCAGAAATCCATGCAGCCTCATGCGCCCTCCCCGGCAACGTCGGCAAAGAGCCATTGCGGCTCAGACGGCGTAAGGGCGACACGTTCGCCCTCGACAGTTAAACGCCCCTCGATAAACCAGCGCACCGCGCGCGGATAAATTTCGTGCTCGACCTTGAGCACGCGCGCGGCGAGCGCGGCGGCATCGTCGCCGGCGATGACCGGCACCGCGCCCTGCGCGACGATCGGCCCGTGATCGAGCGCCGGCGTCACGAAATGCACGCTCGCGCCGTGCACGCGCACGCCGGCGTCGAGCGCCTGCTGATGCGTGCGCAAGCCCGGAAAACACGGCAGGAGCGACGGATGAATATTGAGCATGCGCCCGGCGTATTTCGTGACGAAGGCGTCGGTCAGCACGCGCATGAAGCCCGCCAGCACGACGAGATCGGGCTCGAAGCGGTCGATTTCGCCCGCGAGCGCGGCATCGAACGATTCACGCCCGTCGAACTGACGATGATCGACCACTTTGCTTTCGATGCCGTTCGCGGCCGCGAAGCCTAGCCCGGCGGCATCGGGCCGGTTGGAAATGATCGCGCAGATGCGGGCCGGCCAGCCATCGCGCGCGCATGCACGCACGACGGCCTCCATGTTGCTCCCGCGTCCGGAGATCAGGATGACGATTTTTTTCATCCGCGGATTTTATCATTCGAAGGGTGCGAAAATCGTGCCAAACGGGATTGGTCAGGCATCGAGCCGGGGCGCCCGCGCCCGTCCATCCGTGCGAGCGTTTATAATCTAACGCTTTGCGGCATCAGCCCCTCCCACCGACCATCGCCTATCGTGAGAGTCTTTCGCGGCCTCCCCAATGCCGAAAGCCGGGCGCCCTGCGCACTGACCATCGGCAATTTCGACGGTGTCCATCGCGGTCACCAGGCGCTGCTCGCGCACGTCCGGGCCGCCGCCGACGCGCGCGGCCTGCCGGTCTGCGTGATGACCTTCGAGCCGCATCCCCGCGAGTTCTTCAATCCGGCAGGCGCCCCGCCGCGCATCGCCATGCTGCGCGACAAGCTCGAAGCGCTGCGCACCAACGGCGTGGATCGCGTGGTGGTCGAGCATTTCAACAAGACATTCGCGGGCCAGTCGCCGGATACGTTCGTGAAGAACGTCATCGTCGACGGCTTGCACGCGCGCTGGGTCATGGTCGGCGACGACTTCTGCTACGGCGCGAAACGCGCGGGCAATTTCGAGTCGCTCAAGGCCGCCGGCGAGAAATACGGCTTCGAAGTCGAACAGATGGCCACGGTCGCGCATCCGAACGGCACGCGCATTTCGTCGTCGTCGGTGCGTGCGTCGCTGGTCGCGGGCGATCTCGACGCGGCCCAGGTCGCGCTCGGGCGTCCGTACATCATCAGCGGCCATGTCGTGCACGGCGCGAAGCTCGGCCGCGATCTCGGCTTTCCAACGCTGAATCTGCCGATCGCGCACAGGCGGCCCGCGCTCGCGGGCATTTTCGTCGTGCGCGTGCACGGCCTCTCCGATGAACCTTTGCCCGCCGTCGCAAGCCTCGGCCTGCGTCCGACCGTCGACGATTCCGGCCGCGTGCTGCTCGAAGTCTTCGTGCTCGACTGGCACGGCGACGCCTACGGCAAGCTCGTGCGCATCGAATTCCTGAAGAAGCTGCGCGACGAGGAAAAGTACGTCGACCTCGAAACGCTCGGCGCGGCCATCGCGAAGGATGTCGACAACGCGCGCGCCTATTTCGGCCTGCCGCCCGCGAGCAATGCGGGCAGCCGCGCCACGGGCTTCGCCATTTCGGCGACCGATCGAATTAGGTGAGCGCGCGGCGCCCGGGTCCAGACCCGCACGCGCCGCCCGCTGCCCCGCTTCCCGAATCATCGCGCGCCGAAGACAGGCGCCGTCTCACCGAATTCACTGAGTCACCCATGAGCGACAAGAAAGAGAAAGCCTCCTCGAAGTATCCCGTCAACCTGCTCGACACGCCCTTCCCGATGCGCGGCGACCTGCCCAAGCGCGAGCCCGCGTGGGTCAAGGAATGGCAGGACAACCGGATCTACGAGAAGATCCGCGCGGCGAGCAAAGGCCGCAAGAAGTTCATCCTGCACGACGGCCCGCCGTACGCGAACGGCGACATCCACCTGGGCCACGCGGTCAACAAGATCCTGAAGGACATGATCGTCAAGGCGCGCAATCTCGCGGGCTTCGACGCCGTCTACGTGCCAGGCTGGGACTGCCACGGCATGCCGATCGAAATCCAGATCGAAAAGCAGTTCGGCAAGACGCTGCCCGCCATCGAGGTGATGCAGAAGGCGCGCGCCTATGCGGGCGAGCAGATCGAGAAACAGAAGGTCGGTTTCCGGCGTCTGGGCGTGCTCGGCGACTGGGACAACCCGTACAAGACGATGAACTTCGCCAACGAAGCGGGCGAAATCCGCGCGCTCGGCAAGATCATGGAAAAGGGCTTCGTGTTCCGCGGCCTGAAGCCGGTGAACTGGTGTTTCGACTGCGGCTCGGCGCTCGCCGAAGCGGAAGTCGAGTACAAGGACAAGACCGATCCGACCATCGACGTGATGTTCGCGTTCGCCGAACCGGAGAAGACCGCGCAGGCGTTCGGCCTGCCGGCGCTGCCGCGCGCGGAAGGCGGCATCGTCATCTGGACGACGACACCGTGGACCATTCCCGCCAACCAGGCGCTGAACGTGCATCCGGAGATCGTCTACGCGCTCGTCGATACGCCGCGCGGCCTGCTGATCCTCGCGCAAGAGCGGGTCGAAGCTTGCCTGCAAAACTACGGCCTGAGCGGCGATGTCATCGCGACGACGACCGGCGAGAAGCTCGCGAACGTGCGGTTCCATCATCCGCTCGCGGCGGCGCATCCGGGCTACAAGCGCACCGCGCCGGTCTATCTCGGCGACTACGTGACGACCGAAAGCGGCACGGGCATCGTGCATTCGTCGCCGGCGTATGGCGTGGAAGACTTCGTGTCGTGCAAGGCGCACGGCATGCCGGACTCGGACATCATCAATCCGGTGATGGGCGATGGCCGCTATATCGAATCGCTGCCGCTCTTCGGCGGGCTGTCGATCTGGAAGGCGAATCCGCAGATCGTCGAAGCGCTCGAAGGCGCGGGCTCGCTGCTGAAGAGCGAGAAGTACACGCACAGCTACATGCACTGCTGGCGCCACAAGACGCCGATCATCTACCGCGCGACCTCGCAATGGTTCGCCGGCATGGACGTGAAGCCGAAGGACGGCGGCAAAACGCTGCGCGAAACCGCGCTGGAAGGCGTCGAGAACACGGCGTTCTATCCTTCGTGGGGCAAGCAGCGTCTTTACAGCATGATCGCGAATCGCCCGGACTGGACGCTCTCGCGTCAGCGTCAATGGGGCGTGCCGATGGCGTTCTTCGTGCACAAGGAAACCGGCGAGCTGCATCCGCGCACGCTGGAATTGCTGGAAGAAGTGGCGAAGCGCGTGGAGGAAGGCGGTATCGAAACGTGGCAATCGCTCGATCCGCGCGAGCTGATTGGCGACGACGCCAACCTGTACGAAAAGAACCGCGACACGCTCGACGTGTGGTTCGACTCCGGCACGACGCACTGGCACGTGCTGCGCGGCTCGCACAAGGATTCGCTGCAATTCCCGGCCGACCTCTATCTGGAAGGCTCGGACCAGCATCGCGGCTGGTTCCATTCGTCGCTGCTCACGGCGTCGATGCTCGATGGCCGCCCGCCCTACGACGCGCTGCTCACGCACGGCTTCACCGTCGACGGCGAAGGCCGCAAGATGTCGAAGTCGCTCGGCAACGGCATTGATCCGCACGAAGTGGCGAACCGCCTCGGCGCGGAAATCATCCGCTTGTGGATCGCATCGACGGATTATTCGGGCGAGCTCGCGATCTCCGAGGAAATTCTCAAGCGCGTGACGGAAACGTATCGCCGCATTCGCAACACGCTGCGCTTCCTGCTCGCAAATCTCTCCGACTTCGATTTCGACAGAGACGCGCTGCCGGTTCAGGACTGGCTCGAAATCGATCGTTACGCGATCGCGCTCACGCGCAATCTGCAGGACGACGCCCTCGCGCACTACGAGAAGTACGAGTTCCATCCGGTCGTCGCGAAGATCGCGACCTTCTGCTCGGAAGATCTCGGCGGGTTCTATCTCGACGTGCTGAAGGATCGTCTCTATACGACCAAGACCGGTTCGCGCGAGCGCCGCAGCGCGCAGACCGCGCTGTTCCATATCGCGCACGGTCTGCTGCGTCTCGTCGCGCCGTATCTGTCGTTCACGGCGGAAGAAGCGTACAAGGTGCTCAAGCCCGGCCAGGAGACGATCTTCACCGAAGTCTTCGCGAGCTATCCGGACATCGCGAACGGCGGCGATCTGCTCGACAAGTGGACGCTCATCCGCCACGCGCGCGGCGACGTGACCAAGGCGCTCGAAGAAGCACGCACGGCGAATCAGATCGGCTCGTCGTTGCAGGCGGAAGTCGTGGTGCGCGCGAGCGGCGCACGGTATGACGCGCTCGCCAGCCTCGGCGATGCGCTGCGCTTCGTGCTGATCACGTCGTCGGCGCAAGTGGAGAAAGTGGCGAGCGAAGCGGACGAAGGCGTCGATGTCATCGCATCGAGCTACATGAAGTGCGAGCGATGCTGGCACTACTGCGCGGATGTCGGCTCGCACGCGGAGCATCCGGGTCTGTGCGGCCGCTGCTTCTCCAATCTCTTCGGCGCAGGCGAAACGCGAGGCGCGGCATAAATGGCTCGGACGATGGCAAAGCAAACTTCCGTTAAAAGTGCGAGCAGCGGTTCGCTCGCGCCGTGGCTCGGCGTCGCGCTGATCGTGATTCTGTTCGACCAGTTGACGAAGATCGCCGTGCAGCGCGTGTTCGCCTATGGCGATCCGCATGCGCTCACGCCCTTCTTCAACCTGCTGCTCGTCTATAACCGCGGCGCGGCGTTCAGCTTCCTCGCGATGGCCGGCGGCTGGCAGCGCTGGGCGTTCACGGCGCTGGGCGTCGTCGCGGCGATCGTGATCTGCTATCTGCTCAGGCGTCATTCCGGGCAGCGCATGTTCTGCACGGCGCTTTCGCTCATCATGGGCGGCGCGATCGGCAATGTCATCGACCGGCTCGCGTACGGGCACGTCATCGACTTCCTGGACTTTCACGTGAACGCGTGGCACTGGCCCGCGTTCAATCTCGCCGACAGCGCGATCACCGTCGGCGCGGTGCTGCTGGTGTTCGACGAATTGCGGCGCGTGCGCAGTTCTCGTTGATGTTCACGACGCGGCTCCTTTCACGGAGCCGTGTTCTTTTGCGATGGAGGCAAGTTGGAACTCGCGGGCAAACATCTCGTTTTAGGGCTGACGGGCGGCATCGCCTGCTACAAGATTGCTGAACTGACGCGCCTGCTCATCAAGGCCGGCGCGACCGTGCAGATCGTGATGACCGAAGCGGCCACGCAGTTCATCACGCCCGTCACGATGCAGGCGCTCTCGGGCCGTCCCGTCTACACGTCGCAGTGGGATGCGCGCATGCCGAACAACATGCCGCATATCGACCTTTCGCGCGAGGCGGATGCCATCGTCATCGCGCCGGCATCGACGGATTTCATGGCGAAGCTCGCGCACGGCATGTGCGACGACCTGCTCTCGACGCTGTGCATCGCGCGCGATTGCCCGCTGCTCGTCGTGCCCGCGATGAACCGCCAGATGTGGCAGAACCCGGCGACGCAACGCAACGTCGGTCAGCTTCGTGCCGATGGCGTCGAAGTGCTCGGTCCGGATTCCGGTTCGCAGGCGTGCGGCGAAGTCGGCGATGGCCGCATGATCGAGCCGGAAGCCGCGTTTGAGGCGATCTGCGCGTTCTTCCAGCCGAAGATCCTGCGTGGCCAGCGTGTGCTGATCACCGCCGGTCCGACCTTCGAGCCGCTCGATCCGGTGCGCGGCATCACGAATCGCTCGTCGGGGAAGATGGGCTTCGCGCTCGCGCGCGCGGCGGCGCAGGCGGGCGCGGACGTGCATCTCGTCGCCGGTCCCGTTTCCCTGCCGACGCCGTGGGGCGTGTATCGCGAGGACGTGCAGACCGCGCAGGAGATGCACGACGCCGTGATGGCCGCCACGCCCGATGCCGATATCTTCATCGCGGTCGCCGCGGTCGCGGACTGGCGTGTCGATCATGTGAGCGAGCAGAAGATCAAGAAGACCGGCGACGTCTTGCCGACCTTCAGCTTCGTCGAAAATCCGGACATTCTCGCGACGGTCGCGAAGCTGCCGAATCCGCCCTACTGCGTCGGCTTTGCCGCCGAAAGCGGCGACCTCGACGTGCACGGCGCCGAGAAGCGCAAGCGCAAGAACGTGCCGCTTCTGATCGGCAACATCGGTCAGCTTACGTTCGGACGCGACGACAACGAAGTCGTGCTGTTCGAAGAGCGCGGCACGACGCCGCTGCCGCGCGCCGGCAAGCAGGAACTCGCCCGCACGCTGATCGTGGAAATCGCAAAACGCGCGCCGAAAACCGGCGGCCCGCTGCTGTCATGACGAAGCTCTCCGTACTCGACCAGACGCCGGTCATCCACGGCCATAGCGTCGCGGACGCCATCGCCGCGACGCTCGATCTCGCGCAACTCGCCGACGATCTCGGCTACACGCGCTACTGGTGCGCGGAGCATCACGGCTTGTACGGCGTGTCGAATCCGTGCCCCGAGGTCATGCTCGCGCGTATCGGCAGTCTGACGAAGCGCATCCGCATCGGTTCGGGCGGCGTGATGCTGCCTTATTACTCGCCGTTCAAGGTCGCCGAGCAATTCCTGATGCTCGAAGCGCTGTTTCCGAATCGCGTCGATCTCGGCGTCGGACGCGCGCCCGGCGGCGACATGCGCACAGCGCAGGCGGTCGCGTCGGGTTCGTACAATCGCGGCGATGTATTCCCGCAGCAGGTCGCAGAACTGATCGCGCTTTTCAGCGGCAACATTCCCGACGATTCGCTCGCCAAAGGCGTGCTGTTGCAGCCGCAGATCGATACGCGCCCCGAACTGTGGATGCTCGGCTCCAGCGACTTCGGCGGCTTGCTCGCCGCGCAGCTCGGCATTCGTTTCGCGTTCGCGCACTTCATCAACGCGCAGTACGGGCATCGCGTGGCTCAGGCGTATCGCGAGCGCTTCACGCCGGGCCACGAGCAAAAGCCGTATCTCGCGGCCGCCGTGTTCGTCATTTGCGCGGATACGGATCGCCAAGCGGAAGCGCTCGAACGCGCCGTCGATTTGCGTCGCGTGCAGATGGCGTATGGAATCAACCAGCCGATTCCGTCGATCGCGCAAGGCATCTCGCAGATCTACGGCGAGCGCGAACTCGCCGTGATCGCGCAGGAGAAGGCGCGCAGCATCATCGGCACGCCGGAGCGCGTGACCGCGAAGCTGCACGCACTGCAGGAACAATTCAACGCCGACGAACTGATCGTGATCACGGTCTCCGGCAGCTACGCCGCGCGCACGCGCTCCTATCAACTTCTGGCCGAAGCCTTCGAGCTCGGCCACTCGATTCAATAACGCCTCGATCCATGAAACTCGACGTCAAGATTCTCGACGCGCGCATGCGCGACTTCATGCCCGCCTACGCCACGCCCGGCAGCGCGGGCCTCGATCTGCGCGCGTGCCTCGACGCGCCGCTCGTCATCGAGCCGCATCAGACCGTGCTCGTGCCGACCGGCCTCGCCATTCATCTCGCCGATCCCGGCTACGCCGCGATGATCCTGCCGCGCTCGGGCCTCGGCCACAAGCATGGCATCGTGCTCGGCAATCTGGTCGGGCTGATCGATTCGGACTATCAAGGACAACTGATGGTCTCGACGTGGAATCGCGGCGACACCGCATTCACGTTGAATCCGCTGGAGCGTCTCGCGCAAATGGTGATCGTGCCGGTGGTGCAGGCGCAGTTCAATATCGTCGACGACTTCGATGCAAGCGAGCGCGGCGCGGGCGGCTTCGGCAGCACCGGCAAGCACTGAGCGTCATCGGGGAGCAGGCGAAAAAAAACGGCGCGGTCGAAACCGCGCCGTTTGCACTTCAAGACCCCTTCTATTAATCCACTTCGATCGCTTCCGGATTCGGATTGCGCGGCGGCGCCGAGTTCTCGTCGAACGTCAACAGGACCTTGTCGTCCGCGTCGACATCCACGGTCACGCGACCGCCGTTGACCAGCTTGCCGAACAGCAGTTCGTCCGCCAGCGCACGACGGATCGTGTCCTGGATCAGACGCTGCATCGGACGCGCGCCCATCAGCGGATCGAACCCGTGCTTCGCAAGATGCTTGCGCAGCGCATCGGTGAAGACCGCATCGACCTTCTTCTCGTGCAGCTGATCTTCCAGTTGCATGAGGAACTTGTCGACCACGCGCAGGATGATTTCCTCGTCCAGCGAGCGGAAGCTGATGATCGCATCCAGACGGTTGCGGAACTCCGGCGTGAACATGCGCTTGATGTCGGCCATTTCGTCGCCCGACTCGCGGCGCGACGTGAAGCCGATCACCGCCTTGCCCATCGCCTCGGCGCCCGCGTTCGTCGTCATGATGATGATGACGTTGCGGAAATCCGCCTTGCGGCCGTTGTTGTCCGTCAGCGTGCCGTGGTCCATCACCTGCAGCAGCACGTTGTAGATGTCCGGATGCGCCTTCTCGATTTCATCGAGCAGCAGCACGCAGTGCGGCTTCTTCGTGACGGCTTCGGTCAGCAGACCGCCCTGATCGAATCCGACATAGCCCGGCGGCGCGCCGATCAAACGGCTCACCGCATGACGCTCCATGTACTCCGACATGTCGAAGCGCAGCAGTTCGATGCCCAGCGTGAACGCCAGTTGCTTCGCGACTTCGGTCTTGCCGACTCCGGTAGGCCCGGAGAACAGGAACGCGCCGATTGGCTTGTCGAGCTTGCCGAGACCCGCGCGCGCCATCTTGATCGATGCCGACAGCGCGTCGATGGCCGGGTCTTGCCCGAACACGACGGCCTTCAGATCGCGATCGAGCGTCTGCAACTTGCTGCGGTCGTCCTGCGACACGCTTTGTGCCGGCACGCGCGCGATCTTCGAGATGATCTCTTCGATCTCGCTCTTGCCGATGGTCTTCTTCTGCTTCGACTTCGGCAGAATGCGTTGCGCCGCGCCCGCCTCGTCGATCACGTCGATCGCCTTGTCCGGCAGATGACGATCCGTGATGAAGCGCGCCGACAACTCCGCCGCCGCCGACAGCGCACCCGACGAATACTTCACGCCGTGATGCTCTTCGAAGCGCGTCTTGAGACCGCGCAGAATGGCCACCGTCTGCTCGACGGTCGGCTCGGTAACATCGACCTTCTGGAAACGGCGCGACAACGCCGCGTCCTTCTCGAAGATGCCGCGATATTCCGTGAACGTGGTCGCACCGATGCACTTCAGCTGACCCGACGACAACGCCGGCTTCAGCAGATTCGATGCGTCGAGCGTGCCGCCCGATGCCGCGCCCGCGCCGATCAGCGTATGAATTTCGTCGATGAACAGAATGGCGTGCGGACGCTCTTTCAGTTCCTTCAACACCGTCTTCAGACGCTGTTCGAAATCGCCGCGATACTTCGTGCCCGCGAGCAACGCGCCCATGTCGAGCGAGTACACTTGCGCGTCGGCGAGAATATCCGGCACTTCGCCGCGCGTGATGCGCCAGGCGAGACCTTCGGCGATCGCCGTCTTGCCGACGCCGGCCTCACCGACGAGCAGCGGATTGTTCTTGCGACGGCGGCACAGCACCTGCACGACGCGCTCGACTTCCAGTTCGCGGCCGATCAGCGGATCGATCTTGCCGTCCTTCGCCAACTGGTTCAGGTTCTGCGTGAACTGGGCAAGCGGCGTTTCCTTCTGCGCGGCGGCGTCTTCCGATTCCGGATTGGCTTCGCTGTTCGTCTTCGCTGCGTCGCCGCTGTTCGTCTTCGCGATACCGTGCGAAATGAAATTCACGACATCGAGACGCGTGACGCCCTGCTGCTGCAGGTAGTACACCGCGTGCGAATCCTTCTCGCCGAAGATCGCGACGAGCACGTTGGCGCCGGTCACTTCCTTCTTGCCGTTCGAAGTCGATTGCACGTGCATGATCGCGCGCTGGATCACGCGCTGGAAACCAAGCGTCGGCTGAGTATCGACGTCGTCCGTGCCCGGCACGGTCGGCGTGTTGTCATGAATGAAATTGCGCAGGTTCTGACGCAAATCTTCAATGTTGGCTGCGCAGGCGCGCAACACTTCAGCCGCGGTCGGATTGTCCAACAGGGCGAGCAGCAGATGCTCGACCGTTATGAACTCGTGCCGCGCCTGACGTGCTTCCATAAACGCCATGTGCAGACTGACTTCCAGTTCCTGGGCAATCATGCTTCCTCCATCACGCACTGCAGCGGATGTCCCGCCTGCCGTGCATGGCTAACGACTTGCTCAACTTTGGTCGACGCAATGTCTCGCGTGTAGACCCCACAAACTCCCCTGCCTTCGCGATGAACCTTCAGCATGATCTGCGTCGCAGTCTCACGATCTTTATTGAAGTATTCCTGCACGACCATCACGACGAATTCCATCGGCGTGAAGTCGTCATTCAGCAGCACCACCTTGTACATGGCCGGCTTCTTGAGCTTCTGCTCCTGCCGCTCCAGTACCGTGCCATCCTGCTTGTTGGGATTGATCGCCATACACCCATTCTAAACAACACGGACGACCTCGCAATTGCTGCTCCAGCCCCGACCGCCCGGTCGGAATGTGCCGCTGAAACTGCATTCGCACAGCTATCGTCCATCGAATCCTGCCGCTGCCCAACATTTCGGCGCGGCCCGCTTGCACCTCGTCGAAATCAGTATCGCACAGCTTCAAAAAAAACATACCGCAGACCAGGCGCGGCGGGCCGCCGGGTATCACACAAGTGAGTCGATTATGCGACTTTTCAAGATGCCTTGCTTGGACGGCAGCACACACGCAAAGCAGGAATTACCCTACGAATGTGCTCTTTGCAACGAGCTTAACGGCTATCCCAAAAATTCCTTGACACCCGATTTAAGAGATTTAACAATCAAACTGGCACTTTTTTCCGGGGGCCAACCACGGACGAAAAAAGAGGCCGAGGTGAGCTTGTGAGGAGGGGGCGGTTCACATTGTGGGGTGTGCCGTCGAGCTTTTCGAGCGTGCTCTGGGTGCGACAAGAGTTAGAGGGGAAGTACGAATGTCTACTGGTACGGTCAAATGGTTCAACGACGCGAAAGGCTACGGATTCATCACGCCCGATGAAGGCGGCGAGGATCTGTTCGCACATTTCTCGGCGATTCAAATGAACGGTTTCAAGACGCTCAAGGAAGGCCAGAAGGTCAGCTTCGAGATCGTCCAGGGACCGAAAGGCAAACAGGCTTCGAACATCCAGGATGCAGTCTGAGCGTTCGATCGACTTTGCCTCGTGAAACCCGGCCTTCGCGCCGGGTTTTTTTATGCTCGCGCGTTGCACATATATGAGGCATGCGCGCCAGTTAAAAACCCCGCAAGGCGTAGGCCTTCCGGGGTTTTATTTACCACGTCGAATCGAGGTGAGTCCTCACATATTCTCGATCATCACCGCTCCGAAGCCCGAACACGACACTTGCGTCGCGCCTTCCATCAGGCGTGCGAAATCGTAAGTGACGCGCTTCGAAAGAATCGACTGCTCCATCGACGAAATGATGCGGTCCGCCGCCTCGACCCAGCCGAGATGGCGCAACATCATTTCAGCGGAGAGAATTTCCGAGCCCGGATTCACGTAATCCTTGCCCGCGTATTTCGGCGCCGTGCCGTGCGTCGCTTCGAACATCGCAACGGAATCCGACATGTTCGCGCCCGGCGCAATGCCGATGCCGCCCACCTGCGCCGCGAGCGCGTCCGAGATGTAATCGCCGTTGAGGTTGAGCGTGGCGATCACGTCGTACTCGGCGGGGCGCAGCAGGATCTGCTGCAGGAAGGCGTCGGCGATCACGTCCTTCACGACGATGTCGTTGCCCGATTTCGGATTCTTGACCTTCATCCACGGGCCGCCGTCGATCAGTTCCGCGCCGAACTCCTTCTGTGCGAGCGCATAACCGTAGTCGCGGAACGCGCCTTCCGTGAACTTCATGATGTTGCCCTTGTGCACGAGCGTGACCGAGCGGCGATCGTTGTCGATCGCGTACTGGATCGCCTTGCGCACGAGCCGCTCCGTGCCCTCGCGCGACACCGGCTTGATGCCGAGCCCCGATGAATCCGGGAAGCGGATCTTCTTCACGCCCATTTCTTCGCGCAGGAACTTGATGACCTTCTTCGCTTCGGGCGAATCCGCCGGCCACTCGACGCCGGCGTAGATGTCTTCCGAATTCTCGCGGAAGATCACCATGTCGATCTTTTCCGGCTCGCGCACCGGCGACGGCACGCCCTTGAAGTAGCGCACCGGCCGCAGGCACACATAAAGATCGAGTTGTTGACGAAGCGCAACGTTGAGCGAGCGGATGCCCCCGCCGACGGGCGTCGTGAGCGGCCCCTTGATCGACACGATGTAGTCCTTCACCACGTCGAGCGTTTCGTCGGGCAGCCAGACGTCTGGGCCGTAGACGCGCGTCGCCTTTTCGCCCGCGAAGATTTCCATCCATTGAATCTTGCGCTTGCCGCCGTAGGCCTTCTCCACCGCTGCATCGACGACCTTGATCATGACCGGCGTGATGTCGACACCCGTGCCGTCGCCCTCGATGTACGGGATGATCGGCCGATCCGAGACGTTGAGGGAAAAGTCCGCGTTGACGGTGATCTTGTCACCGTCCGCCGGAACCTGGATGTGCTGATACGGCATGGTCGACTCCAAATAAGGCCGGGCTTGAATGGAAGCAAACAAACTGGAAAGAGAGCGATGCGATGCAGCATGCGCGGGCGCAGCAGCGCCGATGACGCGCGCGCGATGATGTTCACGTCGTCATTCTAACCATGCTGGCCTGCCCCGGCGCGCCCGGCCCCGCCGCGCGCATGCATTAAGATGCCGCATTCGCTCACGCCGCACGCCGCCTGCATGTCACTCATCGCCCTGAACAAGCCCTTCGGCACCATCTGCCAGTTCTCCGCGCACGAAACACGCGCGTCGCTCGGCGACTGGGTGAAGACGCCGGACGTATATCCCGCGGGCCGGCTCGACGCCGACAGCGAAGGCCTGCTCCTGCTCACCGACGACGGCGCGCTTCAGGCCCGCATCGCGGAGCCGCGGCACAAGCTCGTGAAGCGCTATTGGGCGCAGGTCGAAGGCACACCGGATGACGCCGCGCTCGCGCGTCTCGCCGAAGGCGTCGATCTCGGCGACTATGTGTCGCAGCCGTGCCGCGCCGCGTTCGTCGACGAAGCCGGCATCGGCGCGCTCTGGCCGCGTAATCCGCCGATCCGCTATCGCGCCGCGATCCCGACGACGTGGATCGAGCTCGCCATCACCGAGGGCAAGAACCGGCAGGTCCGGCGCATGACGGCGGCTGTCGGCTATCCGACCTTGCGGCTCGTGCGCGTCGCGATCGGCGCGCTCGATATCTTCACGCTCGGCATCGGGCCCGGAGAGACCGTCGAAGTCTCGCCGCGCGCGCCGTGGCAACGCGTTCGTTGAATCGCATTCAACTATCTTGAAAATAAGCCGCGTTGCTTCGTTTGATGCGATCTCTTTAAACGTCGTGTCATGAAAATCGGGTAGCGCGTATCGCGCATCGAAACGGACATCGAAATATTTCTTGGTCTGCCGCGCAATTTCTCTGTAAATCGCGTCAACCGACTCTTCTCGCGATGCGTTAAGGGCGTCAGATGCCGCATAAAGCTATCCGGCATGAACGAATAACCGATTACAACAACCTGTGTGCTCCAGGGAGTTTGAAAGGTTAAAGCGTTCCAGACGCGTCGAATTCAAATTATCGATGTCGACTGTCAACCGAAAGGTAGGTGGCTCGTTTACCGACATGAATGACTCAATGACCGGGTCGTTTAGTTAATCAACTCAAGTGCTAAGGATTCACAGATGAACAAACTGATCGCTGCTCTCGTCGCTGGCCTGTTCGCAACCGCTGCGTTCGCACAAGAAGCTTCGGCACCGGCTGCTGCAACCGCTGCAGCTCCGGCAGCTGCTTCGACGGCTCACAAGTCGTCGCACAAGAAGTCGCACAAGTCGTCGCACAAGTCGCACAAGAAGGCAGCCGCTTCGGCTCCGGAAGCCGCTTCGGCAGCTCAGTAAGTTCGTTGTAAGCGGCGGTATAGCGAAGTCAAGAACGAGCATTACCGCCGTACTTACGGCGTTAAAGGGCAGATGGCCGCAAGGCGTCTGCCCTTTTGTTTTGTATCTGCGCATCGAGTAACATGCGCGAGGTTTGCCTGACTCTGGCGCAAACCATCGAACCAAAAGGGAGCTTTGCCGTGAATCTCGCTTCGCGCTTTTCGAATCAACGACTCAACATCGGCAAGCTCGCGCGTGCATGCGTGATCGCGCTCGCCTTGCCGTTCGCCGCATTGCCGCTCGCACACGCGCAGACGATGCCGCCGGGCGCCAAACAGCCGTCGGACTTTCCGCGCGCGAAGCTGACCGCGGGCATGTACGTGATCGATGCCGCCGTCGCCGCGACCGATGCCGACCGCGAGCAAGGACTCATGTATCGCTCGAAGCTCGCACCGAACGAAGGCATGCTCTTCGTGTTCGGCGAGAACGCCGTGCATTGCTTCTGGATGAAGAACACGCTGATCCCGCTGTCGATCGCGTTCATTCGCGCGGACGGCACGATCACCGACATCGACGAGATGCAGGCCGAGACCGAGAACAATCACTGCCCGCGCAACAACGGCACGTATGCGCTCGAAATGCCCAAGGGCTGGTTCGCCGCGAAGGGCATCAAGCCGGGCATGCAGATCAAAGGTCTGCCGGGCGCGCAATAACGCCTTATCCGCTTCTCTCCCGCTCGAAAAAGCCGGCGCTGTCGTACGACACGCCGGCTTTTTTGCGCCTGCCATTTCACTTCCGCCGAGCTGGCAGGATTCCTGCAAAGAGCCTGCCGACGCGCTATCCTAAAAAGATTCAGCGCGACGTTCTCGCGTTGGCACCTCACGCCGCGCTGACTTTATCCACAGGAGGTTCACGTGCCCCGCAAGACTCCCATCGAGCGCTATCGGAATATCGGGATTAGCGCTCACATCGATGCCGGCAAAACCACGACTACCGAGCGCATCCTTTTCTACACCGGCGTGACGCACAAGATCGGCGAAGTGCACGACGGCGCGGCCACGATGGACTGGATGGAGCAGGAGCAGGAACGCGGCATCACGATCACCTCCGCGGCGACCACGGCCTTCTGGAAGGGCATGGCCGGCAATTATCCGGAACACCGCATCAATATCATCGATACGCCGGGACACGTCGATTTCACCATCGAAGTCGAGCGCTCGATGCGCGTGCTGGATGGCGCGTGCATGGTCTACGACTCCGTGGGCGGCGTGCAGCCGCAGTCGGAAACCGTGTGGCGTCAGGCGAACAAGTACAAGGTGCCGCGCATCGCGTTCGTCAACAAGATGGATCGCGTCGGCGCGGACTTCTTTCGCGTGCAGCGGCAGATCGGCGAGCGCCTGAAGGGCGTCGCCGTGCCGATCCAGATTCCGATCGGCGCGGAAGAGCATTTTCAGGGCGTCGTCGACCTCGTGAAGATGAAGGCGATCCTCTGGGACGACGACAGCCAGGGCATCAAGTTCAGCTACGAGGAGATTCCGGACAACCTCAAGGATCTCGCGCACGAGTGGCGCGAGAAGATGGTCGAGGCCGCCGCCGAAGCGAGCGAAGAACTGCTCGAAAAGTATCTCGAAGATCACAACAGCCTGACCGAGGACGAGATCAAGGGCGCATTGCGCAAACGCACGATCGCCAATGAAATCGTGCCGATGCTGTGCGGCAGCGCGTTCAAGAACAAGGGCGTGCAGGCGATGCTCGATGCCGTGATCGACTATCTGCCCTCGCCCGTCGACGTGCCCGCGATTCTCGGCCACACGGAAGACGACAAGGAAGCGGAACGTCATCCGAGCGACGACGAGCCGTTCTCCGCGCTCGCGTTCAAGATCATGACCGACCCGTTCGTCGGCCAGTTGATCTTCTTCCGCGTGTATTCGGGCGTCGTGAATTCGGGCGACACGGTCTTCAATCCGGTGAAGGACAAGAAAGAGCGCCTCGGCCGGATTCTGCAAATGCACGCGAACGAGCGCAAGGAAATCAAGGAAGTGCGCGCGGGCGACATCGCGGCGGCGGTCGGCCTCAAGGAAGCGACGACCGGCGACACGCTCTGCGATCCGGCCAACGTCATCATCCTCGAACGGATGATCTTCCCGGAGCCGGTGATTTCACAGGCCGTCGAGCCGAAGACGAAGGCCGATCAGGAAAAGATGGGCATCGCGCTCAATCGTCTCGCGCAGGAAGACCCATCGTTCCGCGTAACGACCGACGAGGAATCCGGCCAGACCATCATCTCCGGCATGGGCGAGCTGCACCTCGAAATTCTCGTCGACCGGATGAAGCGCGAGTTCGGCGTCGAGGCGACGGTCGGCAAGCCGCAGGTCGCGTATCGCGAAACGGTGCGCAACAAGGTGGAGGATGTCGAAGGCAAGTTCGTCAAGCAGTCGGGCGGACGCGGCCAGTACGGTCACGCGGTGATCGCGCTGGAGCCGGATCCGGGCAAGGGCTACGAGTTCGTCGATCAGATCAAGGGCGGCGTGATTCCGCGCGAATTCATCCCGGCGGTCGACAAGGGCATTCAGGAAACGCTGAAGGCCGGCGTGCTCGCGGGCTATCCGGTCGTCGATGTGAAAGTGCGGCTCACCTTCGGCTCGTACCACGATGTCGACTCGAACGAAAACGCGTTCCGCATGGCCGGCTCGATCGCATTCAAGGAAGCGATGCGCCGCGCAAAACCCGTGCTGCTCGAACCGATGATGGCCGTCGAAGTCGAGACGCCCGAGGACTTCATGGGCAACGTGATGGGCGATCTTTCGGGGCGCCGCGGCATCGTGCAGGGCATGGAGGATATCGCGGGCGGCGGCGGAAAGCTCGTGCGCGCGGAAGTGCCGCTCGCCGAGATGTTCGGCTACTCGACCTCGCTGCGTTCGCTGACGCAGGGCCGCGCGACCTACACGATGGAGTTCAAGCACTACGCCGAGACGCCGTCGAACGTGTCCGAGGCGATCATCAACTCGAAAGCGAAATAATCGCGATCGAACCGTGTAGTATCGGAAGTCCGTTGCGCGCTGTGTTGGTGGCGGCAACGGACTTTTCATATCCGCAGACGAAACGACATGAGCGACCCGATTCAGCACATCGATTGGCGCGAACACGGCGTCAAGGTCATCAAGGGCGATCAGCTCGACACCAACACAGCGCAGACGCCGGGCATGAACCGCGCGGCTGCCATCAACGCCGCGCGCGTCGGCGCGCAGAAGATCTGGGCCGGCACGGTCACGATCCATCCGAATGCGAAGACGGGCGCGCATCATCACGGCGCGCTCGAAAGCGTCATCTATGTCGTGCGCGGGCAAGCGCGCATGCGCTGGGGCGAGCATCTGGAATTCACCGCCGAGGCCGGTCCCGGCGACTTCATTTTCGTGCCGCCCTACGTGCCGCATCAGGAAATCAACGCCAGCACCGACGACCCGCTCGAGTGCGTGCTCGTACGCAGCGACAACGAAGCGGTCGTGGTGAACCTGAATATCGATGCCGTCGAAAAGCCCGAGGAAGTCTATTGGGTCGATCCGATCCACAAGCATCCACACGATCATTGAAGCGGATGGCATCGCGTCGCGCGGAATGCGGCGCGTTCCTTGCTGGCAGCGCCTGAATGCGCCGCGTTCGCGCGGCCGGGCCGTTCGCGCGTGGCGACGGCTCGCGAGCACGACTACAACGGAAAAGCACACGATGAAAAAAACTTCGACCGACGCGCATCTTCTGGAACTGGCCCGCCCTCGCGCGGGCGAACTGGGCAATCACGCGATCGACGAGTTCATGGCCGGCCGCCTCACGCGCCGCGAGCTGCTGCGGCACGCGAGCGTGCTCGGCGTCGCGCTCACGGCGGGCGGCATCCTCGGCATGCCGGGCGCGCGTGCCCAAGGCGCGGCCAAGCCTGGCGGCACGATCCGCGTCGCGCATCTGATGCCCGCGGGCGCCGTCGATCCGCTCACGGTGACGGACGCGTCGGGGCTTGCGCTCATCAATCAGACCGGCGAATTCCTGATCGACGACGACAGCGAGCATCTGACGCTCAAGCCCGCGCTCGCGCTGTCGTGGTCATCGAACGCGAAAGGCGACGTGTGGACCTTCAAGCTGCGCCCGAACGTGAAGTTCCACGACGGCCAGCCGATGACCGCGAAGGATGTCGTCGCGACCTTCAATCGCCTGTCCGATCCGGCGACGGGCTCGGCCGCGCTGTCCGTGCTGAAGGGCGTGCTGTCGAAGGATTCGGCGAAGGCCGTCGACGATCACACCGTCGAGTTTCATCTCGACGCGCCCAACGGCAACTTCCCGTACTACGTTTCCTCGGATACGTATAACGCGGTGATTCTCCCGGCGAATTTCACCGGCCCGTACGAAAAGACGTTCATGGGCACGGGCGCGCTGAAGCTCGAAAAATACACGCCGAAGGTCGGCGCGTCGTTCGTGCGCAATCCCGACTACTGGGGCGAGAAAGCGCTGCCCGATCGCGTGACCTTCTCCTTCTATGCGGACCAGCAGGCGCAGCTTCTCGCGATGCAAGGCCGCCAGGCCGACGTGATGGGCGACTTCACCGTGCAGGGCGGCGTCGCGATGCTGACGAATCCGCAGTTCAAGGTGCTCGGCACGAAGTCGAGCTCGCATCGGCAACTGCATATGCGCTGCGACATGGCGCCGTTCAAGGACAAGCGCGTGCGTCAGGCGCTCGCGCTCGCGATCGATCGCGAGATCATCGTGAAGGGCCTGTTCCGCGGCCGCGCGCAGGTCGGCAACGACAGCCCGTTCGCGCCGGTGTTTCCGTCGAGCGATCTGAGCGTGCCGCAACGCAAGATCGACATCGCTCAGGCGAAGAAGCTCATGAGCGATGCAGGCGTCGCGAACGGCTTCGACGTCACGCTCACGACCGAAAAGTACATGGAGATTCCCGATCTCGCGGTCGTCGTGCAGAACGCGGCGAAGGCGATCGGCATTCGCATCCAGTTGAAGGTCGAGAGCCAGGATCTCTATTACGGCTCGGGCACGTTCGGCAAGTCGGACTGGCTCGATTCGCCGCTCGGCATCACCGATTACGGGCATCGCGGCGTGCCGAACGTGTTCCTCAACGCGCCGTTGACGAGCGGCGGCACATGGAACGCGGCGCACTTCAAGAACCCGGAGTACGACAAGCTCGTCACGCAGTTCGTCGCCGCGCTCGATGTCGCGTCGCAGAAGAAGCTGTCCGGACAGATTCAGCATCTGCTGCTCGACGAAACGCCGGTCGTGATCCCCTACTTCTACGACCAGTTGATCGTCACGCGCGCGAATGTCTCGGGCGTGCGCTTCAACGCGATCTCGCAGATGTGGTTCGACCGCGCGACGATCTCGGCCTGAACCGATGAGCACGATCACGCCGACGGCGCACGTCGCCGACTTCGCCAAAATGAAACGCGTCGTGCGCTTCGTCGGCGTGCGTTTGCTGCTGGCGCTCGTCACGCTGTGGCTTCTGTCGATGATCGTCTTCGCGGGCGGCCAGCTTTTGCCCGGCGATGTGGGCCGCGCGATTCTCGGCCCGCTCGCCGACGCGCAAGCGGTCGCCGCGCTCAACCATCAGCTTGGCGTCGACCGGCCGTTGCTCACGCAGTATTCGAGCTGGATCGGCCATTTCCTGCGCGGCGACATGGGCGAGTCGTACGCGTTTCGCGCGCCGGTCGCGCCGTTCATCGGCGGCGCGCTGTGGAGCTCGGCGAAGCTCGGCGCGCTCGCGTTCGTCGTCGTGGTGCCGCTCGGCATCGCGGGCGGCGTCTATGCGGCGCTGCATTCGGGACGATGGATCGATCGCGTGATCAGCATCGGCGGACTGACGGCGACGGTCGTGCCGGAATTCGTCTCGTCGATCGTGCTGATCCTGATCTTCGGCGTGTGGCTGCAATGGCTGCCGATCGAAGCGACCGCGCCCGCCGGCGCCGGCTTCTTCGCGCAACTGGAGCATCTGATCCTGCCCGTGCTGCCGCTCGTCTTCGTGTTCTTCGGCTATATCGCGCGAATGGCGCGCGCGGGCACCGTCGAAGCGCTCGACGCCGATTACACGCGCACCGCGATCCTGAAGGGCTTGCCGCAGCGCGTCGTGATCGTGCGGCACGTACTGCGCAACGCGCTTTTGCCGACCGTGACCGTCGCCGCGACGCAGCTCGGCTATATGATCGGCGGGCTCGTCGTCGTGGAGACGCTGTTTCACTATCAGGGCATCGGCTCCTTGATCTACAACGCCGCAAAAGCAAAGGACTTTCCGATGCTCGAAGCGGGCGTGCTGACCATCGGCGTGATCTATACGGCGGCGAACCTGATCGCGGATGCGCTCTATGTCGTGCTCAATCCGCGCCTGCGCACGGGTGAAGCGAAATGAGCACGGCGAGCGCTGTTCC
This sequence comes from Caballeronia temeraria, assembly GCF_001544795.2. Classification (GTDB taxonomy): domain Bacteria; phylum Pseudomonadota; class Gammaproteobacteria; order Burkholderiales; family Burkholderiaceae; genus Caballeronia; species Caballeronia temeraria. Next base: position 25,081 of record NZ_FCOI02000001.1, on the reverse strand, counting down.
GTCCAGACCGCGGCGCTTCGAAGCGCTCGGCGCGCTGCTGCATTCGGCCACCTTCGATATCGGCGTGCTGATCCTGCTCTTCTGGGTGCTGTGCGCGCTCGTCGGCCATTGGCTCGTGCCGCACGATCCTTACGCCTCCGATCCGCTCAATTCGCTCATCGCGCCGTCCGGCGATCACTGGTTCGGCACCGATCAGCTCGGCCGCGACGTATTCGCGCGCGTGATCGTCGGCTCGCGCGACATTCTGACCATCGCGCCGCTCGCGACCTTGCTCGGCACGGCGGCGGGCACGGCAATCGGGCTCGTCGTCGGCTATTTCGACGGCTGGGTCGATGCCGCCATCGGCCGCGTGATCGATGCGTTGCTCGCGCTGCCGCTCGTGATCGTCGCGCTGCTCGCGCTGGCTGCCGTCGGCGCGAGCAACACGACGGTGATTCTCGTCATCGGCCTCACCTTCGCGCCGATCACCGCGCGCACCGTGCGCGCCGCCGTGCTGAGCGAGCGCCATCTCGACTACGTGCTCGCGGCGCAATTGCGCGGCGAAAACGCGCTCTACATCATGTTCGCGGAGATTCTGCCGAACGTGCTGCCGCCGATCATCGTCGAGGCGACCGTGCGGCTCGGCTATGCGATCTTCGCCGTCGCGACACTCTCGTTTCTCGGCTTCGGCATCCAGCCGCCGTCCGCCGACTGGGGCCTCGCGCTGTCCGAATGCTATACGTTGATGGCGGGCGGCGCGTGGTGGACCGTCGTTTTCGATGCCGCCGCCATCGCGTCGCTCGTCGTCGCGGTGAATCTCGTCGCGGATGCCGTGCAAGGAGTGCTCGACCGATGAACGGACCGCCGCCATCGGCATTTCCCACGTTCGGCGCCGCCAAAGGCGATCAGGCCGATGCGCTCACGGTCGTCGGCCTGACCGTTGCCTACCGTTCGCGCGGGCGCGAGCGCGAAGTGCTGCAGGACGTGACTTTGCGCGTAAAGCGCGGCGAGGCGTATGGGCTCGTCGGCGAATCGGGCTGCGGCAAGTCGACGGCCGCGCTCGCGGTGCTGCGCTATCTGCCGCGCAACGGGCGCGTGAAGGCGGGCCGCATTTCGATCGCCGGCCGCGATGTCGCCGCGCTCGACGCCGACGCGCTGCGCGGCATGCGCGCGAACGCCGTGTCGATGGTCTATCAGGACCCGGGACGCGCGTTGAACCCGTCGCTGACGATCGCGCGCCAGGTTTCCGAAGCGTTCGAAGTCACCGGCGCCTCCGCCGGCGAAGCGCTGTCCCGCACCGCCGAGATGTTGAAACGCGTGCGCATCGCGTCGCCTGAACGCGTGATGGAGAGCTATCCGCATCAGTTGTCGGGCGGGATGCAGCAACGCGTCGTCATCGCGATGGCGCTCGCGTGCAATCCCGAGCTGCTGATTCTCGACGAGCCGACCACCGGCCTCGACGCGACCGTCGAAGCCGAAGTGCTCGATCTCATCGCGCAATTGCGTGCGGAACTCGGCACGGCCGTGCTCTTCATCAGCCACAATCTCGCGGTGATCGGGCGCATGTGCGATCGCGTCGGCGTGCTGTATGCGGGCAAGCTCGTCGAAGAAGGCACGACCGCCGACGTTTTCGCGAAACCGCGTCATCCGTACACCGTCGGCCTGCTGCGCTGCCTGCCGCGCGCGGGGCGAGCCAAGGAAACGGGCCGGCTCGACACGATTCCCGGCTCGCTGCCGCTGCCCGGATCGATCGCGCAGGGCTGCATCTTCGCGCCGCGTTGCAAGCTCGCCGACGAGCGTTGTCTGAAGGACGCGCCGCCGCCGTATCGCGTGGCGTCGGCGCACGGCGATCAGATGGCGCGCTGCCACTATCACGAACGCGCGGAAACGCTGCCCCGCTCCGCCGACGAAGCGCCCGTGCCCGTCGCCGATGGCGGCGATCAGCCGCTTGCGCTGTCCGCGCGCAATCTCTCGAAAACGTTCCGCGTCGGCGATGAAGAAGTCCGCGCCGTCCACGATGTCTCGCTCGATCTCGTGCAGGGCGAGACGCTCGGGCTCGTCGGCGAATCGGGCAGCGGCAAGACGACGCTTGCGAAGCTGCTGCTCGGCCTCGTTTCGCCCGATAAAGGCGCGTCACTGGAACTCGACGGCGCGACGCTGCCCGAGCGCGTGACGAGGCGCAGCGAAGCGCAGGTCAAATCGCTGCAGATCGTGTTTCAGAACCCGGATTCCGCGCTGAACCGCGCGCATTCGGTGCGGCAACTGATCGCGCGTTCGCTGTCGAAACTCGCGTCCTTGCACGGCGAAGCGAAGGAAAAGCGCCTGCACACGCTGACCGAAGCGGTGCGCCTGCCGGAGCGTTATCTGAGTTCGCGCACGCGTCAGCTTTCGGGCGGACTGAAGCAGCGCGTCGCGATTGCGCGGGCGTTCGCGGGCGATCCGCGCGTCGTGGTCTGCGACGAGCCCACGTCAGCGCTCGATGTCTCCGTGCAGGCCGCGATCCTCAATCTGCTCGCGGACTTGCAACGCGAGCGGCGCGTGTCCTACGTGTTCATCTCGCACGACCTGCATGTCGTGCGCTATCTGTCGGATCGCATCGCGGTGCTGTATCTCGGACGCATCATGGAGATCGGCCGCGCGGCCGCCGTCTTCGATGGACCGCAGCATCCGTACACCGAAGCATTGCTGTCGTCGGTGCCGTCGATCGACGGGACGCACGCGAAGCGCATCCGGCTGTCGGGCGAGTTGCCGAGCGCGGCGAATCCGCCTTCGGGCTGCGTGTTCCATACGCGCTGTCCCCGCAAGATCGGCGCAATCTGCGAGACCGAGACGCCGCCGTGCCGCGACGCCGACGACGGCCACGCGATTCATTGCCACATTCCCGTCGACGAATTGCGCACGCTGCAGCGTCAGTGAACGCAAAGCCGCGATTCGCCGGAACCAAAGCGCCCGCGCGCGCCTCTCATCGGTTCGATGTTCACAACAACGAGGATTCAACCGATGAAACCCGCCCTCTCCGCCGCGCTCTGCGCACTCACTTTCGGCGTCGCATTGTCCGCGCAGGCGCAAACCGCGCCGCAAGCGCCCACGCCCGGCGCGTCCGATCCGACCTTCTCCGCCTACGCGCTCGCGCAGCAATGCGCCGCGAAGTCCGACAACACCGCGCAAGGCCAATGCGTGGGCGCGGTGCGCGGCATCGTGCGCGGGTATCAGTACGGCGTGCTGTTCCTGTCGCAGCGCACATCGCTGCCCGATAGCGAGACAAAGCGCGTGTCGCTGTGCCTCGCGGACACGCCGGTATCGTCGATCGTCGACGACTTCCTCGCCGACGCGAAACAGGTCAACGAAGCCGATCTCAAACGCACGCCCGCGGAAGTCGCGGTGCTCGGCTCGGTGCACGGGCATCACGCGTGCACCTGATCGCGTGCGACATCACAGCATTTCGAGCGGGCGCTTCGACTTCGGCGGCTTGAATTGCAGATCAATGTCCGCGAGTTCATCCGCGGACAAATGAAGGTCGAGCGCCGCGCGATTCTCGCGAACATGCGCGACGTCCGCCGCCTTCGGAATCGCGCAGACCTGCGGCTGCTGCAACACCCACGCGAGCGCGACCTGAAACGCCGACACGCCGCGCGCCGCCGCGATCGTGTCGAGCGCGCCGCCGCGCGGCAGACGCGCATGATCGACGGGACTGTAAGCCATCGCGGGGAGGCGGCGCTCGCGCAGCCACGGCAGCAGATCGAACTCCGCGCCGCGCCGCGCGACGTTGAAGAGAATCTGATCCGTGGCGCAGGCGTCGCCGCCATCGAGCGAGAAGAGTTCTTCCATGTCGTCGGTGTCGAAGTTGCTGACGCCCCAGTGACGAATCTTGCCGTCGCGTTTCAGTGTCTCGAAGCCCGCGACCACGCCTTCCAGATCTTCGCCGCCGCGCCAGTGCAGCAAGTACAAATCGATGCGATCGGTCTTCAGCCGCTTCAGGCTGCGCTCGCATGCCGCCTGCACGCCGCGCTCGTTGCCGTGGTGCGGATACACCTTGCTGACGATGAAAAGCTCATTGCGCCTGTCGCCGAGCGCTTCAGCGATGAGCTTCTCGCTTTCGCCGTCGCCGTACATTTCGGCGGTATCGATAAGCGTCATGCCGAGCTCGACGCCCTCGCGCAACGCGGCGATTTCGCTTTTGCGGGCGTTGGGCCGCTCGCCCATTTCCCACGTGCCCTGGCCGAGCTTCGGGATCGCTTCGCCGGAGGGAAGTTTGACGTTCGAAACAAGATTCGGCATGCTCAAAGACTCCAGTCGACAGCGTTTGGATATTTGACATCGACGCCGTGCCGAAAGACTTTCGGCCAGCGTCGACGTAACATTTTCACGCCTCGACCTTGCCAGCGCCGTGCGCGTGCTAAAAGCGTTCGCTATCTCAGATTTCGCAACGATTATGGCAACGACTGTCGTTACATTGACCTTCAGCAGCGCGCCCGCAAGCATCGCGAATCATCGAAACTATGCCCGGATACGAGGATACCGGCATATCGTCATCGACGCATCGCAGAGCTTTTCCGATCCTCAAGGCCAGTGGCTCTATAAATACGAAACGCTGCTGGACTGCCTGAATCAGGCGGCGCCCGATGAAATCATCATGTTGCTGAGTGAAAATGCGATCGTCGTCGAACCGCTCAAGGTGGAAGATCTGCTCGGAGCGCAAGACGCGCTTCTGGTTCACATCGGGCAGCACATGAAGCAGTTGGACTGCCAGTTCTGGCGGAGCACCGAACCCGTGCGGGCGTTAGTCCTGCGCATCGTCATGATGTGCAACTACGGGCAGCCGGTACGCAAGACCGAATTGGAACTCTTCGAGGGCTTGCCCTGGACGCCATTCACCCAGTTGTTCAATGGCCATGTCGTGGTCATGCCGGCCGGCTCGACGATCGCGCCTCTCTGGACGACGAATCCCTGCTTCCTGTTGGTGGTCGGCGAGCCTCCATTCGGACCGGCATCCGATGCGCCGCCCATGCGGGTCATCGGACGGTTTCGCGACGCGCTCGTCGAGCACATCGCATCGCGGCAGGAAAAAGGCGTTCCACGCGACACCCTCGCGCCCGCAGCGGTGCAGGACGACTCGGCATACAGCGTCTATAACCCGGGACGGCCTATCGGCATCGTCATGCTTTACACGCCGAACATCGCCCTCTTCGCCCGCAAAAGTGAAAACAATCTCAGGCGCTACTGTGAGCGGCATGACTACACGCTCCATGTGTATCGGAACGTGCCCGCGCATCTCGACAAGCGCGCGACAGGAAACTGGGCAAAGCCGTTCCTGCTTCGCGAGCATCTTCCTCAGCACGAGTGGCTGTTCTGGATCGATTCGGACGTCATCGTCAGCGATATGCGCAAGCCGCTCGAGCCGTTCACGCAAGACAGGGATATCGCCTTCGCGCGCGACGTGGCGGGCTATCTGCTCAACTCCGGCGTCATGGGATTTCGGCGTACTGAAGGCAACGCCGCGTTGCTCGATGAGATCGGCAAGACCATCTCAGTCGTACCCGACAAATCGGGCGTTTTCGCGAGCATGGGCGACCAGGAATACTTCTGTCGCACAATCCATCGCCCGCACGACGCCTTCAGCCTCTTTTCGATCAACACGATCTGGCAATTTGCCCGGCCCGACACGTTCATGATCCACTACGCGGGCATGAAACCCTGGTACAAGGCGATGATGATGGAATACGACGAAGCCCGCGCACTCACCTGAACTCACGCGGGCAACGTCGCCGCTACACGAGTCCCACCACGAGCGGTCCGAGCAACGTCAGCAGCACGTTCGCGAGCGCATACGTGATCGCGAACGGCACGGTCGGCACCGCGCTTTCGGCCTTGTCGAGCACGCCGCCGAACGCGGGGTTCGCGCTGCGCGAGCCGGTCAACGCGCCCGCGAGCAGCGCCGCGTTGTCGTAGCGCAGGATATAGCGGCCGAAAAGCATCGTCAGCACGAGCGGAAAGAGCGTGACGAACACGCCGAGCAGAAAGATCGTCAGCCCGCTCTGCTTCACAGTCACGATCGCCTGCAAGCCGGAATTCAGCCCGACCACCGCGACGAACGCCGCCAGCCCGAAATCCTTCAGCAATTGCGATGCGGCCGGCGGCATCGCGCCGTACATCAGATGCTTGCCGCGCATCCAGCCGAACAGCAGCCCCGCGAGCAGACAGCCGCCGCCCGAGCCGAGCGTGAGCGGCACGCCGCCGATATCGACGACGATCAGCCCGATCAGCAGCCCGAGCACGATGCCGACGCCCATATAGATGAAATCGGTCTTGTCGGAATACGGCAGCTCGTAACCCGCGGCGTCGACGGCGCGCTTCGTGTCCTGCGGCGAGCCGTAGAACGTGATGACGTCGCCGTGATCCAGCGTCGTCTCGGGCAGCACCGGCAGCGGATGCCCCACGCGCGAGATGCCCTGGATATACACGCCGTGCCGCATGTCGCGGTCGACGGTTTCGCGCACCTCGGCGATGCTCACGTGGTTCATCCCGCGCTTCGTGAACACGCCCCGGCGTGTCTGCATGACGACGCTGCTGCCATCGGCATCCGCGACTTCCTCGCCGATGTGCGCCGCCGCGCCCACCATCACCTCGCGCCGCCCGACGACGAGCACGATATCGCCCGCCTTCAGCACGAGATCCTGCGCGGGGTCCAGCGCGTGTCCGCCGCGCCGGATGCGTTCGATGGTGATCATGTCCTGTTCGTCGACTTCGACATGGGCGACCGTGCGCTCCGCCGCGCCGTCGCTCGTCACGCGGTACGTGCGCCCGACGAGCGCGGGCAACGCCGAAATCTGCCCCGGCGCGGGACCGGACGCGCTGCCCGCGAGCGCCTTCTCCGCATCGGCCGATGCGTCCTTGAGACCCTGCCCCATGAACTTCGGCAGGATGTTCACGCACACGATGATCGCGCCGAGCGAGCCGAACACGTAGGTCACCGCATATGCGATCGCGACGTCGGCCTGCAAGGACTTGATCTGGTCGGCGGGCAAGCCGAGCCGCGCGATTGCGTCGCCCGCCGTGCCGATGATCGCCGATTGCGTCAGCGCGCCGCCCGCCAGTCCGGCCGCGAGGCCCTTGTTCAGACCGAAGAGCTTCGCGCAGACGAGCACGCTCGCGAGCGCCGTCACGGCGAGAAACACCGCCATCGCGATTTCGCGCAGCGTGCGGCGGTTGATCGAGCTGAAGAACTGCGGCCCCGAGTCGTAACCGACCGCGTAGATGAAGACAGCGAACATCACGGATTTCACGCCGTTGTCGATCTGCACGCCCGCCTGACTCACGATGACCGCCGCGATCAGCGAGCCGCCCACGCCGCCGAGCTGGAACTTGCCGAAGTTGATCTGGCCAAGCAGATAACCCGCCGCGAGCGACAAAAAGAGCGCCGATTCGGGCGATTTCTGAAAGATTGCGTGGAGCCAGTCCATGACATCAGCCCAGTTTGCTCGCGAGCCCGACGATCACCGGCCCGAGCAGCGGCAGCAGCACGTTCGAGAGCGCGTAGGTGATCGTGTAGCCGATCATGGGCGTCGCGTTGCCCGTCGCGCCGACGAGCGCGCTGATCGCGGGCGTGCTGCACTGCTGGCCGGCGATCGCGCCGAGGAGCATCGGCACGTCGAGCTTGAGCAGCCATCGTCCGATAAAGAGCGACGCGAGCGCCGGCCCGAGCGTGATGACGATGCCCGCAATCGGCAGCGCAATGCCGTATTCGCGCACGAGCCGCACCGCGTCCGTGCCCGCCGACAGCCCGACCGCCGCGATGAACGTGCACAGGCCGAAGTCCTTCAGAATCTGCGCCGCCGCCGAGGGCAGCGAGCCGATCAGCGGATGGCGCGAGCGAACCCAGCCGAAGAGCAGTCCCGCGAGCAGACAGCCGCCGCCCGTGCCGAGCGTCAGATCGATGCCGCCGACATGCGCCGACAGCCGCCCGATCCCGATGCCGAGCAGCACGCCGAGCCCGAGAAACACGAAGTCGGTTTTCTGCGTGGCGGGAATGAGATAGCCGAGCCTGGCCGCGCCGCGCGCGACGTCCTCCTTGTTGCCGACGAGCGTCAGCACGTCGCCGCGATGCACCTGCGTGCCGGACAGCGCGGGAATCGTGCTGTCCAGACGCGTCACGGCCGAAACGAAGATGCCGTGCGCATCGGCGGGCGCGGCGCGGGCGCGCACCTGCGCGAGCGTGAGGCCGTGCAGCTCGCGGCGCGTGAGCATCACGTCGGCGCGCTCCACATAGACATCGGAGACGCCGTTGCCGAACACTTCCTCGCCGATCGCGGGAATCGCCTCGACGAGCGCCTCGCGCCGCCCGCCGACCACGACGAGATCGCCCGCTTTCAGCACGACCGCGGGCTGCGGCTTGATGACCGAACGATCGCGCTGCACCCGCTGCACGCTGATGTTGTCGCGAAAGCGCTTCTCCAGTTCGCCGATGGTCTCGCCCGCGGCTGCCGTCACCCTGAGCTCGCGGCCGGCGAGCGGCGGCGCGGCGGGCGTCTGTCCGGTGCCGAGCGCGCCGTCGCCGCCCAGCTTGCGCCAGACGCGGTCGGCTTCGTCGCGCAGATTCACGCGCAGCATGAGCGGCGCGAACTGGCTCGTGAAGAGCACGATCGTGACGAGGCCGAACAGATAGCTCACGCTGTACGCGGTCACGATATTCGCCTGCATTCGCGCGGTGTCTGTCGTGGACAAACCGAGCCGGTTGATGGCTTCCGACGCCGTGCCGATCACGGCGGATTCAGTCGCGCCGCCCGCGAGCAATCCCGCCGCCGTGCCCGCGTCGAGTTTCAGTATCACGACGGCGCCGAGCACGAGCGCAAGCACGACGACGATTTCGACGAGCGAAAGCGCGCCGTAACGCCAGCCGCGCCCGATGTTCGCGAAGAACTGCGGGCCGCCGGTGAAACCCAGTGCGAAGATAAAGAGCGCGAAGGCAATATTCTTGAGATCGGGTGAAATGCGCGCCCCGCTTTGTCCAAGAATTAGCGCCACGATGAGCGTGCCGCATACGCCGCCGAGCTGAACCGGACCGAGTTTGACGGACCCGACGAGATAACCAATCGCGAGACTGGAAAAAAGCGCAATTTCAGGCTGCGCCGCAAGCAAAGTCCAAATCATGGAATCGGCCCGTGTTATCGGTCATCGAAAATAATTGCGCTGCTCAAGGCTCCAGCAATATCTGAAAACGCGAATAACGTCCCGTGAAAAAGTTTTTATCGATATTAACCGGGCGATAAATAAAATCTTTTTCCTGCATGCTTGATATATGCATGCGCTCCTTCGCAGAAACAGCGCGAAATATTCAGTTTTGTAAATAGCTCCACCATACATTCGAAAAAGATGATGGCAAAACTGCCAGATTCAAAAAATGCATGCCTTTCGTACATATTCTATTCCGAACAACGATGCTCTATTTTGAAACGCATGCCGCCGCCATTAACAACGTTAATCACGCTGGAAAGATTTATCTCGTCTTATAGAAATTTGATATTGCAATATTGGTTAGCTCTCAATATTATCGACTTAACGCGTCGTTCAAAAACCGGACACAAAGCTGTCTTAGAACAGCCCGTCCGATCCGCGTGGTACCACCTGAGAGGGCACAACGATGAATCAGATCCATGCAATGCGCGTCTTCGTGCGCGTGGCGGATACCGAAAGCTTTCGCCGTGCAGCACAGCAACTCGATGTCTCGAATGCACTTGTCACACGAGCAATCGCAATGCTCGAGGCGCACCTCCGAACTCGCCTCATCAACCGCACCACCCGCAACCTGTCTCTCACCGAAGCCGGAACGCGCTATCTCGAGGGCTGCCGCGCGTTGCTGGAAGAACTGGATCATCTCGAGTCGACCGTGACACATACGGAAGGCGAACCCAGCGGCACCTTGCGTGTCGTTGCATCGAGCGCGCTTTCGCTGCTGACGCTGACGCCGCTCATCGACGGCTTCCGCAAGGTGTATCCGAAAGTCAACGTGCGGCTCACGCTCGCTGAACGTCATGTCGATCTCGTCGAGGACGGCTATGACGTCGGCATCGTCACGGCGTTCATGGTGTCGAGCACGGCGCTCATCGAACGGCCGGTCGGCACCAGCACGCTCGCGACGGTGGCGACGCCGGCATTCCTCGCCGAGCACGGCATGCCCGCCGCGCCGACCGACTTGCAGGCGTTGCCTTCGGTCGGTCTGCCGAACGAGATGCGCAGTCAGACATGGCACTTCCGGCACCGGCACGGTGCGGCCGACCAGATCACGCTCGCGCCGGCATACACCGTCAATAATGCGCTGATGGTCCGTCTCGCGACACTGAAGAGCATGGGATTTTCCATTCTTCCTGAAGGCATCGTGCGCGGGGATATCGAGAGCGGCGCGCTGGTTCGTCTGCTGGACGGCTATTCGATCGATGATCCCGACATGAAAGTGTCGATCGTCTATCCGGGACGGCAATATCTCCCGGCGAAAACGCGATTTTTCATCGATTATGCGCTGGACTATCTCGGCCGGGAATTTGCCGCCAAAAACGGCCGCCCCGACGAGATCATTCGCGCGGCCATGCCGCCGACCGTCCCGGTGCAGTCAATCCACAGCGCATCGGCAACCGCCAACTAGAGGCATCACTACGACAAGGGCCAGCACGGCGTCTGCGCCGTCTGGCCCTTCGTCCAACGGAATCACGCTTTTCCGGCAGCGCTCAAATTTCCCCGTATTCCGCGCTCGACGCGTCCGGCGCCGCGCACATCTCATGTAGAAGCGCCGCTTCACGCTCATGCACTTCCACCGGCATGCACAGCGCGCCGGCATAGGCCATGTAGCGCGCGCGATGCTGGCCGTTGCGAAACGCGACGACGCCTTCCCGGTGCACGCCCAAAAGCCCGAGCAGCCCCGGCGAGCGGCGCACGCTGATCGTCACATAAGGCATTTCCGGCACGCGGGGATTATCGGGATCGAGAAACTCGCGAATGCCGCGCACTTTGCCCGCGTGCCAGTCGTCGACGGCTTTGAGCACGTAATCCGTGTCGTCGCGATTGGCGCACTCGAGCAGCTTTCTCACGTCGACGAGCACGACCTGATGGCGCGAGCCGTAGTCGGTAAACACGCGCTTCAGGCGCACGAAGTCATACTGCGGATGGCTCTGGAGCCTGACGATCCAGACCGCTTCTGCGGCGGTCGGCGCAACCATCGTGTCCATGTTCGGCATATGAAGAAGACCGCGGCGCGCGCGCCCCGTGCGCGCGTGTTTCGCTGACAAGCATCCCGAACGACCGTCGCTAAACAGACGCTCGGGCCAAATAAACTTTTACACCCTAGACGCGATTCATGAAAGCGCCATGACGGGCACGTGACGTGCTTTTGTTGCCAGAATCGAACACATCGACATAGCCTGACGGCGAGCGCGTCACGCAACTGTCATACACGGCATCGATAGCGATTAGTGGACACCTCTTCCGATCTCATCGTCGCGCGGCCCGAAGGTCTCTTCTGTGTGCCGGGCAACTTCCATATCGACCCTTGGCGGCCTGTCGAACGCGCCGTCATCACGCATGCGCATGCCGATCACGCGCGCTTCGGTCATGCGCACTATCTCGCGGCCGAACCGGGCTTGGGCGTGCTGCTGTCGAGGCTGCCGGGCATCGACGTGCAAGGGCTCGCCTACGGTGAGGTCATCGTCGTGAACGGCGTGCGCGTGTCGCTGCATCCGGCCGGGCACGTGCTCGGCTCGGCGCAGGTGCGCGTCGAATACAAGGGACGCGTGTGGGTTGCATCGGGCGACTACAAGGTCGAGCCGGACCCGACCTGCGCGCCGTTCGAACCGGTGCGCTGCGATACGTTCATCACCGAATCGACGTTCGGCCTGCCGATCTATCGATGGGACCGCTCGCGCGACGTCTTCGACGGCATCGATTCCTGGTGGCGCCACAACGCGAGCGAAGGCCGCGCGTCGGTGCTGTTCTGCTATTCGTTCGGCAAGGCGCAGCGCGTGCTGGCGGGCGTCGACGCCGCCATCGGTCCGGTCTTCTGTCACGGCGCGGTCGAGCCACTCAATCGCGCGTATCGCGAGTCGGGCGTCGCGTTGCCGGACACGCGGCTCGTCAGCGAGATCGCGGCAAAGGACAAGGCCGCGTTCAAGGGCGCGCTGATCGTCGCGCCGCCGTCCGCGCAGGGCAGCACGTGGATGCGCCGCTTCGGCGATTACAGCGATGCCTTCGCGTCCGGCTGGATGCGTCTGCGCGGCACGCGGCGGCGCAAGGGCGTCGATCGCGGCTTCGTGCTGTCGGATCACGCGGACTGGCCGGGGCTGCAACTCGCCATCGGCGCGAGCGGCGCGCAACGCGTGATCGTCACGCACGGACAGATCGAGCCGATGGTGCGCTGGCTCTGCGAACAAGGCCTGGACGCGGGCGCGTTCAAGACCGAATACGGCGACGATGCCGTCGAAGCCGACCTCGATGCCGGCAAGGTCGACGCATCATGAAGCGCTTCGCGACGCTCTACGCCGCGCTCGACGCGACCACGTCGACCAACGAGAAGCTCGAAGCGCTGATCGCGTATTTTTCGGGCGCGGCGCCCGAAGATGCCGCGTGGGCGTCGTATTTTCTCGCGGGCGGCAAGCCGCGCCAGTCCGTGCCGACGCGCCTGCTCACCGAATTCGCCCGCGAGCGCGCGGGCTTGCCGGCGTGGCTGTTCGAAGAGTCGTATCAGGCGGTCGGCGATCTCGCGGAAACCATCGCGCATGTGCTGCCGCCGGCGTCGGGCGAATCGTCGCTCGGGCTCGCGCAGTGGATCGAAGAACGCGTGCTTACGTTGCGCGGCATCGAGCCGGCCGAATTGCGCGAACGCCTCCTGAGCTACTGGGACGAACTGAACTGGAGCGAGCGCTTTCTGCTGACGAAGCTGATTGGCGGCGGCTTTCGCGTGGGCGTCGCGCGGCAGCTCGTCGTGCGTGCGCTCGCTCAGGTTGCGGGCGTCGATCACAAGCGCATCGCGCAACGCATGGTCGGCTGGACCGATTCGCGCGAGAAGCCGAGCGCCGCGCGCTACCTTCGGCTGATCGCGCCGGCGACCGAAGGCGACGACGTCGACACGCCGCACGAAAGCGATATCGGCCTGCCCTTTCCGTTTTTTCTCGCGCATCCGCTGCAAACCGATCCGGCGACGCTTGGCTCGCCCGATGACTGGATCGTCGAATGGAAATGGGACGGCATCCGCGCGCAACTCGTGAAGCGCGCGGGCCGCGTGTGGGTCTGGTCGCGCGGTGAGGATCTCGTGACCGAGCGCTTTCCCGAACTCGCCGCGCTCGGCGAAGCGCTGCCCGACGGCACCGTGATCGACGGCGAAATCCTCGCGTGGGAACCGGGCGCCGATGTGCCCTTGCCGTTCGCGCGGCTGCAACCGCGCATCACGCGCAAATCGCTCACGAAGAAAGTGCTCGCGGATTCGCCCGCCGCGCTGCTCGCCTACGATCTGCTCGAAATCGATGGCCGCGATCTGCGTATGGAGCCGCTGCACGCGCGGCGCGCCCGGCTGGACGCGCTGGCGTCTTCCTTGCAGGTGGACGTGCTGCGCGTGTCGCCGGTCGTGACGGCATCCGGCTGGCATGCGCTGGCGCAATTGCGCGACGAAAGCCGCGCGCGCGGCGTCGAAGGACTGATGCTGAAGGAGCGTGCGTCGATGTACGGCGTCGGGCGCACGAAGGCATCGGGCACGTGGTGGAAGTGGAAGATCGATCCGTATGCCATCGACGCAGTGCTCCTCTATGCGCAGCGCGGCCACGGACGGCGCGCGAGCCTCTACACGGATTTCACTTTCGCCGTCTGGGACGAAGCCGGCGGCACGCGCACGCTCGTGCCCTTCGCAAAGGCTTATTCCGGTCTGACCGATGAAGAAATGCGCCGCGTCGATGCGATCGTGCGCAAGACGACCATCGAGAAATTCGGACCGGTGAGGAGCGTCACGCCGACGCTCGTCTTCGAGATCGGCTTCGAAGGCATCCAGGCGAGCCCGCGTCACAAGTCGGGCATCGCCGTGCGCTTTCCGCGCATGCTGCGCTGGCGCACCGACAAGGCGATCGAAGACGCCGACACGCTCGACATGCTCAAGGGCTTTCTGAACGAGGCCGCCGCATGAGCGCGCCCGAATCCGCCGATGACCGCAAGCGGCGCGCGCCGCGCCCTCGCCGGGTGCCGCGCACGCGTGCGGCGCAGGCGAAGCTCGATGCCGCCGCCGAGCTTTTCACGCCCGCGCCTTTCGCATTCGACGCGAACGAAGCCGCGAAGCCGATCGATGCACGCATCGCGCGCTGGTTCGACGAACGCGGCTGGCAGCCGTTCGAATTTCAGCGCGAAGCGTGGCGCGAGATCGCGCGCGGCGCGAGCGGCCTGCTTCACGCGACGACGGGCGCGGGCAAGACGTGGGCCGTGTGGCTCGGCGCGCTGGCGGCTTTCGCGTGGTCATCGAAGGTCGATACCAACCCTGCGCCGCTCACGGTCCTGTGGATCACGCCGATGCGCGCGCTCGCCGCCGACAGCGCCCGCGCGCTGCAAAACGCGGTGAGCGCGCTGTCGGTGCCGTGGACGGTCGGGCTGCGCACGGGCGACACGTCATCGACCGAGCGCGCGCGTCAGAATCGGCGGATGCCGTCGGCGCTCGTCACGACGCCCGAAAGCCTGACGCTGATGCTCACGCGCGCCAATGCGCAGGAGGAGCTGAAGCACCTGCGCATGATCGTCGTCGATGAATGGCATGAGCTGCTCGGCAACAAGCGCGGCACGCAGACGCAACTCGCGATCGCGCGGCTCGCCCGCTGGCGTCCCGATCTGCAGATATGGGGCCTGTCCGCGACGCTCGGCAATCTTGCGCCCGCGCACGATGCGTTGCTGCATCCGGTGAAGACGCCGCGCGTCGTCGTGCGTGGCGCGCAGCCGAAAACGCTCGTCGTCGATACGCTGATTCCCGAGACCATCGAGCGCTTTCCGTGGGGCGGCCATCTGGGCGTGCGGCAGGTCGGCCCCGTCGCCGATGAAATCGATCGTGCGCAAAGCTCGCTCGTCTTCACCAACACGCGCTCGCAATCGGAAATCTGGTATCGCGCGCTGCTCGAACTGCGGCCGGACTGGGCGGGATTGCTCGCGCTGCATCACGGCTCGCTCGATAAGGAAGTGCGCGACTGGGTCGAACTCGGCCTGAAAAACGGGCAACTGAAAGCGGTCGTGTGCACGTCGAGTCTGGATCTGGGCGTCGATTTTCTGCCGGTCGATCGCGTGTTTCAAATCGGCTCGCCCAAAGGCGTCGCGCGGCTGATGCAGCGCGCGGGACGCTCGGGGCACGCGCCGGGACGCGTATCGCGCGTGACGATCGTGCCGACGCATGCGCTCGAACTCGTCGAAGCAGCCGCGGCGCGCTGGGCGATCCAGGAGCGTCGCATCGAAGGGCGCGACATGCCGTTAAAGCCGCTCGACGTGCTCGTGCAGCATCTCGTGACGGTGGCGATCGGCGGCGGCTTCACATCGGCCGATATGCTCGACGAAGTGCGCACCGCGTATGCGTATCGCGATCTGACGCAGCGGGAGTTCGACTGGGCGCTCGCGTTCGTCGAGCGCGGCGGCGCATCGCTCGGGGCGTATCCGGATTTTCATCGCGTCGTGAAGGACGATGACGGCGTGTATCGCGTGCCGCGCGACGACCTCGTGCGCCGGCATCGCAACAACGTCGGCACGATCGTCGCGAACGCAACCATCAACGTGGCTTATATGACGGGCGGGCGCATCGGCGCGATGGAGGAATCGTTCATCTCGCGCCTCAAGCCCGGCGATGTCTTCACGTTCGGCGGACGCGCGCTCGAACTCGTGCGCGTGCGCGACATGACCGCCTACGTGAAACGCGCGACGTCATCGCGCGGGGCGATGCCGCAATGGGCCGGCAGCAAGATGCCGCTCTCGTCCGAACTCGCCGATGCCGCCCTCGTGATGCTCGCGCGCGCCAACGACGGCATCTACGACGAGCCCGAGATGCGCGCCATCAAACCGCTGCTCGATTTGCAGGCGAAGTGGTCCGCGCTGCCGGGGCCGGGCGTGCTCGTCGTCGAACTCGTGCGTTCGCGCGAGGGGCATCACTTCTTCTGCTATCCGTTCGCGGGGCGCATGGCGCATATCGGGCTGGGGTCGCTTATCGGCTGGCGGGTTGCGCGCGATCAACCGAGCACGTTTTCCATTTCGATGAACGATTACGGCTTCGAGCTGCTGTCGGCACGGCCGTTCGATTGGGAAACGCTCATCGAAGAAGGGCTTTTTTCGCCGGAGAATCTGGAGCACGACATTCTGGCGAGCCTCAACGCATCGGAGTTGTCGGCGCGGCGCTTTCGCGAAATCGCGCGCGTGTCAGGGTTGATCTATCAAGGTCATCCGGGACAGCAGAAAAGCGCGCGGCAATTGCAGGCGTCGAGCGGGCTGTTCTACGAAGTCTTCCGCAAGCACGACAGCGGCAATCTGCTGCTCGCGCAAGCCGATCAGGAAGTGATGCTGCAGGAACTCGAACTCGGCCGCATCCGGGCGGCGCTCGAACGCATGAGCGAAAGCCGCCTCGCGCTGCATGCGCCGAAAAAGCCGACGCCTTTTGCGTTTCCGCTGATCGTCGCGCGCTTGCGGGAGAAGGTGAGCACGGAGAAGCTATCGGATCGCGTCGAGCGTATGCTCGCGGATCTGGAGAAGGCAGCGAAAGCATAAATGGAAGCACTGACCATCGATGTCCACGGCCACGCGCTCGTGATCTCCGCGCAGCGCGCGGCGTTCGATCCGCACGCCAAGAGCCTTTTCATCGCCGATGCGCATTTCGGCAAGGACGCCGTGTTTCGCGCGCGCGGCATTCCGGTGCCCGTCGGCACGACCGGCGAGAGCCTCGCGCGGCTCGATGCGCTCGTCGCGGCGCATCGGCCGGAATCGATCGTCTTTCTCGGCGACTTGCTGCACGCCCGCGAATCCCACGCCGATGAAACCCTCGACGCGCTCGCCGCGTGGCGCGCGAAGCATCGCGAACTTGCGCTCGTGCTCGTCGAAGGCAATCACGACAAACACGCGGGCGCGCTGCCCGCGCTATTCGGCGTCGATGTCGTGAAGGAGCCGCATATGCTCGGGCCGTGGGCGCTTTGTCATCATCCGCAGACAGTCGATGGCGCTTACGCGCTCGCGGGGCATGAGCATCCCGTCTACCGGCTCGCGACGCGCGTCGACAGCGCGCGCCTGCCGTGCTTTCGCTTCGGCCCGCGCGCGGGCGTGCTGCCCGCGTTCGGCGCATTCACGGGCGGCTTCGAGGTGAACGGCGGCGTGCGCGGCGAAGCGCTCTACGTGATCGCCGGCGAGCGCGTGTTTCCGCTCAGTGATAGATCGTCGTCGACGATTGCAGCTTCGTGAGCTTGCCGCGCTGCAGGCCGAACCAGCCGAGATTCGACTGCATCACCACTTCCTCGCCCTGCCAGAACACGCGTTTGACCGTCATGCGCTGACCGGCGCGCTGCACGAGCGGCGGATTGCGGCGGAAGTCGTACAGGATCGGGCCGGTGTCGGTCTGCACGAGCATGCGCGTGACGGTGTCGGCCGTGCCGGACGTTTCGTCGAAATGCACGATGCGCTTCGCGTCGAAACGATCGAACACCTGTTTCTCGATGAGCGCGGCCATGCCGGATTCGTCGCGCAGGAAATAGAGCGTGCCCGCTTTCGTGTCGATGGGACCGGCCGCGTCGCTCTGGGCGAACGCAAGCGTGGATGCGATGAACAGCGTGGCGGCAGCGGCCGCGCGGGAAAGGAATTTTGTCGGTGACATCTTCGTTCAAAAAGTTGCTGCGTTTTTCCAACACTCTGCGGCGCGCGCGACGCGCAAGGAATGCACGGCGCGGACGTGTTACCGGAAACATCTGACGCATGCGGGCGTCGCGCTTGCAAGAGTCGTGCGCCGCCGCCGCGTCCGAAAGAATATCCGTTCGGGCCGACGCGTGGACGGACCGTTCGGCATCAGGGTTTATACCAGCATCGAAAATAACCTTTCGGTACAATTCGAGCCTTCAACTCCGCCTCGGCGCCTGCATCGCTCAATCCGACGATGCGCCCAGACGTGACACCTCGTCCGCTCCCGCCATGCCTCTGCCTCTTTTCGCTCTCGCCATTGCCGCGTTCGGCATCGGCACGACGGAATTCGTCATCATGGGCCTGTTGCCCAATGTCGCGCGCGATCTCGCGGTGACGATTCCGGCGGCGGGCATGCTCGTGTCCGGCTATGCGCTCGGCGTGACCGTCGGCGCGCCGATTCTCGCTATCGTCACCGCGAAGATGCCGCGCAAGAAGGCGCTGATGGGCCTGATCGGCGTGTTCATCGTTGGCAACATGCTGTGCGCGCTCGCGCCGAACTACTGGGTGCTGATGGGCGCGCGCATCGTCACGGCGTTCTGTCACGGCGCGTTCTTCGGCATCGGCTCGGTGGTCGCCGCCGATCTCGTCGCGCCGAATCGCCGCGCTCAGGCCATCGCGCTGATGTTCACCGGCCTCACGCTCGCCAACGTGCTCGGCGTGCCGCTCGGCACCGCGCTCGGCCAGGCGGCCGGCTGGCGCTCGACGTTCTGGGTCGTCACGCTGATCGGCGTCGCGGCGGCGGGCGCGCTCGCCGTGTGCCTGCCGAAGCATATCGAGATGCGCGAGACGAGCATCCTGCGCGAATTCGACGTGCTCAAGAACCCGCAAGTGCTGATGGTGCTCGGCATCAGCGTGCTGGCATCGGCGAGTCTCTTCTCGGTGTTCACGTATATCACGCCGATTCTCGAAGACGTGACGGGCTTTTCGCCGCACGCGGTCACGTATGTGCTGCTGCTCTTCGGCCTCGGCCTGACGGTCGGCAGCACGCTCGGCGGCAAGCTCGCGGACTGGAAGCTGCTGCGCTCGCTGCTGTCGTTCCTGCTCGCGATCGTCGTCATTCTGACGATCTTCGCCGGCACGATGCACGAACCCGTCTCCGCGATGATCACCATCTTCTTCTGGGGCGTGCTCGCCTTCGCGATCGTGCCGCCGCTGCAGATCCTGATCGTGAATCGCGCGAGCGATGCGCCGAATCTCGCATCGACCTTGAATCAGGGCGCGTTCAACCTCGGCAATGCGACCGGCGCGTGGCTCGGCGGCTGCGTGATCAGCGCGGGCGCGCCGCTCACGTCGCTGCCGTGGGTCGGCATTCTGATGGCGATGAGCGCGTTCGGCCTGACGCTGCTGTCGGCGACGCTCGACAAACGCGCGCGCCGTCTTGCGATCGGGCAAGCCGCCTGATTCTTCGCAGGCGGTACGCTGGATGAAGGGCATTCTCTCGCGCGATTTTCTCGCGCTGATATTGAGCGTGGCGGTCGTCGGCCTGGGTCTGGGCGCGACGCTGCCGCTCACCGCGCTCGCACTGACGCAAGCGGGCTACGGCACGGACATCGTCGGCCTGATGACGGCGATGCAGGCGGCGGGCGGCCTCGTCATCGCGCCGGTGGCGAGCCGTGTCGCCGCGCGGTTCGGCGCGCGCGAGACGATCGTCGGCACGGTGGTCGTCGCGGCGTTGTCTACCATCGCGATGCAGTTCACCGTCGACCTGTGGCTCTGGGCCGTGCTGCGCTTTCTGTGCGGCGCGGCGCTGATGCTGCTTTTCACCATCGGCGAAGCGTGGGTCACCCAGCTCGCCGACGATGCCACGCGCGGGCGCGTCGTCGCCCTCTACGCGACCAACTTCACGCTGTTTCAGATGACGGGCCCGGTGCTCGTCAGCGCAATTGGCGGATTACCGTCGATGCGCTTTGCACTCTGCGGCGCGATTTTCCTGCTGGCGCTGCCGGCGCTCGCATCGATACGCGGCACGCCGCACGCGCTCGCATCCGAAGAAGGCGAACACGGCGACTGGCGCACCGTGCTGCCGCGCATGCCGGCGCTCGTGATCGGCACGGGCTTCTTCGCGCTCTTCGACACGCTCGCGCTTTCGCTGATGCCGCTCTTCGCGATGTCGCACGGCATTGGCGAGGATGTCGGCGTGCTGTTCGCGTCGGCGATTCTGCTCGGCGACACGACGATGCAATTCCCGATCGGCTGGCTCGCCGATCGCATCGGGCGCGCGAAGGTGCATGCGGGCGCGGGCGTGGTCGCCGCGGTGCTGCTGCCGCCTCTGCCCTGGGCGGTTGCGTATCCGTGGATCTGCTGGCCGCTCTTGTTCGTGATCGGCGCGGCGGCGGGCAGCGTCTACACGCTGTCGATCGTCGCGTGCGGCGAGCGCTTTCGCGGACCGTCGCTCGTATCGGCGACGGCGATCGTCGGGGCGTCGTGGAGCATCGCGAGCTTCGGCGGTCCGATCGTCGCGGGCACGCTGATGCAGCGCGTCGGGGCGGATGCGCTGATCGGCGTGTTGACGGCGGCGGCGTGCGCGTTTCTCGTGGCGGCGTGGTGGGAGCGGAGGCAACAGACTACGAAAGTTGACTGACTAGAAGTAATCAACTCCGCGAGTGGTGCGCTCGACCTTTGACGATTGATAACGAGTTACACGCCACGCCGCCAATGCTCAGGACAATCAGTTATCTTCTCTGAACTATTTAGGATCACAAATGCTCTGGGTATCGATACCAAAGCGAATTCGCACTTCATCGAAACAAGCTAAAAATCTATGTCCGCATTGAATTGCCCGCATTGCCGAACCGATTTCCCCTGGGGCGCAAGGGTTTGCACAGGATGCCAAGCTGAAGCGCACTATGGCGTGCCGCGCAGGATGTACAACCGAATCGCTGGTGCGTCCATGGTTTCAGGCTTGATTTGCGGCGGCGCGGCTCATTCGGCAGCGCTCGGATGGACGGTGCTCGGGTGCGTTCTAATCGGCGGTCTGATCTGGGCGCATAAACGCTTCAAGAGACATGTGGAATTTTTTCGACGATACCGAACGAGATAGCGAAGCGATCGCCTCACATGCAAAGCTGCCGTCCTGAAGGTCGTGGGCCACCCGACCGACGACCTTCGGATCGCATGTGGCATTGCTCCGTTCGATAGATTGTATGGCCGAACAGTGAGCTTTGAGGCTCTCCCATCACCCCCGCGCCGCCACCACCTGCCCCGCGCATTCCCCAAACCCCACGCGATACCCCTCGCCCTGACACCATCCACGCAGAACGATTTCATCCCCGTCCTGCAGAAACGCGCGCTCGCCGCCCTCTTCCAGCTTCATGGGCCGCTGCCCATTCCACGTGCTTTCGAGCAGACTGCCGCACGAATCCGGCGTCGGTCCGCTGATCGTGCCCGAGCCCATCAGATCGCCGACGCGCGTATTGCAGCCGCCGACCGTGTGATGCGCGAGCTGCTGCGCCATCGACCAGTACATCAGCTTGAAATTGGTCCGCGAAATAGTCGTGGCCGCCCGCGCGCCTTCGGGACGCAGCGTGACTTCCAGTTCGATATCGAACGCGTGATCGCCTTCGTGCCGCAAATAGGCGAGCGGCTTCGGCTCCTGCGCGGGCGTCGCGGTGCGAAACGGCTCGAGCGCATCGAGCGTGACGATCCACGGCGAGATGGTCGTCGCGAAGCCCTTCGAGTTAAACGGCCCGAGCGGCACGTATTCCCATTGCTGGATATCGCGCGCGCTCCAGTCGTTGAGCAGCACCATGCCGAAGATGTGCTGCTCCGCGTCCTCACACGCGATCGGTTCGCCGAGCGCATTACCCCGCCCGACGATGAACCCCGTCTCCAGCTCGATATCCAGCTTGCGGCACGCGCTGAAGATCGGCCGATCCTCGTTCGGCAGCTTGATCTGACCGTTCGGCCGACGCACCGGCGTGCCGCTCACGACCACCGACGACGCGCGCCCGTTATAGCCGACCGGCAGCTCCGACCAGTTCGGCAAAAGCGCGTTCTTCGGATCGCGGAACATCGAGCCGACGTTCGTCGCGTGCTCTTTCGACGAGTAGAAATCCGTGTAGCCCGGAATCTCGACCGGCAGATGCATCGTCGCGCCGTTGCGCGGCACGAGCGCGCGCTGGCGCAAGGCCGCGTCGTCACGCAAGGTCGCGTTGCCCTGTGCGAGCAAAGCAGAAAGCGCAATCCGCACATCGCGCCACGTCTCGCGTCCGAGCGCGATGAAGTCGTTCAGGCGCGGCTTGTCGAACGTGCCGTGCGCATCGAGCAACCCGGCGCGTTCGAGCGCGGCGAGATCGACGATCCATTCGCCGATCGCGACGCCCGCGCGCGGCTGCGGATTCACGGCATCGCTGAAAATCCCGAACGGCAGGTTCTGGATCGGAAAGTCGCTCGCGAGTGCGTTCGCGGATTCGATCCAGCTCCTGAGCGTCGGCGCGAGTGTGGCCTTCAGCGCGTTGTTCATCGTTGCTCCGGGTTGAAGTGTTTCGTGAGGCCTTGCCAGCACTCGTAGTAGTTCGCCTGCAATTGCGCGGTGTCGAGCGCGAACTGCGTCGGCTTGATGAGGGTGCGCGTTTCGAACATGAAAGCCATCGTCGAGTCGACCTTCGCGGGCTTCGAGGTATCGATGTTCGATGCTTTCTCGAACGTGCCCGCGTCCGGCCCGTGCCCCGACATGCAGTTGTGCAGGCTCGCGCCGCCCGGCACGAAGCCTTCGGCCTTCGCGTCGTAGACGCCGTGCACGAGACCCATGAACTCGCTCGCCACATTCCGATGAAACCACGGCGGACGGAACGTATCTTCAGCTGCGAGCCAGCGCGGCGGGAAGATCACGAAGTCGATCGAATCGACGCCCGGCGTGTCGCTCGGCGATTGCAGCACGAGAAAGATCGACGGATCCGGATGGTCGTAGCTGATGGAGCCGATGGTGTTGAAGTGGCGCAGATCGTACTTGTACGGTGCGTAATTGCCGTGCCACGCGACGACATCGAGCGGCGAATGGCCGATATCCGCGCGCCACAGCACGCCGTTCATCTTCGTGACGAGTTCGAACCGGCCTTCGCGGTCTTCGTACGCGGCGTTCGGCGTGAGGAAGTCGCGCGGATTCGCCAGCCCGTTCGAGCCGATCGGACCGAGATCGGGCAACTGCAACAGCGCGCCGAAGTTCTCGCAGATATAGCCGCGCGCGTCGCCATCGGGCAGCGCCACGGTGAAGCGCACGCCGCGCGGAATCACGGCGATCTCGAACGGCTCGACATCGAGCTTGCCCAGTTCCGTCCAGATCGCGAGGCGGCCTTGCTGAGGCACGATCAGCAATTCGCCGTCGGCGTTGAAGAAGAAGCGGTCCTGCATCGGGCGATTCGCGGCGTAGAGATGAATCGCGCAACCGGACATCGACTCCGCCGCGCCGTTGCCGGCCATCGTCACCCAGCCGTCGATGAAATCGGTCGGCGCAGCGGGCATCGGCAGCGGGTCCCATCGCAGTTGATTAGGCGGCGTCGGCGGAACATCGGCGAAATTGGCGACGAGTTTCGCGCGCAGCATATCGGCGGGAATGCGCGTGAACGGCTTGTGCACGGCCGCCGGCCGAATCCGATACAGCCACGAGCGGCGATTGTGCGCGCGCGGCGCGGTGAACGCGCTGCCTGAGAGCTGCTCGGCGTAGAGCCCGTAAGCAGCGCGCTGCGGCGAATTGCGGCCGATGGGCAATGCGCCCGGCAGCGCCTCGGTGGCGAAGTCGTTGGCGAAACCCGACTGATAGTGCTGATTCGCGTCCGTATGCGTCTCGAACGATGGCATGGTCGAAATCCTCGACGAAAAGTGCGGCGGTTCAGGCGACGACGAACTTGCGCGGCGGGTCGTCGCTACGATTTACGCATGGTAAAACAAATTACGATTAGTGAAATTGATCGTAAACCCTTAATCGACGGGCTTGATCCGGCATATCAATATGTGAATTTGGTGCTGGACGCGGTGTTGCGCGCTGATACCATCGACCATTCCAATGAAAATCGCCCGGTACGGCACGCCTCACGAACCCGAATGCTCCATCCATGATCGCCCCGTCCTTGCCTGAACTTGTCGCCCGCGCTGCGGACCATCCGTTTCTCGGCGCGCATGTCGCGCTTGGCGAGAACGAGCATGCCGGGGAGGCGGTCGCGCATTATCGCGATCTGTGCATTTCGAGCGCTTACGAGCCGATTTTCGATGTCGGCACGCATAGTTTTCCGCAGACGTTGAGCGCATCGCCGGAGAGCGCGGAGCGTTTCGGCGATGAACTCGGCGTGCAGGCGTTGACGCTCATTCAGGGCGACGCGCCGCGCGATCCGTTCGGACAACTTGAGGATGATCGTGAGCTGGTCGTGCTGGACCGGCTGTCGCGCGCGCTGCATGCGTTCAACTTCTTCGGGCCGCATCGGCCGGGGCTTTTGTTTTTGCGCGTGCACGAGCGGCTTTTGAAGAGCGTGAAGTACGACCACGGACTGCACTTCTCTTCCGTGCTGATGGAGTTCGGGATGACCCCGTCGCGCGTGGTGATCGAATTGCCCGCGGCGGCGGTCGCGCACAAGACGTTTCTCGGCTATCTCACGAAGAGCTATCAGCACTACGGGTTCAAGGTCGCGGGGAATCTGCCCAATGCCGGGCAGATCATGGCGGTGTCGGATATGGCTCGGCTCGATTTCATCAAGATGGATGCGGGGCAGGCTTTGCGGGATTCAGTGGTGAAGCATCTTGTGGCGTATGCGCATCGCTTGAGGATTCCGCTCATTTTTTCCAATGTCTCCGATGAAGCGCAGTTCAATGCGCTTCAGCAGTTTGATGTGCATTTCGTGCAGGGGCCGGTGTTTGATTCGCATCCGACTTTGCATGGGAGATAGTTGTTGCTTTTTGTTGCCGGATCCCGTGGTCGTGTTGGTCTATTAGCGCTGCCCCTGTGCGGGGCGGCAGTCACTTTCTTTGCTGCTGCAAAGAAAGTAACCAAAGAAAGCAGCTCGATACGCCCGCGGTCCCACGCAATTTGGGTAGTTCTCTCGTCCACCGTGGCATTCGCCTAAAGAGTGCCCTCAAAGGCCCAACCGCGCCTGGCTCGCGCACGGTCTGCCGCTTCGCGCCGCTTCACTTGCTGGTTCAGCACCAATAGCTCCAGCCCGCTTCGCGGCCGATGGGTCCATCGGGTCCGCGC